>CAUTXW010000103.1:0-2817 GCA_963542655.1 uncultured Treponema sp. | reverse complement strand
ATAATTCATAATTCATAATTCATAATTCATAATTCATAATTCATAATTCATAATTATTAGCGGCCATTTTGCCTCAAAAGTCGCATAAGGAGTGTAGGAGGTGTGAAAAATGCAACAATTACCTAACAGTCCTTTGCGGTTTACCGCACGGAACGACTATGCGTTCAAAAAGCTTTTTGGTACCGAGGAAAATAAGGACATTATGATTGAGTTTATTTCCTTGGTAACTCTGTTGAGTCAGGATGATTTTGACGATGTCCGCATCGAAAATAGCGAACAAATCCCGCTATTTTACAACGAGAAAGCCGGACGGCTTGATATAAAAATCCGCTTAAACGATGGGCGAAAAATCGATGTAGAAATGCAGAATACCTACTTTAATTATTACCCCAAGCGGAGTATTTTCTACTGTTCAAAAATGATCCATGAGCATTTTCCCAGCGGTTTGCAGTACACAGATTTGAAAAAATGCATCACCATCAACGTGCTGAACAGCCCGTTTAAATTAAGCCGCAAAGTACATTCGGTTTACCGGATACGGGAAGAAGAAGAGCAGACGCTCTTGGATGAGCTGTTGGAGATTCACTTTTTAGACTTAACCAAGCTGCCGAAAGAGAATTTGACAAGCCTAGAAAAATGGCTTATGTTTATCAAAACAGACAGTAAAGAGGAGAGGTCTATGTTATCACAAGGAAATCCTGTAATGGCGAAGGCAAACAAAGTGATGGATATCTTTTACATGGATGAGCAAGAGCGGAAGCGGTATGAGGCGGCGTTGGAATATGAAAGCGATCGGCTATCAATGATAAGCGAGTCTGAGCGGAAAGGACTTGAGCGAGGCAAATTGCTTGGTCTTGCTGAAGGCAAATCCCTCGGTCTCACCGAAGGCTCCCGTCAAGCAAAACTTGAAACGGCAAAGCTTATGCTCCAACGAGATTACCCATCAACAGAAATTTGCATGATGACCGGCCTAACCCAAGCAGAAGTGGAAGCGCTGGGTAATTCATAATTCATAATTCATAATTCTTAATTCTTAATTCTTAATTCTTAATTTATAATTACATATCTATCCGTGGCGAGAGTCGGCGTAGCCGCTGCGCAATAATGCGGGGTTTCCGTGGTGCCTCACTGCAATAAGTTCGGCGGCGATGGAAACGGCTATCTCTTCCGGAGTTTCCGCTCTGATGGGCAGCCCAATGGGCTTATAGATGGAATCAAGGTATTCTTTGCTAAGACCTTCATCGGCAAGAAGTTTTACAACCGCCGCATTTTTCTCAAATGAACCGATCATTCCGATATAGGCGAGTTTTTTACCGTACAGATACCGCAACACATCCGCATCGCAGCGGTGTCCGCGAGTTACCGCGACACAGTAAACGTTTTCATGAAACTGCAGGACGGGATGGGGAATCTCGGCGGTTTCTTGCATCACAGTACCGTCTTGCGCAGGATAAGTTAGCCCTTCTGAAAAAAGCTGTGCTAACGGACAGCAAAGACGCCGTGCTTTCGGAAATAAATCCTCCGTAATACAATCGGCACGGTCATCCCAGACGGTAACGCGAAATCCGATAAAAGCGGCAGCTTTTGCAAGCGCCCGCCCGACATGTCCGCCGCCGAAGATAAACAGTTCGGGATCATTCCCTATCTTTTCAAGATACACTTGGATTGAACCTCCGCAGGCAAGGCCTTCTTCTGCGGTAAGATTTTTCTTTATGATACCGGTAGCTTCTCCTGTTTTCAGCATTTCACGGGCTTTTTTAATAACCTCATGCTCGGAAACGCCTCCTCCTACCGTACCGCGAACCGTTTCCGGAGTTACCCACATCGACGTTCCTGCTTCCCGCGGCGAAGACCCGTGCGATTCGATAATCGTGCATAGCACACCCGTAGCACCGGAAGCCGTATCGGCCATAACATACTTTAAAATCTCAGTATCCATAAACTATTTATTCTCTTTTTGCTCCAATGCTCTCTCATTTTCGAGGATCATCGGTATATCGGTATAAATTTCGGATTGATACGAACTTCTTGCGTTCAGCATATTTTGCGTATTCAGGTAGGCCAAACCGACAGATTTTGCCCGGATCATTGTCTGCGGATTTCTGGTCAACGCATCCCAAGCACGGGTTGCCTCCGCGTACAATGCAAGAGCGCGTCCATTTTTCTGCGAGTCGCCGGTGCGTTCGGATAATCTGTTGAGCGTTGCCCCCAAATTATTAGCCGTATGCATATAACGCTCAATAAAAGCCGCGTCGTCAGGCCGGGTATTCAATAGCACCTGTTCTTTCCGCGCACGCTGCGCATTCAGCAGCCCTAAAAGTTCTTCGTATGCGGCAAAGGCGGCAAAATAATCTCCTCTTTTAAATAACGCATTCCCGAATCCGTATAGCAGATTTTTATCATGTGCTTTTTCCGCATACGCACGGCTCATTGCCTCTATCGCCTGCCGGTAATTTTCTTGCTGATAATGTATATAACCGATTCGGTAATTTATCGACGGCGTATTATACAACTGCTTTACCGCATTTTGATAGCTTTCAAGCGCCGAATCAAAATTATACGAAATAAAGTAGTCGATATCCCCGTAGTCCGCATAGAGCTTACCGATATCTTTATTCGGCGGCAGCGGTTTAAAGGCGGTATAATCGCGGTATACGGTGAGCGCATCGACATAGAGCGTTTGAGCTTCGAGGTACTTTTTTTGATCTACCAGCTGCTCGCCCAAAAGGCGCATTGCATCGACATAACGAACGGTACGCCGGGCATTCATCGGAGCAGCCGTTTCAAATAATTTAATCGCTTCGGTTAAATTTTCTA
>CAUTXW010000102.1:0-3003 GCA_963542655.1 uncultured Treponema sp. | reverse complement strand
ATGCCATTTTTATATAGTATAAGCTATTATTTTCTCCTTATAATGAGCTTGCAGTCTGTTTTTTTCTATGTTATTATTAACTAATAGCTATTATTTATATAAGCGATAAGATAATAGGGCACCTGCAAAAAACTCGGTTAGATTTGCTTCGCATCCTTCGGAATAGAGGTGCCCAATAAAGGGGTATAGTATGAGAAAACGTTTTTCGATTCGCTTCAAACTGATTCTTATTTTTGGGCTATTAATTGCAATAGCATCTCTTGTTGAAGGTTTGCTTGCAATCCATACAGCGCGCAAAGCCGTAACCGAAAAAGTCGAAACGCATCTTATTGACAAAGCGGCGGACACGACTGCAATCATTCAAGGAAGAGTAACGGCGCTCTTTCAATTCTTACAAGGTATTTCCCGGATACCGGTTTTTACCAATGAGACCGCTTCATTTACAGAAAAAATGGCGGCATTGCAAAAAGAAGTTGCTGTTAATACGGTGCTTCATGAGGCTGTTATCACTGATGCTCACGGTTCTATGTACACAAAAACAGGCGCTGCGATATCGGTACGGAATGCCGAATGGTATCAAATAGCTATGTCGGGAAAGAATTTTATGAGCGAACCGCAAGAATCATTGACGGACAAACGTCTTATTCTTACTGTTGCAGTTCCTATTTATAACGCTGAGCATACGATTATAGGAACAATTGCAGCGGGTGTTCTTGCCGAATGGCTTTCCGATCAAATTGACGATATTGTAGTCGGGCAAACGGGGTATTGTCATATCGTAGGTAGTAATGGACTTATTGTTGCGCATAAAAATTTTGACTGGGTAACGCAAAAATTCAACGGAGCTGAGAAGGGGAAGCAAGATGCCGCCTATGCTTCGTATGGAGAATTTATACAATCAATCTTGAACACTGAAAAGAGCGCCGTAGGATTTTATGAATACGGCGGATATCGTTATATTGCATCGTATGCAAAAGTGACTGCAACAGGACGAATCGTTATTATTACTGCTCCGTATAACGAATTTATGGGCACGGTCAACGCGCTGCGGGTTTCAATGATTGGCATTGGGGTAATCATTTTAGTGATTGCGCTCATTATTGTCTCCCTCGTTGCCGGCATGATGGTGAAACCGATTAAAACGGTAGTCTCCGCCTTAAAAAATATCGCGCAAGGTGAGGGAGATTTAACGGTCCGCCTGCCGGTACATGGCAATGATGAGATTACCGATATGGCTGAATACTTTAACGAAACAATTGCAAAAATCGGTAAGTCGATTCGAACGGTCGGCGTCAACTCAAATACGATGGAAGAAATAGGGAATGAGCTTGCCTCTAATATGACCGAAACCGCCAGCGCCGTGCATCAAATCAGCGCGAACATCGACGGGGTTAAACAGCAAGCGATGACCCAAGCCGCCAGTGTTACGGAGACGGCCGCGACTATCGAGGAAATTGTCCGCACCATTAAGCAGCTGAACAATAGCATTGAAACACAGGCGGCGAGCATCGCGCAGTCATCCTCTTCGGTAGAAGAGATGGTTGCAAATATCGCTTCTATCGGACAAACACTCGGCAAAACCGATGAGGTAATCAGAAGTTTGACGACTGCGACCGGCGACGGCAAAGCTACGTTAGTAACCTCCAATACGGTAACCCAGAAAATCGCCGAGGAGTCCGGCTCCCTGATCGAAGCAAGTAGTGTTATTCAGCACATTGCCTCGCAGACAAACTTGCTCGCGATGAATGCTGCGATCGAAGCAGCTCACGCGGGCGAGGCAGGTAAGGGCTTTGCCGTCGTCGCGGATGAAATCCGCAAGCTCGCAGAAGAATCGTCCATGCAAGGCAAGACCATCACCGCCACGCTGAAAACCCTGAGCGGCGAAATCGAGACCCTTTCCGCCTCGTCCAAAACCGTGGAAGAAAAGTTCAATGCGATTTTCACGCTTGCAGAGCAAGTAAAGGGAATGAGCACCCGCTTAACCGAAGCAATGCAGGAGCAGGAAAACGGCAGCAAGGAAGTATTGATCGCGATTAAGAGCATCAACACGGTAACCACGGAAGTGCAAGCGGGATCGGAAGAAATGCTCAAAGGCGGAGAGGGTGTCGCCTCCGAAATGCAGAAACTGGACAGTCTTACCCGCATCATCACCGACAGCATGAACGAGATGGCATCAGGCGCAGTGCAGATCAACAATGCTGTGCAGGAGGTAAGCGAGATAACACAGCGGAATAAGGCGAGTATTCAAAACCTCGCAGAAGAAGTATCCAAATTCAAAGTGTAGACTTTTGAAAATATTCGGCGCATCTACTGCGTCGTACGGCAAAAAAGTGTCCTCAACGTATCAAAGATACGCCTGCGGTACTTTTTTGCCGTCCTCCTTGTATCTACACCGTCTATTTTCAAAAGCGGTGGGTCAATCTTTGCGTCTATTTCGATTCAAAAATGACGACGAATCCCTTGTTGTCTTATGATGTATTGGCGTATCAGAACCGCCCATGGATGGGCGTGGTGTTAATCAGAAGTAAGTTTTTCGATAGAAAAACTTATCGTTGAGCAGTGTACACGGATGTATAACTGCTCAACAGCGCAGCAATCTTTCCTAAGAACCCATCGTGGTTCCATGGTTTGTTTCTAAATCGTAAAGGAAAAACAATTAATCAGGATATATGGCTGAGGTCTGTTTCCCTGTTCGGATTTATAAAGAAAAATACTCTATTACTCAATGCGTTTATCTCATTATTTGCTTATTCTATTGCGGAAAATAATGATAGAAGGCAGTGTTTACTTCACATTTCACGTCAAAATATTCGGCTTCATTTGACAAAATGGAATTTTTTTATATTTAAAATCAGGACAAATAAGCTGATAAAAAAATTACGAGATGAAAGTAAATACTATCAATTTATCGAACATTTTCAAAACGAGATGATGCAATATGTTTTTTCAAATCAACAACCCCGACGCAGAGCATTCGTCAAAACTATACATCCGTGTATAGTT
>CAUTXW010000101.1:0-3037 GCA_963542655.1 uncultured Treponema sp. | reverse complement strand
AAGGGAGAAAATAGAGTATGAGTGATAGAATGAACCCGATACCATTCAAGAATTTGATGGAATGGATTAGAACGGAGTATCAAACCGAAGGGACGATTTTCGGCGTTAAAAAGCTGTACCGCGCCGATTCCAAACGCTATTTGGAGCTGTTCGGGCAGCGGTTTGAAAACCCGCTCGGGCCGGCTGCGGGGCCGCACACACAGTTGGCGCAAAATATCGTCGCTGCGTATGCTGCGGGCTGCCGGTTCTTCGAACTAAAGACTGTGCAAAAGTTAGACGGAGAAGACCTGCCGGTTGCAAAGCCGTGTATCAATGCGGCGGACGAATGTTACAATGTCGAATGGTCTACCGAGCTGCGCGTACCGCAGGCTTTTGACGAATACGTAAAGGCGTGGTTTGCGCTTAAAGTGATTTCGCAGGAATACGGTCTCGGCAGCCCCGACGGTTTTATCTTTAACATGAGCGTCGGCTACGACCTTGAAGGGATTAAGACCCCGAAAGTTGACGCCTTTATCGAAGGAATGCGGAACGCCTCGAATACGCCGGTGTGGAAGGAATGTACCGACTACCTTTTAAGCCATACCGATTTGTTCCCGTCCGTGTCGGAAGCTTTCCTCCGCGGATTGCCGACGCAGGTGTGTACGTCGATTACGCTTTCCACTTTGCACGGCTGTCCGCCTGCCGAAATCGAACGCATCGCGATGTACCTCATCACGGAAAAACACCTCCATACCTATATCAAGTGTAACCCCACGCTGCTCGGCTACGAGTTTGCCCGCGACCGTATGAACAAGATGGGCTATGAGTACGTTCAGTTTGACGATCATCATTTTAAAGATGATTTACAGTTCAGCGATGCGGTACCCATGCTTGAGCGTTTGCTGCAGGAGTCTGATAAGCGCGGGCTGATGTTCGGGGTTAAGATTACCAACACCTTCCCCGTAGACATTGCCCGCGGGGAGCTGCCCGGACAGGAAATGTATATGTCGGGGCGGTCGCTGTTCCCGCTGTCTATCGCCGTTGCCTTGAAGCTCTCGGAAGCCTTTAACGGAAAGCTCCGTATTTCCTATTCGGGCGGTGCGGATTATTTTAATATTGCCGATATTTACGAAACGGGAATTTGCCCCATTACGATTGCAACAACGATTTTGAAGCCGGGCGGATATGCGCGTTGTCAGCAGCTGGTTGGCGAGCTGACAGCCAAGCCGTTTAACAAGGATTTTTCCATCAACGTAGAAAAACTGCGCCGCCTTTCAAATGCCGTTGTTGAAAACCCGCGTCATCGCAAATCGGTTAAGCCCGAAGCGTTCCTCAAGATTCCTGCAAAGGTGCCGCTTGCCGACTGCTTTGCCGCTCCCTGTATTTCCGGCTGTCCCATCAATCAGGATATCCCCGCCTATATCAGACTGACCGGCGAGCAAAAATACGAAGAAGCGCTCCGTGTTATCACCGATAAAAACCCGCTGCCGTTCATCACCGGTACGATCTGTAATCACCGCTGTATGACCGGCTGTACGCGCAATTTCTATGAAGATCATGTGCATATCCGTGCCGTTAAACTCGAAGCGGCGCGCCATGCCATCGAAACTTTGAAACAAAACATAAAGGCGCAAAAACCGGCGCAGAAAAACGGAGCGAAGGTTGCCGTTATCGGAGCCGGCCCTGCCGGTCTTGCCGCCGCTTATTTCTTAACCCGCGACGGAGCGGACGTTACCGTGTTTGAAAAGAAAGCGCGCGCCGGCGGTATCGTGCAGTACGTCATCCCTGAGTTCAGAATCCCTGCCGCGTCGATTGGGCAGGACGTTGAGCTTGCATCTTCCTTCGGCGCCTCCTTCATATATAACAGTGAGCAGCGTTCCGTTGAAGCGCTGAAAAAACAGGGCTTTACCCATGTTGTGTTTGCTATCGGCGCGTGGAAGCAGAGTGCGCTGGCTTTGGAAAAAGGCGCGGCGGCAAATGTTATCGAATTCCTTGAACAGGCGAAGCAAGCGCCCGAAACGCTCAAGCTGGGGAAAAACGTCGTTATCCTCGGTGCGGGGAATACCGCGATGGATGCCGCCCGCGTTGCAAAGCGTACGAAGGGGGTTGAACATTCCTTTATCGTATACCGCAGAACCAAGCAGTTTATGCCCGCCGATGCGGAAGAATTGGAACTCGCTTTGGAAGACGGCGTTGAATTTAAAGAATTGCTTGCGCCGGTTGCGTACGAAAACGGAATTTTGCGCTGCGAAAAGATGAAGCTCGGTGAACGGGGCGCAGACGGCCGGCAAAAACCGGTACCGTCGGGTGAGTTTATAGACATCCCCGCCGACACCGTAATCGCATCTATCGGTGAAAAAATCGACACCGATCTCTTTGCGGAATCCGGCATTGCGCTGGACGGAAAAGGAAGAGCGCAATATAATCCCGCTACGTTTGAAACGAATGTGAAAAATGTATATGTCATCGGGGATTGCGCCGCGGGGCCTGCCACGGTTGTACAAGCTATTGCCAATGCAACCAAAGCGGCGAAGGCGATTATCGAGTCGGTAAAAGCTGATGCGTGGACGGCGCAGTTTACAACGCTGAACTACAACCCCGTTACCGAATCGGCGTATTCAAAGCGGGCAATTTTAATGCCGATGAACCTTGCCGGTTCCGACGGCGTTGCAAAAGAAAGCGTCCGCTGTTTGGAATGCTCGACTGTTTGCGAGTCCTGCGTCGATGTGTGCCCGAACCGCGCGAACCTTGCGCTCACGGTGCCCGGTATGCGTATGAAGCAGATTGTTCACGTGGACGGTATGTGTAACGAGTGCGGCAACTGCGCGACATTCTGCCCCTACGAGAGCGCCCCGTACAAGGATAAATTCACGCTGTTCCACTCGGAAAAAGATTTCCTCGACAGCACAAATGAAGGCTTCCTCTATCTTGATGATGCGCGCAGCCGATGCAGAGTGCGGCTCGCCGGAGAAGTCCGCGACATCACGCTTGCAACGGAAACCGCTCTTCCCAAAGAACTCTTGCAGATTATCAATGCGGTAAAGACGCAGTACGCATA
>CAUTXW010000100.1:0-3041 GCA_963542655.1 uncultured Treponema sp. | reverse complement strand
TGAAACATCGCAAATTAAATCTAAGGAAAACCTCTAAAAACTGAAGTTTTTAGAGGTTCCCTGTTCTTTGATACGGCGGTATTACTTACTCGACCGCAAGGCTTCTGCCGGGATCATGTTGGCCGCGCGGTTTGCAGGGCCGAGCGCCGCGAGGATTGCCAAGAAAGCCGTCAGTAAGAATTTCAGACAGATAACGGCCGGCGACAGTATCCACAAGAAGTGCCCATTTGTGGTGAGCATACTAAGAACCGAATCAATCGATATGGGGATAAGGCTGATAATCTGCATAACGAGCAGCGCAAGTACAAAGCCTGCTGCAGCGCCGATAGCCGAAAGAAAGCCTGCTTCCGAAAGGAACAAGAGGCTCACTTTACGTCTTGTAACACCGCAGGAGCGCATCGTACCGATTTCTCCCCTCCGTTCGTGTACAACCATTCTGAACGTATTAGAGATACCGATCATCGTAACGAGCAGCAATACCAGCAGTACCCCGAGGCTGATCCATTGGATGGTTTGGGATAGCGTTACCATCTGCGGGGCAAAATCATAGAAGGTCATAACGGCGTATTTTGTGCCGTCCCATTTACCGTCATTGAGCTGTCGTAACAGTTCTTGACCCGGCGATGTAGGATTGAACTGCGCTGCTAACGCACGGCTGGTGACGGGACCGTGTTCGGCCAGCCGGTTTTCAAAAATGGACGCAACGGCATCCTGTTGATTTTCATCTTTTAAGAAAACACCCATCTGGGTCGCATAACCCGCGGGTAATTCGGCAGTTTTATTGAGATAATCGAAGTTCGCATAAAACTGCATTTGATCAAATTGACTTTGATCTTGATAAATACCCGCTATTTGGAATTCTGCAACTGTTGCTTGCCCGTGCAGTGTGGTTGTTTCATAGAGAATGATATCATTTAAAGCAACATTCAGCGCTTCGGCTGTTTTTTGTGGGATGAACAGGGCGTTTTCTATTTTTACATTTTCCCATCCGCCTTCTTTAAACGCGAAACTGTTTCGCAGAGCGTCTTCTTCATCGAATTTACAACCAGCAATTTGAGTTGTGAGCTGCTTTCCGGCAAAAATAAGCGTACCGTAACGCTGTATACGCACCGTTGTATACAGCGCATCAATTTTTTCTTCTTTGATGATCTTATTAACCAGTTCAATGCTTTCGGGAGGAAGGTATTCATTTGCCTTATCTTCCTCCGTCTTATCAGCAGCTTTTTCTGCTCCGGCTACATAGACATGCCCTCCAATAGCCTTTGCTATCTGATACTCCAAGCTCTTACGGGCGCCTGCCGACAGTCCATCGATCAGCGTTACAATCAAAAATGCGAACACAATCGCAATAACCAACAGTGCACTGCGCCGCTTTTGCCTATTCAAATTCCGAAATGCAATCTTTAATATATTCATAGTCTTCCCTTATTTATTGATAGCTTCCAATGGACTGATCTTGAGCGCCATGCGCACCGGATACCAGTTTGCAACAATACCTGCCGCGATCATTGCTCCGAGCGTGCCGAGTATTGCAGTGAATGATACTGCAGTTTGCAGCTGATAGCCGCCGAACAGCGTTGCAACAGTATCATTTGAAAAACGGATTTCCAAGGCATTGAAGATAAAACCTGCAATCACCGCCAAGACAATACCGCATGCAGCTCCGATAAACGACAGCAAAAATGATTCCGTGTAAAAGAGCTGCCGCACAAACGACCGCTTTGCGCCGATTGCCCGCATCATACCGATTTCCGCTGTCCGCTCCATAATAGAAACGACAAGCGTATTCATAATGACGATGAGCACCACAACAGCTAATAGCGTCAACACCGCAATCATCAGCACCTGCGTTGTTTGAATAGCGGCTGCAAATTGTGACATCGCTTTATCCCACGGAAGCGCCTGTGCCGCCAGTCCTTCTTCTTCAAACCATTTGTTCAAAGCTGTAATCGTCTGTGCTGTTTTGCGGGAGTCCTTGAGCTTTACCGCTGTAAAGTGCCATGCATCGGTATCCGCCATATTGAGCTGATTGCGCAGTTCCGTACTGCCTAAAATACCTTCCACATCAGCAGCCGTTTGTTTTTTTGAGGTAACCTGCTCCGCCTGTTCGCTGAGCCCAACGGTATCTTCTGAAAACAGATCATCTTCCGACTTTTCCGACAAAGTTAAATCGATATTTTTCGGAATTTCCGTAACGGTACGCGCACCCATCGTTACACCGGCAAGCATACGTGCACTGTTGATGTCTGCATAGAGGATAGATTGTACCGCAGTGTCGGGATGTGCAAACGTAAAAAAGCCGCTCACCCGTACTTTCCGCAGTTTTGCTTTTTCACCGAAGCTCATTACCAGCACTTCATCGCCGGTATGCAGCTCCCGTTCATAATATTTTTCATACCGTTCTTTTATTTTCTCGGGCAGCATAATAAACGCCTCGCTGTCTGAATCGGGGAATTCGCCTTCATACACTTTAATCGTCTCAAATGTTTTTTTGTACGAAGAAGGTTCGATGCCGAGCGTAACGGCATACGGCATATACGCAAAGTTCTCCCCCTTAGGCTCCCAGGTGTCGGAAAGATCGGTAGGTTTAAGCATACCGTAGCCGGTAACAATTCCCCGCGTATACGACGCAGTTTCCGACATATCATTCAATTTTGCCGCTATCTTTTCGAGCTTTGATAAATACGGCATCGAAGGCAGTTTTCCCGTATTGACTTTTTTAAATGCGCCGGCAAGCGTTACCGATACGTCTTCTTCGGATGGCTTGCCGGTAATAAAAATATCGCCGCAAAAATCGCCTTCGCATACGTTTTTTGTCTGTTGTTCGGCAAAATTCAACACACCGAGTCCCAGCACCACCAAAAAGCTGCCGAGCCCGATCAAAATCATAATAATCAGCGTTTTTGTCTTATGCGAAAAAAGATTTTTCAACGCTAACTTAAAAATCGTTTTATTCATCGTTATTATCCCTTTTTATATTTTTTCAGGATGAATCAATGTATCATAATCCGCATCGGTAACATCCCATACTATCGAAGAAA
>CAUTXW010000099.1:0-3055 GCA_963542655.1 uncultured Treponema sp. | reverse complement strand
TTTCATGTTGTCCGCGAAGAATCACAATATTTGTGGGAAGCTGTCTTTTATTATGTCAGGCAATGTGTAAGACGGATAAATATTCTTTTATTAACCAGCGAAGATTATAAACACGGAATTGTAAATCTTTTTCATCGTGAATTAATGGAAGTGCTTAAAACGGGACGGCTAACCGATGTCTATAAAGAAAAGATAAAAATGCGAAATGAAAAATTTCCGCTTGCGGAAAAAGTTTGGGAAGCTTCAAAATTACTTGTGTTTGATTCAAGAGGCGATGTGCTGAAAGGAGTAAGCGGAAGTCCGGGGGCAGTTGTAGGAAAGGTTCGAATTATCTGCAAGCCTGAAGAATTTTATAAAATGCAAAAAGGTGATGTACTTGTTTGTCATCTTACCGATCCCGAATGGACTCCGCTTTTTAAACTTGCAAGCGCTGTCGTCGCAGATACCGGTTCCGCGTTAAGTCATGCTGCGATTGTCGCTCGGGAATTTAATATACCGGCAGTATTGGGTGTAGGTTTTGCCACCGCAAAATTTAAGGACGGCGACCTTATCACCGTTGACGGAAACAAAGGCGAAGTGCGGAGTTGTTGAGATGGATTCAAAAGAGCTGAGACGATTTAACATTTTAACAAAACCGATTTTTCCGCTGTTAGTTAAAACTTCAATTCCGACAATAATCGGAATGTTGATCAGCGTTATATACAATTTGACCGATACTTTTTTTGTCGGCCGCTTAAATAACAGAGCGATGATTGCGGCGATCGGCATTGTGTTTAGTTTTGTCAGCATTATTCAGGCAATCGGTTTTTGGTTCGGCTACGGCAGCGGTAATGCAATGTCAAAAAAAATCGGAGAACAAGACTATGCGGAAGCGGAAACCATTTCGTCGATAGGAATTGTTCTTGCAATTATAACCGGTATTGTGATCGCAATCGGAGCAAGTGTTTTTATTCTACCTCTTTCAAAATTCATCGGCGGAAGTGCATCTCAAGATGTTCTTACTTTTACCGTTCAGTATTTAAGGATTATTATCATCAGCATTCCGTTCAGTTTATATGCACTGACGGTTTATAATCAGCTGCGTCTTTGCGGAAATGTACGCGACGGAATGATCGGGCTTCTTTCGGGAATGCTAAGCAATATGGTGCTTGATCCCGTATTGATGTTTGTTTTTAAGCAGGGATTTATCGGCGCAGGATATGCAACGCTTATCGGTCAGATTATCGGGTGTATTGTATTGACGCTCTTAGCAAAAAGGCACGAGAGTATTTCTTTCAATCTAAAAAAAGTTCAATACAGCAAAGAGCGTATGTATCATATTCTTGCGGGCGGTATGCCCAATTTTTCGCGCCAGGCAATTACCTCCGCCGCATTGGTTTTACTTAATGTTAAAGCGGCACAATACGGAGAAAGCTTGATAGCGGCTTTAACGGTAAGTTCAAGAGTTGCCGCTTTGGCTTATATGATTATGATCGGGTGGGGACAAGGCTTTCAACCGATTTGTGCAATGAATTACGGTGCCAAGCAATACTCAAGAGTAAAAAAAGCTTTTATTACTACGGTTTTAATCGGAACAATTTTTTTAACGGCCGCCTCAATAATCTTATTTCTCTTTGCCGAAAAATGTATCGGAGTTATGTCTAAGGATGATGAGGTAATTTTTGCCGGAATTAAGATACTGAGAATGCAATGTTTTTCGCTTCCGCTTTTAAGCTTTTTTGCCGTGAGCAGTATGTTCATGCAGAACATCGGTCATTATTTTTCATCCCTCCTCATATCGATTTCACGACAAGGATTTTTTTATTTACCTCTTTTATATATTCTGCCCGCCCTATACGGAAAGACCGGAATTTATCTCCTGCAGCCGGTTTCAGATTTTTTATCGTTTTTGTTTGCCGTTGCGGTAGTGTATAAGTGGTACTCGTCCGGGGCGTTCAGTTCAGCTTTAAATGCAGGATAAACGAAACCTTTAAATGCAGAGTAATCGTAATAAACGAAATTCTCGATAAAAAATAGTTTGGGTTAATTCATCTCGGTAAAAGCTTCTTTAAGCCGTTTTGCGCTTGCTTCCAATGCTGCCTGTTCATCAGCGGGAAGATCGCTTTCTATAACCCGTTCCGCACCGCTGCGCCCGACAATGCAGGGAACGCTCAGGCATACGTCTTTAAGTCCGAACTCTCCGTCCAGAGTCATCGAAACGGACAAAATGCTGTGCTCGTTGCGCAAAATAGCACCGGCTATTCTCGTCAGGGCTAAGCCGACGGCAAAATAAGTAGAACCTTTGTAGTCGATAATGTGGTAAGCGGAATTCCGTACTTCTTCCAGAATTTTTGCTTTATCGAAGTGCAGACCTGAGCTGCACACACCGCCTGAACAATATTCGTCGATGCGCCGTCCTGCAACGGATGTCATCGACCAAGCCGCAAATTCGCTGTCGCCGTGTTCTCCCAAAATATAACCGTGAATGTTGCGCGCATCGACACCGCACTCTTTGCTAAGAGTGTATCGGAAGCGAGCTGTGTCTAAAACGGTACCGGAACCGATAACTCTTCCGCGCTCCCATCCGGAAGCCTTGAGCGCCGCCCGCGTTAAAATATCGACGGGATTGCTCACAATCAGCATAACGCCGCTGCAGCCGCTTTCCGCGATGTCCTTTGCAATGCCGGTGATAATGGATGCATTGCGTTTCAGCAAATCTATGCGCGTTTCTCCGCTCTGTTGTTTTGCTCCCGCCGTAACCACAACGATGTCGCTGTCGGCATAATCGGCTTTATCGCCTGCGTGTATGTCGACTTGCGGTAAAAAAGGCAGACCCTGTACAAGGTCGAGCGCTTGTCCTTCGGCAAAATTTTTATTCATATCGGTTATTGCTATTTCGTCCGCATAACCGCTTTGAGCCAATGCGTAGGCAAAGGTTGAACCGACCGCACCTGCTCCCACAACGGTAACTTTGCGTTTCTTTTCATCCATAGGATTACCTCCGTTTAAAAAATACTGAAATGCATACGTTTAGGCAAGGAAATTGTGCAGAAGAATTCACGAACCTTAACAATGG
>CAUTXW010000098.1:0-3086 GCA_963542655.1 uncultured Treponema sp. | reverse complement strand
AGGACATTCGGGGTTGTGTTTCAAGACCCGCGCAGTCAGTTTTTTATGAACAGTGTGCAGGATGAAATTGCGTTTTCTGCGGAAAATATCGGGCTGGAGCCGAGGGCGGTACAAGAAAAGGTGCGGGAGGCTGCGGCATTGCTGAATATAGAACCGCTGTTGTGCCGGACGGTTGATGCACTGTCGGCAGGGCAAAAACAGCGGGTTGCGATTGCTGCGGCGCTCATTTTGTCGCCTGATATTCTGATTTTAGATGAGCCTGTTTCCAATTTGGATGCGGAGGGGAGCCGGATTTTGATCGAGCTTTTGGCGGAGATTAAACGGCGGGGTACGACGGTCCTTATCAGCGAGCACCGGCTGCACGCATTTTTAGAGATTGCAGACTCGTTTTTGCATATCGAACACGGCAGGGTGGCGCACCGATGGACTGCGGCGGAATTTGCACGTTTGCCGGAGGATGAACTGCGACGTTTCGGATTCCGGTATCCCGGTATGGCGGAGCTGCCGTTACGCCGCAAAAAAATCCGTGCAGCGGAAAGGGCTGTAGAGGCAGCGGGGAGAACTGCAGAAGTAACAGCGGTAACCGGTGCAGCTGCAGTATCAACAGGAGCAATGAGCCCGGCTGCAGAAACAGTGGGAACACCCCTAGGCGCACTGGCTGCAGGGGTAGCAGGCGCAGCGGCGGCATCAACGGAAACAGTGAGAACGGCTGTAGAAGCAGCAAAAGCAATGACGGCATTGACGGAAAAGACGACAGTATCAACGAAGCCTGTGAGAACAGTAGTCCCAATGGAAACCGCAACGGGACAGACGGCAGTATTAGCAGAATCGCCGGAACCGGCAGAAAAGGCAAGGGAAGAAATGCTACCTGCATTGTGCGCATCGAATGTGACGTATCTGTACAAGCCGGTGAGAGACGGAGTAAATGAGTGCGGTGAAAAGGACACCGCCGGGCCGGAACCGGCATGCGGCATCCGGAATATCAGCCTTGCTTTTCCGCACGGGAGCGTTACTGCGCTGACCGGAGAAAACGGCGCCGGTAAAACGACCCTGTGTAAGGTATTATGCGGGCTACTGCGGCAAAAGAGCGGCAGTATTACGCTGGACGGGCGGGAACTTTCCTGTGCACAGCGGCAGCGCATAAGCTATTTTGTGATGCAGGACGCCGATTATCAGCTGTATTCCGACAGCGTGATCAACGAGCTGCTGTTGGGACGGGAACCTTCACAAGACAACAAACGGCGTACGGAAGAGGCGCTTGAGCTGTTCCATTTGCAGAAGGTACGGAACCGGCACCCCGCCTCGCTGTCGGGCGGGGAAAAGCAGCGAGTGGTGATCGCCGCCGCGTATTGCTCGGATGCGGAGGTGTTCGTCTTCGATGAACCGACCAGCGGTATGGACGGCGAAGGGCTTTTGAGTATGGCGCGCTGGGCGGATATGCTTGCGCAGGCGGGGAAAACCGTGATCATCATTACGCACGATGAGCTGCTCGCCGATATAGCTTGCGATTACCGGGTACGGCTGATAAGGTGAGGCGGGTGAGATTTCCGTATAACGCAGTGCTTGTAACCTAAATTTCGTTTCAACCTACTGCCAACAAAAATAATAGGTCAAATTTCGAGTTTTCTAAAAACCGCCAAATCAGGAAGAAACCATTGTTGAACATCATCAATATGGCGGAATAAGAAGGCTGGAATACTGTAGAAAAAATGTCTGAACAATCCGGTTATGCTTCTTGCCCTGTGATAGATAAGGTTATAGTTCAGCTTCATCACTGACCAAACATTCTCAATGATATTACGATTACGCAGAAGGTGAAACTGTTCTTTTGTCATGATGCGTTTCATGTTTTTACGTGTTGCCGTTATCGGTTTTCTTGCAGAGGCATACATCTTTTCAAGTTCTTCTTTTTTTAGAAGATAGCCTGCATCGGTGACGAATATCCCTTCAAGACTTTTTGTTGTGCTATCGAAAGCCTTGCTGTCATGTTCACAGCCGGCCCTGAAACATATCTTTATAAGAGAGCCGTCTTTTGTACAAAGTCCATGCAGCTTGAAGCCAAAGAACCATCCTTTCGTTGATTTTCCGCGGCTTGCAACATCTTTCATAACCTTATGGGAACAAATACATCGGTTTTCACAAACGGAAAGTGGAGTAGAATCAAGGTAGAATACCGTGTCTTTACAGTTTATCTGATTGAGATATAACTGATAGTGGAGGAAAGCTGCGATAAATCCTGCGGTTTTGTTTGTCGCTTTAAGAAAGTTCTCGTAGTTTGTCAGTGTTGGAAAATAGCGGCGATAGTGTTCTTGTGCATTGTTGTGGAACGTTTATTCGTGCGGAGGGGTTAATACCCCGACGCTTGCGTCGGGGGTGTTGATTTTCCGTTCATGCTGATGCCCGAAGTTTTAGAGCTTCTTTATTGATTTTTTACAAAGAGTACAATATACTGTACTTACATAATAGGAGACACTATTTATGGATGTGATTACGTACTCGGATTTACGGCGGAATCTGAAAACATATATGGACAAAGTGTATTATGATTATGAACCGTTACTGATTGCACGGAAAAATTCTGAAAACCTCGTGCTGTTATCGGTACATGAATACAATAGCCTTATTGAAACCGATTATCTGCTGCGCGACGAGGCAAATGCCGAACACTTAAAAAAATCGATTGAACAGCATAAAAACGGACAGCTGCAAAAACATGAGCTTTTAGAACATGAATAAACTTTTTACGGATGCGGCATGGGATGATTATATCTTTTGGTTTAACACGGATAAAAAGATTTTAGAAAAAATAAATGATCTGATAAAAGAAATAGAAAGAACACCTTTTACGGGAAAAGGAAAACCGGAACCGTTGAAACATTCTTTATCAGGATATTGGTCAAGAAGAATAAACCATGAGCATAGAATAGTGTATCAAGCAGATGATGTCCAATTAGTATTTATTTTTTTTAGGTATCACGATAAAAAATGATATACGGGAAATATAATTTGGGTGGTTATAAAAATGAAAAAAATAGTCTGTTGTTTTTTGCTTATTGCGAACATTATCAGTGGATATGCACAAAAAT
>CAUTXW010000097.1:0-3155 GCA_963542655.1 uncultured Treponema sp. | reverse complement strand
GGATAAACACCGTTTTCCCGTCTATCCGCGCAAGAGCTTTCCCTCCGAATACGATCTTTTCCGTAGTAACTCGCATGGAATGCAGTATACAGGAAACCGGATATTTTATAAAGGCGGTCGGCTATAGGCGAAGTATAGAAGGAGCTGCACAGTTGGTCTCCAATGTAGACTTGGTTCCTAAGGTTCGAAAGGAAACAGCCTCTCTATTTCACCACGATATTACCTTTGGAATCTGCAATGGAAATGCGCGCGACAACCGAATAATTAAAATCCAGATAATCATCTTGAATGCCGTCGGAAAAGATGATGCCGTTTTCTCCCATCCTCGATTCAACGCAGAAATCCGTACCGGGGGTGATAGAACCGAAAATAATCTTTGTACCGGTGTTGACGCTCGGGAACGGTTCCCTCACGGCAAAGGTGAGCTGTTCTTTGCCCCAATCGATGACGGACTTTGCTTTAATTGCGAGCGATTGTTTTGATAAGCGGCCGGTAATTCCCGAAGCGCCTGCCAATACGCTTTTCATCCAACCGGAACGTCCGAGCGGCGTAGAAACGATAATGCCGCTTGAAGATTGATTTTCTACGGCTCCGTCAACCGTAATAGCATACCGCGCCGACGCATGATTTTTAACACCGATAAAAAAATCGTTGACGGCATACAGCACCTGATTATCGGAAAGCTGTACTTTCGCTTTGGTAACCTGCTTTACGGTTGCCTCATCATTCAACGCCTGCCTGATAACCGTTCCGGCCTCATCTACGGAAAACTGAGACAGGACGCCGTCCCACCTGCTCGGGTCGGGATTGATGCCGATCAGTTTTTGCGCTTCCAGATATTTCAGTGTATTGGCAATAAGGCCGTCCTGTCCGACGGTAATAACCGTATCATTTTTGCCGAATATAAAATTCGGTAAAAATTTCCAGTCGATAACTTGTACGTTGCCGATACCTTGCGCGGTTTTTACCAGCCTATCCAATACCGCATAGTACGTTTCGTGTTCCGCTTCATAATCCTTAAAATCCGCATTCAGATGTTCGATGTAAAATTGAGCCTGCTGCTTTGTATTAAACCGCGCGACAAGCGCATCCAAACGAGTCGGACGGCGGATAATAATCAGCCTGTCCATTATTTTTTCATCAGCTGCTGTAATAGTTCCGAACTGATGTTCAGTTCACCGATTTTACCGGCATTTTCCGCGAGTCCGGTAAACGCATTTGCGATCAGCTTTTCGGGCGCCATACCGATTGAAGAAAGCGCTTTGATAATTTCGGGATTGATCTTGGACATCGGCTCCAGAACGGCGTTCAGCGAATAGGCTTTAATATCCGCTTCGGTCTTCTTGTTCTTAACGGAAATTTCAATAAGCTTCGTATTTTCCTGCTCCTGCTTAATTTTGAACGCCATATCTTCCTGTAAAATAACCCGCTTCTTTTCTTGAACCGCCCGTTTTCCCTCCATGTGCGCTTCCATAATTTGCCGCTGTTTTTCTTCAACTGCGATCTGCGTATTCAATTCGTTTTCTTTTATTTTCCGCTCCTGCTCTACCGCTGCATTACGCCGTTTGTACACCGCATCATCCGCTTCGCGCAGAATATTTTCTCGCGTTTCCGCTTCCAACGCCCGCGCTGTTTCTTTGTTCGGCAAGATTGAAAGAATATTGATATTTGTGATTGTGATTCCCAAATTTTGCAGATATTCGTTGTGCTGCACCGCTTCTTTTAATGCCCCTGCAATTCGATCAATTGATTGTATCGCTTCCCGCAAAGGCAGCTTGGAAACTTCGGTTTTGGTCATCGTATTTACCAAATTGATAATAATCCGGCTCAATTTTTCAGGATCATCCGAGAGGTACGCATAATTTTTAAGATCGACGGAGAAATTAACTTGATCGATGATTTTTTCGGTATCGGTTATTTTATAGATCAAATCACCTTGTATGGTCAGCGTTTGATAATCACTCGAAAGCTCTTCAAACATGAACGGCACGTTTTTTGTTTCAAGCGGAACGGTAATAATCGAAGTCGAAGGTTTATAAAACCAAAACGAAAGCCCGCGCCCTTTTTTTACCACACGTCCTTTTTTAATTACGTGAATATACTCATTTGGTTCAAATTTTACAAATCGCAATCCGAACATATCGGCTCTCCTCTGATAACTGATACAGCATAATGCAGTGACTTTTTATACCTAATCCAATCTTTTTATTTTGATAAACCGTACTTCTTGCCTGTAAGCGATCACCATTGTAAGAATTGAGGACAGTATTAAGACTCCGCCGTTTATCAATAGATCTCTTCTAACCAGCTTTGCGATGTCCGGTTCAGTGAATATAAGCTCCGGCGTTTCTTTTAAAACATCAAGGAAACTAATAAGTTCATTCTCGGGGTTCTCGTGTACTACCTCGTAGATACGCCAGCCGTATTCCAAGACGGTTGCCGCTGCGAGCGCGATGCACAACACAATAAAAATCATAACGATGGCTTTTACGGTTGTTTTTTTCCCCAACCGTTTATATACAGCATAGGATATTGCGCTGAGTACGACTGGAATCGCCCAAACATAGAGGTTCATTTTTCCGACGATAACATACAGTATGATTCCCGCTAATGCAACACCGATAACGCCCAATGTACCGAGTAAAAAATTTTCTTGCGTGTTTTTGTCTTTTTCTTTTTGATCGGTAAGATCGGCTTCTTTTTCCGCCCGCTCTGCTTCGGTTAAATACAGGTGTTGCGATCCTATTTGAAACAACCGTATCGTTCCGTCATTTTTACCATAGATAAATCCGCCGGATTTATACTTATTTTCTATCAGGAACGGGATGACGGTATCATTCAGCAAATCAAATGTTTTCTTATAATTGCCTAATGCCGGCGTAGGATATTCAAAGATTAATGTTGCGTTATCGATACGCGTTTTTACCTTTTTTATTTCGCAAAGCCGCGACTGCAAAAGGGTGAACAAGTCTTCTCCATTTTCTGCCTTAGAAGCGCCGATGGTAAGGATACATTTCTTCGCATTGGCATCTACGTGAAAAATCGTATAAAACCCTTGCAGCATTCCTGCATATACATTCTTATATTTTTTAAATTGATAATCTTTAGATAAAAAGTCTAAACTTCCCATGAGTGTTCCTCTTTGAGTAAATAAG
>CAUTXW010000096.1:0-3158 GCA_963542655.1 uncultured Treponema sp. | reverse complement strand
ACATTCTCTGCTTTAACCTATTGACTTTTTATAGCAGGTCTCCGCACGAATAAAGACATCTCTTTATTCGATATACCTGTATCGTATGCCCTCATATTTGGAACTGCAAGCCTTATTTTTTCCGAAGCAGCGCGATATTTTCCGATGGTATCGTATGTACACGGTAACTGTGCGACACGGACATTGCGCAGTCGCTGAAGCATCGCCACTGCTTGAAACCGCCGCTGTTGAACAGTGTACCTCCGTGTACACTGCTTAACGATAAGTTTTTCTATCGAAAAACTTACTTCTGATTAACACCACGCCCATCCATGGGCGGTTCTGATACGCCAATACATCATAAGACAACAAGGGATTCGTCGTCATTTTTGAATCGAGATAGACGCAAAGATGGACCCAACGCTTTTGAAAATAGGTGGAGCAGATGCTAGGAGCCTAGCCGAAATAAAGCGGAGACGTACTTGCTGTACGTTGAGCATTTATTTCGGCGTAGCGACAACGCAGATGCCCGCATATTTTCAAAAGGCTACACTTTGAATTTGGAGACCTCTTGTGCCAAATTCTCAATACTCCGCTTGTTCTTCTGCGTAATTTCGCTGACTTCCTGTATCGCGTTGTTAATCTGTACGGCGCCTGAGGCCATTTCGTTCATGCTGTCGGTGATGATGCGGGTGAGGCTATCGAGCTTCTGCATTTCGGAGGCGACGCCCTCTCCGCCTTTCAGCATTTCTTCCGAGCCCTCCTGGACTTCTATCGTTACCGTGTTGATGCTCTTGATTGCAGTCAACACTTCCTTACTGCCGTTCTCTTGCTCCCGCATCGATTCGGTAAGCCGTGCGCTCATTTCCTTGACCTGCTCCGCAAGGGTGAAAATCGCATTGAACTTTTCCTCAACGGTTTTTGACGAGGCGGAGAGGGTTTCGATTTCGCCCGACAGCGTTTTCAACGTTGCCGTGATGGTCTTGCCTTGCATTGATGACTCTTCTGCGAGCTTGCGGATTTCATCCGCAACGACGGCAAAGCCCTTACCGGCCTCTCCTGCATGAGCCGCTTCAATCGCAGCGTTCATCGCAAGCAAGTTTGTCTGCGACGCGATATGCTGGATAACGCTCGACGCTTCCATGAGCGAGCCTGATTCTTCTGCGATCTTTTGCGTTACGGTATTGGATGTTACTAACGTGGCTTTGCCGTCGCCGGTTGCACCGGTCAGTTTTTTGATTACTTCATCGGTTTTATCGAGCGTCTGTCCGATGGAAGCGATATTTGCAACCATTTCCTCTACGGAAGATGAAGATTGCGCAACGCTCGCTGCCTGTGTTTCGATGCTGTTGTTCAGCTGCTTAATCGTGCGGACAATTTCTTCGATAGTTGCCGCCGTTTCGGTAACGCTTGCCGCTTGGGTAAGCGCCTGCTGTTTTACCCCGTCGATATTGGCGCTGATTTGATTAACGGCACTGGCCGTTTCGGTCATATTGGAAGCAAGTTCATCGCCGATTTCTTCCATTGTGTTTGAGTTGACGCCGACCGATCGAATTGACTTCCCGATTTTTGCAATGGTTTCGTTAAAGTATTCGGATAGATCGGTAATCTCATCGTTGCCCGTAACCGGTAAACGTACCGTTAAGTCTCCCTCACCTTGCGCAATATTCCGCAATGCAGAAACCGCGGTTTGGATCGGCTTTACCATCATGCCGGCAACGAAATACACAATAACCAGTGCAATAAGTAAAATGATTACGCCGATACCGATCATCGACATGCGCAGCGCGTTGACCGTTCCCATAAATTCATCTACAGGGGTAGTGATGACAACCGACCATTCGGTGGTTTTTATCGTGGCATACGAGGCAATTTTCTTGACGCCGCCATACTCGTAAAAACCGACGAAAGACTCATAGGTTTCCAATACCATGTTTTCAAAATTGGCAAGAGATTTGAGACTTGAATCGGTCTTTACCATCTCCTGTACATTCTCCATTTTTGAAACCCTATCGGCCAGTTTTGTTGCTATCGTTGTTCCTGTTTTTCCAAGAACATAGCAATATCCCGTTTTACCGACGACTATGTCGTCAATTTGATCGGTCAGCCACAGTCCATCTACATTTGCAGCAAGTACATTGACCACCTGCCGCTGCTCGTTATAAATGGGAACCGCAAATACCGCAATTAACTTACCGGCGTAAATGCGTGATTGTAAAGGTTCGGAAAAAAAGTCTTTGCCTTGTGCGGCTGCTTGGAACCAGTTCCGATCTGCAACACTGAAAACGGTTCCATCGCCGGTATACCTGTTGCCTTTCATATCAACGATGTTCAGCTCCAAGATTTGTTTGTTAAACGCCGCTTCAACTTTGAGGTGTGCCATTTTTTCGGCGTATGATACATTCGGATCCGTTAATGCGGGCATCCGTGCAATACCTTCGAGGAATTGCCAAAAGGCATTAATCCGCCCGTCAATAATATTTGCCGTATCAGCCGCCTTGTCGATTAAGTGCGTCTCGATTTTTTCGGTTACAGCCCTACGCGCGATTCTGATTGCAAGAATCCCTTCAACAAGCGATGCTATTGCAATTAAAAGCCCGAAAATAAGAATCAGTTTATAGCGAAGAGAAAATCGCTTTTTCATGGTATATCTCCTTTTTACCTAACGGTAAAAAAACTCGTATAATTTATGCTCACGGACATCCTGTCCGTGACGACCAAAGGGAGTTCCCTTTGGAATCCCCTATTTTGGATGTAAAAATCCGAAATAGGGTTTCTAAACATGAAACAGTTGAACAAAGTGTTCCGTTTGGAAACTATTGCATTGGTACGCGGTAAGCGCACACAGTAATAAAGTAAGTTTGTGTTTGCACATAACGACAGCCTACAACCATTGCATAGCAATAAGTAGCGATGCCGGTAAAACAATCATCCTGAATTGATATATGTGGAAATAGAAGAGATGAAAAGCTTCCTGAAAGATACACACCCGCGCACATTGATTAACGACAAGTGAGTTTCAGCAGCGATATATATGTTATTTACAGAAGGAAATAAAATCAGAACTTTTAAAAATAGATTTTCTGTTTGTTTTTTTGAAATAGACGCTTTTGAAAATAGACGATATAGATACGAGGCGCGAGCACAAATTAACCGCAGGCGTATCTTTGATACGTTGA
>CAUTXW010000095.1:0-3225 GCA_963542655.1 uncultured Treponema sp. | reverse complement strand
AGCACGGGATCGCTCGTTTTTTTCGTTTCAAAAATTTCATCGAGTATATCGATGAAAAGAATAGACGGCGATTGTTTTTCGTTCCGGTATTTTTCAAACATATAATAAAAGTCGTTTTGGATACCCATTAACGATGCCAGTGCAAGCAGCGCTTCGTTTTCGATATAGGGCGGAACGCTGTCCCTGCGGAGAATATCCAGAATAAACATAGGGGAATTATCTGCATTAAAAAGCTCCAGCGCACGTATCCCCTTCAGTATCAGCGCGGGGTTTTCCGCTTGGGATAGTATGGTGCCGATTTTAGGCTGGCTGTAACTGTCGTTCAGCCGGGCAAGGGCGACCATCGCTTCTCCGGCAAGATAGTAGTCGTCGCTGTCGAGCGCTGCCCGTAAGGGGGTAACCGCCTGCTGCACATTGAATTTGGCGAGTATTCGCGCGGCGAGTGGCGCTGTGGTAAACGCACCCTGTTCAAGCTCTTTTAACACCACATCGCGTACTTTTGAATTGATGGTATTCATCGAATAGAGCGCCCGTAATGCGTTCATCCGAATTGTAAAACGCGGAGATTCAAGGTAGTGCAGCAGCTGATCGCAGGATACCGATGAAGCAATTTCGCCGAGTTCGTTGAGGATTTTCTCCTCGGTTTCGATAGTCTCGCTCCGGTCTAATTTGTGCAGAAGGTTGAGCGCCTTCATATCGCGGGGAGAAAAGAGCACGGCAAGCGTTTCAAACACGCGGTAACTGCCGAGGTTCAAGAGCTTGCGCTGAAATACGATACCGATTGCGATAATGGCGATAACTATCAAGAAAAATATTTGATACGATTGCAGGTAGGAAAAACCTTGCACCCGCAAAAGGTCGAGTATCGTTCCGCCGAGGATGGAACCAGCGCCGCCGGTAATCGCAAGGATAAAGTAATAGAGCATACTTAAATCCATCAGCGCCTCTTCCGGCACCATCGCGAAGAAATATGCTTGCGACGAATTATCCTGCCCGACAAAACCGACATTGCTGATCATCGTAAATAAGATGAGAAAAACGGTACTGAGTATACCGGCGCTTGCAAGTCCCGGCGCAAAGAAAGCCGGTATTAACGAAAGGGCGCTGATTGCGCTGAAAATGATAAAGATCGGTTTTGCGCCGATGCGGTCGATAATCAGATGCATTAAAAGCCCGACGCTGAGTGCACCTACAAGTGAGTACACGGATAAGATGGTCGCCGCGCTATCTCGTCTACTGTAAACTTCTTTTGCATACACAATGATAAACGGACGGATCATCGCAATACCGAGGCTGATAATGAAGAACACCGCTATGAATCGTCTAAAGTTTGCATCCTTAAAGGCATCCCGAATGTGCCTCAAGAAAGCGGAGCCTTGGCGCGGGGTTGTGCTGTCTTTCCGCTTTTGACGGTTCGGCTTTGCGGACTGAGGTTCCGGTATTCTAAACAGCAGGATAGAGGCGATAAAGCCGAGCAGTATGCCGATCATGCTGGCAAGGTTATAGCTATGTACCGAAGGATCCCTCCGTAAAAGCCACGCCAGCAATACGGTGGCGAGTAATGCCGCAAGATTGTTGATTAAGGAAAGGCGCACGATATACGAGCTGCGGTCTTTCCCGGGTGCAAGGATTCTGATAACGGGATTATTGGCAATCATCCCGGCACCGCGGAAAAAATTGAACAACCCTACCGCAAGCAATAGACAATAGAGCGCATACTGATCGTGTCCCGCAGATACAAGAAAAGGGATGGCAAGCAGCGGCAAGAGCGAGGCGGTACGCAAAAGCCATGTACTGCCGAATGTCTGCATAATGCTGAAACGCATCACCATCAATTTACCAAGCGGAATGGCAAAAAACGAAAGATACATAAACGCAGTCAGTAAACCGACTACCGTTGTGTTGGCTTTTAAAAACAGCGCATAAAGGGTAACCGTATTGCCGGTAACAAGCGCAAAAGAAAAAGAATTGAAGATATTGTAAATGTCGTAGATTCGCCGCCCTTGTTTAATTTTATAGGCCGACAGTTGCTCATTCATCGGCCATATTGTATAGTGAACGTATGAAAAACTCAACGGTACCCCTCCGCTCGGAGGTCGCAAAAAGCGATCAATGGGATTTAAGCAAACTTTTTACAAATGATGCGGACTGGAATGCCTCACTGAAAGACATTACCGCCGCAAAAGACCGCGTAGTAACCTACAAAACCGCCTTTGCCGCACCTGATACACTGACTGCTGAAACAGTACTCGGCTGTTTACAGGCGGTGGAAGCGGCGTCCCGTATTTCGGAAAAGACAAGCCATTATGCCTTTTTGATGAAGTCGGTGGATGAAAGCGATCCTAAAAACATCGAACGGGTTTCTCTCGCGATGATGGCAGACACGGAACTTGCTTCCGAAACAAGCTGGTTTATCCCCGCTTTGCTGGAGATTCCCGAACAGACGATCCGCAACTGGATCGATCCTGCCGGAAAGACCGGGGCAGCTTTTGCTCCGTACAAAGTCTTTATCGAAAAACTGATCAGATTAAAGGCTCATACATTGAGCGAAAAAGAAGAAAAGCTCCTTTCGCTTTTAGCCGAATCGCAGGATGTCGAGCGCCGCAGCTTCTCGACGCTTACGAATGTAGACTTCCGTTTCGGTTCAATTGAAACTCCTGACGGAGCGAAAGAACTTACTCAATCTTCATATTCACAGTTCTTAATCAATCCCGACCGGAATATCCGTAAGCAAGCGTATATGCAATTTTACGGTACGTTCGACACGTACAAAAATACGATAGCATCTTTGTACACCGGTCAGGTACAGCAAAATATCGCGCTTGCCCGTATCCGCGGATACGGTTCCGCCCGTGAACAGGCGCTCTATCCCGATAAGGTTCCGACGGAAGTATACGACAACCTTATCAGCACAATCCGGAAAAACTTGGAGCCGCTGCATCATTTTTATGCACTTATGCAAAAATCGCTCAAACTTGATGAGCTGCGGCACTACGATGTGTATGTTCCGTTGGTGGGCGAAGTGCGGCGGCACACTCCGTACAACGAAGCCGTCGATATGATTACCGAAGCGTTACAGCCGCTCGGCGATGAATATGTCACCACGCTGCGGAACGGATTACTCGGCGGGTGGGTTGATCGGTATGAAAATAAGGGCAAGCGTTCAGGCGCTTTTTCGTGGGGCTGCTTTGAAGGCGATCCGTATATCATGGTCAACTATAAAGA
>CAUTXW010000094.1:0-3289 GCA_963542655.1 uncultured Treponema sp. | reverse complement strand
AACAATCGACGGTCTTACCGGAAAGACTATCACCATTCCTGACGGGGACGGGAAATACGAACTACCGGGTACCGGTCTTACGCTGCAGTTTAGTCATGCTGATAAAGGCTTTGAAACAGGGGATGGATTTACGTTTACGACGACTGCTCCGCAAGCGACGAACGGCGAAATTCTTGCTGCAATCAATACGATTATCGATGCAAAAAAAGCTATCGAATGGATTGCCGTTGCAGGCGTTTCCAATGCAGCGCTTTGGGCAGCTCTTGCAACAGCGGCAAAAGGTGCTGAAAGCGTGTATCAATATCTCTTTTTTATTGCGCAAGCCCGCTATAAAAAAGAAGATGAGACAGTAGACGAATATGTCAACGCGCTTACCGGAGCGGAGCGTGGTGTAACATCCTCAACTCGCTTGCAAGTTGTTGCAGGCTGGATTGAAGAGGCTGACTCAAACGGACAGGTTGATACACGCGGAGCTATCGGAGTGTACTGCGGAATGCTTGCCGGGCGAAAAGTCCACGAGGGGCCGGATGCCGTCAAATTCGGCAGCATAACAGCCGCAACAGCGATTAAACCTGACGGAATAAATGACGGACATATCGAAGCGCTTAAAAACGCAGGCTATGTAACGGTGAGAACCATCATCGGACTGAAAGGTATTTACATCACCTCTGGACAAATGATGAGTGAACAAGGAAGTGATTATGATTTGGTGGAACGCAGGCGCGTCATGGATAAAGCATGCCGTGAGATCAGAGTAGCGCAACTGCCGTTTTTGAACGACACGGTCAAAGTCGGTGCTGACGGTTCTCCCGAAGGTTTGGAGATGTTCGTTGCACAAGGAGAAGCGCCGTTACGGACGATGAAAACGAACGAGCAAATATCCGATGGGTATATCATCATTCCTAAGGGGCAAAATATTTTATCGACAAACACCTTACGGACAAAAATCCGTATCGTTCCGCTTGGTAAATTATCCTATATCGAAAACGAAATCGCCTATCATAATCCTGCGCTTGCACAGTAAAAGGAGGGAAAAATGGTAAACGGATTAATTTATGATTTTGAGTCAATCAAACTGATGCTGCCGACCGGCTTAATCTTAGGCTGTGAAAGCGTTGAGTACTCAGATGAAAAGAATGATGAGGTCATCTGCGGCACAAACAATTTGCCGCTTGGTGTCGGACGCGGCGAATGGAAAGGAACGTGCAAGCTGGAACTGCAGCGGTTTGAGTATGACAAGCTCAATGTTTTTTCTGCAGCCTCCGGCGGATTTTACAACATGCCGCCTATTCCGGTTGTTGCAAGTTACGGCAATCTGGGACAGCCGCCTGTGACAGATACGCTTTTGGTACACTTTACCAAGCGAGACTTCAAAGGCTCGAAAGGGGACACAAGCCTTAACGTCACAATTGAAGGGCCGCAAACGATGCCCATGAATAGCGATGGCATCACCGCCTTTGTTCCGTTCATGTAAGAGTCGAACTTCTAAAAACAATAAAAACCGTTTTTAGAAGCGCTCAACATTATTTTATTTACAAGGAGTTTTTTATGACACTGGAAAAAGCAAAAATCGAAGAATTGAAAACTAAATATCCGCAAGGGATATTTGAAGGGGCAATCGATTTTACCACAACGGAAAATACAACGGAACAAGTTGAATTTATTTACCGCAAGCCTGTCATAGCAGATATGGAGTCGTATTCAAAAGCGGCGCAAAAAAATCCGATAACAGCGAACTTAAATCTTATTCAGTCGCTGATTGTCCACCCTGAACCGGCTCCAATCATTACACAGCTTCGGAATTATCCTGCAGCCTATAGCCGGTTTGTAGATGATGTTATCAGCCCTTTTTTTGGAGCGAACGTGGCAGTGCGAAGCCGGAAGCTGTAAACACCTTTACGAGAATCCGGCTGTTTATCAGGCGGTTTCTCGGTGAAGATGTGTCGCAAGCGGATTACCGGCTTTTGATGGAAAAATACGAAGAGGCTCGCATTATGCGGGATTTTGAAGTAGGTGTCTATCAGGAAGCGATTGTAAAAGCTCTTGGCGGAAAGTAATGGCGAATTTTGTAACATCGATAACACTCCAATTTAAAGATGCATTCTCAAGCGGATTTGCCAATGCACAGAACAGCATGGCAGGCATGAAAGATGCCATCGGAGAAATTAACCGCAACAAAGACATGTTCGATTTAGCAGGCGATTTATCGCTTATGTCAGGTAGGTTCGATGAATTGGCCGGTAAAATTACGTCGATGATGGATGCCCCAGGGCTTCAGCATGAAAAAAGGATCTGAGCCCTAAAATTATCGTCGTAGATGCAAGCTCGCTTGCCCATACTGAGCGTATCCATTTTAGAAAGCATCTTAATTCTATTGTAGACAATTCTTCTGATTATCGCTAAGTTTTCTGCTGCATTCCGGTCAAGAACAGTACAGGCATCATCAGAAAACAACACATCTAAACACCAATGTAAGTTATTTTCTATCGCCCAATGACTGCGTACTCCCTTTGCAAATTGTTTTACATCTGTAACACTCGTAATAAAATACCGAATTTCACGGCATTCTTTCCCCTTCCTCGTTACAATGCTTTCGACCATACCGAATGCAGCAAGGTGCTTCCACTCCTTTTTATCTTCAAACCATCCTATGTTGGTATCAAGGGTATATATTCGCCTTTCTATTCTCCCGTGCCCTTTATCAAAGGTCGTATGGACGCTCCGAGTCGATGGTGCAGGACTAAGAAAGAAGTCCTTTACCTCCTGCTCCATAAGCGGATGATTTCCTTTAAGAGCCAGAATATAATCATTATCTTTTGCAATCTTTTTCACTATTTCTTTCTGACATAGCATTGCATCAGCGGTTATAATGACGCCTTTGATTTTGAGTATCTGTATCAGCCTTTCAGCGATTGGTATTTCGTTCGTCTTTTCGCTGCTGCATTCCATCTGTCCGATCACGACTCCCAATTCATGGCTATAAGCGTGTAACAGATGCAATGGATCTATACCGGCTTCTTTCAACCCGCTTCCTCTTAGACTTTTCCCATCTAAACTGACATAACTGCCTACTGGAATATCGAGTTCTTCTTCTATCCAGCGAATAAATACACTTTGAAACTGTTTTGGATCTAACATTCCTAGTACTCGCCGTACCGTATCATATGAAGGCAGTCCATTCGGCAGTTTAAGACCGATAACATCTCGCAACCATTGTTCTTTTAGCCGCGCAAACTCTCGAATCCCATAGATGCTTCGTTCTCCGGCACTTACTCCACACATTACTACC
>CAUTXW010000093.1:0-3371 GCA_963542655.1 uncultured Treponema sp. | reverse complement strand
TGCATCAGCTCCGCATCGCTGCCGCGTTCGGCGATATTTCCGTCTTCGACAACTAAAATCTCATCGACATTTTTAATCGAGCTTAACCGGTGTGCAATCATAATAACCGTTTTGTTTTTCATCAAATTGGAAAACGCCTGCTGAATTTCGTATTCATTTTCCGGGTCGGCAGCGGCGGATGCTTCATCCAAAATGATAATATCCGCATTTTTCAAAATCGCGCGGGCAATCGCAACACGCTGAATTTCTCCGCCGGATAAGTGTACACCCTTTGAACCGATAACTGTTTTTTCACGTTCGGGGAATTTTGCTAAAATATCTTCGCAGCGAGCAAGCCGAAGCGCATTCATCACCTCTTCATCGCTTGCATTTTTATTCCCCATTTTGACGTTTTCAAAAATACTTGTTTTAAAGAGCTTCGAGGTTTGAAACACAAAGGCGATACTGCGCATCAGCGCATTCCGTGAATATGACGAAATATTTTTTCCGCCGATTAAAATTTCACCTGAATTTATTTTGTAAAAGCCCGAAATCAATTTTGCTATTGTACTTTTTCCTCCACCCGATGAGCCGACCAGTGCATAGGTTTTATTCGGTTCCAAGGTAAAACTGACATCATTTAAAATCTTTTCTTCCGTGTAACCGAACGATACGTTTTTAAATTCGATCCCGAAGTTCTCAAAAGTTTCTTCCGTACCGTGTTCAAGGTTATCCTTTTCCATGTCTGCAAAAAGATTTTCGAGTTTATCTACAACGCTTTTTGCCTGAAAGTTATACATACCGACATACATCACGCGCATAAATGCCGAAAAAAGCACACCGGCGATACAGACAAAAAAGACGAGCTTTGCAATGATGAGGTTAGCGTCCGCCCCCTTGTTCATAAAATAAATAGCAGCAGGAATGGTGAATACCGCAAACAGGTTAAACAGCACTTGAAACATCACATACGGCGTACGGCAGCTGAGTGTGTACTTATATGCTAAATCGGAATAGCCGGTAATTGCTTCGTAAAACGCTTTAAAAGATTCAACCGTGCTTCTAAAGATTTTGACAATCTGCATACCGCGGACATATTCAACTGCTTCGGCATTCATCCGTTCCAACGCCGCTTGATACTTCCGCATAAAATCTTTATTGCCCATCATAAACATCATCTGCGCACCGCCGATAAGAGCAACGGCAAGCAGCAAAAGACCGAGTTTTACATCAACTGCAAATACAATGATAAACATAAAAATCGGTGTAAACAATGCGGAAATATTATCGGGAATTAAATGCGCAACCAGCATGTGCGTCTCTTGTGCATTGTCGTCAATGAGCTTCCGGATTTTTCCCGACGGGTTCATATCAAAAAAGGCAAACGATGCATTCATTAAATGGTTGATTGCCGTTTTGCGCAAATTCGATTCAAGCCGGAACCCTAGTATGTGCGACGCCCACAAAGCGCCGAAGTATACAACCGAATAGCCCGCCAACAGCGAAACAATCACCGTTGCGTACATCGACCCGTCCGTAACGTTTTTGGTAACCAAAAGCGCGTACAAGAACTTCCATAAAAACCAAAATGCACCCATCTGAGAAGCAACTCCCAGCGTAGCGCATACCACCGAAATATACGCACAGTGTATTTTCTCCGGCGTATATTTTAATAATCTTTTATATGTGTCCATATAAACTCCTTCTATTCAATTTATAATTTGTAATGTTTAATGGATAATTATTTTGGGCGTTCCGGTTGGTCAAACATTGACATTCGGAGCAATGTTTGACCAACCGTCGGGCTTTACGGGGTTCCGCTGACGCTCCATTCCTTCGGAACAGCTGCGCTGCCCCTTCAATCCCTAACGCTGTCTAAGAATTGACATCCTTGTCAATTCTTAGACATGAGTTTTTTGCTTTGCAAAAAACATCATTACTGCTTGAAAACACGGACATCCATGTCCGTTTTGCGGTTGACATTCGTGTTAAACGGTGAACACGCGTTTCGGCTATGCCGAAACATCGCTTCTGATTCACTCAACCGACCTCCATGTCGGTACTGAAAACGCCATTATCCATATACTGAACTCCTGCTGCTTTTTCGATCTTGTATGAACTGCACAACTCGCTGATATTCATCGTTTTGTATGGCATCTTTTTTAATAAATGCATAGTTAAAATGAGTATATTCAAATACATAAAAAATATCTGTTTCAAAAATGCCGATAAAATCTTTATGCTCTAATCGGGTTGTCATGCCCAATGCGCTGCATTCAAGATAATCCTCGTCAATAATCATTTTATCGGTGTAGGTACTAAGCTGATGCTGTGCAAAATTGTCTTTATAATATTTTGTAAGAGCTTTTTTTAAATTTTTTACGGTACGTTTCTTGATACATATGATATTGAAAAGCAATAATATACAAAATATTGCAGATGCGGAAACGACAAAATGTAGAGAAGAAAATATCTCACTGATATTACAAAAGTACAGTATAAAAATCACACCAACCGTTATACCGGTGCCGCTTATTTCCGTTATTGCTAATCGTTTTGCATGACATTTTAATTCCCCTGTCCGTGCATTTATTATAAGTGATTGTTCAACCTTATCGTCAAGTGTAAATGTCTGCGTTATTTCCAAAATATTCATAGGTAAATCCTCTGCTATGATCAATTTGTAATTGTGCACATTGCACATACCCCACTTTAATTAGCAATTACCCATTACAAATTATCCATTCACCTTTAGCCCTTTACTTGTTCCATCCAATATTGTTTCCAGCCGGCACAATGGTATATGTTAAAGTCGAGCACATATTCCACTGCTTCCGATTTTTTTAAATTATGATAAAAAATTTCTTTTAAATTTTCAAAGTGAGACGTTACCATGACATGAATAAAAAACCGTATGCGCCGCGACATTTTAACGCCGTCAAGTTTTAATAATTGAAAGGTATCTTTTTCAGTTATATCGATTGCCTTATCGAAAATATGCTCGTAGGAACTTCCCTTCGAACAGCAGACAATCAATTTCATCGCATCCCAATTATTATAAAAAAAATCTATCATTCGTAAAAACCGGCGTTGTGATAGTTCGATAATTGCGGAAAGGTCGCTCGTTTTCATACCGAAGTGCCGCGATTCAAGAAGCTCGCTGTGTGACATGGTGTTCAATAATTCATCGAATACGCTGCTTACAAGCGCTTCGAATATGCCGTTTTTATTATCAAAAAGGTTATACAGCGCCCCTGTTGTAACTCCCGCCTTTTCGGCGATGGCGCGCACGTTAGTATCTGCAAAGCCGTTGGTAAAAAACTCCTGTTTTGCAGCACGCAAAATCTTTGCCCGTGTGTTTAGTTCATCCTTATCGGCTAATATTTTTTCCG
>CAUTXW010000092.1:0-3514 GCA_963542655.1 uncultured Treponema sp. | reverse complement strand
CTTGCAGCGTTCGGCTCGGTGTTGTCGTTGGTTCCGTACATTGCGGTGTACCGGATTTTGGAAATGATTATTGCTCGGTCGATGAGTGCGGAAGCGCTTTTACATTGGGCTGTTATGTGTGTTGCAGCGGCGGGGGTACAGGCAGTGTTGATGTCGATTGCGGGAATTTGTTCGCACACGGCGGCATTTAATACGATGCATACGGTAAAGATAAAAGTCTTGCAACATATCTCGTATCTGAATGCAGGCTTTTTTCAAAAAAATGCAGCGGGTAAAATCAAGACAACCCTGTTTGATGACATCGATAGAGTGGAAGCTTTTTTAGCGCACAGCACTTTGGAACTCACGCAGGCGGCGGTTGTTCCCCTTGCGATGTTTGTATTTATGCTGCATCTCCATTGGCTTATGGCATTGGTTATGCTCGTTCCTATGCTGCTCGGTATTGCCGTTCCGATGATGATGATAGCGGCAAGTAATTTTTCGGGATTGGCGAACGATTTTGCAAAGGATATGGAAGCCTTGAATGCATCGGCTACGGAATATATTTCTGCAATGCCGGTGATGAAGATGTACCGCGTAACAGCCGAAAAATTTCAACAGTATAAAACCGCTTTACAGACGTATACCGTTTGCTGGAAAAAGATGTGCACCGCTTCGTGTAATCCGCTTTCGGCAGCATCGGTTATCTTGGATTCGGCAATCTTATTCACTCTGCCGGCAGGAGGGTTCCTTTATTTAAGAGGCTCGCTGTCTGTTTCTTCTTTTTTGATTTTTATTCTTTTGACGGTGTGCTTTTATACATCGTTTTTAAATTCGGTTACGATTGCTATGCAGTCGATGGAACTCGGCGGCGGACTTGCAGCGGTTAAAAAAATTTTGGAAGAGCCGCAGATGAAAAGCGGAACAAAAACGCTTCCGCTAAACGGCCGTTATGATGTCCGGTTTGACGGTGTTTCATTTTCGTATGGAGAAGACGGACGGAACGCTTTAAATGATGTTTCGCTATGTGTAAAGGCGGGAACCGTCAACGCCTTTGTCGGAGCTTCCGGTGCAGGCAAAACCACCGCCGCCCAGCTTATCGGACGATATTGGGATAGCTCTGCAGGCACTATTTCTATCGGCGGTATTCCCGTTACGGAACTGCAAACGGAGAACCTTATGGCGCTTACCTCGTTTGTATTTCAAGATGTGTTTTTATTGGAAGACACGCTGATCGAAAATATCCGCATGGGAAGTGACGCTTCTTTGGAAGAAGTACGCAAGGCAGCACAGGCAGCTCAAATTGACGATTTTATTATGAGTTTACCCGACGGTTATGAAACGAAAATCGGCACAGAGGGTGTAAAGGTTTCAGGCGGAGAGCGACAACGGATTTCTATTGCGCGTGCGTTAGTTAAAAATGCGCCTATCCTCATTTTTGATGAAGCAACTTCATATTCGGATATTCAAAATGAACATAGGATTCAAGTCGCATTGCAAAATTTGCTCAAAGGAAAAACGGTCATTATGATTGCGCACCGTCTGCACACGATAAAAAATGCGGATACTATTTTTGTCTTTGAAAAAGGCAGCATCGCTGAACAAGGTAGCCATACTGAACTGATGAATAAAAACGGTTTGTATGCACAGATGCAGCGCACGTATATATTCGCTCTCAACCACGGTTAGTATAAATGTAAAGGAGGAAAACTGATATGTTAAAACTGATTGCACATATATTAAAAGAAAAACGGAAAGAATTAAGGCTGCCGATTATTTTAATGTCGCTTGATTCCGTGGGTGGTATGCTCTTATACATTATGTTCTATTTTACGGTGGTCGGATTAGTACGTAACACATTGACCGGAGAAATTATCATTACCTATTCGCTGATTTGTTTGGGAGCGGTGGTGTTCCGTCTAATTATCTACCGCACAGGTTACTACCTCTGCTTTGCTCGCGGGGCGGAAGTATGTGCGCACATGCGGCTCGATTTGGCAAATCACTATCGCGCGTTAAGCCTCGGCTATTTTAACCGGCACAGTTCAGGTGCTCTTTTGGAAACCCTTGTAAAAGATATTACCAATTTTGAACTGATCATTACGCATACGCTTCCCGCACTGGTAAAAACCGCGGTAACGGCAGCGCTGATTTTAATCGGTATGTATTGTATCGATGTTCCCTTGGCGATAGCGCAAACAATAACGCTCCTTGTGCTTGTTCCGTTTTTGCATTGGGGAAACAGCTTGGCGGAACATTTCGGAAATGAAAAGCATCGACTCACCGCTCGTATGATTTCCATTGTGCTGGAATACATTAAAGGAATAAAAGTGTTTAAGGCGTATAATCTAACCGGAGAGAAATTTGACAGAATGCTGTACTCGTTGGAAACGGTAAGGAAAACCAATATCAAAGCGGAAATAAAACTTTCGCTGCCTGCTGCCGTCTATTTTATAGCAGCTCATTTTTTACTACCGCTTGCTCTTTTATCTTCGGTATATATTCTGAAGAGCGGATCGGTCAGCCCCGAAAAACTCACCGCTTTTATGTTGATGAGCCTTGCGCTTTCGGGGGTATTGATTTCGTTTGAACACGCATACGGTTTACTAAAAGGTTTAAAGCCTGCGGCGGAACATGTGCAAAAAGCGTATACGGCTCAACCCCTACCGTGTTTACAAACCGCCGGAATTGCAAAGATACATACCGGCACAACGGTGGGAGAAACAAGGCAGGAACAAAGTCAGCCTTTTGATGTTTCCTTTGAAAATGTTTCATTTTCTTATCGAGAACCGTTCCATACGTTTCAAAACCAAAGCGGTGAAGCTAATGCCGAACGGGAAATAGACGGTGCAAAACAAACAGCGGTATTGCATTCCATTTCTTTTGAGGCAAAGCAGGGAACGGTAACTGCTCTCATCGGCCCGTCAGGTTCAGGCAAAACCACGATTGCCAATTTAATAGCCCGCTTTTGGGATCCGCAAAAAGGTACGGTTAAAATCGGCGGAAAGGATATAAAAGAAATAGAACCCGATACGCTTTTGCAGTCTGTCAGTGCGGTATTTCAAGACAGCATTTTACTGTCGGACACCATTTACAATAATATTAAAATCGGAAAGCCCGATGCTTCGGAATCGGAGGTTATCGCTGCGGCACAGGCGGCTCAATGTCATGAGTTTATCAGCGAGCTGCCTGACGGATATAACACCCTGCTTGCGGAAGGCGGGGCTGCTCTTTCAGGCGGCGAAAGACAGCGCATTGCTATTGCCCGTGCTCTTTTAAAAAATGCGCCCATCGTGCTTTTAGACGAATCGACCGCCTCACTCGATGCCGACAACGAATGGAAAATCAACGCCGCCTTGGATACGCTGATGCAGGATAAAACCGTCTTTGTCATCGCTCATCGGCTGAACACCATTCGTAATGCGGATCAAATCCTCGTGTTGAAAAACGGCCGTATCGAAGAAAAAGGGACTCATACGGAACTTATGCAAAAGCGCGGCACCTACTTTGAGATGATACAAGAACAACAAAAAGC
>CAUTXW010000091.1:0-3717 GCA_963542655.1 uncultured Treponema sp. | reverse complement strand
CTACCAAAGAAAATTCTTTTTCTAAACTCGAAATATACTCTTTCAAACGAACTCACCACCTTTTTCTTCAAATTTGTCTCTCTACATATTTGCCGATATTATACTATTTTTAAGGCTTTCCTCCTCTGTTAGATTTTTCCCCTTGCTATCAAGTATTTCATAGAAATAGATAGAAGAAGAACAGAAAAAGCTGATACAAAATCATCTGTTTTTCTCTATTCTTTCCGTTCTTGTGTATAGTACGAATGTGCATTTTTGTTCCACAACCTTTACAATGCATCAGTTCCGATAATAGGTGGATTTAGGTTCCAGCTTTAACGAAGAAACAAGTTCGTTCAATATCAGCAAGTAATTGATTTATTTTTTTGAGGATTTTTTTATCTTGCATTATCCAATAGGTGTAATCAGCCCACGCATCATCTGAAAAATCTTTATGCAATCGTTACGCCTCGACAAGCTCACGGATTGAATGCTGCCCATTTTCCATTTGAGCTTTAGAATGTTCCAAAGCCTTTATATTGTTATCCGAATAAAAAGAATTATCTTGAACGATTTCAAAGGGGATTTTGCGTTGGATTAACGTTTGCTTTAAAAAGATACGTATTGCAGTTGTCGTATCCATTCCAATTGATTCGAAAAAAGCATCTGCATCTTGTTTGAGCGTTTTATCTATCCGTGTTTGTAAAACTGCTGTTTTCATAGTTACCTCTTAGTATTAGAGTAATACAAAAACAATAGAAACGCAATGCTTTTGTAAAAATATTATCTCAGGTTTGATGTAGGCAGCGGCAGGGCACCCAAATAGATATCTTCCGCTATACGGTTATACGCCTCGTGCAGCAGGAGCGGATAAGTTCGCTGTCGTGGGTTACAACGAGAATTGTTGTACCCATCGATCGAAGTTTTTCCAGCAACGCGGCGGTTTCTTTCATGTGCGCATAATCAAGGCCGCTGGTCGGTTCGTCAAGAAGCAGTAAGTCCCGCCCGGATGCAAGGGCGCAGGCAATGGCGAGCCGCTGTTTTTGTCCGCCGGAAAGGCTCTGCGGATGACGATCGGCAAAGTCCGCCAAATCAAGATTTCTTATGATTTCCATTGCCGTTTCTTTCTCGTTTGCTGTTCCTTTTTTCAGGCTGATAAGAACCTCATCCAGTACACTTTCGGTAAAAAGCTGATTGCCGGTATCCTGCATAACCATAAAACAAAGCTTCTTTCGAGATTTGCTGTCGTAAAGTTTTCCCTCATACTCCAAAGTCCCTTTACACCGTTTTTCCAGTCCGCATAAACAATTGAGGAAGCTGGTCTTGCCTGCGCCGTTTGCTCCCACGATTGCCGTAATTTGCCCTGCAGCGATTTGCAGTATTGGAATATCCACAATGTTCTTTTTTTCGCCGTGATAGGCAAAGTGGAAATTTCGCAGTGTGATTGGTCTGTCTCCTTCTCGGAAAGAATCCATTTGCATTTCCGCAGGCGATTCCATCACGGTTGTACGAAGCCCCATTTGTGTAAGCTGATTTTGTGTGAGCTCCTCTTTCCCGTTTCCGGTAAATTCTCCGACAATCTCTCCGTCGCGCAGAACTACCGCGCGGTCAATGATGTCCCACAGATATGCGATTCGATGCTCCGCCGCGATAATGGTTTTTCCCTCTGCCTTCCAGCGCAGGATAAGCTCTCGAAGCATCAGCGTTGCCGTATAGTCAAGATTTGCAGACGGCTCATCGAGCAGTATGATTTTCGGTTCGGATACATTTACGGAAGCGCAGGCTATTTTTTGTTTTTCGCCGTCAGACAGGCGGAAGATATTGCGATCCATCAAAGATGCCATACGGAAATGTGCAACGGTACGGTCGATTCTGGTATAGATTTCCTGCTCAGGCAGCCCTCTGTTTTCACATCCGAATGCAAGTTCTCCGGTGGTATCGACATTGTAAAACTGGGTTCTGGGATTTTGGAAAACGGTGCCTATGATGAGTGCGGTATCATAGAGCTCACGCTCTTTAACACTGCCGCCGTCAATGAGGATATTCCCACTGAGCGCTCCGGGGTAGAAGTGCGGAATCAGACCGTTTATAAGCCGCAATATCGTTGTCTTTCCGCACCCTGACGGGCCCGTCAAAAGGACGCATTCTCCCGTTTTTACCGTCAGATCAATATTTTTCAAACTACTTGCATACGTGCACTCAACATTTCCGGCGCCGTAACGAAAACTGACATTTTTAAGTTCTACCATAATGCTACTCTGCAAAGCTCCAAAATCCACATGACAACAACGGCGAGGCAGATAATCAGCAATATCAAATCCTGCACTCGAAATCCGATACGGCAGATGTTAGTGCGCTTTATCGGAGCGCCCAATCCGCGTGTCAACGCAGCGGCAGACAGGTCTTCTCCGATACGGACGGTTGAAGTTATCATAGGAACCAGTTGGTACTCCACAACCTCTCCGGCTCTTACACCGCCTAACCGAATTCCGCGCATACCCATCGCTCGTCTGATGGATTTCCATTCCGCTCCAATGGTCGGAAACATCCTGAACATCACCGACATGGGAATGGTGATTGCTTGAGGAATATGAAGCCGCTCCATAGCGGAGATAAACTCACTAACGGATGTTGTTCCAATCAAATATCCGCCCATAACTACCGTAACTGCAAAGCGCGTTAAAATTCCTCCGCACATTAAAGCAATGAAATTCAGCAGTCCCGGCAAATGTGGCATAGCGATCAGCAGCCCATAACCGACCGCAAGCATAATAACCCCGCGTCCAAACCGTTTCCATTGCCGTTCTATGAGCAGCAATAAAAACGGAAGAACCGACAAGATTATCTTAATCGATTTCATTTGAGAGCCGCCAAGTCCGCCCATAACAAATACCGCTAAAACAAGCACGAGTGCAAGCTTTGTGCGAGGGTCGAGAAAGCCGCGTCTTTTTTCTTGCGACAGTGCGGATGAGTATGCTATCACGCAAGACCTGCTTTCTCAAAATGCTTTTTCAAAAGAGCCTTGCCAAGAAGCCCTCCGAGAATTCCGCAGACTAAACAAGCAGCCAGTAGTACCGGCGCCATCCAGAGGGGCATAAGTTTTGAAACCGCATCAATATATGCCTGACCATAATCCGCTCTCTGTGCAAAGTATCCCTCGTAGTCCGTAAACAGCGGTAAGTAATTTCCGAAAATCCACACACTGAACAGTCCATAAGAGAGAACCGCTTTTTTGGCGTTCTTGTATTCTCCGCTCTTAAAACACAGTTCCGCAAGTCCTCCTGCGATTGCGCAGGTAAGGAGCGGCCACGGTCCCATACCGGTAAGCAGCATTAAGATTCCCATAATCATAGCCATGATAAAAATCATTCCGGGCTTTTTCACCTTTGTTAAAAAAAGCATAAAAGGAATACCGCCTATAATCGGTACAAATACCGACAGAAGCGGCAAAAATATCGGTATCATGCCCAACATTGCAACCGCAAATAAAATGACAAAGTAAATTGCGCTGTAGATTCCGATGTTAATCAAATCCCGACCTTTCAGTTTGCTTTCGCTTTTCATTTAAAATTCCTCCATATAATTATTTATGCACCTTCCAGCTTGCAGCTTCGCGCCGTTCGCAGATAAAGTTGCGGTATATGCCGTCCTGCTCCATCAGTTCGGCATGGGTGCCGTGCTGCACAATCTTGCCGTGGTCTACGACGATGATCTGATCGGCTCTCTCTACGGTTTTCA
>CAUTXW010000090.1:0-3877 GCA_963542655.1 uncultured Treponema sp. | reverse complement strand
ATCTTGCTTGCGGCGATCAATGCTGTTGCGAATGGGAAATCATACATTCAAGCGGAACTTGTTACGGGATTGCTCGAAGTCCGCGATATAGCACAGACCTTTACCAAAAAAGAAAAACGTGTCGCAGAGGCACTTACGCTTTACAATACAAACACGGAAGTTGCGGCAGTGCTTGGCATTACTGAAAAAACCGTTGTAAACTACCTTACCATTATGTATGACAAGGCGGGCGTTAAAAACAAACTTGAATTCTTGCAAAAAATGGGACGGCTATGAAAAATCATTACGCGGAAAACGTTGACAAACATCATTTATCACGTGGTGCTGACAGGATTAACAGCAGCGGCTATACCTCCCGAATGAAGTTTGGGGTGATAGCGGTTTTCTGTCTTCTTTCCATCGCGGGGAATCTCGCAACATCATTTTTAGCGTCCGCCCTTCATGCACCGATATTTTTAGATACTATTTTTACGGTAGCCATTACCTTTTATGCAGGGCTTGTTCCCGGCTTAATTGTTGCAGTTTTACACAATCCGATTAGGACGTTCATTCGCTCTGTGATTTACGGAACTGACCTATTCTATTTCGGCTCTCTGTATGCGGTTTGCGGCATGCTGATTGCGCTTTCAACATGGATTTTTAGCCGAAACAAAAAAGACTTTTTCTTTAACCGAACCGTTACCGTGCTGTATCTTTTGATAATTGTATTCGTGTCATCGTTTCTCAGCTGTTTTTCCGCAAGCGCTTTGGATACATTCATCCGTCCATTGCTTAACGACTCTTTAAGATTTTTTCCAATCGACATTTTTTCTATTCCTTTCCAAAAATTAAAATTCGGAATGTTTTTGTCCTATCTTTTGCCGAGAATTCCCATCACTGTACTGGACAGATTGATTTGCACTTTTTCAGGCTTTGCCCTGTATCGGCTGGTTGAGCGGAGAACTGCATGCTAAAAGAAATTTTTGCCCCCCCCCCCCCCCACTCCGACATACAAGCGACGGAAATCATGACAGAACAAGAATTGCATGAGTTGCTTTCCGCCTTAAACCTTTACGCTTCGTTTTTCCTCTTTTTCATTGTGATGTGTTTTATTGCGTTTATTACAATTTTGGTGATTCTGATCAACAATATCAAAAACAGAAAAGCGCTCAAAGAAAACCGTACATTCATTTCCGAAATTATTCAGACACAGGAAGAAGAGCGGAAGCGCATCAGTCAGGAATTGCACGATACAGTAAGCCAGAATATCAAAACGCTCCTTATAGAACAAAAAAGATTTTTGTCAGAGATCAACGGCACAAACGCTCACTTTCCGAATAACGATGCAGCTGTGCCGGACAAATCTGCAATCGAAAAAATAGAAAAGATCATCAGTCTTGAAAAACAGAATCAAAAAGAACTTCGCGCAATTATCCAGAACCTTTCAATTCCATTATTAGGCAGCGTTCCTTTTAAAACGGTTATACACGACTTGTGCGAACAATTTTCCGAACAGTCAGGAATTCCCTGTACGTTTTTTGTAGAACAAAATGTTGTGCTTGAAAATTTTACAACCGAACAAAAACATCACATTGTACGCATTATTCAAGAAGCGTTGAACAATGTCCGCGCTCACGCCAAAGCAGAAGAAACAAGTGTGGTGATTAGGAATGCTGAATATTCGGGAAAAGATGGAGCGGCGCGGTCTCAACATAGTAACATCCGAATCATGATTTTTGACGACGGAACAGGTTTTGATACAGCGGTAATTCATACTGCACGAAAACTGCACTTTGGTATGAGCGGAATGGAAATGAGAGCAAAACTTTTGGGCGGAACACTCACCATCACCAGCAACCCGGAAACGGGCACAGAAGCACGGGTAGACGTGCCGCGTGAAGGCTAGCGGTTTCGTACGCCATATTGACCTCTGTTTACATTGAGGCAATCGAAATAATCAGCATTTCAAGGCGCAGCTCATCAACCGATCCCATCGCAGCACATTGCTAAGCCGCGACTGATAGCCTTTTCCATCCTTGGAGATGTCTTGCACAAACCGTGCGCCCCATACTCCGCTTTGGGTAAGCGGTACATCAGAATATGCAGGCACCACATTCCGCAAAAAGCCGTAGTGCACTTCATCATAATGTCAGGTTGAAGCACGCGTTAGTCACTTTTTCTCTACAAACCTATATCTTAATCTACACTAAAATCAAATCAGGAATAAACTGAAAGTCTTTGATATTCGTAGTATACAGCGGCAATCCTAATTCTAATGCAGTAGCACCAATCAAGGCATCCGGAATCAAAAGCCCATGACTTTTAGTATACTTTTCAATCAAACTTCTGGCTTTTACAGAAATCAATTCAGAAACTTCTACAATTTCAAAATCCGAAAAAGCCTTTTTTATAATGCCGACTTCCCGCTTGTTCAAAGCACCAACCATTAACTCCATATAAGTAATAGAAGATATTCCCAATCCTAATTCTTTATCTTGCTCAAGTTTTTGCTGCACTTCACTTTTTCCACGAAGGTAGTCTATAAGAACACAAGTATCGCAAAGATAAATCATTAAGAACGCCCCCAAGCTTTGCTTCTTATTTCCTCAACAGAAAGAGACCTGTCTTTCCACAAGCCAAAAGCAGTACTAAAGTCTGAAAATGCCCTTTTATGAGTTTTTACAGGTGTATGTAAAGTCCGTACTATTTTATCAAGTAATTTTATTCTCTCAGCATAAGAAAGCATATCAACTTGTGCTGAAAGTTGCTGAAAAGCTAATTCTGACATAAATACCCCCATCAATTTCTCATAGTATACAATATTTTGTAAAAAAAGTTATAGCTTATCGAACCGCAAGGCATCGTCCTAACATCCGCCTATACCTTAAACTTTTTTACTTCCTTTGCCAAGTTATCAATACTTGCTTTATTCTTTTGTGTTATCTCATTGACATCCTGTACTGCATTACTAATCTGTACTGCTCCGCTTGCCATTTCGTTCATACTGTCGGCGATGATGCGGGTAAGGTCATCGAGTTTCCGCATTTCTTCTGCAACGCCCTCGCCGCCTCTCAGCATTTCTCCTGAACCGGCTTTTACTTCCGTAGTTACGGTGTTAATCGTTTTAATTGCACCGAGGACTTCACGGCTGCCGTTCTCTTGTTCCCTCATCGCTTCCATCAGCCGGCTACTCATATCCTTTACCTGTTCGGATAGGCGAAATATTGCAGTAAATTTTTCTCCGGCAGTTTTAGAAGAAGCTGAGAGTGTTTCAATTTCGCCTGATAAAGTTTTAAGCGTTGCCGTAATAGTTTTACCTTGTACGCTCGATTCTTCGGCAAGTTTACGGATTTCATCAGCGACGACGGCAAAACCTTTGCCCGCTTCTCCTGCATGGGCTGCTTCAATCGCAGCGTTCATCGCAAGCAGGTTTGTCTGACTTGCAATGTGCTGAATAACACTACTTGCTTCCAATAAGCCGCACAGTTAAATCTCCCTTGCCTTGTGCGATATTCTGTAAAGCGGAAAACACAGTCTGTATCGGTTGTATCGGTTTTACTACGGTACGCGCGACAAAGAACACGATAGTGAGAGAACCCAGCAAAATAACCATACCGATAATCAGCATTTCAAGGCGCAGTTCATCAACCGATCCCATAAATTCAGAAACGAGGGCGCTCATAATGATAGTCCAGCCGCTGCTTTTCATTTTAGAATATGATGCAATACTGAGCGTAGTTTTATAACAATAAAACACGACAAAAGGCTCTGTGGAGTAAATCACTACTGCGTGAAGCTTTGCCACCGATTCAAATGTTTACTCCAAGAATCAACAACCCCGATGCAAGCGTCGGGGTATTAAACCCTCGTATAATAAAGTCATAGAATTATCTTGTAT
>CAUTXW010000089.1:0-4014 GCA_963542655.1 uncultured Treponema sp. | reverse complement strand
CAATAAATAAAATAACTGCCGATAAGAGCATGATTTTTTTCATATTTTATCCTCCGTTTTGCTAAAACTGATATTTTTCCACTCAAATTAAAAGTGCAGGCGTATCTTTGATACGTTGAGGACTGTTTTTTGTTAAGCGACAACGCAGATGCCCGTCTATTTGTCAAAGTCTAAGGCGCCCGTGTAGAGTTGGTAATATACTCCCTTCTTCTCCAGCAGGGAGGTGTGTGTGCCGCGCTCGATAATTTCACCGTGATCCAAGACCATGATAACGTCGGAATTCATAACGGTGGAAAGACGGTGGGCGATGACGAAAACGGTTCGGCCTTCCATCAGCCTATCCATACCTTTTTGGATAAGAGCTTCGGTTCGGGTGTCGATGGAAGATGTCGCTTCGTCCAAAATCATGACGGGCGGGTCGGAGACTGCGGCGCGGGCGATGGACAATAGCTGCCTCTGTCCTTGCGAAAGAGAGTTTTTATTTCCTTCAATAACCGTGTCATAACCATGTGGAAGCATTGTAATAAAATTGTGAGCATTGGCAAGTTTTGCCGCTTCGATACACTGTTCGTCGGTTGCATCCAAGTTGCCGAAACGGATATTTTCCATAATGGTGCCGGTAAATAAATTCACCTCTTGCAATACGATACCGAGAGAACGCCGCAGGTCTTCTTTCTTGATCCGGGTAATCGGTATTCCGTCATAGGTAATAGTCCCTTTGTTAATATCGTAAAAGCGGTTGATCAAATTGGTAATAGTTGTTTTGCCCGCACCTGTTGCCCCGACAAATGCGACCTTCTGGCCTTGTTCTGCAAAAAGGTTTATGTCTTTTAAAACTTTTTTATCAGGCGAGTAACCGAAATCGACATGCTCAAAAATCACCTTGCCGGTAAGCCTTGTCAATGTAATGCTTCCGTCCTCGTGCATTTCTTTCCAAGCCCATACTCCGGTGTGCTCCTCAGCTTCGGTCAGAGTACCGGCTTCTTCCCGTGCATTTACGAGAGTAACGGTACCGGCATCTTCCTCCGGCGCTTCGTCCATCAGCGCAAAAATCCGCGAGGCGCCTGCAACGGCATTGATAACCGAATTGAGCTGATTGGAAAGCTGAGAAATAGGATTGGTAAAATTCCGCGATAGCGTTAAAAACGACGCGATGGTACCGAGCGTCAGCGTATTGATACCTGCGATAGTCGGATTGGGGATTTTTGCAATGGCGAACCATGCGCCGATAAGGGCGACAATCACATACTGAAAATAACCGAGTGCATTCATAAAGGGCATGATGATATTCGCATAGGAGTTTGCCTTTGAGGCGCTTTCCTGCCATGCGGCATTTTTTTTATGAAAATCGGCTTTGACCGCTTCTTCGCGGCAGAACACTTTAATTACCTTTTGTCCGTTAATCATTTCTTCAACATAGCCGTTCAGCTGTCCGAGCGTTTCCTGCTGCCGGACAAAATAGAAGCCGCTTTTTTTTGCGACAAACTTAATCACTTTTAAAATAGAAAAGATAGAAGCGACAACGATAATCGTAAGATATATGCTCTGATACAGCATTGCGAAGAACACGGTAACAATCGTACACATGGAAGAAATCAGCTGCGGCATTGACTGCGTAATCATCTGCCGGAGTGTGTCGGTATCGTTGGTATAGCGGCTCATAATATCTCCGTGAGTGTGCGTGTCAAAATAGCGTAGAGGAAAACGCTGCATCTTAGAGAACATTTCATCTCGAATCCGCTTGAGAGTCCGCTGTGCAACCTTAATCATCAAGCGGTTATAAATCCACGAACAGAGAACACCGGTGCCGTAAATCGCCGCCATAAAGATGAGAACCTGTAAAAGTCCGCTAAACACCGGAGTGCTTTGCACAAGAAGCGGCATAATATACCTATCAATCAATACTTGCAGGAACAAAGCTGCTGATGCGGTTGCTCCTGCACTTAATAAAATACAGACCGTAACAACCGCAAGAACGGTTTTATATTGCTTAAGGTAGGAAAGAAGCCGTTTGACGGCCGGCATGGAAAGTTTCATTTCCGGTTTTGCTGTGTGAATGGGTTTCATATTATTCATGTCCTTTTTGTTGAGTTTCAAAGACTTCTTTATAGATGGCACTCGTCTGCAACAGTTCGTCATGTGTGCCTACCGCAGTAATTGAACCCTTATCGAATATGAGGATTTTATCTGCATGCTGCACGGAAGAAATCCGCTGCGCAATAATAATCTTTGTTGTTTCCGGAAGGAACTCTTTAAATGATTTTTGAATCAGAGCATCCGTCTTGGTGTCCACCGCACTGGTGGAATCATCAAGGATTAAAATCTTAGGCCTTTTTAAAAGCGCCCGCGCAATACAGAGCCTCTGTTTTTGTCCGCCCGAAACATTTGTTCCGCCCTGCTCGATACGGGAATCATAAGCTTCCGGCATTGCTTCGACAAATTCGGAAGCACAGGCAAGGCGGCAGGCTTTGACGATTTCTTCATCGCTTGCGTGTTCATTGCCCCATTTCAAATTATCTTTTACCGTACCTGAGAATAATTCGTTTTTCTGTAAAACCATGGCAACCGCATCCCGCAGAGTTTTTACATCATAGTCTTTTACATTTATGCCGCCGACGCTGACCGCACCGGAAGTAACGTCGTACAAGCGGGGAATGAGCTGCACAAAAGAAGTCTTGGAAGAACCGGTACCTCCTATAATTCCAACCGTTTCTCCCGAATTGATTGAAATGTTTGCATTGGTAATAACTTTTTTATCCGCATCGGCACTATACATAAAATCGGCATCGGTAAAGCATATACTTCCGTCCTTTACCTCCGTTACAGGATGTTCAGAGTTTTGAATGGTAGAGCGTTCATTTAAAATTTCGGCAATACGTTCCGCAGATGAACGGGAAATCGTAATCATCACAAAGACCATGGAGAACATCATCAAGCTCATCATAATCTGTGTAGCATACGAAAAAAGAGCCATAAGCGATCCGGTAGTTAAGCCCTGTGCCGCATTGTTCCCGCTTGCAACAATCTCCTTCGCGCCGAACCATGAAATCAAAATCATACAGGTATAAATACATAGCTGCGCCATCGGCATCATCAGAGTGATATACCTCTCCCCCTTTGAAAATCCTCGATAAATCGATTCCGAAATTTTTTCAAACTTTTCAATTTCGTACTGCTGCCGGTTAAAGGACTTTACCGCCCGTACTCCGCGCACATTTTCCTGCACGACATTGTTGAGCTTATCATAGGTCTTAAAAACATTTCTGAATATCGGATGCACTTTACTGATAATCAAAAAGATGCCGAGTCCCAGCAGCGGAATCATACATAGAAATATCATGGAAATTTTAGGACTGATTCTAAACGATGCGATCATCGCAAAAATCATCATACCGGGAGCACGCACAGCGAGCTTTACCAGCATCTGATAAGAATTGAGTACATTCGTTACATCGGTGGTAAGCCGCGTTATAATGGAAGAAGTTGAAAATTTGTCGATATTGGAAAAAGAAAAGGTTTGAACATTAGCGTACATATCTTGCCTAAGGTTTGCAGCAAATCCTGCCGAAGCCTTTGCTGCTGTAATCGACGAAAAAACGCCTGTCAGCAATTGAATAATTGCAAAAATTAACAGCGCCGCCCCGTACTTGAATACGGTTCCCATTGCACCGAGTTCAATTCCAAAATCGATTAAATACGCCATACAGGAGGGGATAATAATTTCAAATACAACCTCTGTGATTGTCAGAAGCACTGCGAGCACGGACGTCCGTTTATATTCCCGAAGGCTTTTTGATAGGGTTTTCAGCATAAAGTTATCCTTCAATAGAGCCATATTATACTACTATTTATTCCGAAAAGCAATCGGTTTTTCTAAAGCCTCCGAAGATAAAGATTTTGTATCGATAGATGTTGCATTTATAGATTGACATATTCATATAAAAGACCTATACTGTTTCTTGCATCCCGAATTGCGTTAGACGCACGCAAAAGGAGAGGAGTTATGGTAATTCA
>CAUTXW010000088.1:0-4028 GCA_963542655.1 uncultured Treponema sp. | reverse complement strand
ACGCACTGATGGAAAAATTTGGCGACGATCACTGTTTCGATATCGTAAGCGACGAAGTAGAAGAGATCAACATCGAAGACTTTTTATAAAACGGGAGTAATAGACAGTTTCCTTATTTTGAAAATTGTATTCGACACGCTCTAAGAAATAAAGTTTTTAAAGCTTCCCATTAGATGTTAGAACCTGTTTAAAGTCTAGGAAATAAGCTATAATAAAAGGATGAGAAAGCAATATCCAAGCGACATAACAAAAGAAGGTTTATTTTCAGCCGCAAAAGAGCGCGGCTGAAAAACACTGAGAGTTTGCAAGCAAACTCTTTTATCAACGTGTGCGCTTTTCGCGCACCAATGCACCAGTTTTCAAAGTTCAAACTTTGTTCAACTGGTTCATTTTAAAGAACAATTTGAGCATATCCGCCCCTTATTAGAAAGCGGACGGAAAAAGACCGCACCGAGAAAAGTGGATTTATATGAAGTATTTTGTGCCATACTGTATCTACTGAAAAGCGGCTGCCAATGGCGGATGCTGCCGGAAGGTTTTCCCAAATGGAATACCGTTTACTATTATTTTAGCATCTGGAATAAGGCACAGGATGGGCAGCAAAGTCTTTTACATCAGTGCTTAAAAAAAATTAATTGGCGAGGCTCGTATAAAACAGGGGCGCAAGTCTTGCAACAGCAGCTTTCTTATAGTAGATGCGCAGAGTGTTAAAAATACCGACAGCGCCGAAGGGAAAGGATACGATGTCGGCAAAAAAATATCAGGGATAAAGCGGCACATTGCAGTCGATACGCAAGGATTGCTGCATGCCCTTGCCATAACGGTAGCCAGTGTTACCGACAGAACCGGTGCATTGCTCGCTTTTGAGTAAAATAAAGAAGAGTTGACAGAAGTAAAAAGCCTTTTGTGTGATGGAGGGTATAGAGGAAAGCCGTTTGCCAATGGGGTAAAGGCAGTTTTGGGAGAAGCGGTAACGGTACAAATAAGCGCAATGAATTACATACATTTGCAGTCATTCCCAAACGGTGGGTGGTAGAACGAAGCTTTGTATGGCTTGAAAAGCTTCGCAGGCTTTGGAAAAACTGCGAGAGGAAGCATAAGACCGCACTTCATGATACTGACTTTTATATCGATTCTCCGTAGAAGACCTTAAACAGGTTCTATGCCCGTTCTGAGAAGCCTTTTATCGTGAAAAGCATACCTGCTCAACTTTTATTTTAGAACTAAACCTTGGAACTCAGATGGGTTCTTAGGGCTGGATTGCAACGCTAGCTAGCAATCCAACTAAGTCGTCATTTTTCTTTAGATGGGAAAAACCTATTGCCACCGCTTTTGAAAATAGCCGAAACAGACGAAAAGATACCTCATCAATCAATAGACATCCCTGTCCATTCTGAAAGGCTTTATCGTAAAAAAGCATACCTGCTTAACTTTTATTCTAGAACCAAGCCCTGGAACCACGATGGGTACTTAGGGCGTGGATTGCCACGCTAGCTAGCAATCCAACTAAGCGGTTCTTTTGAAGATAGGATGGGTTCTAGGGAAGGGAAGAAATCTTTTATCCGAAAAGAGCTATTTCCACCGCTTTTGAAAATAGACGGTGTAGATACAAGGAGGACGGCAAAAAAGTACCGCAGGCGTATCTTTGATACGTTGAGGACACTTTTTTGCCGTACGACGCAGTAGATGCGCCGAATATTTTCAAAAGTCTACACTTTAAATTTGGAGACCTCTTGTGCCAAATTCTCAATCGCACCCTTATTCCGCTGCGTAATCTCGTTGACCTCCTGGACGGCGTTGTTAATCTGCACGGCGCCGGACGCCATCTCGTTCATGCTTTCGGTGATGATGCGGGTCAGGCTGTCGAGCTTCTGCATTTCAGACGCAACGCCTTCTCCGCCTTTCAGCATTTCTTCCGAACCGGCTTGCACCTCCGTCGTTACCGTGTTGATGCTCTTAATCGCGATCAACACTTCTTTGCCGCCGTTTTCCTGCTCATGCATGGCTTCCGTCAGCTGGTAGCTCATGCTTTTCACCTGCTCGGCAAGCGTAAAAATCGCATTGAACTTCTCTTCCACCGTTTTAGAAGAAGCCGATAGTATCTCAATCTCGCCCGATAGGGTTTTCAGCGTGGCCGTAATGGTCTTGCCCTGCGCCGACGACTCTTCCGCCAGCTTGCGGATTTCATCCGCAACGACGGCAAAGCCCTTTCCTGCTTCCCCTGCATGAGCCGCCTCGATCGCCGCGTTCATCGCGAGCAGGTTTGTCTGCGACGCAATATGCTGAATAACGCTCGACGCTTCCATCAGCGAGCCGGACTCTTCGGCGATCTTCTGCGTTACGGTGTTGGATGTTGCCACGGTGGCTTTGCCGTCGCCGGTCGCTGTCGTCAGGTGCCGGATCACCTCATCGGTTCTGCCGAGCGTCTGCCCAATCGACGTGATATTTGCAACCATCTCCTCCACGGATGCGGACGACTGCGCGACGCTCGCCGCCTGGGTTTCAATGCTGTTATTCAGCTGCTTAATCGTGCGGACAATCTCTTCAATTGTAGCCGCCGTTTCGGTAACGCTTGCCGCTTGCGTCATTGCCTGCTGCTTCACGCCGTCGATGTTCGCACTGATCTGATTCACCGCGCTCGCGGTTTCAGTCATGTTGGAAGCAAGCTCGGCGCCGATTTCTTCCATTGTATTACTGTTGACGCCGACCGCTTGCACAGCATCCCTAATCTTCGCAATCGTTTCGTTAAAGTATTCGGAAAGCTCGGCAATTTCATCATTCCCGCGCACGGGCAGCCTGACGGTAAGGTCGCCGTCCCCTTGCGCAATATTCTTCAGCGCATTGCTCGTAAAGTGAAGCGGCTTACTGACATAGTGCCTAATCAAAATGAACAGGAGGATAACCACGGCAATCAAAATACAAAGATACTGAATAATAGTGATCATCAGGCTGCGCTGCGCTTGAGCCGTAAACACGCTGAGTGCCGTAATCGAAATAAATGCCCAGTTTTCGGCCACGCCGGAAACATCCACCGGAACAAAGATAAATTTTGAATTCAGCCCGGTGGTATGAGACATCGCCGTCTGCTCGGCGGTTTCCTTCCGTGCAATCGCTTCAAAATGTTTTTTAAATTCAGGATTAATATCAAATTGATTTTCCAGCACCTTAGAAGCATCGATTCCGTTGGCAACAATCGTTCCGTTTTCGCTGCAGAGCAATTTAAAGTCTTCTTTTATAGTACCGGGTATTTTTTCCAACCGGCTTTGGAGCGCGGTTACATCAATATCGGCGTCGATCACACCAATCGCCTTGCCGTTATAGATAATCGGAATACCGAACGTCGTTAAAATATAGTTTTCCCACTTGAACGGGGGAATCATGATCGCGTTCAGCTGGGTTATAGGCCGCGCATACCATTCCGGAACTCTCGCGTCATACAAATCATCCATAATTCGTACCGTTATCTGCGAGCCCGTCCGCTCAATATACGGCACATATCTTCCATCCGATTTATAAAAGCCGTTATCCGCAAACGCGGCGTCGTTACCGTCGAACGCATTCGGTTCAAACATCGCAGCAAGCCCTTGGAGCGCGGTGTTTTTCTCCAACAGCATCTTTGTGTATTCAATCAGACGCTCTCTGCTTCGTTGTGCGGCAGGCAAGCGTAATTCATATTGTACCAGTGAATCTAAATCAAGACAGGTTTGGTGCACTTCAGCAAACGTCCGCTCAAGCGACGCCGCTAATAGCTGATTTTGTGCAGTCGTATCGGAAATGTTTTCCGCAATTTCACTTGAATAATCAACGACCGCATCGTAGGTCGCTTTTCCTGCAAAGACCAGCAACAACACCAGTGAAACAACCAATGTCAGCTTAAAACCGATGCTTTGCGTTATACTGCGGGATTTTTCTGCGGCAAACGTGCGGTTATTTATGCGTCCGCGTATGGGGGGGGGGGGGGGGTATTTTCTTGGATGGAAAAATTAAATTTGGACCTTTTAGCAAAAAAAGCAAATTTTAAGATGTTT
>CAUTXW010000087.1:0-4457 GCA_963542655.1 uncultured Treponema sp. | reverse complement strand
CGCGGGAAGATAAAGTCCATCCACGGTGCGGTAAAGCTGGTAAGCGCAAGGAACATAATCATCGGCTTTACCATCGGCAGTACGATTTTCACGTATGTGGTAAACGAACCGGCGCCGTCGACATGAGCCGCCTCTTCAACGCTTTTCGGCACCGTATCAAAATAGCCTTTCATCAGCCATACGTTAAAAGGCACACTGCCCGCCGCATATACCAAAAGGAGTCCCCAATGGGTATTTAAGCCGTTTATCTTCCATAGCAGTACATACGTTGCAACCATTCCGATAAAGCTTGGGAACATCTGCAGCACAATCATAGAAGCGAGCAGCGGCTTCCGCAGCGGGAACCTAAAACGGGAAAAGATATAGGCGGCGGTTACGCAGACAGCCAAGGTCAAAAGAACATTGAACACCGCAATCTTGAGGGTATTGCCGTACCATTTAACGTAGTTGGTGCCGCGCACATCGGTTGTACCTTCGACGATTTTGTCCGCAGGTGTTAAAAGCCGTTTAAACTGATACACCGACGGTTCCTTGGGGATAGGAGAAATACTTGTTGCCGCCAACGAATTGGTCTTGGTAAACGCTGCGCCGACGGTAAAGGCAACGGGATAGAGGACAAAGAGCACCGTCGAAATAAGGACGGTATACAGGATAATCAGCACCAGTATGGTACTCAGAGAATGCTTTTTCATTACAGTTCTCCTTCTTTAAACGCCTTGGTATGCGTAAAATTATAGACTGCGAACGGCACCAGCACGACAAACACGAGGATCGAAAGTACCGAGGCAAGGTTGTACAACGTCGGCGTATCATACGTGAGCTTATAAATCCACGAAATCAACAGGTCGGTTGCGCCTGCCTTTGTCTGAATACTGTCGTCAAGATTCGGACCGCCGGCAGTAAGGAAGAATACCGCACCGAAGTTGTTGATATTGGCGGCAAACTGCATAATGAGAATAGGCATTGTTTGGAACAGCACCAACGGAAGTGTGATGCGGAAGAACTGCTGCAATTTATTCGCACCGTCGATGGTTGCCGCCTCATAAATATCCGCAGGGATGGCCGTCATATTGCTGGTAATCAATATCATACTATACGGAAAGCCGATCCAAATATTGACCAACAGCATCGTAATCTTTGCCATAAACGGGTCGGAAAGCCACTTAATCGGTTCACTCAAAAGACCGAACTGCATCAGCGAGCGGTTGATGGGGCCGAATGTTCCGTTTAAAAGGTTCGCCCAAATGAACAAGCTCAGCATAACCGGAATGGCATACGGCAGGATAAACACGGTTCGGAAGAATTTCGGCAGCTTGATGCGCTTGTCAACAAGGATAACCGCGAATATCATACCGGTAAAATAACAGGTCGTGGTTGCAAAGAACGCCCAAATAACCGTCCACAGTGCAACGCGCCCGAAAGCGGAAAACCAACTGTTCGCCAGCTTGGAATTGAACATCGTGATAAAGTTTTCAAAACCGACCCAGTCGACAAGGTTATTCGGCGGGATATGCTTGGGCGATGAATAATTCGTAAAGGCAACCAGCGCCGAAAAGATGAGCGGCAAAACAGTGAAAAACAAGATCAACAGGATCGCAGGGCTCAGTCCGAGATACGGAAACGCCGATTCGACAAACTTCTTACGGGATTCCTCAGTGGACGGATAGCGCTGCTTTTCGACAATATACGCTGCCGTTTTTTTCGCAGTGATCACGTTCGCAACATACACGCAGATAAACACGACGAGCAGCAATACGGTGATAAGGCCGCCAATCATCATAAAGATGGAATGATCCTTCATCTTGATAGGGACATTCGGTTTTTCATCTCCGAGTGTGATAAGGCCGATCAGACTCCGCACGATGGGGCCTTTTCCATTGAACTGCATAACCGTCTGATCAAAAAAGATCAAAAATAAGACCGCCAATTCCATCAAAGCGAAAAAGGCGCCGCGCACGTATTGCTTTAAATAGAGGATCTGACCGAGCCCCATAAAGCACGTCGATGCGGTTGATGTCTTTTTGATAATTGATTTGTCGATAACGGCAGCGCCTTGTAAGGTCGTTGTAGCCATTAAAACTCCTCCTATAAAAACTTTTGCAGGATGTTTAAACATCCGAAAAAGTTTTTAGTCGTGCGCATGTCCTGCAACGAGGAGCTTTGCTCCGAAGTTCAGGACGGCGCACCCGTAAATAATCGAGTTTGCACCGCAAACTTTACCGCCACGGATGGCGGTGGTTATAACAGAAGCGATATTTTGGCATTGCCAAAATTCGCCATCAACCGATGTACACGGAAGTTCATCGGTTGATGAGGTGTTCAAAAAAGATAAAGCCGCCGGGCAGTACCGTTTTATCTCTGCAGCGCAGGGATACGAAAACTTGCGTTTTTTCATCTATTATCTGTGCGATTGATACCGGAGCCGTACCGCAATTGAGAATGAGGTCTATGCTCCGCGTAATCGGCACTTCCGCGGTTTCAACGGTCTCCGTAGTTTCCGCAGATTCTACCGTTTCGGCATACTTTTGCAAATGAATAATTCTATTCGGTTCGCTTTCGGTAAGCGGCACGTCATGCAGATATGAGTAACCGGAAGCGGTCATTGCCGGATGCGTATGGCGCAAAGCAATCAACTGCCGCATCATGCTCATCGGTTCGGCGTATTCACCTGCTTCGATAGCCTGCCACGGCATACAGCGGCGGCAATCGGGATCATTTCCGCCTGCAAGCAAAACCTCGCTGCCGTAATAGATACACGGCGAACCGGGCAGGCTCAACAGCAGCGCGTATTGCTGCCATACAGCGAACGCATCACCGCCATTGCGGGTAAAAAGGCGCGGCGTATCATGGGAATCCAGCAGATTAAACAGGCCTACGGTAACAGGTTCGGGATAGGCAGTAAAAACAGCGTTTATTTCCCGCTCCAAAGTCAGGGCAGGCAGCGTTTTATCGCAAAAGAATTTCCAGAAGCACAGCGCGAGCGGATAATTCATTACCGAATCCAACTCGCCGCCGCGCAGCCACGGCAAGGCACTGCGCCATATTTCACCGAGCAGGTAAAAGTCTTTTTTAAGACTGCGCATCCGCCGATAAAGCTGCCTGCAAAATGTGTGCGAAAGCTCATTCGCAACATCGAGCCGGAGCCCGTCAATATCATAACTGCGCACCCATGTTTCGCATACGTTCAGCAGATAATCGACGACGGCAGGATTATTGGTATTCAGCTTTGGCATCGTATCGACATACGCAAAAACGCTGTATCGTCCGCTTTTTCCGTTTGTACCGGACGGTCGGCTCGCGGCGGCTTCACTTTCCGGTTCTGCAACGGTTTCAAACGGCCATTCTTTTACGATAAACCAATCGAAATACGGCGAGGCTTTTCCGTTGCGGACAACATCCTGCCACAGTGCAAAGTCCCAGCCGCAGTGGTTAAAGACGCCGTCCAGCATCACTTTTATACCGCGTGCATGGGCTTCTTTCACCAACATGCATAAGTCTTCCGCAGTACCGAATGCAGGATCGATTTTTAAATAATCGGATGTATCATACTTATGGACACTTGGCGAAACATTAACCGGATTAAGATATAAGCCGGTAATGTTCAAATCGGCAAGATAGCCGAGCTTTTCGGTAATACCTCGAAGCGTACCGCCATAGTGTTCATTGTTGGTAACGGCATCCTCGGCAGCAGGCCACGGCAGAGCATTCGGTTTCTGCGAGGCGGTATCCCTGCAAAACCGATCGGGAAAAATTTGATACCACACGGTGTGGGGTACCCAATCCGGTACGCGGACGCATTCGGCGCCATCCAGCCACGGAAACTCAAAACCGGGAAAATTACCGGTTATCCGGCGCAGCGTAACAAGCTCATCTGCCGTGTAAAACCCGTTTTCCAGACAGTAGCGGACATCGCCTTCGTCTTGACCGTGCAGTTCAAAGCAGTATTTGCACCGTCCATAAGGAAGCGCAACCGTTACCTGCCACCATGTATGATACGGAAGATCTTTTTTGCGGGTGATTTCCTGTCGTTTGCCTTCCCATGCCCATCCGTCCGGTGTTACCGAACCGTCGAACGGATCTCCGTATACAATAAATACACGCCGTATGTCGCTGCCGGTTTTAAGGCTGATCATAAGTTCATTTTCATTGAGCGGATAACAAAAATTGTCCGTACTGCGATGTTCTATTGCCGAAAACTGCATACCAAGCACCTATATCTAAGGGAACTGTCCAAAAACTGTTTCGCAATTCGCTTTAGCGGATATAATGAATAATTTCCTTACAGAAAAAGCCGATAGGCTTTCAGTTTTTGGACAGCCCCAATACCCTATTGTATCGACTCCATTGTAGCCGCAGCAGCATTCAGTTTTTCCGTAACATTGCCGCCGTCCCAGATATTCGCAAAAGTTGCATTCATTGCAGACCAGTATTTGCCCATTTCGGGAATGGTGGGCATC
>CAUTXW010000086.1:0-4501 GCA_963542655.1 uncultured Treponema sp. | reverse complement strand
GCAGAGAAAAAACTAAAAAGTTTCGCTTTTCTACTTGACAAAAAACATAGGAGTTATACGGTCGAATTTTATGATAACGGCTTTATCAAAAGTGGGCGATTAAAAGACAAACAGCGTATTAAAACCTCCTTAGGAACTATTGAATGCAAGCAGGATTATGGCAGCAACAAAACACATTTCTATGAAAACGGCGGCATACAGTCCATTGATATTTATACTTTTGAAGTATCTACCCCATTAGGAAAGCTTCCTGCAAATCGTATTCAATTTGATGAAAACGAAAGATTAATATATGTTTATATGGGCTCCAACTTAGGAAGCAAAATGCCGAAAGGCGTTTATCCCGGTTTTGAAGCATTGTCGGATTTTAAGTTAACTTACGAAGTTACTTTTTATGAAAACGGTACTATCAAAACTGCCCGTATAGACAGTGATGATTGGCTAAAAACACCGGCAGGAAAAATAAAAACTAGTACCTTTGATTCTGTTACATTTTACGAAACCGGTGCCTTTAAATCCGCACCTATACAGCCACAGGTCTTTGATACTCCGTTAGGCTTACTTACTATAAAAGAAATAGGCATATATCCTTCGGGAAAAATTGAATATCTCAACCCTGCTTCTGCGGTAACATTACCGGACACCTATACCATGTATGCAGAAATTAATGAACAAGGTTACGGGAACATATTCAGATATACAGGAAGAGATGATGATCCATACGCTCAGGAGAAATTGATACTGTCAGACTGCCAAGATGTTCATTCCTATGAAAACGGTACAGTAAAGCAGGTTTCTATTTCTAACAACTCATCGCTCTCTATATGGCAGGATTCAGACCGATATTCTATACACCAAGTATGGTTTTACGAAGACGGCAAACCCATGGGGGCTCACATTTCTTCCCATGCATATAACTACATTTATAGCTACATTATCTTTGCTCCTGATGGAAAATTTCTCGGTAGGGCTGTTATAGATGCGGATACCGGTCTTTTACGGGAACCAACCCCTGAGGAAGATGCAGAATATGAACGGCAAAAACAACGATACTACGAAGGCGCATAAGTAATTGAGTAGTTCTGACAGTACATTCCATTTTCCACGTAAAAGGCGATGTTTTTTGGATGGGGCGTTGCGGGGTGTCCCCGCAGAGGGGGTAGCGTAAAAACAAACGGCGTACTCCGTAAAAGCAGCAGGTGCGGTTGAGGGATACCGAAAACGCAGCCGGTAACGGTGCAGCAGTACGCCGTTTTTTTGGAGCGTAGGGGCGTTGCCCCTCCATTATCCCTCTGCCTACACAAAATACAAAAAATGTACTACAATTAACATCTATGAAACAATTTACATTGAAAGCGGATTATGCCCCTGCGGGGGATCAAGGTGAGGCGATACGGCATTCGGGCGGGAGACCGATTCCAAACGCTGAAAGGGGTTACGGGGTCGGGAAAGACGTTTACCATGGCGAATATTATTCAGGCGGTGCAAAAGCCGACGCTGATTATCAGCCACAATAAGACGCTGGCAGCACAGCTGTACCGTGAGTTTAAGGGCTTTTTCCCCGACAATGCGGTGGAGTATTTTGTTTCATAGTACGACTACTACCAGCCGGAGGCGTATGTGCCGGCACGGGATTTATATATTGAAAAAGATGCGTCGATTAACGATGAAATTGACCGGCTGAGGCTGTCGGCGACGTTTAGCCTAATGGAGCGGCGGGATGTAATTGTTGTGTCAACGGTGTCGTGTATCTACGGTTTAGGGCTGCCTGAATCGTGGCGGGATTTGCGGATTACAATAGAAAAGGGGCAGATGATTGAGCCGGATAAGCTGAAAAAGCAGCTGGTGAGTTTGCAGTATGAACGTAATGATGCCGTGCTTGAGCGGGGTAGGTTTTGGGTAAAAGGCGATGTGATGGAAATTTTTCCGGCATATATGGAAGAAGCCTACCGCGTGGAGTTTGATTGGGAGGAGATTGTCCGCATCCGCCGCTTTAACCCGCTGACTATGGAGATTCGTCAGGAGTTTGAAGAACTTTCGATTTATCCTGCAAAGCATTTTGTTATGCCGGAAAATGCGATACCGAATGCGATTGAGCGGATTAAAATGGAGCTTGAGGCACGTTTGCAGGTGCTGCATCGTCAGGGCAAGCTCTTTGAAGCGGAGCGGCTCAAAAGCCGTACGGAATACGACCTTGAAATGCTTGCCGAGATGGGGCATTGTCCGGGGATAGAAAACTATTCTGCACCGATTGCGAACCGGAAGCCGGGGGAACCGCCTGCGACGCTCTTTCACTATTTTCCTAAGGATTTTCTAGAATCAAATAATGTAAACGAATTTTTTTTAAAGCTCTATTACTTTGATTATAAGGAAATGCTCTCAAAATTGGCGTTACGGACATTGCCGGAGTTGAAAACTAAGTACTGTTTTTGTACCGATTCTATTTCAGGCATGCTCAATACAATCACCGAACGTTTAAAAGAAAATCAATTCCAAGTAATCTATAATGACGTGCAATATCCGGTAGAAGGAGGAACCATACATTATTTAAAAGCTATGATCCCTCAAATGTGCGACATAACAGATCAAGCTCCATTGCGATTACCGACTAAAAGAAAAATAGAGGATGTTTTAAGGGAGATAGATAAATAGTATGCGCTTAAAATATTTTACTCACTTTTATAGTTCAACCATTGGAAAAAAGACTACGCTTACGTTATTGGGCATTTGCTGTCTCTTTGCTCCGCTGCACATTGCAGTAATTGTTTTGCCGGTTTTTATAGAAAAATTTATTGATGACATTCAAAACGGTGTTTTTTCGCTTGCTTATCCAAAATTGCTGTTTGTTTTATACGCTCTTATTTTTCTTATGCGAATGCTGCTTACCTATCTATATGCAAAAAAACACTTTGCAGCAAAGAATGATATGCAGATGGTTATAATCAATAAAATATTGTATCTTAATCCCCGGTACGTTAAAACAATGGGAGAAGGCTTTTTTTCCGCATTGATGGAACAATCACTTGAAAATCTTATCAATCTTCTAACGCCTATCAATGTCGGGCACTTTATTACGCTCATTCAAAATATCATTATTTTAGCGGTATTGTATTATAAAAATATTTTTATCGGTATGTTATGCACAGGGCTCTTTTTATTGTATGGTATTGCTTATCTCATAAATAATAATCTGTTTTCAAAACTTTTAAGCGTCTTTATCAAAAAATCAGGGGAAAGTACTGCATTGATGTTTGATTTTATTCAAGGAAATGAAACACTCCTTGCATCAAAACATGCTGTTACATTTGCTGCCGATAAAAGTAGAGCAATACTTGACGATGCCCGTAAAATAGAATTTAAACTGCAATATGCTTTTGACTGTCTTTTTACGGTAATCGGCAGTTTTATTCAACCGTGCGTTAATATCTTAATTATCGTAATTTTAGGAAGAAATGTCATAAATGGAACGGTAACCTTTGGTTCTTTTATTTTTATACTAACGTATTACAATATATTGCAGTCCGGTTTAAATACATTTCAAACTATTTCCGATCTGCTCTTTCATGCAAACGGAGCGCTGAACAGCGTATATGAATTTTTTGACTTTGAAAACACTCATCAAACACAACCTATTACCAATACGACCGGCGGCTATTTTTATCAGTTTGAAAATATCTCGCTCAAATTACAAGATACAAGTATTTTGCAGAATACAACTATAACGCTGCCGGTTTCCGAATGCTGCTGTTTTGTAGGGCTTTCCGGTCAGGGGAAAAGCAGTATTGTGAATATGCTTACCGGTTTGCAGCAGCCGGATTCCGGTATACTCTTTTTTTTGAATGCGGATAACAATGTAAATAGCATATCTCCTCTTGAAAAAATTGCAGTATTTTCCCAACATGCGGAGATTTTTAATCTCAATCTACAGGATAATATCTTTCTTGGTGACGCTTTTGACGAATCTGAATACAACGAATATATACGGCTTCTTGAGTTAGTAAAACTACATGATCGCAAGCTCGGCAGCGGTGGCAGAAATATTTCAGGCGGAGAAAGACAGCGTGTTGGACTTGCCCGTTTTTTGCATCAAGTGAAACAAAAAGATTATTTTATCATTGATGAGGGTTTTGTTTCGCTTGATGCAATAACAAAAGAAAAAATGCTTTCCATTACCGTACAAGCGGTACAGGGCAAAACTGGTCTTGTAATTACACATGACGATGAAGTCTTTCAAAAGTTCGGTAGTAAAGTATTAGTATGTAATAGAGATCATATGCTCTGTATTCTTGATAAAGAAAAAGGTAAAAACTTAAAAGACTACTTGCAATAAACTAATCAACTAATCGTTTTTTCCCTTTCAGAAGCAACACGGATGTTGCTGGTTCCATGCAGAAGTGAGTTTGCGGCACGCAAACTCACGTTCAGCGGATGACAAAGATGTCAATTCAGAACGCCCACGGATGGGCGAGAAATAAAACAGAAGCAAGTTTGTGTAACAAAC
>CAUTXW010000085.1:0-4599 GCA_963542655.1 uncultured Treponema sp. | reverse complement strand
CTCCGCCCTTTCCGGCAAAGAATTGGTTGATATAATGTACAATCTTTTTCATTGTCTACCTCTTATAATCCGCGCGCGGATAATTTCCAGAAGCCCAGCTCGTTGGTTGCGCCGGTGATCACCTGTAATTCCGCTTCAATACTTCCGTCTTCATGTAAACTGCCGTCCCATGCGCCTGCAATGACATTTGCCTGTTTAGGATCGCCGATTACCAAGTCCATTTTCGGTAACTTGATCACCTGATTGGCGTTTCCATTCGAGACAACGGCATCTGCAGAAGGATGAGCATCCGCGAGCGACTGACTTGCACCGTCCTGCCCCGCATATTCATCAGTCAGCAATACGGTTTTAATGCCTTTTGCTGCAATCTTGCGGCAGTTCATCATTAAGTCGGCGTCGGGGTTGCCAAAGCCTTCTTCTGAGATGATAACAGCATCAAGGCCGAGCTGTTCTGCAAGCCGAGCGGTCAAGGATGAAGAGCGCTCTTTATCCGCAAGTGTTACGTTCTCATTCGTTATGATAACGCCGATAAAGTTAAAATCTTTTCCGTGCCGTTTATACAGCTCATGGATTACCGGACTGTTCTGATGTACATAGGTCGGGTTCTTATCGCAGGCGGAAACACAATTCCCGCTCACCACAGCGCCGTCCATTGCTTCCGTCGGATACATAATAGTTGGCACAATCTGCTTAACATCAATGCCGTAGTAGTAGGTGTCGTGCAGCAGGCCTTGGCTTTGGAGCGCATATACATAACCGACTTTCGGCAGATTGGGGTATTGCTTTGCTTGTTCGATCGGATTGAGGGTTTCGTAGACTTCGGTTTCTGCCGGAGCCGCAGACTTTGCTGCATTTCCTAAATACCGAGCGGTTTTCAGTCCCATCAAACGTAGTGATTTTTCTTTAACAGCGCGGGTTGTGTCATCTTTGACGGTGCCTTTTACCACGAGATTGACGGTGCGGGAGAATGGCGTATATTCAGCGCCGGGGCCGCTCATGTCAATGATGCCCTCCTGAAATCCGACAACGGTACCGGTTGTTACGACCGCTGCTCCGCGAAGGACAGCTGTTTTACCTGAACCGACGGTATCTTCTTCACCGGTAAAGAATCCCGGAAAGTATGCACCGCTTCCTTCGAGCTTACAGCGCGGTTCTATTACATCCTTGACGGAAATAATGCGGGTTTTATCGCCCGGTTTTGCGATTGTCAACGAAACATCGGTGATCAGCGGATCTTCTTTGATTAAAGCGATCAGCTCTTCCTTGTTGATTTCGAGACATGTTCCTTTGATGACAGTTTTATCAGAAAACTTCATCTCATGAATGGGAATAATTCCCAGTTCAAGCTTCATATTGACCTCCTGCACTTTGTTTAAAAGGGGCGACAGAACCCCTATATATTAGTATTTTATTGCAAATAGGCTGAACTGTCAATTTATTCTATATATTACGCACGATATTACGGCTCCGGGCACGCAGATGAGGCGTATATGATGCTTATCTCATAAGAACTGTCAACCGCTACACTTAGAGCTGTTAACCGGTACGTATTTTTTCTTCAAACCGTTCGAGCTCTTTCTTTTCATCAATATAGAACAGATGTAGTGCCGGTTTTTATGTGCGTGTTAAAATTACCTATTTCCTTTTGCCCGATTGTGCGTTTTGCAGAGCATTTGGCAATTTGAGGCGGTGCTAGTACCACCTTTGCTCCAGGCAGACACATGGTCAGCATCCATTTCGCTCAATTTCCAAATACGGGTTTTATTTGACGTGGAGCCGTCTGCACAAAGAGGGCAGTTTGACATGCCTCTTTTTTCGGCGTTTGAGGTTTGCTTTGTATATGCCGAGCTTTTGACCGATTCGTCAAAAAAACGGATATGTAATAGGCTGGTATCGATACAGCCGCCTAAGATATATTCAAAAATGCCTTTTTTGTTGGTAACGTAAAAATCGGAATAGAGTTCTTTTAATTTTTTTGAAACAGCTTGCGGGTTATATGGTTGTTCATGGAATCGCTCGTATAATTCGCCCCACTTCAATCCTCTCATTTCTTTTTTTACATCTATAAATGTTGCGGAAATCCAATCGATAACCGAATTAAAATATGTTTTCAGTTCAGCGATGCTGGTGTCGTTTCGGTGACGGCTCATATACTCGCCGATATTTCCTTTGCTTACCCAATCAAGTGCCCGTTCAAGATAATCTTGGCGGTTTGCGGCACCGGTAATATACGCTGCCCATTTTTGGATAAGCGCATTTTGACTGTTGCTGAATGTTTCTTTCGCACGGGTAATAAAAGAACCCGAATACACGGCATTTAAAAGCTCTTGATCATTGAGCGGAATGCCTTCAATATTGATTATTTTAAACCATTCTTTTATTTCGCTTTCAGTGCCTTCACATTCATAAATCAAAAGCTTTGTTTGAAGGACTTTATTTTTTAAATCGACGGCTAATCCGCTAAAGTATTGTTCCATACTGTGAGTGTCTTTTATGGCGAATTTATCGGTAACGAATCGTCCAATACTCGTAATGCGCTGTTGTCCGTCCAATACTTCAAAATTTCCGTCGGGTGTTTTATTAAAGTAGAATAATCCTAGCGGGTATCCTTTTATGATAGAATTGATAACGTTGACCTCTTTTTTAGCCTCAGCATAAATATAGTTCCGCTGATATTCCGGCTGGATAGTCAAGATTCCCGAAAGACCGAATAAGCCTTTACCTTCGTATTCATTGTACACAAAACCTTCACAAATATCTTTTATTGTTATGTCTGTCCTCAGTGTAGTAATCATCATCAGTCTCCGTTTTTTGAATTGCGATACATGCCCTTGTTATTAGAATACTATAAAAGTGACGGAAAAGCGATAGTGTATTGCTAAAAAGCGGTTTTGGTAAAACGAATGAAGAGCCGTTTGTATCTTCGTCCTCCATTAACAAGCGGTTGTGCGATTCTGCTTGATTCATCCCAGAGTCCGGCAGAGAAGCCTTTCCCTTCGCTTTCTGTTGCTCCGATAATTTCAAACTGCTCAGGGCAATATTTATCCAAAAAACTAATCGGAACTCCCATAATACCGTTACCCCTTGTGTTTGATGAGAATACGAGCATATGTTTCATGTCCTCCGATTGTAAACCGGTGTCCGTAGTTTGGATTATCGGGGACGTATCGGTCAAGACCGATAATTTCGAACTGTTCGGGACAGTATTTGTCGAGGAAGCTGATGGGGACTCCCATAATACCGTTACATCTTGCGTCTGATGACAATCCGTGCGTAGGTTGTGCGTTGTGCAGTGCGGTTCGGCTTCGTCGCGGAGCGGAGCGGAGCTAATCAATTGTGAAGCCTCTATCGTGTTTGTCAAGTAGTTTGCAGTATTTTCTTCACATTTTTCTGTAATTACTGCTTCTTTATCTTTGATAAGTCCGTGCGCTTTTATTGGAACGGAATCGTTAGTCCTGATACTATTTGCATCAATAATTTCGAATTGATCGGGATTATGTTTATCAAAATAGGAGATAGGAACCGCCATGTTACTGCGGTAGTCGCTCGGAATGGCATCGGTAAAGGGAACTTCAATTGCATCGTAATTGTCATACTTTTGATAGCCGATGCCCCTAATTTCTTTGTGTTTACTGAATTTAATATTGTCAGCCATTGTCATCAGACTGAGCGGCTGATGGCGGCGTCCGTGGTCAAGATTGGTAAACCAAACGGAAGGGCTATTTTTCATATTCTTCCCATCAACGATTTTATCCACATCATTGATATTCATTGTTTCAAACCATAATCCGCCTGCCCACTCCGTTTTTCCTGTCCATATTTTATTCTCTTTAATGAGCGGAAAAACTTCTTTATACGTAACAGCATTTTTATTTCCGATAATGGCAAATTTTTTATCAGCTTCTACAATCCATGCTAAAAATTCGCGGAAGAGCGAAAACGGAGGATTGGTAATAATGATATCCGCTTCATTGCGTAGTTTTTTTACTTCTGCGCTTCTAAAGTCGCCGTCTCCTGCCATATACGACCATTTCAAATCGTTTATATCGATTTTACCGTCCTTGTTTTCGTCAGCGGTAAGCGTAAAGATTTTTCCTTGTATCCGTGTTTTAGCTGCGTCAAAAAGAGGGCTTTCCGTTTCGAACAAACTCGGCTGATAATACTTATACGTCTTGCTTTCAACGGCATAACTTGTGCTAATGAGTTTTTTTAATCCGAATGCGGCAAAGTTTTGCGCAAAAAATTTAGTGAAATTGCTCCATTCAGGATCGTCGCATGGCAAGAGAATGGTCTTATTCTTAAACACATCCGGATTATATTCGATGTATGCATTTATCTCTTTTTGAATGTCAGAATACTGCGTATAAAACTCATCGTTTTTAGCTGTTTTTGCTGCTGAAAGATTTTTATTTTCCATTTTGTCAAACCTGTAAAAAATATAGCATTGGGTTCAATTTTTCCTATATGCAGGGCGAGCGTTGTTTTTCCCGATGATTCCGGGCCGAATATTTCTATAATTCTGCCGCGCGGATAACCGCCGATGTCGACTGCAACCACCTCGTCAAAAATGTACATCCTTGTACATTTTTGACTGCGAGT
>CAUTXW010000084.1:0-4899 GCA_963542655.1 uncultured Treponema sp. | reverse complement strand
TCCTTTACTTATTTTCGATAAGCCACTCTGCGGTTGCTTCATCCGTTATGAGAATATTCGGGTACTGTCCCCGAAGCGCCGCTCTGATTGCGGTGCGTTTGACCGTTCCTGCAGCAACAGCAATGACATTGTGCAGTTTCTTTAATGCTTCCGGTGAATATGTGATAAGGCGTTCTTCGGTAGAAACCGGAATAAAAGTTCCGTTTTCGTCAAAAAAATGAGCAAGCACATCACCCGCAGCGCCGCGCATTTTGAGAAAATCGAAATCGTTTTTTTGTATGATACCGGACTTAATAACAGTCGCATTATCATCCATACCGCCGATGCCGATAACCGAACAACTTGCCGTCGGGTGCATCCGCGAAATTTCAATAACGGCTGTTTCTTTTTTAATTGCGTCAACAATTTCTTTTGTTGATGCAACGAAAGGAGCCGGAATAAGGTAGAGTGATGCATTTCCGGCAGAGAGCTGTGTGTTGAGCAGATAAATACTCACTCCGCCGGTGAGTGAGATATACGTCGGTTTCTTTTTTGAAATTTGCGAAAAATAATTCATAAATCGTCCGGTCGTATCACCATATCCGATATTGATGATGGGAGTATCGGAGAAGTGTTCGTCGATGTACATGGCAGCCGCCTTCGCAACCGCATCATTAAGCGTTTCGGGGGTATGGCGTTCATCGGACGGGATTACAAAGGCATCATCAAGCCGGTAGATATCGATTAGCTCTTGCTCGGTTTTCAACCTGCCTCTAAAATCGTTATGAATGCTGATTTGCACAACGTTTTCCCGTTCAGCCTTTTCAAGCAATCTGATAACACGCATACGGGAAATACCGAGCATATCAGCTATTTCTTTTTGCGTCTTCTTTTGTATGTAATAATACCATGCAATACGTACGATAAGCTCTTTTTCCCAATCATCCGTCATTGTGTTTTTTTTCTCCTAAACGAACAAAATATCACACTATGAACATATTATCACATTAGATCTAAAAAAACAAGATTTAACCGATAGGTTATTAGGACTAATCATTCATTTTCTTCATAAGTTAATTGATAAAACTATAAACCAGCAAGAAATCTCTATCTCGCTGAAATTTTGCTATTTTATCAAATATACATTTGACAAATCGTTTTTTTCGTCTTATACTTAATTTATTGATAAATGTTCACATCAAGAACAAAAGTTCTTTAATTTTTACTCTTGAGCGAGAGAGGAAACAACCTATGGATGAAAACGCAGCGCCGTTGCTGTCGGTAAAGAAAATCTATAAATCTTTCGGTTCCAATGCCGTACTTAAAGGCGTTGACCTTAATGTCTACCCGGGAGACATCCTTGCGCTTATCGGAGGTAACGGCGCCGGTAAAAGCACGCTGGTAAAGACCATTATGGGAATAAACAGGCCGGAAAGCGGAGATATCCTTGTAGACGGAAAACCTATTCATTTCGGAAGTCCATCGGCCTCGCTGCATGCGGGAGTATATCTTATACCGCAGGAGCCGATGCTTTTTTCAAATATGACGCTTGAAGAAAATATTTTGATGGGGATTCCCGGTAAAAAGAAAGAACTTCATAAGCGTCTTATGGATATTATGCAGCAGCTCGGATGGAAGCTCGATTTTGATAGAACCGCGCGTACGCTCTCGATTGCGGAACAGCAGTTGGTAGAAATCTTACGCGGTCTGATGCGTGAGGCGCGTATCATGTTTTTTGACGAACCGACTTCTTCACTTACGTTTGAAGAGGTTAACTCTCTTTTTAACATTATCGCCGAATTGAAAAAAAAGAACGTCGGCGTCATTTATATAACACATCGTTTAAATGAAGTATTTGCTATAGCAAACCGCATTGCGCTTTTGATAGATGGTACTATTACGATGGACGGCGACACCAAAGACTTTACATACGATATGTTGTTAAAAGGGCTCGCACCTGAAAGTGTCGAAAAAATGCTCGAAGAAGAAACGATTGAGACGACGGAAGTCGAAAAAAAAGAGCCGGTACTTTCACTTAAAAATCTCAGCGGTTACGGTTTTGCCGATGTCAATCTTGATGTCTATCCCGGAGAAGTTCTCGGTATGACCGGTGTTGTAGGAGCCGGTAAAACGGAGCTCGCAACGACACTTTACGGCCGTGATAGAGTGCTGAGCGGAAAAGTGTATTTAAACGGAGAAGATATTACGGGGTTGAAAACCAAGCAAATCATTGCAAAGGGACTCAATTATCTTCCCGAAGACCGGTTTTTAAACGGGATTTTTAAATTGACAACGGTGCGTAATAATATTACCTCTATAACACTTACAACGTTAAAGCGAATGCTTATCAATACCGCACAGGAAAAATCGCTTGCAAAAAAATACATCGATGAATTTCATATTAAAGTTACCGGTGACGGCCAGATAATGGGTTCTCTTTCCGGCGGCAATCAGCAAAAAGTGATTATCGGAAGATGTTTTTCTACAAATCCGCATCTTGTTATTCTTGACGAACCGACGCGCGGTGTTGATGCGGGAGCTCGCAGCGATGTGTACGCGATTATCAAAGAGCTTAAAAAAACAGGCGTAGCTATCTTACTGATCAGTTCCGATATGGAAGAAATCATTACGATGAGCGATCGGGTGGTTACCATGTACCGTGGTAGAATTAATCATGAATTTTCAAAAGATGAAATAAACGAACAGGCGCTGATGGCGGCTTCCTTCGGTGTAGAAAAAGGGATGGTTGGATAAATGCAGTATATATCCTTTAAGCGGATTTTTAAGGCAAGAAGCCTCTTTTCGCTTGCGGTAGTAGTTATACTTTTTCTTCTTGTCGGTATTGTTAATCCCGATTTTCTCGGTACGCGAAATTTAATGCAGACGGTAAACTCAAGCGTCGTATTTGCGCTTTTGTCTATCGGTATCGCATTTGTACTGATTATCGGTGAAATCGATGTTTCTGTCGGCGCAGTGATGGGGTTGACTGCTGCGGTAAGCGCAACGTTAATTCGTGACGGCAGTCCGTGGTCGCTTGCTATTTTAGCGGCTGTCGGAATCGGTATCGTATGCGGACTCATAAACGGCTATGGGCTCGTATATCTCGGCATTCCTTCCATTATTATGACACTTGGTATGAACGGTGTTATCCGCGGTCTTATCTATGTCTATACCGGCGGAAAATGGGTTGAAAACATTCCGTTTGAGTATAAGGCGATCAGTCAAGCGACTGTCGGCGGCATCACTTACATTTACTTGGCAACATTCATTATCGCAGTCGGCGGTTCACTATTACTACGGCGTATTGCCGTAGGACGAAATTTTTATGCCGTAGGAGACAATATCGGCGGCGCCGAGCTGGTCGGTATTCCGGTAAAGCGTACGCGGATAAGCGCCTTTGTGCTCAGTTCGTTCTTTGCCGCCGCAGCCGGTTGTATCTATGTAAGCCGCATCGGATTTGTTACGCCGATTGCAGGAAACGGTTACGAAATGAAAGCGATTGCAGCCTGTGTTCTGGGCGGCATCAGTCTGTCCGGCGGTGTAGGTTCGTTGTTCGGTGCGCTGATAGGAGCCATCATCATGGCGTCGATAGACCGCATCCTCGTATTTTTAAAATTTTCTTCCGATTATGACAGCACGATTACCGGTATTTTATTGATTACGATTGTTACGATAGACGGATTGGTACAGCACTATGCGGCTGAAAAGGCGCGGAGAACGCGCCTCTTAGCAAAGACAGCCGGAACGGAGAGTAGGTAGCTATATGGGAAAGAAACGGTTTGCTTTTACAAATGAATTATTGCTGATTGCCGTTATTGTATGCGAAATTATCTTATTCGGTATGTTGAACCCGCGCTTTTTACGTCCGATTGTACTGCTCGGTTCAATCAATGACTTTATTTCGATCTGCATCATCTCGCTTTTTGTAACGATGGTTATTATTGCCGGCGGGATGGATATTCAGGCAGGTTCCATAGTCGGCCTTTCGTCAATTGTTGTAGGTGTATTTTTTCAAAGCGGTGTAAATATCTATGCGGCCTGTTTGCTTGCGATTATTGCAGGTATACTGTGCGGACTGTTAAGCGGTTTTATCATTGCGTATACCAATGTGCCGCCCATGGTTGTAACACTTGGCGGTTCGTTTTTATATTCCGGTTTAGCGGTTTCGATTACCCGTATTGCAAAGGTTGAATTGTACAAGGGTATCAGCGGTTTCCCTGCTGCATTTACGGCAGTTACGCAGTTCCGTTTTTTTGGAATTATTCCTTCTCAAATTTTATTGTTTTTAATTATGGCGATAATTGCCTATATTATTCTGCACCGTACTGCCTACGGACGTTCCGTGTATTTGTGCGGTATTAACTCGAATGCTGCCGAATTTTCCGGGGTAAATACGCGATTTATCAAGATGACGACGTATGCGCTTTCCGGAGCCGGTGCGGCGATCGCCGGGATTGTACTTACCTCATATCTTGGCACCGCAAAGGCGGACTTTGGTAAAGAATTAACCCTGCCGGTTATAACGGCTGTCGTACTCGGCGGTACGGCAATTACCGGCGGGAGCGGCAGTATTTTCGGGACTGCGCTTTCTGCGCTCGTAATCGGAATTATGCGATTCGGTTTATCGATGGCTGGAGTCAATACTCAGTATCTTGATATACCGGTCGGCATGTTACTGCTCATTATTGTTGCATCTCGCGGATTTTCCGGGAAAGGTTTTTCGAGCAATCTCACCGGTATTTTCCGCAAGCGATAGGTGGTATAACTTCGGTAGCCGCAATCGAGCTGCCTCGTTAACCACCGAGGAGGGGACGTCTTTTAGAGATGTCTATAGATTAAAACAACGGACGACAAAATCAGGAGGTAAAAATGAAAAAACTGATGTCGATTATGTTGGCAGCGCTCTTGGTCGGCGTACCG
>CAUTXW010000083.1:0-5507 GCA_963542655.1 uncultured Treponema sp. | reverse complement strand
TCTGGAAGGTGATGGTTGCCATCGTGCGGTTGCGCTGGGCAATGCGGATATGCTCTTTCGCTTCGATAGCCTGATGCAAGCCGTCCGAATAGCGGCGGCCTTCAAGAATACGCCCGGTGAACTCATCAACAATCTGCACCTGCCCTTCTTTTACAACATAATCAACATCGATGTGATAGAGGATATGGGCACGCACCGCCTGCGTAAAGTAGTGGATATATTCAAAGTTTTCTTCTTCAAAGAGACTGCCGTTAATCAGTCCTTGTTTTTGCAGAATATCCTGAATGTGCAGCATACCGGCGTCGGTAAAAGATATGCGGCGGCTCTTTTCATCGAGCGTGTAGTCGCCGATAATCTCTTCCCCTTCCAACTCGTTGGGATATTCACCCGTTTCGGGATTCTTTTTCACTTCTTCAAGCTGATCGACGAGCTTATCGACGTCAAAATACCGCTTGGTGTCATCCTCGGCGGAACCTGAGATGATGAGCGGGGTACGCGCCTCGTCGATGAGGATGGAGTCTATTTCGTCCACAACCGCGAACGAAAAGTCACGCTGCACCTTTTCTTCTATTGTAAGCTGCATGTTGTCACGCAGATAGTCAAAGCCGAACTCGTTATTGGTACCGTAGGTGATGTCCGCATTGTACGCGGCTTTCCGCGCGGCGTTGTCCATGTTGGAAAGAATTGCCCCGACGCTGACTCCGAGATACGCGTAGACGGGACGCATCCAATCGGCGTCACGTTCTGCAAGGTAGTCGTTGACGGTTACGATGTGGACGCCCTTCCCTGAAAGGCTATTGAGGTATGAAGCGGCGATGCTCATCAAGGTCTTACCTTCACCGGTCTTCATTTCTACGATGCGTCCCGAATGGAGTACCAGCGAACCGAGGAGCTGCACGTCGTACATACGCTCATGCAAAATGCGCCGCGCCGCCTCCCGCGCTAACGCAAAGGCTTCGGGGATAAACGCATCGAGCGATTCGCCTTTTGCAAACCGCTCCTTAAATTCGGCTGTTTTTTGCTTAAAATCTTCAGGGGCAAGACCAAGCGCCCATGCTTCTTTTTCATTTATCTGATGAAGAACGGGCAGCAAGGCTTTAATGTCCCGTTCGTGCTGAGAACCGAAAACGGCTTTAATTATTTTATCTGCAATCATTATATCAATGTACCGAGAATCGCAGGGAATGTCAATTTTTATAAGAGGGCTCACACCGCTACTAAACAAAGACCGATGGGTGTGCTATACTTCACGATTGTGAAATCTCTTGCATATTGTTTTGTATTATTCTTCGTTATCGGTTTTGTTGCGCCCGGTACCGCGCAAACGCTCGCAGGCGTGTGGGAAAATACCGAGCGGTTTATTGAATATACCCCTCAACCCGGCGATGCCGCGGACGATTCGCTGCATATTGTACTGAAAACATACTATCGCTTTGTCTATGAAGATGTGGGCGCCTATCCGGTAACGGTGCAACAGACGCAGGACGGTGCAAAAAACGTGTACGCGCTTTCTATCCGGTATCCGCAGGAAAAAAAGCCCATGCAAACCGATGTGTGGGTGAACGGCGACGCGCTGTTTACTTCCTTTTACCGGAAAACGGCCTATACGCGGTCGGTGCCGCAGCAAAGTACCGGGCAATCAAGCACAGAGGCCGAAACAACAGCCGTGCAGAACAGCGCATCGCCGCAGGACAGTATGCTGGACGGTTTTTGGGTCGAACAAGGACACCGGAACGGCCTTCTAATCTATCGCCAAGATCAACCTGATTTTTTCGATGCGTTTTTTTTCATGGGCGGGCAGTATATTAAGTTCCGCTATTGGAAGGGAGATTTTGAATACAACGAAAAGAACGCACTTTTCACGGCCGCGGATGGAGCCTCAATACGCATTCCCAAACTGATTCAGCGGTACGATGCCGTCTATAGCTGCATTACCGGAAACGGCTCAACATTGAAAAATTATGAGCAGGGAACGTTCAGTATCAAAAGCGAAGGAACGGCACAGCAGCTGACAGTAACGCCTCAAACAGGCGGGCCGGGAACCCATGCCGTAGGCGATACCTATCCGCATCATCAATATCCGCAGATTAGCTCACTTTCCTTCTATTATAATGCAGATGATTCCGTGTTTGCATTCGGCACGCCGTTTTTAACCCGGTCATCGGTTGTCAACCTGCAAGAAGAAATAAGTGCACATAACAGCCTCAAACGCAGCCCGCCTGAACCGCTGCTGAAAGCCGATGAACTGGACTTTTATTGGGATCGGATTAAAGAGCTGCGGCAAAACACGGCGGCAAACCGGTAGCGTCCCGGCACCAAGTAAAAAAGGAGCAGACACGATGAAATTCAGAATCCTGGTTATCGATGATGAAAAAAATATCCGGGAAGGACTGCAAATGGCGCTTGAAGATGACGGATATGAAGTGCTCACTGCAGCGGACGGTACTGCCGGTTTGCAAAAAGCGTTATCGGATGTGGTAGACCTCATTATTACCGATCTGAGGATGCCGGGCATCGGCGGTCAGGAACTGCTCCGGCGCGTTACGTCGGAAACGCCGGGGGTGCCGGTCATTGTGCTCACCGGGCATGGCACGGTAGAAACCGCTGTGGAAGCAATGCGGATGGGAGCTTATGACTTTTTAACCAAGCCGCTTGACCTCGACCGGCTTTCCCTGCTGGTAAAACGCGCCCTGCAAAACCGAGAGCTGGTGCTGCGGCATCGGGAACTGGAAGAGCAGCTGCAGTCGAATAAAACCTTTGAACACATCATCGGAAAAAGCGCGGCAATGGAACACGTATTCGAGATGATCAGGAAGGTTGCGCCATCCCGCGCCTCGGTGTTGATCACGGGAGAAAGCGGCGTCGGTAAGGAACTAATCGCAAGCGCCATTCACAACCTCTCCCCGCGGAAAGATAAAAGCTACATCAAGGTGCATTGCGCGGCGCTTGCGGAAAGCCTTTTGGAAAGCGAACTTTTCGGGCATGAAAAAGGCGCGTATACCGGCGCGGTCAGCCAAAAACGGGGCCGATTTGAGCTTGCCGACGGCGGTACAATCTTTTTAGACGAAATCGGAGAGATCAATCAGAATTTACAGATCAAAATACTGCGCGTACTGCAAGAAAAGCAGTTTGAACGGGTCGGCGGTGAAAAATCCGTCACGGTAGATACGCGGCTGATTACGGCGACCAACCGCGATCTGGAAAAAGAGGTTGAAAACGGAACATTCAGGAGCGATCTTTACTATCGTTTGAATGTCGTGCATATCCATGTTCCGCCGCTGCGGGAACGAAAAGAAGACCTGCCGCTGCTGATTGCGGCCTTCATCAAAGAGTTTTCGGAAGAAAATGCGAAATCCATTTCCGGCATTGAACCGAAGGCCCGCGCGGCGCTCTATGCCTACGAGTGGCCCGGCAATATCCGGCAGCTGCGCAATTGTCTGGAAAGCGCAGTGGTAATGAGCTCCGACGATATTATCCGCCTTTCGGATTTACCGGAGCACGTGCGGGAAGCGGAGCAAACAGCGGCCATCCGCGTGCAAATCGGCACCACGCTTGCAGAGGCGGAAAAACACATCATTCTGGAAACCCTCGCCGCATATAAAGGCAATAAATCCAAAACCGCGGATATACTCGGCATCGGACGGAAAACACTGCACCGGAAGCTGGATGAGTTTGCTGCAAGCGCGTCGGAATCCTCATCATAATCAGGGCGGCTTTTTGCGCTTGTGCAAGCGCAAAAAACAGGCTTTGCGGGGTTCCGCTCCCGCTCCATTCCTCCATTCCGTTTCGGAACAGCCCCGCCATGGATGGCGGTGGTTTAAACATTACCGAGTTTTTGTAAAAACTCGCGGTCGATTTTTGTACACAGATGTACGGAAATCGACGGGCGGCCCCTCCAATCCTTGCCGCGGGAAGCCGCTCAATCCTGGCTTTTTAAATCAATTTTGAAATTTTGCTGTAGAGGCTGTTGACGGCGGCGGTTTGCGCATCGTCAAGCCCGGCGCCTGCGCTGTCGATGAGCTGTTGCAGGGATGCAAGGTTTTCGTGCAGCGCAGTGTGAAAGCCGCGCGAGGTTTTCAGCCAGAACGTGCCGTTGCCGTCGTTAAACAGCGTGATAAAGCCGAGCTGCTTGCTCTTCTGCTTTGCCGTAACGGTGCGGAAGATGAGCGGCAGCTGATCCAGCAGGGTGCCGGTATCCTCAGGCAGCGTGAAGTTCTTGGTGCGCGGAAAAGGCGTGTCCGAATCCAGCGGCTGAAGCGGGAAGGCCTCGGCAACGCTTAAAATGAGCCCCAGCTTTTCGCCGGTCAAAAGCTCATAGCTGCCGAAGGTAACCTTTGCCCGCAGGTTTTTCAACTGCTCCAGTGCGCCGTTGTAAACCACTTCGGCGCTTTGAACGGCAGCGCCGCCTGCGTCTGCTCCGCTCTGTGGTTCGCCGTGCGCTTCCGTATGAGCTTTTTGCGGTGCGCCTTTTTGCAGCCGCTCCGCCCGCAGCTGCTCCACCGTGCGGCTGAACTGCTCCCACGGCAACAGCAGCTGCTTTTTACCCTTGACCTTCTGCACGATGTACGGCGTACCGCAGAGCACTACCGTCTGCGGCTGTTTTTCAGCTGCGGTACGGCTGCCCTTCCCGTCCGCCGTTCCTGCTCCAGCGGCGGAACCGGAGCCCTGCGCGGCGGTATTCGCTGCGTTACCGGATCGTTTACCGGACGTGCCGGTTTCTTTTGCGTTTTTCCCCTCGCCTTTTCCGCCTTTGTTCGCAGCCGTGCCGGCCTTATCCCGCAGTTTCTGTGCGGCTTTTTTGTCAAGGAGCGCAGGGGCAACCAGCGCGACAATCTCTTTGGAAAGCGGCGAAACCGACATGGCGTACATCCGCGACGTGTGCACAATTTCCCCCGCCACAATAAAGGCTTGGTGCTCCTTGTACATGCACGAGCCCGGATGGATGGAAATCTTTTCGGTGGTCAGGCTGCGGTACACATCCCGCCCCTGCGCCGCGCAGACGAACTGAATCATGCCACGGGCTACCGCCGTTAGGTAATCCGCCGGTTTTCCGCCGGAGAGGATCGGCACGCCCATATCGGAAACAATCAGCTCAAGCTGCTCCTTGATATTGACGATCTCAGCCATAATCCGCTCGTCGAGATAGTTCCGTTCGCAAAAGCGCTTTTGGTTTTCCGCTTGCACGTACTGCCGGTACACCTTGAGGAACGACACAAAGTCGCCGAGCGGATCGCGGAACGCAGCGTGAGCTTTCCGCGCTTCAAGCTCCTGCCCGTCGGGGAAGAGGAAGGGACTGCGCGCCGACAAAAAGCCCGCGGCAATCAGCACGTCCTCAATCGATTCAGGATAATAGAGTACCGCTTCCACAATCATGCGGGACTGGCGCGGACTGAGCGGGAACAGACACATCATCTGCCCGATCTTGCTGAGGCTGTGATCGCTTTCAAGCGCCCCGAGCATATTGAGCGTATCCACCGCGCCGATGATACCTTTTTTGCCGGGCGGGG
>CAUTXW010000082.1:0-5544 GCA_963542655.1 uncultured Treponema sp. | reverse complement strand
CCCCCCCCCCCCAGTAAGAGCAAAATTCAGTTTCCAGCCTCTTTTAGTGTCAGATTAGATGAATAAGAGCGCTGTTTTTTATAACCGCTTTATTAACATCTCCCTAACAGATATATGTATAATTATATCACAAAATTCGGCTTTTGCAACAGAAATTTTTCAGATTGTTGAAAAATAAATTGACAACGCGTTCGATTATGTACTATAACTACGTTATGTTTACCATAGCTAATCGATTGTAAGGAGATTTTTCTATCATGGATGATACAAAAAAGTCGACGGAAACAACTTCGGCAAAGGAGCCGTCCGCCGCATCGCAGCCCTCGTCAGCACAACAGCAACCATCCGAACGCAATCCTGCAAAACAACAGACAATCAAGCGGCTGTTAAGCTATGCGGGAAAGAGCCGCGGACTTTTGCCGCTCTCTCTGGTGCTTTCCGGCTTGAGCGCCCTCATCAGCTTTGTGCCGTACGTTATGGTGTTCTTTGTCATACGCGATGTCATTTCAGCGATCGCGGCAAAAGAAGCAGTGAATGCCGCCGCTCTTGCGCACTACGGACTCTGGGCGGTAGGAGCCGCGGTGACAGGCTTTGTGCTGTACTACGCGGCGCTGATGCTTTCGCATGCGACAGCCTTTACCATTCAGCAGAACCTTTCGATCTTGTTGACGGAATCGCTTGCCGAACTGCCCATCGGCTGGCACATCACCCATGTAAGCGGCAAGGTACGCAAGGTCTTTGAAAAAAACGTCAATCAGCTTGAAACGCTCATCGCTCACAACCTACCTGATATTGCGCAAAACATGGTCTCTCCCTTTGCAATCCTCGCGCTCATGCTGGCCTTCGATTGGCGGCTTGGTCTTATTTCCCTGTTGCCGCTCGTACTTGCATTCGTGCTGCAAGCGGTTTTAATGCAGATCAGTACCAATTCGGGCTTTATGCAAAAATATGAAGACGCGCTTGAGCAGATGAACAACGCCGGTACCGAATACGTACGCGGTATTTCGGTTATCAAAACGTTTAATCAATCGGTATATTATTTTAAAAACTTTTATACCTCGATTATGCACTACAAAGAGTTTGTCTACAAATATTCAAAGTCGTGGGAAAACGGCTATTCGATTTTTCTTGCGCTCATTAAAGCGGGCTTTTTATTCCTGCTGCCTGCAGCACTGGTGATAGCAGGCACAGCGACGCTCGATCCGCGCCTTTTTTACAGCTTTGTGTTTTATCTTGCCTTTGCGCCGGTTACCTACACTATGCTGATAAAAATTATGTACGCAAATTCGTTCAATCAGCGGTCAAACGATGCGCTGAACCGTATTGAAGATATTTTGAACGCGCCGCTGACAAAAGAACCGGAAAACTCAATATTGCCCGAAAAATACGATATCGAATTTAAGGATGTGGTGTTCTCGTATAAAACGGAAGCTGAGAACAACAGCGGTGCGAATGCTATGGGTAACAGCGGCGCGGAAAAAGCTGACAACAAAAAGATAGCACAAGCCGGTAACAGCCGCACCGCGGTAAACGGAATCACGCTGCACATTCCCGAACATTCGCTCACTGCGCTGGTCGGTCCTTCAGGCGGCGGCAAAACCACCCTCGTTAATTTACTCGGCCGCTTTTGGGAAATTGATTCGGGGTCAATCAGTATCGGCGGCGTCGACATCCGCAACATAAAAACGCAAGACCTCTTACACACTGTCGGTTTTGTGTTTCAGGAAAACAAGCTCTTTAAGGAAAGCATTTTAGAAAACATCCGCTACGGCAAAAAAGACGCAAGCCGCGAAGAAGTGATGGATGCGCTCCGCAAAGCCGAGTGCATGGACATCATCGAAAAACTGCCCGCCGGTATCGACACGGTATACGGCACCAAGGGTACGTATGTCTCAGGCGGAGAAGCGCAGCGGCTTGCCATCGCCCGCGCTCTGTTGCAGGACGCCCCCATCATCGTGCTTGATGAAGCAACCGCCTTTGCCGACGCCGAAAACGAATACAAAATCAAAAAGACCTTCGACGTGCTGCTCAAAGACAAAACCGTCATTATGATAGCGCACCGCCTGTCATCGGTTATCAACGCCGATAAAATCTGCGTCATCAACGAAGGCCGAATTGCAGAAGAAGGCTCTCACACCGAACTGCTCGCCCGGAACGGCCTGTATGCAACAATGTGGGACAACTTCCAAAAAGGCATCGAGTGGAAGGTGTAGTACATGGGAAGTGCAGTAATGAGGGGAGAGGAACCATTTTCTCGGATAAAAGATTTCTTTACCGCGAACCTTCGTTGGTTGTTGCCTTCCCGCTAACCTCTTTTATCTTCAAAAAACTTGTATAATAACAATAGATAGGTAAAATGGAGCATACTACTCATTAAAGAAGGAATACAATGCTGCACAATAAAACAATTGTCATCGGGGTAACAGGCGGAATTGCCGCATATAAAGCGTGCGATGTGGTGAGTAAGCTGCGGAAACGGGGGGCGTCGGTATATGTGATTATGACCGAAGCAGCGAGTAAATTCGTTGCACCGCTGACCTTTCAAACGCTCAGCAATCATTTTGTCGTATCGGATATGTTTGCCGAACAAAAGACCTGGGAGGTTGAGCATATTTCACTCGCGAAAAAAGCCGATTTGATGGTAATCGTACCTGCGACGGCCGACATTATCGGGAAACTGGCCGCAGGCATTGCGGATGACATGCTGACCACAACGGCCATGGCATGCCGTGCGCCGGTGATGCTCGCTCCGGCCATGAACACCGGGATGTACCATAACCCGATCGTGCAGGAAAATATCCGCAAGCTCACTACGCTGGGCTATCCGGTTATTGAGCCGGTATGCGGTATGCTTGCCTGCGGCGATGAAGGAGAAGGCAAATTAGCGGATGTCGATACGATTGTAGAAGCGATTACTTCTTTTGCCATACCGCAAGACCTAAAAGGGAAACGGATTTTAGTAACGGCGGGTCCGACGCGGGAGCTGATCGATCCTGTCCGCTACATCACCAACCGCTCATCGGGCAAGATGGGATACGCCGTCGCAGCGCAGGCGGCAAAACGGGGAGCTGATGTTACGCTGATTTCCGGCCCGATCATTCTGGAGGCTCCTGCGGGAATCCGCACCATCGTGCGCGTTGAAACCGCAGCGCAAATGTATCAGGCGGTTATAGAAGCATTCCCCAATCACGATGCGGTTATTCAGAGCGCTGCGGTTGCCGACTACCGGCCGAAACACTATTCGGGCACCAAGATAAAAAAAGCCGACGGCGATCTGTATATCGAACTGGAACGGACGGATGACATTGCGTACGAAATCGGCAAGATAAAAGGGGATAAAATTTTAGTGGGTTTTGCCGCGGAAACGGACAATGTGACGGAACATGCCGTACAAAAAATCAAAAAAAAGAACTTTGATTTTATCGTTGCAAATGATGTTACCAAAGCCGGAGCCGGATTTAATACCGATACCAATATCATCACCATTATCGACGCGCAAGGAACTGCGCACGAATACCCGCAACTCCTCAAAACGGAAGCTGCGGATATCATCTTAGATACGGTTGCGGAGCTTTTTAACCGAAAACAACGCGGGTAAGTCCGGCTCTTATTTAAGGGTTAAAGAGACCGACTTCCGGTGCACGTATCCGTACCAAGGCTGCATACGAATCCTTGTATTTCTTGATAAAATCATTTACAGGGATTTGTTCGCCGTTTTCGTATATATCAAGATGAAAATCACCCCATTCGTCAAAATAAGGAAAGAAAACGGCCATTTGCGTATAGGTTCTCAGCTCAGAGCCGAGAGCCTCGTTGCTCATACACGCAAGGTAAAAATGATCGGTTTCCATGCTGGCAAAATAATATAACAGCGGCTGCAGATACGAGACTTGATACCCCGCATATTTTTGATAGCCTAAAAAGGCCGGTTGCCGGTCTGCTGCAGGCATTTCGCCCAATTCGGAAGCGGGCATACCATTCAGCGCAAACGGGCAATCGGTTACATCCAGCCCGGAATCATCAGGATATACGGTACGGTTCAAGTTCAAGCTCAATGCCGCCGCCCCCAAATTCCGTATCCAGTCCAAACCGAAAAAGACATTTTTCGTGTCCAATACCGGTTGCGTAAAATGATTTTGCGGCACTTCGGTCAACCGTTTCAACGATCCGATAACGGTTCCCTGCCCCGCAACCGGGCGAATCATTCCATCGATAACCCATTTAACAAAACCCGCTGAATTAACCCCGCCGAGCACTTCGGCACGGGTCTGCATGATATTCATTGCCGTCTGTATTTCCGTTTCGGTTTGCGGCTGCAAGCTGCTGATATGCACCGGCTTGCCATCGTGATCAAAGCACCCGTCTTCAAGATATACTAACCGGTCGCTGCGGTTTCCCACTATCCGAGACATGGTGCGCACCGGACTATTATACCGCGGCGGACTGAAAAGCGCCCACGGAATAACGTCCTTAGCCAAATCTTTTAAACGGGACAGAGACATCTGATATAATGTTTCAAAAGGAACGCCGATCGCTACGTCTTTACAAATATATGCGTTAAAAAGACATACATCGATAAAAGATTTTCCCCGATGTGCCTTCTGTGCAGCCGGATGCAGCGAGATGGAAAGCGCGGGATTTTCACGCGGATATATCTTTATCAACGCAGGCGCACCCGTATCTATTTTCCGGTATAGTATCCAAGTTCCCTGCGGTACAAGGTTTCGATCAGGCAGGCTATAATCGGTTGAAGTAGGAATAACGGAAATCATATAATAATTTTTATTTCCATCGGGATACGCTCCCGATATCGTAAACGTATTTCCTTTTGAATCCGTATACGATTCGGCAGCCCGGCCTATTACCTTCTCAATCGGCGCAGATAGCCATGTCATTGTAATTGACTCTCTCGCCTCGGTAGAATTGGGAATTTGATCAAACGGATAGAGGCGCACGGTTCGAGTTTCGGAAGATGTAACGGTTTCGACCACAATCGATGAATCTTTTTTTTCCGCCGTGCCGGACTCTGTTTGAGCCGCAGCATCAATAATACATATACATAAGAGGATGCTCCCCGCTAAAACACGGAACATTCCAAAACGATCTCTTTTCATACCTCTATGGTATCGGCACTGCACGTACATATCTTAAAAGAATATATGCCGTATCGTGCATTTTATACAATAGGAACCAAAGTGCTCCGGCATTGCCAATAGCATTGTTCTCTGTTCATGCTGAATCCCTGAGCTGCCATCTCCGCCGTCTGGACAACAGGGCGTATTTCCAATAGTATACAAACTCTATGTATTCAATCGACCATATCCGCAATTTTTGTATTGTCGCTCATATCGATCACGGAAAGTCGACGCTTGCCGACCGTCTTATTGAAAAAGCCAAAGTTATCGACGAACGCTACTATCGGGCGCAGATGACCGATAACATGGACATTGAACGGGAACGCGGCATCACTATTAAAAGCCAAGCGGTTACCATTCCGTACCGCGCCGCCGACGGGCAGGATTATCTTTTAAACTTTGTTGACAC
>CAUTXW010000081.1:0-5727 GCA_963542655.1 uncultured Treponema sp. | reverse complement strand
GTCGGCAAGGTAAAAACCGTAAAGACTGAAACGGCAAGCACCGACCCGTACATCACAAGCGTAACCGACAAAATCAACGGCACAACCGACACAGTTAAAATCGGCTCGGTCATGGAAATCCTCGGCAGCCGCCTAAAGTTCGACGCAAAAGACACGGAACAAGGCGTATTCGCCGTATCGGGAACAAACGCCGTCCGCTGCGCTTCAGTCGTGGAGAACAAGCCTGCGCGCCTTATCGTAATGCTGGACGCAAGCGTTCCCGCAGGAGACTTTACCCTTGAAGTGCGGACGAAATTGGACGCGACAGGCAGCCGCTCGTCAAAAACACTTAAAAAAGGCTATTACCATAAGAGCCTAAAAGCAACTGTTTAACAAGTGACACTGTAGGACTATCCTACACGGTAATGCAGGAGCGTCCTACACGATACTGTAGGACTGCTCTACAGCATAATGTAAGAATGTCCTACATGATAATGTAGTGGTGTCCTACACGGTAATGTAGGACTATCCTACAGCATAGTGCGGGTACCTCCCGCAGCGGACAGGACGTTCTTGAGGATTGGGACTAATTCAATCCCAAAAATACAGAACACCTCCGAACAGGATGTTCGGAGAAGCAACCATACGAGTTTGCGCTTGTCGCAAACTCGAAAAAGAGAGGTTTTAAGGGGGATTTTTAAGAGAGCATCCCCCCTTAAACTATAGGAGATAAAACCATGAAAAATCGTTTTTCACTGCGTAACAAACTGATGATTGTATTCGGAATGCTTATTCTAGCTTCCTGCCTTACACTTGGGATTATGGCTGTACGGACTGCGCGCAAAGCCGTAACCGAAAAGGTTCAGGCGCATCTTATCGACAAGGCAACCGACGTTGCAGAAATTATTGACGGGCGGATTAATGCCTTTTTTCAACTTCTGGAAGGCATTGCGCGTATGTCCGCATTACGGGATTCCTCTGTTCCGTTCAGCAAAAAAATGGAGCTGCTTGAAGAAGAAGCAAAGTTCAATTCCGTTTTACAGGAATTATACATTGTGGATGTCAATGGTATTCAACATAACCAGGATGGAAGTTTAGAAGATTATAAAACTGCTGTGTGGTTTACCGAAGCAATAAAAGGAAAAAGTTATACAGCAGAGCCGTATATTGACAAAACACGAAACGATCAAATGTTTATTAGCTTTTCTTTACCGGTATATGATGATAATAAAAATATTATCGGCGTATTAGGTGCCGATATTGACGGTCTATGGCTTTCAGACCAAATAGCGGATATCGTGGTCGGTAAAACGGGATATTGTTTTATTATCGGTGCTACCGGAACAAATATAGCACATAAAGATGCTGCGCTTGTTACCAAACAGAATAATTCTTTAGAAAAAGTAAAAACAGACCCCTCTTTAAAATCCAATGCGGCTTTTTTGCGGCGTTCCTTATCTGAAAATCATGGTATCGGATTTTATGAATATGGGGGCATTTCAAATATCGGTGCATTTACTAAAATGCAAACTACCGGGTGGCCTGTTATTGTAAAAGCACCTAAAAACGAATTCATGGGTACGGTCAATACATTACGCCTTTCACTGCTGGGTATAGGCACAATGATTTTAGTTGTTGCACTCGTGATTGTGTTCTTCACGGCGGCGGCGATTGTTAAGCCGATTGGCGTTACGGTAGAAGCGTTGCGGAACATCGCCCAAGGCGAAGGAGACCTTACCGTGCGCCTTCCTGTTACCGGCAATGACGAAATCACAGATTTGTCGGAGTACTTTAACGAAACTATTGCGAAAATAGGTTCGTCTATAAACTCGGTGGGAAAGAGCTCCAACGTTATGCAGTCCATCGGCGACGAGCTTTCAAGCAATATGACCGAGACGGCTAGCGCAATAAACGAAATTACGGCGAACATCGACGGCGTGAAACAGCAAACTTTGAACCAAGCGGCAAGCGTTACCGAAACTTCAAGCACGGTGGAAGAAATTATCCGCACAATCGAACAACTGAACGGCAGTATAGAAACACAGGCGGCAAGTGTTACGCAGTCGTCCGCTTCGATTGAAGAGATGGTTGCGAATATAGCGTCTATAACGCAGTCGCTTGAAAAGAGCGACAACATGGTAAAGATGCTTTCTACCGCCACATCTGAAGGTAAGACCACGCTTGTTACATCGAACAACGTAACGCAGAAGATTGCGGACGAGTCCGGCGGATTGATTGAGGCCTCGAGTGTTATTCAGAACATCGCAAGCCAGACGAACCTGCTTGCAATGAACGCCGCAATAGAGGCGGCACACGCAGGCGAAAGCGGCAAGGGCTTCGCAGTCGTTGCCGACGAAATCCGAAAGCTCGCAGAAGAATCTTCTGCGCAGGGAAAGACTATTACCGATACGCTCAAAAACCTTAGTGACGACATCCGGGGGCTTGCCGAAAGCTCCAAAATCGTAGAAGAGAAGTTCAATGCAATCTTCCAACTTGCAGAAAACGTGCGAGGCATGAGTGCGGAATTAACAGCCGCCATGCGTGAACAGGAAAACGGAAGCCGTGAGGTGTTGGCTGCGATTAAGAACATCAATTCGGTAACGGTAGAAGTTAAAAATGGCTCGGAAGAGATGCTAATCGGCGGCAAGGGTGTCGCAAACGAAATGCGTAAGCTAGACAGTTTGACTGCTGTTATAAAGGACAGCATGAACGAGATGAGCGCAGGCGTTTCGCAGATAAACAACGCGGTAAACGAGGTGAACGACCTTGCAATGAAGAACAAGGAAAGCATAGAGGGCTTGGCAAGAGAAGTAGGAAAATTCAAAGTATGATAATAATTAAGGGGGAGGACGGGCATATTTAGGCTTCCTTCATCATACAGCATTCCGTATGCCCGTCCCACGTTTTCCTTGCGGAAAACTCGCATAAGACATCTAGCAAGAATCGGACTTTCGTCCGATTCTTGGAACGGACATACAAAGCATTATCCAAAGAACGATGCCTAACAATGTCCGTTCGTGTGATTGACGGATCTTATTGTTTCCTGTACGCTAGGGAAAATCAATATTATTTTCCAGTTTTCTTATAATCATTTCAGACATAGATAGCCGTGCAAAACATGGAAAAGAGGAGTCTCACATGAAATCAAGCAATAAATGCTTAGTTTTACTGGGAATGTTGCTCGCAATTGTATTTACATCATGCACAACATTCAGGGCAGAAGGATTGGCGTTTTCGCCGATGACCGACAACGTGGAAGTTCTTGGAACTTTCTCAAAAAGCAAAACGGTGCACGAATTCCTGGGAACTCCGGGAGGCGCAAACTTGTTCAACATTTCCGCGGCGACAATGAGCGACAAGGTTTCAGGAATCATCTGGAAGGAGATTTTGGAAAAGGGCGGAAATGGAGCTAGAAACATCACGATTTCTTATTCCGCAGGACCTTTGGCACTCCTTGCAAATTTAATCACTTTTGGAATTTGGGCGCCTGCAAAACTAAAGATAAGCGGAGAAGTCATTCGAACGGGTTCGAAAACAGGTAAGATTGATACAGAAAAAGCAATTGAATCCGCTCTAATTGGATTCCAAAAATAGGCAGGCGAATCTTTTAATTTTTCGCTAGCAATTTTCTTATAAAACCGGTGTTCTGAGTTTTTCGAAAGGAAAACTCAGAACAAGCGTGAAAATTAATAAAACCGAACGTTTATTTTAAGCGGCAAAAATATTGCCGCTTAAAAACACTGCGAGTTTGCAGAACAAACTCGCAGATTTACTTGTGCGCTTTTGCGCACAAATGCAGCAGTTAAGAGAATTGATATTCTCTTAACTGCTGTATTTTAAGGAATAAATAATATCATCTGCCGAAAACATAAAAAAACTAACGAGCATTATAAATATCCGAAAAACAGACATCGATATTTTCAAGAAATAGCAAAACTGCGTTCCAAAACCTTCCAAATGCGGAGTGGCAATTGCGTACGGAAAATAACGCCTGCGCCGGATTGTAGGGGCGGCGAAGCCGTTCCGGAATGAGCGGAGCGAATGTAGGAATGAAGCGGGAGCGGAACCCCGAAAAGCCGGTTTGCTCGATGCCTTTGCGCCCTTAATAAAAATATCTTCAATTAATATGACGGTACATCCAAAAATTGTGCATTCCTTTTTCTTGACAGATTGAATTTTCGCCTTTATTGTAGTTTACAACATCTCATTTATCAGGAATCACTCATGAATACTCGCAAACGTTTTACCATCCGCACACGCCTATTGCTCTATTTCTGTTTTCTTAGCACGATTTCGATTTGCGGATTGAGTTTTATTGCGGTTTTTCAGGCACGGCAGTCTCTTACGGTACGTATTCAGTCGAATTTGCATACGATTGCCGAAGATCAAGCTAAACTTTTTGAAGAGCGGTACATTACTTCGCCGAAATCGAATCTTGAAACGCTCGCAGCGTGCCCGACAATTTCCGATCCGGAAGTGCCGCCGGACGTAAAGATGGCGTTTTTAGCGCAGGAACTCAAACGCAATCAGGCGCTCGGCTGGCACCGGGTCATGTATGCGGCGGAAAACGGCATTCGCTGGTACACGGACGGCTCCATGAAAAAGGACAGCAAGGAAAAAAAATGGTTTAAGCTGATAAAAGAGGATGGGATGTATTTGAGCAGTCCGCATTTGTCGCCGGACGAAACACGCATAGAATACCGAATGGCGATTCCCGTTCACGGTGTACACGGCGGAACAATCGGCATTATCGCTGTTGAATACGATGCGCTCCAAATGTCAAAGGATAGCGAGAAGATTAAGCTCGGGCGAGGCGGAAAACTCTATCTCCTTGATAAAAAAGGAATTACAATCGTTGCGCCGAACATTGAAGAAGTAAAGCAGAGCATAAAGAATAAAAAGTCCACTGCGGAACTGGCAAAAGAAAATGCGGCACTTGAAAATCTTGCAACGTTTGAGGAACGTGCGCTCGCCGCCCAGAGTACCGGCATCGGATTTTACAAGTATAACGGGACGACAAAAACCGCCGTGTACACAAAGGTTGCACAAACGGATTGGACGCTTATCGTTCACGCCGAAGCAAAAGAATTCATGGGCTCAATCTACCAGCTTATCCAGATTTTAGGCATTACCGCCTCTGCGATTATTTTACTCGTTATCGGGGTAACGATTATTCTTTCGCATCGGCTCAGCCGGCCGCTTGTGTCGACGGCAGAGGCGCTGAAAAATATCGCGGAGGGGGAAGGCGATTTGACGGTAAGCCTTCCGATGCGCGGCAATGACGAAATTAGCGATATTTCGCTCTTTTTTAACAAGACGATTCAAAAACTTCGAAAATCAATCGGGTCGGTCGGTAAGCACAGCGTGATTATGGAAGAACTCGGCCATTCGCTTGCGGTAAGCATGATGAAAACAGCGCTTTCGATTGATGAAATCCGTGCGAGCATTGAGGGCGTGAAGGCACAGGCGATTGAGCAGAAAACGAGCGTTTCGGAGACAACGGGAACGGTTAACCGGATTATCGGGAATCTCGAGACGCTCAACGGGAATATCGAAAATCAAGCGGCGAGTGTCATGCGTTCGTCGGCATCAATTGAGCAGATGGTTGCAAATATCGATTCGATCACGCAGTCACTTGAAAAGAGCAATACGCTGGCGAAGACGCTTGCAGAAGCAACGGCGGAGGGTAAGCAGACGCTGCTCAATTCAAATACGGTAACGCAAAAGATTATCGAGCAGTCGGGCGGT
>CAUTXW010000080.1:0-5986 GCA_963542655.1 uncultured Treponema sp. | reverse complement strand
GCAAGAAGGTACACACAATATTGATTCATACTTACGCCTTCTTTTTTAGAATCTTCAACGAGCGTTTTATGCAATGTTTTCGGAATACGAAGTTTAAATTGGCCGGAATAGGACTGAGCACTTTCCGGCTCTGCAATTTTAATATGTTCTTCAATAGCACTTAAAAGCCATGCCTTTTTCGCGTCTTCTGCATTATTAACGGCATCTGTAATTGTCGAGCCGCACGTTATACAGCCCGGAAGTTCAGGATATGAAGCGACAAAACCCGATTCCTCTGAATCCGGAACAATCTCCAGTTTGTAAGGCATTTTCATATATTCCTCAAATGTTTTCATATCAGTTCTCCATTTCCGTACTTTTCTGTTCTGCTTCTACAATCCCTTTTACCATTTTTACATACACAATTTTTATCGGTTCATGTTTTGGAATTGTGATTGGATTACAGCCCTTTTTTCGGAAGGTATAATGACTACTGCCACCTTTGGGTTGTGTCATTTTATAGCCGTAACTTTGCAGAATTTGTTTAAGCTCGGCAAAACGCATATCTTTATCGAGAGCTTTTATTTTAGCCAAGAGTTTTTCCCACTGTGCCATCGATTAATTATAAGTGGTGTTATATATGGTGTCAAGCCGTTGCCAAATGATGTTGTTACCAAAAGAAGAGGTTTGTGACGACTATATCCTACTTAAAAAACGCTTGCACAAATTCATCGGCCGGATTGTTCCGTATGTTATCCGGAGTACCGAGCTGTACAACGCTTCCGGCCTTCATCACACAAATCCGGTCGCCGAGCTTAAGCGCCTCCTGCATATCATGCGTAACAAACACAATAGTCATCCGCAGCGTGGTGTGTATCCGTTTGATTAAATCCTGCAGCTGCGTACGCGAAATCGGGTCGAGGGCACTAAACGGTTCGTCCATCAGTAAAATGCGCGGCTCACCGATAACGGCACGCAAAATACCGATCCGCTGCTGCTCCCCGCCGGACAGCTCTTTCGGATACCGGTACAAATACTGCTGCGGATCAAGTCCCGCCTTTTCAAGCAACGATGCTGTTTTCGCAAGCCGCTCAGCCTTTTTCCATTTTTTTATTTCAGGGATCAGCGCGATATTTTCATACACCGTTAAATTGGGAAACAGCGCAATCTGCTGTAGCACATAGCCGATCGTTAAACGCAGCGTACGCAGCGGATACTCTTCGATCTTTTTCCCATCGATGTAAATCTCACCTTCGGTTTGCGGAATTAGCCGGTTGATCATTTTAAGCAGCGTCGTTTTCCCGCTCCCGCTCGGCCCCACAAGAACAAAAAATTCCCCGTCCCGTATCGTCAAATTTTGATCGCATATAACACATTGTCTACCATAACTTTTACTGATCTGCCTAAATTCAATCATTTTTACTCCAAGCCGCCCGCAGCGTCATAGTATCTTACAGCTTTTACCGCTATTGGTCAAAAGTTCTTACTAATAAACAGAATAATATAATTGTGGGGGAAGTCTCCCCCTGAGCTCCGGCTCTTGCCGTCTTTTCTGCCGTATCGCTGCAAGGATTTTCGGTTCCCTCAAATCTTGCTTCTGTTTACTACAATCGTCGGCAAGTATCCTCCGCTACCCCCTCATTCCCCCGATTCGGCAAAAAGCAGGTTAAGCGGTCGTTAGATGGATGGCTTACGGAGATGGTAAAAACAGGTATGTGCAGAATGCTTTATTAATAATGACATTGTTTTTTATTCAAACATGTGTATAATTATATTATAATGTACACATAGGAGTTACGATGAGAACGAATATTGTTATTGATGATACCTTAATGCTTGAGGCTTTGAATGTTTCCGGTTATAAAACCAAAAGAGAAACAGTTGAAGAGGCTTTAAAACTTTTAATCGCATTGAGAAATCAGGCAAGCATAAGAAATTTCCGAGGAAAACTATTGTGGAATGGCGATTTGGAAAAAATGAGGCTTGATACATGATTGTCGCAGATACATCAGTTTGGATTGATTATGTAAAGGGGTTTGATGCGTCACATACCAATATTTTAGATCATGAATTAATCTATAACAGGGTAGTAACCGGTGATATAATAATAGCCGAGTTTTTGCAAGGTTTTAAAAACGATAGAGAATACCTCATAGCAAAGCAAATTATGGATAATCTGGAATACAGAGATTTTCTGGGAAAAGAAATTGCAATACAAGCTGCAAATAATGATAGGAAATTAAGAAAGCAGGGCTTCACGGTAAGAAAAACAATAGATGTTATCATTGCAACATTTTGTATAGAAAATGGATTTCCATTAATACACAATGACAGAGATTTTGATCCAATGGAAGAAATTTTAGGCTTGATTGTTAAAAAGTAGAATAACCGCTGATATAACGATAATAATTTTATGCTTGACTATACGATCTAAATAGAAGCAACATTTAAGGGCAAGCTCCGCTCGGATATTTCTATCAATACTATTCGTCAATATATAGCATTTTTACAAGATGCATTTATGATACATGAAGCGCAGCGCTTTGATGTTAAAGGCAGAAAGTATATCGGCAGTCCTTTAAAATATTATTTTGAAGATGTGGGCCTGAGAAACGCGCGGCTTGGATTTAGACAACATGAAGAAACGCATTTGATGGAGAATATACTCTATAATGAATTGCGAGCCAGAGGATTTAGCGTCGATGTAGGCGTTGTCCCGATAAGAAAAACGGTGAGCAGCGGAGAGCGTGAGCGCATCCAGCTTGAAATTGATTTTATTGCAACGTTGGGAAGCCGGAAGTATTATATTCAATCTGCATTCAGTTTGCCTGATGAGGAAAAAATAACACAGGAGAAAGCACCGCTTCTCAATGTGGGGGATTCGTTTAAAAAAATAATAATCGTACATGACACGCTGAATATCAGACGGGACGATGCCGGTATTACCACGATGAACATCTACGACTTTCTGTTAAATGAGCATAGTCTTGACCTGTAAATATGATGAACCACACTATCCCCAAAAAAACGGTAGTTAGATGAACGGTTCGCTGAGGTAGTAACAACAGTTATGGGCAGAATGCTTTATTAATAATGATATTACATAACATTCGAGCCGGTTGTTGTGTCATCGCTGCCGATGGGGCAACGATGACAACGCATTAGTGCATAGAGCCTTTTAAAAAACTCCGGCAGCTATCAAGGACATGCTGCACCATCTTTTCTTCAGATACATCAGCACGTATGCAGGTAGGAGCGCTCTTCATTTTTGCTGCTTCTTCGATAGATGTTCCGTACCACAAATGCATGTGCGGCGGCACAGCGTGGGGGATGGTAATTGAAAAATGCGCCAACTTGCCCTTAAATGCAGGATCAGTAGCGGAAAATGCACGGTAGGACGGATGTGCGCTATGTGCTTTATCTTGTATATATGCACTGCGGCTGACTTCGGTGTCTCCTTTCCATACGATAATCTCATTTTTACCGTTTTCCGCAACAAATTCAAGATGAGTAAAATCATCGGCAGTACCGAATGCCTTGTGCACCAATGCCATAATATCTTCTTTTGTATAATCGCCGCCCTTGGGATTTTTTCCGGCAAATTCTTTGATCAATTGCGTATAAACATTTTGAATAGCAGGGCGCGTATCTTCGCAAACGGTAACTGAATTTACCCATTTGCCGTTATATAACGCAAGCGGTTCTTTTGGTAATTTCTCTGCCGCCACTGTATTGATAACAGCCGTAAACTGTTTAAGTACCTCGTCTTTGGGAAGATTTGCATCTACAAAAGGAGCCATTTTTAGAGGATCCCCATGTACCAGCGACTGAATTCCCCATTTACCGAAACGGGCATCAAATGATTTTATTCCGGTTTTTTCATCAACCTGAGGAGCTGTAACAACAAAATAGCGCAGATTCTTTAATTCACGAATTGGTTTTACCGCTTCAAATGCCAGCCAATGACGAGTTGCATCTTCTGCCATAGGCTTTGTACCTTTAAAGGTATATTCACACAAAACCTCATTCTCGGAACCGTCGGCAGCGCGTACCGTAAAAGCGACCGTATTTGAACCATCAAAAACAGCTTTTACCACCGGAGCAGCCACCGCATAATGTACTGCGGCTTTTAATCCCTCTTTACTATAGTACGGCATTGCTGCAGCATTTTTGTCGTATACATCCTGCAAAACAGCATCATCTTCAAAACGGCTGAGCGGCTGCCATGAACCTTTCATCACAGCAATTTCCGAAGCACCCGCGGTATCCGATACCGCAGCAGCGGGAACCGTTGCACAGCCCGCAAGCATACCCAACGACAACAGAGCAGTCCATAGCGCTGTCTGTAAACACTTTTTAGATGTCATAAAAACCTCCACAAAATATGAGGATTGGGATAGTGGCGCAAACAGTCAAAAATGTCAATATTATGCTTAACTATACGATATCTATGGGAAGCCCTTGCGCCGCACATTCAGGAATACTATGCATCTATGCCGGAAACGTATCCAGATTTCAGGGGTGGTTGGCAGCCGCATCAGGGATTCAGTATGAACGGAAAATCAACAACCCCGACGCAAGCGTCGGGGTATTAAACCCTCCGCACGAATAAAAGAAAAAGATCGTTTTATGTGACAGCACGCGTGAAAAAAGAGGCTACCGCCATGGATGGCGGTAGATTCCATGCAGAAGCGATATTTTGGTTTTGCCAAAATTCGCTGTCAAAAGTGTACATGGACGTACACTTTTGACGATACTTTCGCTTCGCTTGCGTAAATCCATTGTCAAAAAATGTATAAGGGAAGTACATTTTTTGACAGTACTGCATTACAAGCAAATTCACAACCCTCTTTTTTTCACGCTTTTCTGATATATTCCGGTCTTTCGTTGTTTTTTTCACAGCTGAAGCCCTGTCCTTATGAGAAAAGTGCAGATTTTTGAATTTCTCTGTCCTAAAAAGCATTCAAAAATCCGCACCGGCTCTATGAGAAAACCTCCTGTTTCGCTGTTACCTCTCAAGAATTTTTTTCATGCTGATGCCCTGTTTTGCATAGGCTGTTTTTTTAAGACAAATCAGCAAAGAACCGGATAAGAATGCTCAAAGATTTTTTATGCTTTGCAAAAAGGGTCATGCCGAATGATCCGCATAGTAAGTATATTAAGGAGTGTCGAGGGGTCCACTCTCAATTTTCACAAAATCTTTGCCGTTCCACAGATATTGTATGACTTTTATTTTGTGAGCGGTCTCCTTTCCGTGTTTCCATCTTGTATAAGTGTTGATGTGTTTTACCCTATCTTCATTAAATTCAAATTTTTCAAGGGTTTCGTAGAGCGTTTCAGCCCAATTGTTGGCAAGCGTCGTAAAATATTTTAGCGTATCGTTTGAAAAATAAAAATACCGCGCTTTAGACCAACCGTCTCCCCCAACGCTTGAATCACCGAATCCGCTTCTTGCAACAAGAAAAGTTACTTTCGGCACCAATTTTTCGCATGCTACTATTGAATAAGAGGTATCTTCTGAAATAGGCGCTTTATAAAATTTCTTCAAATCAATATGTGTAATATGTGATTTTTTTATAAGCACATGATGTTCGTTTACATTATAAAAACTTGGATGAACATCGGAAATCGCGCCTCCTTTTCGCTCACTGATGCAAAGACAGGCGAAAATCTCGTCTTCTCCGTCGTTGTCGATATCTCCTACAGCCTCTTTGCAGGAAATATACCGGCCGCATATATAGCCCGTTCCTTTTATACAGGAGATTTTGTACCACGGCGCATAATAACCTTCCGCCAAAAGCCAGTCCCAATCTTTATCCCATTCGAGAATTTCGACTTTATCACCCGCATTCAGCTGAAACAATTTTTCACCGGAAAGGTTCGGCTCCGAACGGACGTTCACTTTGTCATCAATGACATAATGAGCCCACTTACCGTAATCTACGGCGATGTATTTTTGTGCATATCCACTGATAATGTTCGCAATAAGCAAAAAACAACAGACTAT
>CAUTXW010000079.1:0-6409 GCA_963542655.1 uncultured Treponema sp. | reverse complement strand
GACCTTCAGATCCGCAATCTGACGCTCTAATCCAACTGAGCTATAATCTCAAATATACAAGAAGTATTCTTCTGTCATCAATTACTTCATTATCACGTCATCTGACAGCTGAACCTATCTCATATTGTTTAACGGAGCAGGGGGGATTCGAACCCCCGGTACCCGGATGGGTACAACTCCTTAGCAGGGAGCCCGATTCGGCCACTCTCGCACCGCTCCAAATTACCTGTCTAAGTATCGGTTTTTTACTGCACGTATGTAAAAGAAAAGGAACGTGCGATCCTTTGTTTAACGGAGCAGGGGGGATTCGAACCCCCGGTACCTCGCAGCACAACGGTTTTCAAGACCGCCGCCTTAAACCACTCGGCCACCGCTCCTTAACAAGAGCCTTATATTAGCCTAGAATAATGATTCATGTCAAGCCTTTTTTCCCGTTTCCTTGCGCAAACTTTCCCCTTATTTTCCTCCACGGCACCGCCTCATATATTCACGGTGTGCTGCGATATACCGAATCTTACAATTTTACCGACAGCGCGGCTGCGAGGTTGAGGTTTTCGCGGGTGTAAGCGCCGTGTTTAAAGTCGGTTATCACGGTAAAAGCAGTATCAAAGGTAACTGCCGACGTTATCAGCCATTGGAAACCTACTCCGAATGTACCCTTCGGTTTAAACACATGGGTTGCCGTATGACTGTTTTGTACCTTGCTTCGTTCAGTTTTAGGCGCCCCTTCTTTTTCGCCTGAAGGATCGGCAGCTAGGGTTTTCCATGCTTTTCCTACCGACGGTGCAGTTACCGCTTTTACCGTGCGGTTGTAATCCATCTGCACATTGAACCCGGCGTTCAGATACAGTTTCTCCGGTAATATCCGGTACTGCACCCCGAGCGAAGCGATAGGAGAAATAATAATCCGCTGTTCGGATATCTTTGGGGTGTATTCCTTGATATAGCTTTTTACTACTTTAGGCGCAGCTCCGGTTTGAATATCCGTTGTCTGCGTGGTAATCAGCGTATGCGGCGTAATCAGCGAGCGGAACTCCACGGCAAGCTGCAAACCGGGCGTCAGCAATACGGTTGAATCGGCGAGTTTGAACGACGGCTTATAACCCGCTGTAACTTTATTGATCATATCCCGCCGTCCGGTTTGATCGTATGTTTGATTGACGGTAATGAGCCGTTCACTGCCCGCATTGACGAGTCGGCTGCTGTAACGGTAGACCTGTGCAATATCCGGGAAGAATTTATACGAAAAATAGTAGTTTAAGCTGAACTCTCCGTAGCCGGCATTCAAAAAGGCTTTTACATCGGTCGTACCGTTCCGCCATATTCCTTCGGTATGCGATTGCGCTCTTGCAGCCGCGCCTCCTCCCGCGGGCTTTGCCGGAATATCCGTGACCGCTTCCGTAATACTCCGGTTTATATCGACGCCGAAAAACGGTTTCACCGTCAGAGTCCGCTTACCGATCGGGAAACGGAAACCGCTCCAGTCAAAGGTGAACCGCACAGCTGCTCTATCGGTACCGCCCGCCCCTATTCGCTTTCCTTCTGCATTTTTAAACTGAAAGCGGGCGGGGTTGGCAGGATTAACGGCAGCGGTAGGGACAACGGTCAGCGTATTACTCCCATACAGCTCATCTTTTGTATGCCGAGCCGAAAGCATTTCCAACGTCAGCTTAAAACCGATATTTTTAAAATAAGCACTCGGCAGCCCGGTTCCGCCGATAAGCAGCGAAACCTTATTGGAAAAATCGGGATGCTGCAGATTTCCCGGCTCTGTATTCGGCTTAATGTGCAGCCGTTTCGGTTTGATTGCTGTAATTGCCATCAAATTAAAGCCGGTAAAATCGAACACATTCCCGCTGTATGAAAGCGCGGTATACACTTTGCCAAATTTTGCCGCAACGCCGAGATCAAGGTAGCGGCTGTTTACCCCGGTAAAAGCAAACAGAGTATCAAAGCGGACATTCTGAAAACTACCGGGATTCAATGCGCTGTCAACATCCGTTGCAAACACCCCGCTTGCGCTATACGCCGGAGACTTTCCCTGCGCTATTGCAGGTGCAAAACAGCAGCACAGCAGTGCGGCAAACATAATGCGCCGCAAACGTACCGCTGCCGACAGCAGGGGGCCCGGATATCTGCATGCGACTGCCGTAAAAACCGAAGGAAACGTTATACTCCCCTTCCCTATCGAGTCTTTGGATATTACACCGGCTGCTTTATAAGTGTGCTGCGCGGGTTCTTGTTGAAACGTGCTCCGCATTATAATGGAAAAAACATTTGCTGACATTTTTATGCTCTCCTTTCCTTCGCTGACGTTTTATAATAGGTTGCATGACGCTGTATTTCCGTTACTCGGCCGGTTCCAGCTCCACGGTGAAGGTTTTGCCGTAGCTTTTTTCCGTGTTGAAGACAATGCGGGTACGCCCGTTATCAGACTGTACGGTTATGCCCGCAGCTTCCTGCTCTGAACCTAAGCCGGCAGCATCGGTAGTATGCCCGGCAGATGCCGCCGCGCGGTAGTTCCCACCGGTAAGGGTAATCTGCACGGCGGATTGCAGCTGCGTGGGGTCGGAGACGGCAAGAGTAAGCCGCCCGCCGCTGTTTTCCTGCAGCATCACCGCGCACGGCTGCGCCGCTTCGATGGAGCGGAATTGTGCCTCAGGGAGGCTGACGCTGGCTTTTTGCCGGAATGCGCAGCCGGTAATCCCAAGCCGCTGCTCCCGCACAGCCTGTACTGCGGCGGTATTGGCAAGAACGGCAATATCGGGCGACCGGCTGTACGCTTCGGTTTCCTGTTCGGTCAGGCACGGCAGCAGCGCATAGGCATAGCGGGCATCCTGAGGATTGTTTCCATGCTGTAACCCGATAGATAAAAAGTTCCGCAGCAGGTCTTCTTCACTCAAGTGATCATTGATGGCGTACCAATTACCGGTACGCAGCTCCCGCGCGGCAATGTAATCTCCCCCTTCCGGGAAGTAATAGCCGATGCTGTCCGTGCCGTCTTCCGTGTTTGCACCGAGAAATGCCCAGCGGGGATTATGCAGTTGCACAGTGCCGAAACTGGGCAGCGCCTCAACGCCGTCTACGGAAAAATACGTGTCGCCTGCATTCCGCAGCTTCCGGTTTTCCACAATCGTTTCCACCGGACGGTTATCGGAAGCGGTAATCCCCGCGCCTAAACATACAATCTCATTATCAAATAAAAACCAGGCTTTGTTCGCCGTCAGCGAGCTGAATGCCTTTTCAGCTTCGTACTCCATTCCCGCAACGCCGTATCTTCCATGCAATGAAACGCCGCCAACCCAATGCTTGGAGCTCGTGTTGAGCGCCCAGTTCCTATTTGTCCGTTCACTGTGATCGGTCGTAGTTCCGCTCAAGCGGTGATGATCAACCGTTGCCCAATAATTATCAGCGTACTGTAATTGGTCATCATTATAGAGACTGACAAAGCCGTCGGCCGTATGCCATGCCCGCTTATTTTCCCCGTTCCCGATTTCAAAAGCGCCCGTGCGCGACGAATGCATACTGATTCCGAACGTATACCCCTTCTGCCGGAACACAACTCGATCCATCCCTGCGTATATATGGGTCAGCGGACTCGACTGCTGCGGTTGGACGGTTTCATCTTTCAAAAGCAGCTTAAACGCAAGCGCATCATTGGGATTCATTGCCGTAAAATAGGTTTCGTTATAGCGGGGATCGGAAAAATAGAGCGTATCTTCCATTATGTTAGATTTTACAAACGACCGAATACTCATTTTGATAACCGGATCGTCGGTAAGACTTGCCAGCGCAAGGATACGGGCAAGCAGGGCTTTTCCGCGGCTGTGGTCGCTGGCGTTGTGACGCGCAATGCTTCTGCCTGAGACCATATCCATAATCGCGGTCTTATGAAACAAGGGCTGAAACGCCGTCTGCACCCATTCAAACACATGCGCGATATTCGGGTCTTCGATTTGCCACGGTGTTTTATTTAAGATGTAAAGCATATTTTCAATTCCGGCGAGCGTTACTGCACCGTAGCTGCCCGTATAGGGGAATACCGTATGCTGAATAAACGAACCGTCTGCGTAAAATCCGTCCCCGCGTGTAACATAGGGCAGCAGCTGACTGATAGCGTCGCGGGATTCCGTTAGACGCAGGTTGTTTTCTTCCAGCGCGCCGCTCAATGCGCACACCGTTGCAGAGTCCAACAGGTTGGCGCCGGTCAGCGGGTTCGGTCCCTTGAGCGCACGATCGGGCTGAATGGAAAAATGCCGGATTGCAGCAAGGTAGCGGTTCATATCTTTTGTACTGATATCATCATACATTAAGATGAGAATATCACAGAGCTTTTGCGGCGAACCGATACACCAATCCCACCAGTTACCGTACATTGCGGCGGGCTCAATGCCCTCATGATACCGATTCGTGTAAAACCAGCGGAGCGCATCAAGAATATCGTTTTTAAGCCGCCGGTTTTTATAAAGCGGAGAGTCCTTTGCTGCAAACGCCCGCGCCATAAAGCGGAGATCGGTCAGCGTCTGCGTCAGGTGCTCGGAAATATATCCCGATCCGTATTTACCCCAGAGCTCCTCACGGTTAGCATCCCGGATCATATCTTCCCAGCGGATAGTAGCCGCAGCGGTGAGCTGTTCAATGACTTCTTTATAATCCGGATCATTTTTTATATCGAAATGACTGCTTCCGGCTGTCATGGTCATACGGCGCGCCCAGCGGGTGCGGATTTCTTCGTACTGCGCGCTCAAGCGCTTATCTTCAATGCTGATTTTGCAGCGGGCGGTGTTGCCGTCCGCGGTACGGGCGGTAATGACGGCGCCTCCGGTTGCAAGCAGCCGGATTCTACATGCAGCTCCCGGTTTTTCAACTTTTCCGTCCGTTTCCACCGCTGCACAGCTGGGATTGGATGATGTCCAGCTGATAGGACGCGCTGCCATTCCGTCCTGAAACACCGGTTCCAGCGTGATTGTCTTCCCTACTTTCTGCTTTATATGGGTTTCTTTCAATGAAAATTGATAAGATTCCGAGAGCCGAATCGAATCGATCCATGCCATTCCGACGGAACTGTCGTAAAAAAGCTCTACTTTGATATGTGTTGTGCCTGCGGGGATGGTTGTCAGCATTGCTTCCTGTTCGGTCCAGTCCTGTGTGCCGATTGCGGGAATGGAACCGGTAAAATCCTTTGGAACGGCAAATTTTTTACCGTCGTTGGAATACTGCACGCGGAAATAAACACCCTTGCCCATCACCGCCTCTGTTTTTACCTGCATGGAAAGCCGGTATATCTTTGCAGGGTCTATCGGATAGGTACTATGCAGCGCAAGACGGCTCTGTCCTTCCGCAGAAATACGGATGGCCTGCTGTCCGCTCTGTGCGCTGTTTCGGTCAAGCGCAAGGTTCAAACCGGTTCCGGCTTGCGGCGTCCATAGCGACCAGCCATCCGGTGCGCGCTTGTCCTGCCAAAGCTGATCTGATGATGCAACGCTGTCTTCAAAGTCCGCATTGTGCAGAAGATTGACGGCGTAACGGCTGTCTGCTTGCGGCGCTGATGCCGCGTCTTCTGCAGACTTTTCTATAAGTTGGACGGAATGAAAACTGAGCGCAGCATCTTTTTGTACCGGCGCATGGGTTCCAAGGTAGAGCCTGATGGTGATTCTTTCGACGCCCGCTGTGGGAGTGTATGCAGCGCGGTATGTCTGCCAGCCGTGAGACGGCGTTTTTATCTTTATTTTAAGCGTTTGCTTGATGTCCGTTGTCAGCGGCGCCGAACTATTCCCGGCGTATTCCAGTATCTGAATACCGCCCCGCGCGTATGTGACGTTTTCCGCTTTAATGTACGCCGACACTGAATATTCCGTGCCGCTTGTTACCGGAATAGACTGTTCAATCCAGCCGCGGGAAGCGTCATCCAGCGCCGTCAACATGACATACGGAGCCGCCGCTTCCGCATCTTCGATAACGGTACGGATGTCCGGCAGCGTATAGGAGCCGAATGTCCCCGCCTTCCATGGCTCGGCATCAAACGAGTCCGCTGCACTTCCTCGTCCGGCATTTGGAGTTGTCGTAAACGCACCGTTTTGAACAAGGTTCCCATGGGTAGCATCCGCCGCAGCCCTCTCTGCCGTCGGCGCATCCGTCGTAGTATGTGCATTTGCAGCTTCGGAATATACGGCAGATTCGTTTGCGGCAGCAGGCTGAGCTGTATCGCGCGATCCTGCAGCGAATACGCTGTGTATCAGCAATACCGCGCAGCAGAATATGAAAAGAAAACGTTTGAAAAGAGCAGTTTGGGAAAGAACATCACTCATACGGCATTTTTCCTTACAGTCAGACTTAATCAACAACCCCGACGCGAGCGTCGGGGTATTAAACCCTCGTATAATAAAGTCATAGAATTATCTTGTATCAT
>CAUTXW010000078.1:0-6527 GCA_963542655.1 uncultured Treponema sp. | reverse complement strand
GCAGAATCTGAACATGCTCCATAAAGTAGCGCTTAATATCGTGCGCATATACAAGAGGGAAACTCAATCAAAACTGGCTTTGAACGGCATTATGTTCCGCGCTCTTATGAATCCTCACGACTTATTACCGCTTTTAGACAAAAATTGATTTCCGTGTAATTCCACGCGTCTTCCTTGCAGCGTTTTCTATTCTGTGTTATAATGAATTATATATAGATATTTACGGCTGAACATAGATTTTAAATTGGTATTTGCGGTTAATCCGCATAAAACTACTTTTTTCATTGGAAAAGGAGCTTGAAATTTGTTAATAATTCTTATTTTATACCCCCCCCCCCCCCCCCCCCATTCAATTAGTAATCAAAATACCTATAAAAAACATCGAAGCACCCAATGTGCGCTTAAAAAAGAGCAAAAAGGATCTCGTCCTAGCTGCTTTCCGAACTTCCTATTAAATCAGCTGTCGTTAGACTTTGCTGCCATCCCAAGATAATCTTACATTATAAAGGAGTGCTCGATGAGAATAAGAGGTAAAATCGTTTTGAATACCATCGGCATTTGTATCATTGCTGTTATGGTAACGGTTATTATCGGTTATAGAATGTTGACGAAGATATATCAACAAGCAATCAACGAAAAAAATCAACGCGATACGGAACTGATTGCAGAACGGATCGATTCCTGGATTATGATGCAAAGCGATGCATTGGAACAGAACGGCAATGCCTTGGTTGCGCTGGATATCTTTGAAGAAGAACAAACAAATGCTTATTTGAAGGGCTTGAACGAACGAAATGCAGGCAACAATTATGCAATTTGTTTGGAAGATAAAACATTTTTTAATGGTAAAGGCTGGAAGGCGCCGCCTTCATATGATGCACGGACACGGAGTTGGTATATCGGGGCGATGAATAGCGACACCGTTTTTATTCATGATCCATATATAAGCGCAAATGCCGGAATTATGGTACTGGGACTCAGTAAAAAATTTACGATGAAAAACGGTATGCAAGGGGTTATCACAACGGAAATTTCAATCGACCATTTGCGTACCGTTTTTGAAATGTTTAATAAAGACAGTACTCGATATGCTTTTTTGCTCGATAGAAACGAAAGCGTCGTTGTGCATAAGAATCGGGACTATATGCCGTCAAAAGACAAAAGCTATACTCTGAGTGAAACGGCGGGAGGTACGGCGGTGGATAAAATGCTGAAAGACCGATCGCAAACAAAAACGCACAATTTCTTTACAGATTACAGCGGAAGCAAACAGCTTTTCTATTTCACCGTATCAAACACATCGGGCTGGATTATAGCGCTTGCTGTTTCTTACAAAGCTGTATATGCACCGATATGGCAATCTCTCTTTTATGTTGCAGTTTTTATTATGGCCGTAATTGGAATAGGCACCGCTTTTTCCATCTTAATAGGATATAAAATTGCGAAACCGATAGAGGCGATCATCGAGACGCTGAAAAAAATGGGGGAAGGAAATCTAACAATACGGTTGCCGGTTGATGGAAAAGACGAATTGGCGGATTTGTCGGCGTATTTTAATCAAACGCTTAAGCGGATGGGAAAAGCTATTCAGCAGGTCAGTTTCAACTCAAATACAATGGAAGAGATTGGAAACGAGCTCGCGTCCAATATGACTGAAACCGCAAGTGCCGTTCATCAGATAAGCGCGAATATCGAGGGAGTTAAACAAAAAGCGATAACTCAAGCGACCAGTGTTACCGAAACGGCAGCAACTATCGAGAAAATTGTCCGCACCATTAAGCAGCTGAATGGGAGCATCGAAACACAGGCTGCAAGCGTTGCGCAGTCTTCTTCTTCCGTGGAACAGATGGTTGCAAATATAGCATCGATGGGACAGACGCTCGGCAAAACCGATGAAGTGATCAGAAGTTTGACGACTGCCACCGGCGACGGCAAAGCCACATTGGTAACCTCCAATACGGTAACTCAGAAAATCGCCGAGGAGTCAGGCTCACTGATGGAAGCGTCGAGTGTTATTCAGCATATTGCTTCGCAGACGAACCTGCTTGCGATGAACGCTGCGATAGAAGCGGCTCACGCAGGAGAGGCTGGCAAGGGCTTTGCCGTCGTCGCGGATGAAATCCGTAAACTCGCCGAAGACTCTGCGACACAAGGAAAGACTATCACCGCAACGCTTAAAGCCTTGGGAGGGGAAATCGAGACCCTCTCCGCCTCGTCCAAAACCGTCGAAGAAAAGTTCAACGCAATTTTCACCCTTGCTGAACAGGTTAAAGAAATGAGTGCCCACCTAACCGAATCGATGCGTGAACAGGAACACGGCAGTCGAGAAGTGCTAACCGCAATCAAGAGCATCAATACGGTAACAACGGAAGTGCAGGCAGGCTCCGAAGAAATGCTGAAAGGCGGAGAAGGAGTCGCCTCCGAAATGCAGAAACTGGACGGCCTTACTCGCGTGATTACCGAAAGCATGAACGAAATGGCCTCCGGCGCCGTGCAGATCAACAATGCCGTCCAGGAAGTGAGTGAGATTACGCTGAAAAATAAGCAGAGTATTGAGAATTTGGCGGAGGAAGTCTCCAAATTCAAAGTCAATTAGGGGAAGACCTTTCTTTTTTTTCGATAAAAAGAAAGGTTCTTCCCCTACAACCCCATCTAAAGAAAAATAACGACTTAGGGCTTCGCCCTAAGACCCCTCCGCAGTTCCAGAGCTTGGTTCTAAAATAAAGGTAGGGCAGTTATGGTTTTCACGATAAAAGGCCTCTCAAAACGGACAGGGATGTCCGTGATTCCAAGCAGCAGCGATGTTTTTTTGCCAGGCAAAAAAACTCGCCATCAATCCATAGACACGGATGTCGATGGATTGATGAGGTATCTACTCGCTCTATTTTCGTCTGCTTCGGTCTTTTAAATGACGGCGAGGCCATTGTTGTCTTATGATGTATTTGCGTATAAGAACGGACATGGATGTCCGTGGTTCCACGCAGTAATGAGTTTCGTCAATTTACAACATCCATGTTGTAAATTGCCTTGCGAGTTTCACAAAAATAAAATTTTTGTGAAACATCGTTACTGACTAACACGCCCGCCATCCGTGGCGGTACTACGCATCCTCTGGACAGCGTTAGGGATTGCAGCGGTAGCCTTTTTGCCGTTGAGATACAGCAAGTGCAGTTTTCGACGTGAGGAGAAACACTGCGGGAACGGCTGCAACCACGGCAAAAAGCTACAAGCGGAAAGCCCGACGGTTTACACCGCAAATAAAAATAATCACACGGTGTAAACCGGAACGCCCGTATCACAATGAATAATATGAATTGATAATTAAAGTCTGCGCCGTCATCCGATCAAATTCTCCATTACACTCATCATTGGCGGCGCATCCTCTTTTTAATAGGTATAGTTCTCCGTCAACCCCGACTTCTCAATCATACTGCGATACAGCGCCGATTTTTGCAACAGCTCTGAGTGTGTGCCTTCCGCATCAACTTTGCCCTGATTCATTACGATGATTTTATCGGCATTCTCGATTGACTTTAAGCGATGCGAAATGATAATCACCGTTTTGCCTTTGATGAGCGTGTTGAGGCTCTCCTGTATTTTCATTTCGTTTTCAACATCGAGCGAGGCGCTGATTTCGTCAAGGATGATAATCGGTGCGTTTTTCAAAAGGGCGCGAGCAATGGAAAGACGCTGGCGCTCTCCGCCGGAAAGCCTACTGCCGTTTTCACCGATGACCGTATTGTAGCCGTCCGGCAGCGCTTCGATAAACTCGGCGCAGTTGGCAAGACGGGCAGCTTCTTTTACTTCATCATCGCTGGCATTTTTATTTCCGACGCGGATATTTTCCATAATCGAGGTATTAAAAAGCCCGACATCCTGAAAGACAATCGAAATTTTATCGAAAAGGCTGTCGGTATCAATCGTTGCAATGTCTTTGCCGTCGATGAGAATTTGTCCCTTGCCGTAATCATAGAGACGGGACGCAAGCCGGAGTACGGTTGTTTTTCCGCAGCCGGAAGGTCCGACAAGCGCGGTAACTTTATTTTGTTCCGCCGTAAACGAAATACCGTCGATAATCTTTTGTCCGTCGTTATACGAAAACTCAACATCTTTAAATTGAATACCGTAATGCTGCAAAGAAGCAGGTTCGCCTTCCTGCGTTTTTGTTTCGCGCAGCTCGTTTATGCGCTTAACCCGTGCATCGATATACATCATCTCTGCAAGGTTTGCTTCAACACCTGCAACCGCATCCACAACACGGGAAGCCGCAATAATATAGCCGATAAGATATAAAAGCGAAGCCGTACCTGCCAGATACATTTTTAGTCCGAAAAATACGGTAACACCGATAGAAAACTTTAAAAACAGCAGTGCGATGTTAAGCGGGATCGCTTGATGAGCTTCCACAGTTAAGTGTAGTTTTTCCGCTTCATCGACATTGCGGTTCAGTTTTTCCGCCGTGTCTTCCGTCAGACCATAGCTTTTAATTTCCTGTTGCAGTTCTATCGCTTCTTGAAAAAATTCCGTGCGCTCACGCTGTTTATGAAAGTCCCGCGTTGTCTCCCGTATCTGAATTTTTTTCGACAGGATCAATAAAATAAAGCTGATAATAATCGGAACAAATACGCATAAGCCTAATCCCGGATGCGCGGTAATCATCATTGCACCGATTATGGTCAAATAGAACACAAGACCGATTGTTTGCGGAATTGCGTGGCTCAGCGCGTGTTCGATTGTAGCGACATCGGTCATCACCGTTTGTGATAAGTCGGAAACATCGTGTTTGGAAAAATACGCAAGCGGCAGCGCCTTGAGCCGGTCTGCAATATTCACACGCAGTTCTTTACATTCTTTGAACGTCGCGGTGTAGAGCGTATTGTAATTGATATGCACAAGCACATACATCACAACCGCAAGCGCAGCAATAATACCGATATAAAATCCCGCCGACCGCAGCGTCCCGTCAAAATAACTTTGCAAAAAGAACATCATCACAAACATCGGTAGAATAAATGCGACATCCGCAAGCATCGACCATACCGACGCCGTAACAATTCCTTTTGCCCCCGATTCGGTTACCCCGAACCACTTTTGTAGTTTAGTCATATAAACCTCCCTTAAAAATAATTGTAATGTTTAATTCAATGTGTAATGGATAATTTGTAATGCGTAATTAAGCATCCCCCATCACCCATTATGTAATTGCCTCTACTTCCGCTTTGCTCAAGCCGGTCATTAGGCAAATTTCTGTTATCGGATAAGCTCGTTGGCGCATCAATCGTGCCGTTTCAAGCGCTTTTTGGCGGGAACCTTGAGATATTCCTTGAGATATTCCTTGAGATATTCCTTGAGATATTCCTTGAGATATTCCTTGGGCAAAGGCTATTTTACCTGCTTCTTCTCGCTGTACTGCAATGTCTGTATCGTAGTTATATTCTGCTACTAACATGTTGATCACCTCCCGTGATTTTCGCTGTAAGTATTCTTTTAAGATTCCTTTTTCTATACATATTTTTACGGCATTGGTAAAACCATTTTCAGAGTCGAGGTGCGTTTGTTTTCTTACCTCTTCTACAAAGAGACTGTATTCTTCAAGCGGCTTGCACGCTGATAGGACTTTGTTTGCTTTGTCTGTGTTGATATTAAGCACTTGTACCGTCAGTTCCAGTGGAGTGTGTTCCGGTTTTACGATATAGGCGTCCGATAGTTTGAGGGTTTTGTGTACAGGATATGCCTCCCGGCCATTGTAAAAGATATAGAACTCCGGCGTGGGGATTTTTTGCAGAGTCCTGTAGTACTTTACTTTTGGTTCCTGTATTTGTTCATACAACCGAGCAACGTATTGCAGACAGCGCAAAGGCATATTTTCGTTGATGGTCGATTGATGTTCTGCTAATACAATGATTTTGTTATCAATGAGGCACGATACATCATTGGACAATTTTGTATACATTGTCTGCTCAAGCTTAAGAGGTTTCAACTCCGTTGAGCTGTCGAGGTGTGTTCCATGCAGGGCATTATACAGTGATAAAAAGTTCTCTTTAGCCTTTTCATCTTCACTGAACAGATCAACAAATACCGAATCCTTATATTTTCTATTTGCTGTAGTCATATCAGTTTCCTCTCACTGACTGCATTATAGCATAGATTATAGGATTAAAAATGGATCGCTCTATTCTTTCCGTATACAATGCTTTGAGTCTTTGCGGTGATGTTTTTAGGGAAGAAGGGGAGACAATCCATAATCCTCCTTGCTTCCGTATTGCTACTGAATTCTCCATTACCAATTACCAATTACCCCATTATTTCCCAACGCTGTACGCCACACGCAAACCGAGATAGTCACATCTGCTGACCGGATTACTGATGTCCCGAGAGGCGCAAGCGGCGTAAATCGCTCTATTAAACCAGCTGCCGCCGCGAATGACGCGGACCGAACCCGCCCCAACACCGTCAAGGTCGTGTCCCTCGGCAGGCGTATTATCGTCGTACCAGTCCCAGCACCATTCCCACACGTTTCCGCTCAT
>CAUTXW010000077.1:0-6741 GCA_963542655.1 uncultured Treponema sp. | reverse complement strand
GTATTCAATGTACCTCCTTTACAGTTGCCCTGTAGGATTTTTCCTCCTTTTGCCTACAGGGTTTTTTCTTTTTTCAGCAGCTTTTTCTATATCTTTTCTATTCCGTATAAACCAATTTAATCGGACAGTGATCGGAACCGGTAATGTCGGCAAGAATCGACGACTCGCGTATCATGGGAAGGAACGCATTATCAACACAATGATAGTCAATACGCCATCCGATGTTTTTTTCTCTTGCATGAAAGCGATAGCTCCACCAGGTATATCGATGCGGTTCGGTACAAAAATGCCTGAACGTATCGGCATACCCAGCCTGCGTAAAAGTGTCCATCCATGCCCGCTCCTCCGGCAGATAGCCGGGATTTTGCTCATTTGCTTTGGGATTGGCGAGATCGATGGGCTTGTGCGCAATGTTATAGTCTCCGCAGAGTACGATATGCCGTCCTTCTTTTTGCAACGCGTTACAAAATTCCAGCATGGCAGCGCAAAAATCAAGTTTATAGCCGAGGCGTGCGCCTTTTTCCTGCGAATTGGGAAAATAGGCTGAAATGACCGTGACATTTTTAAAATCTGCGGCAAGCACACGGCCTTCATCATCAAATTCGGCGATATTCATCGTGCGGATATTGAGCGGTTCGGTTTTGCAGAAAAGTGCAGTACCCGAATAGCCGGGCTTTTTGGCGGATTGCCAATAGGTTTTATACGTTCCTTCTTTCCAGGCCGGAGTTACCAGCTGGGCTGGTAACTGTTCTTTGCGGGCTTTTGTCTCCTGTAAACAGAGAATATCGGGGCTTTCTTCAGCAAGCCATGTTAAAAAGCCTTTTTTTTCAGCGGCGCGGATACCGTTTACATTCCATGAAATAACTGATGTCATTCAAGTTATATGCCACAAAATGCTAAAATATGCAATGCGCAGAAAAGTCCGCCGCAAGCCATGTCGCCAACACAAACCGCATTTACACTTCTCTTTGCAATATTCAGTGCGCTATTTTGTCTTCTTTGTAAAAATATATTTGCGATTTGGCCGGTTATGCAGTACAATAAGCAATGTAAAAGAGCGAGGATTGCACAAAACTTCAGCTTTTGTATGTCCTCACATTATGTTTAACAAAAGGACGATATTAGGATATGGTAAAAGCGGTTTTTGCAGGATCATTTGATCCGCCTACCTTTGGGCATCTGAATATTATTGAGCGGGCGCAAAAGCTTTTTTCTGAAATACATGTGGTTATTGCCATTAATAAAACGAAAACATACTGTTTTTCCGATGAGGAGCGATTGAATATTATCAAATCGTTAGTGTCCCAATGGGATAATGTGTCGGTGCATTTGTGGGATTCGCTTATTGTCGATTATGCAAAAAAAATCGGCGCCGATGTGCTGATACGCGGGGTTCGGAATGATAATGATTTTTTATATGAGTTTGACCTTGCGATGGTGAATAAAAGTTTGAATCCTCAGATTGAAACGGTGTTTTTAGTCCCCGATCCTAAATTCTTTGTGCTGCGTTCTAGTTCTATCAAAGAGCTGGCAGCGTTTGGCGGTGATATTTCCAGCATGGTGCCTCCGGTTGTAGAAGCAATGCTGAAACAAAAATTCCCGCAGCAGTGCGCGTCTCTTCTGCCGTAATCTGATGCATAACATGGGCTGACTGTACTGACTTATCAGTCCATATTGATTAAGCGCATCATTCAAAAAGGAAGAGATGATAATGAACACCATCGGAACAAAAATCCGTGCGAACCTTTCGGGCGTTGCCTTTATGCTCAGCCTGGCGGTGCTGTTTTTGCAGCAGTTTTACGCTTCGCTGGCCGTTAGTATTGCCATTCACGCGGTAGACGCGATCATTTTACTCCTTATTATAGTAGAAACATTTTTACCGATGCGGCAGGAAAAGTATATCCGGCAGTTTTTTCAAAAAAATGTTTCGTTATATGTAACCACGCTGCTTTTTTGCGCTGTGTTTCTGTTTTTGAAGATAAAAATCGGATTTATTCCCAAGGCGCCTGAACTGATTCTTGTACTTGCGCTGATAAAAAATATCTTTTTATTCGGAAAGATCGTCAAAAATACAGCGGACAGCGCGGGCGGGACGGAAAAAATGATGCTGAATCCCGCTGGTACTCTGATGATCTCGTTTTTTATGGTGATTATTACCGGCGCGTTTTTGCTGATGATGCCTGCTGCCAGCGTCGGCTCCGGCCATCTGGATTTTTTGACCGCGCTGTTTACCGCCGCGTCTGCGGTATGCGTTACCGGACTGAGCGTGATCGATGCTGCAGCGGAATTGACAACTGTCGGCAAGGTTATTTTGCTGCTGCTGATTCAGATCGGCGGACTTGGTATCATGGTATTTTCGTTTTTCGGTATGCTTGCGTTCCGGCGTAAACTTTCAATTGCTGAAAAGCTGACTGTTTCGTATATGGTCAGCGCGGAAAATATGTCGGGGCTGTTTAAGGCGCTGCGGGTTATGGTGGGTTCGACGTTTTTTATCGAAGCCGCCAGCGCCGGGTTTTTATTCCTTGGTTTTTCGCGCACGATGGGAATGTCCGCCGGAACGCTCGGTTTTGCCGCCTTTCATGCGGTTTCCGCGTTCTGCAATGCGGGTTTTGCGCTCTTTTCAAACAATCTTGAATCGTTTACCGGCGATCCTATTATCAGTTTGACAATCAGCATGACGATTATCCTCGGCGGCATCGGCTTTGCGGTGATTTCCGATGTGGCGCGTAAGATAGAAATCGGAACCGGCAATCTTTTTACTAAAAAGAAAGTTCCTGCATATCTGCTGCCGCTCAACACGCAGATCGTACTGGCGATGACGGCCGGGGCGCTTTTTATTTCCTTTGCAGGCTTTTATCTTTTGGAACACGCGCACACGATGAAAGATTTTTCACTCGGCGAACAATACCTTGCCGCCTTTTTTCAGGCGGTTACCTTGCGGACGGCAGGCTTTTCGACCGTTTCCTTTGCATCGCTGACGAATGCCACCCTGCTTTTGATGATTTTTGTGATGTTTGTCGGTGGGGCGTCGGGCAGTACCGCGGGCGGGGTGAAGCTCAATACCGTGGCGGTTGTGTTTGCGTTTTTCCGGTCATTTCTGCACAACGACCGCACCGTGGTCATCAAAAAGATGTCGATACCCGATGAGCAGGTGAAAAAAGCTTTTTTGATTTTCGGCTTTGGACTATCGATTATCTGCGCTGCGGTGTTTGTGCTGACTATAACGGAAGCGTTGCCGTTTTTGCCGCTCGTGTTTGAAACGGTTTCAGCCTTTGCGACCGTCGGCCTTTCAACCGGTATCACCGCGTCGTTCAGCATTGCCGGTAAGCTCATCCTTATCTTTTTGATGTTTATCGGCAGGGTCGGCCCGCTGACCATCCTCACCGCCGCCGGAAAAAAAGCCCGCAGCGATACGGTCGAATACCCGTATGGAGCCATTTCGATCGGCTAGTGTAAAGCCCGCTCGGAGATGCTCAGCTCTTTATGAAAACAGCGAATCGCGGAATGCCCGTATTTTGAGCATGCGTGCAACTGAGACCCGCTCGGATGTTTGGCTCTTTTGCGGCCGTATCAGCAAGACTGTATCATGCTCCGTTTTTTCTATTGCGATAGGGATGCCTGTGATGGTACGCTGTCCGGCGGGTTCCTCAATCGACACTTCTACAATGTTCTGTTCCGCTATGGCTGTTTCCGCAAGACGAAGCTTGCCTAAAAAATCGAGCCCGGACACTTCACGGACGTCGTTTTCTACCGGTTTTCCGCAGAGCTGCTCTTGCGTTACGATCAGTTTTTTTGCAATTTTTTCTTTGAGGCTCTGTTTATCGTCGCGGCCGATCGGCATATTTTCTACGAGCGTCTCTAGATGACGCATATACTCCCGATAGTTCTGCTCCGGTTTTGCAGCGGCGTTGACACTCGTTGTACCGTTTGTGGCCTGATACAATGCTTCAAGCGGTGAAGGCCGGTATTCAACCGGAAGCAGCCGCGCAGCAACAATTCTGCCCGTATCGGCGGTATTATAACACGTTACATCCAATCCCGCAGACTTTACCGTTGTACGGATGGCATTTTGGTCAATCTGCTTCATCAAATAAACGCCGTCTGCAAGTTCTTTATAGATGATGTTTTGCAGTTGCGCATGCTGCTTGAAGAGCTTCCGCTTATCCTCCGCCACCGTCAGTACAAAGCCGTGATACAAGCCCACCGCCGTACACTGCAGGTACCATTCTGTAATGCTCACTTTGATATTTTGCGGCAGTAATCCTCCTGCAGCCTCATTGATTGACTCGATTAAGGCGGTATCGGTTACCCCCCGCTCAAAACAGCGGAGGCATGCAGCCCGTGTTATTGCAAATCGTCCGGTTGTAAGAATCGCGAGCGGCTCCATACAATTGAGCACCGGAAAGATACGGTCAAGCGAGGTAAACGGCATGATAGTCAGCTCGAATGAAGGGTCGGCAATCAGCGGCTGTTCTGCCGTCTCTTGAGAAAAAACAGAACTGTTCAGCTGCCAGCATTCACCGACCGGCAACAAAAACTTGAGCGCTTTCATCCATCCGATAATCTTCAGGGCATCGTCGCTGGTATACATTCCGATATTCATACCGGGAAAGAGAGAGTATTCGTCCTGTATGTCGATAGACGTCTTTTGAAAAAGATAATCGAAAAAGCGTTTTAACGTATCATCGGTGTATAAACCTTGCGGATTCAGGGCTGCTAAAAAATCGGTGAAAAACTGAGCCCGCTGCCGTAGAATGTCTCGGCGGGTATGTCCGCTTATTGCCGCAGCAATATACATTTTGCGGTCAAGCGGCCTCTGCTTAAAAAACTCCGCCCATCGTTCTTGCTGCGGGATAAGGTTCGATTCGCTTCGGATCAAAAGACCGATATGCTGTAATCCCGCACAGAGCTGTTCAAAGCCGCTGATATCCGACGTTTTATCCTGAAAAATCGTACGCAGCTGTTTTTCGGTCTTTACTTTAAAAGCCCCGTTCGTCTTTAATGCGGCGCTGTCTTTTAAAAAAAACGAATAGAGCCCCGCAAGCACCATATCATCGCACAGCGATTCCCCGCTCTGCACCGTGCCTGTTTCCTGCGGTAAAAATAAAACATCCGGATGAAGAAACGGTTCAAGCGCAGCGGATAGCAGCGGATTAATGCGATATATTTTGGTTAGTGCAAACTGATAATAATGCTGCTCGGTACTGTACAGCAGCAGCCGTTCTTCCAGATTGATCAGCCGGGTTTGGAGGGAAAACGCCGATGACAGAAAGATCAAGAGCGACCCTCGTGTCGTTACCGGCAGGCAATGAACAGCCGTTAAAATGAGGATATCGAGACTATCAAGACTATTGACGATTGTGCGCTGTATCTCCGGTTTGGAAAGAAAGCCGATGAGCCGTTCAACCAGCCGCTGCTTGTTGAAGGGCGTTTTAATTTCGCCGAGGTACAACCGCATTAAGTCGAAAAAAGTTCTATCGGGAAGCCGCAGCAGCGCTTCCTTCCAATCATCGTAGCTGTCCGTATTCATCCGCACTGCCGACCCTTACCGCGCCACAATCGCCTGTTTCAATTCAGCGGCTTTCTGCACTCCATAAAGCGCTTCTACCAATGCGAAAGAAAATTCTTCAGCGGCGCCTGCTCCGCACGCAGTAATGAACTGCCCGTCCCGCATGGTGCGCGCGCCTTTTACCGGCTGTGTCGGTAAGTCTTCACCCATTCCGGGGTAGCAGGTAAACCGTTTGCCGTTCAGAAGCCTCCACCGGCCCAGCGCAAGCGCCGGAGCCGCGCAAATTGCCGCAACCAAGCCACCCTGTTCCGCTACCGCCTTTACGAAAGCTTCAAGCGCGGCATTTTCACCCAGAGTGCGGCTGTTGGGCAGGCCGCCCGGCAATATCGCCAATGCAGTATCGGCCGCTAATGCTGTAATAGCCTGCGTGCGCGCGGCGGCGTCTCCGTCAATCATATCTTCCAATACGGCATCACAGACGATATTCAGCCCGCGTGATGAACGAATCGTCTTCCCACCGACGCCTACCAGCGTTAGATCGGCGCCGCTTCGGCGTAAATAATCAAGCGGGGTAACGGCTTCTACTTCTTCAAATCCGTCGGCAATAAACAAGAAAACTTTCTGCATGGTATCTCCTTGCTCCGTATAAGGTTACCGTTTCTTCCGCTCGCTTGCGGTTTGGCATTCAATACACATCAGCGCATAAGGAATAGCCCGCAGCCGGTCTTCCGGTATCTTTTTTCCGCATTTGATGCACTTACCGTACTTTCCCTGCTCAATCCGTGCCAGCGCGGATTCAATGAGCTGCATCCTTTTTATATCTTTTTCGCCCATGCATTCCAGCATTTTCCGGTCGGTATCTTCTGAAGCAATATCGCCAAAGTCTTTCGGATCGACTGATTCAATAATTTGCTTGAAACTTTCATTGTTCGCCACAAACGTCTTCACGATTTCAGCGCGGCAGTTATGTAATGATTGTTTCATTTCTTGGTAGAACTCATTTCCCATATTTTTTATTAGCTCCTTTCTCAGTTGACAAATTAACAAATAGATTTTACAATCATACGCATATTTTCAGAAAAAAGCAAGGATTTTATTTTTGGAGGAATTGTGGCTAAAGAAGAAGCAATTGAAGTTGAAGGGATCGTGAAAGAATCGCTTCCCAATACGATGTTTCGTGTTGAATTAAAAAACGGTCATATCATTTTAGCGCATTTATCAGGAAAAATGCG
>CAUTXW010000076.1:0-6995 GCA_963542655.1 uncultured Treponema sp. | reverse complement strand
CCGATGATACTGCTCATTCAAGAGTGGGAAAGTAGGTAGCTGCCGGGCTTTTTTTATAACACATGCCTTTTTTAATTGCTTATAAATCTATTCATATCTATGCGCAATAAAATCTTACATTGTTTTTCTAGTATTTCCCTATAGTGCTTTTTGTATATTTCGGATATAATTGCATCTATGAAGTTTCAACTTTCTACTTTTGATAAATTGGTAGATTCTCTTTCAACAGAAGAAGCACAGACAATGCTTTCAAATATTTCTGATAGTATGAAGATGTCTGCAGATATTCAAACTGATTCAAATACCGAACCGTTGCTTTCGGATGGACAATTTAAAAAAGAGATAAAAATGAGTGATGAACCTTTTTTTATTAGATTCTGGCTTCGTTTGAAATCTTTTTTTAAGTCTGAACCTATTGAAAACGTATATGAAGAAGAGCTTATTTGCCGTATCGGGCGGGATTTAACTCGTAATTATAAGCAATATATTAACGTAAAGGAAAATGTATTCACAAATGAATTTTTCGAGCTGTTACGGGAGTTACGAAAAACGCAACTTTTTTTTACATCCCTTTTGTCTGCTTACGATAGTGACAAGGGAAACTTCTATTTATTAGTGAGTTCTTTTATCGCACCAGAAGTATATTCAAAATTGATGAATAATACCGATCCTTTTAATTTTGTGGCAGGGGCGGACGTAACTTCCAGTCTTCGCGCTGATTCTTTAAAAAAAATAGATGATACATTCTCTCTTATGACATCGGATTATAAAGCCGACATGTATCAGGCTGCACATGCTGTTGAATGGATGAGGAATTTTTGTGAATTACCGATCGATAAAGCTGTTTTACGGTTTACTGTAAATGCAGCAGTTGCGCCCACCTGTTCTATTTATTTGCTTGCAAATGAAATAGGCCTTCTTGCTTCGGTACTGAGTACGGCAAGGCCAATTCCCGATGTCGTATTGCAGGCGCTCTTTTTGTTGTCAAAGCAAGAGAGGTTAAATGATAAATCCATTGATATGAATGGGGAGTCTGTTGAATTTATTTCGCAAGCGTCTCATGCATTAGAAGCGATAAAACGGTTTTCGGTAAAAGTACCGATTTTGAATATTGCGCGTTATGCGGCAAAATCGATTCATTGGGAACCCCAGCATCTTGAAGGCGGGGAAGATTGGTTTCGTCTTTTTAAAGCTGCATGGAAGAGGCGCTTTAATGAACGATGGCAGCTTTGGTCGGCAGAACAAAAACGTGCACACCTAACGCAAGAAATGCTCGCTTTGTTAAAAATAGAGAAGCTTGCGCCTCTCATGCATCATCCTTGGGAAAGTGCGTGGCTTGTTCTGAGATTTAAACGTGAATTTTCTTTCACTTTCCTTGCTTCTTTTTTTTCCACGCTCTATCCATCATCTTTGCAACCGGTGTTAAAAACTCTTTTAATGGAAGGTAATTTTTATCGGCGTGAAAATCTTGCGGAATATACAAATGCATTTACCGTATTGGAAAAACAACAAAGCTGCATTGTCACTTTTGAGTCCCGCTTATCGCCCGAAGGAGAAATAGGTGCTGGATTTATTCAATTGACTGAAAGAACGATGGCAACTCTCAAAAGTAAGGCAAACCTTGAGGCGTTGATGAAAAGTGTTGAAACAGAAGCAAAGCAGATTATTACTTCTTCGCAAGGGGCTTTTAAAACACTGATAGCGCTGTTAAATGGATTTATTGAAGGGAATAAAAACAGCGTGTATGCCCCGCTGTTGAATTGGTCAATTATTCAAGGAAATAATAACGCTGAATTTAGGAAGCGTGTAGAAGATATCAAAGTGCTGTTGCAAAAAGTTTCGGTGCTGTTAAGCGAGGCGGAAAAAATTGAAACCGACTTTTAAGCGGAGGTAAGCCTGTTTTTTCTATTGCCTGGTTGTATTTAGGCCGATATTAAAAGGTATACGAGGATGAGTGTTCGATGACGTAAGTGTATCCGGCTATGCAAAATCGATTTGCTTGACAAAAGTAGATAGCAACATATACTCTAAAGAGGGGGAAATATATGGCAGAGTTTCTCAGTGATCGTAATTTTGATCGGTTTAAAGATTTAATATATAATGAAAGCGGTATTACCTTTTCCGTAACAAACCGTTCAATTTTGGAGAGCCGGTTAAAAGATCGCTTACGCGAAAATAAAATGGAAAATGTGGATGAATACTATAATGTCCTGACTTCCAATAAAGAAGAATTAAAAATCATGTTGGATTCGGTTACCACCAATTTGACGCGTTTTTTTAGAAATCAACCTCATTTTGATGCACTTATTCACTATGTTATTCCCGAACTTGTAAAAATTAAGCAAGCTTCCGGTAAAAAGCAAATCGCTATTTGGAGTGCGGGCTGTTCAACAGGGGAAGAGCCGTATACGATTGCGATGATAATGAAACGACACTTGCCGCCGGGATTCACTGCCGATATTTTGGCGTCTGATTTATCATTTAAATCGCTGGTTGTTGGAAAGCAGGGATTTTATCCTGATAGCCGTATTGTCGGAATTCCCGATGATTATCTTGCGCAATATCTTACGAGGCAGGGGAACGGCTATCAAATGAATCCTGAAATTATGCAGATGGTTCGCTTTGATTATCATAACTTAAAACATGATGCCAACAGAAATAATATTGATATCCTTTTTTGCCGGAATGTTATTATTTATTTTGATGAACCCGCGCAGCAGGCGGTTATTAATCGATTCTGGGATGCAATGTCGCCGCATTCATTCCTCTTTATCGGACACTCTGAATCGCTTTTCGGCATGAATACAAAATTCGAGTTCCTTAAAACAGAGTGGGCGTGTTTATATCAAAAAAATGTAAAATAAAGGGCGATTTAAAATAAATGCTGCAGATAAAAAATGCCGAACAGAGGCATATCCGTTAAGATGTGGGAGGTTTTTATATGGACGATGTGAGAGTTTTAATTGTTGACGATTCAGCTTTGATGCGTAGTCTGATTGGAAAAATTGTCGATGGGACTCCAGGATTAACCGTTGCCGATAAAGCGATGAACGGTCGGTTTGCATTGCAAAAATTAGAACGGGTTCAGCCTGATATTATCGTGCTTGATCTTGAGATGCCGGAAATGAATGGCATTGAATTTTTACGTGAGCGTAAAAGGCTCGGTATTGATATTCCGGTAATCGTCCTTTCCAGTATCGCAAAGGAAGGCGCGCGGGTTACGATGGATTGTCTTGAACTCGGTGCAAGCGATTTCGTTACGAAACCTTCCGGATCTGAATCGGCGAATTTGGCTACTGTTGCAAACCATCTGGTAGATTTTTTGCAGGCATACGGGAAACAATATCAGCTGAAGAAGAACAGAGGCATGAGCTCCGCGCCCAAAGCTTCATCGAGCCTGTCACAACGCTATCAACAGTCTTCAACCTCTTTCCAGACACATACGGCGAGCTCGTCTTTTGGAGCTGCTCCGCAACCAGGAGAAAAACCGGTACAAATCCGCCAGCCGGGAAAACTTGAGATTATTGCAATCGGTATTTCAACCGGAGGGCCAAATGCCTTGCGTGAAGTATTTGCAGCGTTGGATCCTCAATTACCGCAGCCGATTGTCGTCGTACAGCACATGCCTCCCGGATTTACCTATGAATTTGCTAATAGCTTGAATAAAATTTGCCCCTTGGAAGTAAAAGAGGCGCAGGAAGGCGACTTGGTAAAGCCGGGACGTATTTTGATTGCCCAGGGCGGCAAGCATCTCGTCGTTGAAAAAAAGCCGCTCGGCGTGATTGCGCATATTTCCGATGCACCGCCGCAAAGCGGACACCGCCCAAGCGCTGATGTTCTGTTTGCATCGGTGGCAGAACAGTTCCAGAACCGGGCGCTCGGTATTATTATGACGGGTATGGGCAAGGACGGAGCCGCAAGTCTGACCCGCTTATTCCAGGAAGGGTCGCGTACGATTGGCCAAGATGAAGCCTCGGCGATTGTGTATGGAATGCCCCGTGTTGCGTTTGAAATGGGCGGTGTTATGGAGCAGGTTTCTTTGAGCAACATGGCATCAATGATTAACCGGTATGGGAAGGAATTTGCCTAATTAAACCTTTGACGAGCTATTGAGAAAAAGCCGATGAATCTGAGAAGATTTCATCGGCTTTTTTGTTGATATGCCGCTGTGTGCGGCTTTCATTGTGTTTACATACGCTGCGTTTTAAAAGCGGCAGCGCTTCATTCTAATCATCTACCATGATGTGCAGGATCACTTTATCGGTTTCCCTCATGCCGTCGGCAGCGATAGAGCCGATTCCTGCAATCGTTTTTTCAATATCGTCTTTAACAATGCCGTCTCCCGGTTGGAATACTTTGCGCTTCATTGCGAGGTTGTGGGCATTGATTGCCGCATCAACCGCGGTTGCAATCTTTGCGGCGCACGAGGGCTTCGCTCCGTCGCATACAATGCCCGATACTACCGCCAGGGTGTTGGTAATGGTTTCGCAAACCTGAGCATAGCTGCCGCCGGAAAGATACGTGATAGCGGCTCCACTTCCGCATGCCGCGCTTACTGCGCCGCAATAGGCGGACAGCCTGCCTATTCGCGTTTTTTGATGAATGGCCGCGAGGTTACTGACTAAGAGTCCGCGCAGCAGCTGTTCATGCGAAAGGTGTTTTTCTTCAGCAAACACGATAACCGGTAACGATGCCGTTAACCCCTGATTTCCGCTGCCTGAATTGGTAACAACCGGCAGGGTGCAGCCGCTCATTCGGGCATCGGAACCGGCGGCAGCGGCAGCCTGCGCACGAATTTTAAAGGTTACGGCATTTTCAGCTTGCGCCGCCTCCAGAATATTTGCTCCGGCGTTAATCCCGTATCGATTTTTCAATCCTTCATTGGAAATACGGGTATTGTAGTCGATCTGCCGTTCTAAAACGTGCCGTACCCGATTTAAATCTACCGTGTCGGCGAACTCAAGTATCTTCTGTACGGAAAGCCTCGAACGGTCGGTCAACGCAGCATTCGCACTGGCGGGATCAAACGGGGTAAGGATGACATCCTTTCCGTTTTTGGTCGTGTGTACGATGTTGGTATGCTGATGGATAATTTCCACGGAGGCGCTTTCCGAGCCTGCTGCAACTTCGACGATAAAATGCAACGGTGCAACGGTATCCAACAGCGACACTGTACACGGCACGTTTTCCAGAAAGGCTTTTGTACGGGCAATATCGTCATCGGTAATATCCGCCAGAACTTCAAGCCCTTTGTCGGGATTGCCGCCGATGATGCCGATCGCAGCCGCAGCCGGTATCCCTTTCATGTTCCCGGAGTTGGGAACCGTTACGCTCTTCACGTTTTTGATGATATTGCCGCTGCTTTTAATGCATACGCGTTCCGGAAGTTTTCCTAAAAGCGCGCGGGCATGGGCGCCTGCGTATGCAATCGCAATCGGTTCCGTACAGCCGAGCGCCGGAACCAATTCTTCTTCGAGTATCGCAATAAATTGCTTGCAGTCAAACTCAGTTATTGCCATACGCTACGCCTGTTTTGCCGTGCCGTCCGGCTTGTAAAATAGACCGCGTAAGATAAGCGCCAACGCTCCGTCGCCGGTTACATTGCAAGCCGTACCGAAGCTATCCTGCAAGGCGAAGATTGCGATCAGTAATCCCGTACCGATTTCATCGAAGCCGAGTACGCTGATGACGATACCGAGGGACGCCATAACCGTTCCGCCGGGAACACCGGGTGCGCCGACTGCAAAGACTCCGAATAGGAATGAGAATAAGATCATAGTTCCGATTGGGGGCACGGTTCCGTACAGCATTTGCGAGATCGTCATTGCAAAAAAGGTTTCGGTTAAGACGGAGCCGCACAGGTGTGTTGTTGCGCCGAGCGGAATGGCAAAGTCAACAATGTCGGCCGGTAATGCGCTGGATTTATGGGCGCACCGCAGCGCAACCGGTAACGTTGCTGCGCTCGACATCGTACCGACTGCCGTTGCGTAGGCTGGGCCGTAATGTTTGACAACCTCCAGCGGGTTCTTTTTGGAAACGGCGCCACCGATAAGATACAGTAGGGTCATCCAGATGAAATGTCCGGCTAATACAATGACAATCACTTTTAAGAAGACCGGCAGCTGACGGGTTAAACTACCGCTGTACGCCAGTTCGGCAAAGGTTGTCGCAATAAAGAAGGGTAAAACCGGAACGATTACGCGGTTGACAATTTCCAGCACCATCGCTTGAATCTCTTTTAAGAGCTTTTCCACGATTGCCGCTTTTGTCCAAATGACCGAAATGCCTGCCAATATCGCCAGTACCAATGCCGTCATTACCGGCATGATGGGCTGAATGTTCAGCGAAAACGCTGTGTCCGGTACCTGAACCAACTCGGCTGCTTGCGCCGGGATGCGTAGAAACGGAATAAGCGCATATCCCGCGATGCTTGAAAACAGTGATGCTCCGACCGCTGATAAATAAGATATCAGCAAAAATGAGCCGAGCATCTTTCCGGCATTTTCTTTTAAATCACAGATCGCCGGAGCAATAAAGCCGAAAATAACCAGCGGAACGGCAAAAAAAATCAACGAACCGAGCAACTTCTTGATTGTTGCAATAATCCCCATCACCGGAGCCGGGACAAACAGCCCTAACAGCACACCGGCCAGAATCCCCAGGCCGAGTTGCGGTAATAGGCCCAGTTTTATACCGCCTTGTTTTTCCATATTGTAAAGCCTCCTCTTACAATTGCTGCGTACTTGCCGGGCGTCTTTTGACAGCGCGCAATCCCGATGCCGTGCACAGCAGCCTCTATTGTAAACCTGCCGATTTTGTTTGTCAAATAAGAAAATTGACGGGATGGGGGAGGGGGATTCTTGGAAAAAGTTACACTTTTCCTTGCGGCTTTTTCTGTTTCGTGATATAATTAACGTCATGCAACATTTGTTATTGGATGTCTGATTTTAGTCGATATTCACAGTGTTTTTGCATAAATATTTTATCTTATCGTA
>CAUTXW010000075.1:0-7450 GCA_963542655.1 uncultured Treponema sp. | reverse complement strand
GCTGGATGATCTTTTGTACCGGCAGTCGATAGAACGGAATGCGGAAACGCGGAAGCAGCTGATCTATGATGTGCAGAAAATTCTTGCGGACGAAATTCCGATGCTGCTGCTCTATGGTAAAATCGATAATACGGTGTACCGCCCGGCGAAGTACGACCGGTGGACGGTGCGGTATGATCATGCAAAATTGGCTCACCCCAAGTTATCATATATAGAGCGGTAATGCCGTCAGCGCAGCGCGGTACTTGAGGATTTTTCATGAGGATAAAATATGCTGTTTTATTCTTTGCTTTGATTACCGCTCATTTTTTTCTTCCCCGCTTGATGCGTGCAGACCCCTTTGTGTTTATCTCCTCAGACGGAACGGAGGTTGCAAGCTACAGCGAGGAAGAAATCAATAAGTACAAAGCGTATTACGGACTGGATAAACCGCTGTGGAAGCAGTATCTGCATTACTTGGCGGGGATTGCATCCGGCAATTTAGGCTACAGCATTTACTTTAAAGATACGGTAGTGAGCCTTATCTTTAAACGGCTGGTGTGGACGGCCGGAATTGTCTGCGCTTCTCTGCTTATCAGTTTGATGCTGGGGCTGTGCTTTGGAATAGTGAGCGCATGGTGTGCAGGCAAGCGGCTTGACGGTTTTTTGTATCATGCAATGACGGGGCTTTCGGAAATTCCTTCGTTTTTAACGGCGAATGTTATTCTGATGTTTTTTATTATTCGCTGGAGGGTTTTGCCGACATCGGGGGGCATTACGCCGTTTTTACCGCTTGCGTTTACGCTGCCTGTTATCGCCGATATTATAAAACATGCGGTGCTGCCTGCGCTGACCTTATCCTTGCTCAAGACACCTGATTTTTATTTTGTAACGCGGAGCGCAATGCTGCGGCAGCTGCAGAAAAAATATGTGGAAACAGCGCAGGCAAAATCTTTAGGCGCGTTTACCATTGCAGTAAAACACTGCCTGCCGAATGCATCAAATCCGATTATCACTCGATTTTTGCTCAGTTTGCAAACGCTGTTTAACGGCGCGCTCATTGTAGAAAATGTTTTTAAGTATCCCGGTATCGGCAGACTGATTAGAGACGCTGTGTTTTACCGCGACTATCTTTTACTGCAGGGCATCTTTTTTATTATCACCGTGTTCATCCTGAGCATCAGCGCATTGGGAGAAGCGGTGTATCAGCGGACGGGAAGGAGCACAGAATGAAACTGCCGAAATCTACGCTACCGTATCTGCCGTGCTTTCTTTTATGTGCAGTTGTGGCGGCTGCCTGTTTGCCGTATTTCTCCTTTTTGAAATCGGGTACCATACCAAGCGGACAAGCACTCAGTCCGCCGTCGCGGGAGCATTGGTTCGGTACGGATGATCTCGGTATCGATCTTTTTGCGTCGATTTGTTACGGGGCAAAAAGCAGCCTGCTCTTATCGATCGGAAGTGCACTGGCTGCAGCAATCGGCGGCAGTATTATCGGAATGCTCGCCGGTTATGCAGGCGGCAGTATCGACACCGTAATCGTAAGCGCTATCGATTTTTTTATCGGTATTCCCGATCTGCTGCTGATGGTGGTGCTCGGTGTCTTTTTAGGACCAGGCTTAGCGAATATCATCTTTGCTATTTCCCTTGTGTCGTGGATTATGCCTGCAAAGATTGTCAGGAGTGAGGTACTGAAAATAAAAACAGAATCCTATATCAGGCTTTCAAAAGCATACGGCGCACATTTTTGGCATATTTTTGCATGGCATTTTTGGAAGCCGCTTTTTTCAGTGATGCTGGTGAGTGTGATTAAGATTATGAACAAAGCGATTCTTGCAGAAGCGTCTTTAGCGTATTTGGGACTCGGTGATCCGCTGTCGAAAAGCTGGGGGATGACCATTACCCGCGCGATGGATTTTCCGAATATTTACTTGACGGATTTTTGGAAGTGGTGGCTTGTATTCCCCACTGCCGTCATGGTGTGCACGGTGCTGTCTGTCGCCGCAATCGGAAGACGGGCTGAACTGAAAATCGGAGCACTTAACCACCAATGATACCGGAAGAAATACTGAGGGTAGAAAACCTCACGGTAACCTATCGCCGCGAATCTGCGCAAGCAAAGCCGCTTGCCGCACAACAAAAAATGTCCGGACGAAACGCCGCCGGTACGGATCCTGAATCCAGCAGCAGCACTACCGCGGCGGAAACCGGCATACGGAATGTGAACTTTTCATTACAGCGGGGGGAGCTCTGCGGCATCATTGGGGAGTCCGGCGGCGGAAAAAGTACACTGCTTTCGGTCATCATGGGGTTGCTGCAGGAGAAATCAGGCGGCGGTATCGGCTTCGGTAATGCCGAGGTAACGGGCAAAATCATTTATAATGGAAGAGAAATACAAAACACCGAGAAAACCGCATGGAAGGATATCCGCTTTAAAGAGATCGGTTTGGTGTTTCAAAATCAGGAAGAGCGGCTGAACCCTGCGTTGACTGTCGGAGCGCAAATTGCCGAAATCCTACGCAAAGAAATTACCGATACACAGCTGCTGAAACAAGAGCTTGCCGCAGTGCTGCAAGTCGTCGGCTTGGAACCAAGTGTCCAAGACCGCTATCCGCATGAACTTTCGGGAGGTATGCGGCAGCGGGTGTTTATTGCAATGGCAATTTGCCTGCATCCGCCGCTCTTGCTTATCGACGAGCCGACGACCGCATTAGACCCTGCGGCAAAGCAACAGATACTGCAGCTGCTACAAAACATTCATACCGAATACGGTACGGCGATGCTGATTGTCTCCCATGATCTTGCAGTGATTGAAACCCTCACCGATAATTTGATGGTGCTGCTGCACGGGTATATTATCGAAAAAGGTAAAACTCAAAACATCTTGGAAGAAGCAAAGCACCCGTACACCAATGCGCTGCTGCAATCGAGTACCTATCTTAATCCGTGGAAGGATTTGTGGGGCATTAAAGAAGCGGAGGAACGGCAGAGCTGTCCGTTTTACGAACGGTGTACGCAAAAAAGCAGCGAGTGTTTATCGTATACGCCGTACCTGCCGCCGGACTGCAAAGAAGGATGCGCCTGTGCAAAAAACGGCATGCAAACGATTTTAAGCGTCCGGCATATTTTCAAAACCTTCGATACGGGGAAAGAAAAAACAGCCGCCGTTCAAGACTGTTCGCTGCGGGTTCGGCACGGAGAAATCGTCGCGCTGTTGGGTAAGTCGGGTTCGGGGAAAACGACCGTACTGCATATCATTGCAGGGCTTTTGAAAAAAGATGCAGGTTCCATCGTGTTTAACGGCACAGCAATAGAAAAGAACGATTTGCTTGCGCGGGAACATGCCCTGCAAATTGTGGAACAGGACGCGTTTTCGTCGATGAACACCGCGCTGACCGTACAGGAAATAATCGCCGAACCCTCCGTTATCCGGTACCGTAAAAGCGCCGCTGCCTTTACAGAAACAGCGATGAAGTATGCAAAGCTCTGCGGGCTTACCGGCGGCAAAACCATGCTGAACAAAAGAGCCCGGGAATTGTCCGGCGGACAGCGGCAAAAAACAGCGATTGCCCGTGCCCTGTCGATGCAGCCGGTCTTATTGCTCGCGGATGAAATAAATGCCATGCTCGACGATTCTTCCAAGGTGAATATCATGCGGCTTTTAAAACAGCTGCAATACGAACTCGGCTTTTCAATGCTGCTGGTTACACACGACATCGACCTCGTAAAAAAAGTTGCCGATTATGTATACCGTATGGAAGACGGACGAATTGTAGAGGAAGGCAGTGTGCGGAAGGTGTTTTGCAAAGCGAATTGAGCGTTTGTATATATAGAGGAACGGAGTATGCAATGAACATTAACGAAAAATCAAAATTTAAACATTTAACGGCATTTATTTTGGTCATCCTTGCGTATAAACCGCTCAATCCGCGGGATATACATTCAGTGCTGCTGCAGGATTTTCCCGGCTTTACTATCGACATGTCTACGGTGTACCGCTGCCTCAGCAGTTTGGAAAAAGAAGGGCTCGTAACAATGGAATGGGAACTTCCTGCGGAAGGAGCCGCACGGAAAAAATACGCAATTACTCAAAACGGTAAAAACGATTTAGACGAATGGAAAGAAGATATCGAAATCCGCAAGCATAATTTTGAAGTCTTTTTGCAAAAATATAATTCGCTTGGCGAGATGGATGCAATCAATGTTGAAAATAAAAATCGATAGCGAACTGCGCTATCATCTGAACAAAAAAAGGAGCACAAGAAAATGAAACACACGGTAAATGATTTTGAACAGTACATTCAAAAAGATCAAGATGAGTCTTGCGCCGAACAAATGTGGGATAAAAAAAGCGAACGCTTTTATGAACAGACCGAAAAAAAACGGCAGCAGTTTGCAAATGAATTGGTATTTCAATTGATAAAAGAACGGAAACTGCTCGATGCGGCATCGAAAGTGTTGGATATCGGCTGCGGAACAGGACGGCATTTGTTGGAATTTTCAGCATACACATCGCATCTTACCGGGATCGACATTTCTTCAAAGATGCTTGCGTATGCACAAAAAAAATTGCAGCATGTTCCGCATGCAACATTGATACACGGTAAATGGATGGAAACGTTTACCGCAGAAAACGAATTTGATCTGGTATTTGCCTGCATGACGCCTGCGATCGGTTCAATTGAAAACATACAACGGATGAATGCAATTTCAAAAAAATACTGTATGCTGGAACGAGTTGTGTACGAAAAAGATAGCGTGCAAAAAGAAATAGAACAGCGTCTCGGACGAAAAATATTTCGATTACCGCATAACGATAAAAATTATGTTTACGGCGTCTGGAATATTGTATGGCAGCTAGGATATTATCCGAATGTTTTTTTTGACAAGCACACGCAACCGGTTACCCATGATACCGAATACTATATGCACGGTGCCGAATATACCGATGAAGAAAAAACAGCCGTGATGCAGCTTTTGAATACAAAACAAAAAGGCGGTGTAATTCCTGCAACGGAATCGGTGATCAAGGCGATTGTCCTCTGGGACACGGCAGAGCAGATAGGTGTCAATACAACCAGCAATAAGACCGTAACTCATCAATAGCATTCCCATTTGACGCCTCATCCTTTTACCTGTCTTTTTGAATTACCTGAATTACCTGAATTACCTGCGAGGGGGGGCTTGCGCCGCAATCGGGAAAAATGCTATAGTGCTGAAATTTTGCGCTGATGATGGGGAGAATGCTCCGCCTGTTCAGTGCGCCTATGTTAAAGAGGGTAATTCAAATGAAAAAGATTTATCAAGTTGATGAAAAAGTTCCGGCGAGTCTCTTTCTTCCGCTCAGTTTGCAGCATACGTTTGCAATGTTCGGCGCCTCAGTGCTGGTACCTATTATTTTTAACATTGATCCGGGCATTGTACTTTTAATGAACGGGATTGGAACGTTGCTGTTTATTCTAATTAGCAAGGGAAAAGCGCCTGCCTACTTGGGATCAAGTTTCGCGTTCCTCGGTCCGGCCGGTTTGATCATTTCAAGTATGGGCTTTCCATACGCGCTCGGAGCATTCGTAGTAACGGGGCTCTGCGGGTGCCTTATCGCGCTGATTATTTATAAATTCGGATCATCATGGATTGATATTATTCTACCGCCCGCTGCAATGGGATCCGTGGTTGCGCTCATCGGGTTTGAACTGGTCGGGCTAACCGTACGGGGCGGCTCTATCGGTGCGAATATAATGACCGATACCGTGCGTCCGGCAGATATCGCAGTCTTTTTTATCACGCTCGGATTTGCAGTCTTCGGGTCGGTATTGTTTAAAGGCTTTCTTTCTACTATCCCTATTCTGATTGCAATCGTTGCAGGCTATGCCACTGCGGCTTTTTTCGGCTTGGTAGATTTTACACCGATTACAGAGGCGGGGCTTTTTACCATCCCTCATTTTCAGCTGCCGAAATTCGATATTAAAGCGATTTTAACGATGCTACCGGTACTGCTGGTTATCACGAGCGAACATATCAGCCATCAAGTGGTAACGTCCAATATTATCAAAAAAGATTTACTGAAAGAGCCGGGATTGCATCGAACGATTTTTGCCGATAATTTTTCCACGACGCTTTCAGGCCTTGTCGGAGGCGTTCCTACCACAACATATGGAGAGAATATCGGGGTGATGGCCGTTACCGGCGTATATAGCATCTATGTAATCGGCGGAGCAGCGGTTATTTCCATTCTGATGGCCTTCATCAGCCCCCTCGCTGCGTTCATTCAAACCATACCCGGCGACGTCATCGGCGGTGTTACCTTCCTATTATATGGGATGATCGGCGCTTCCGGTATCCGCCTGTTGGTCGACTCTCAAATCGACTATTCACAGCCGAAAAATCTGATACTGACATCCGTGATTTTTACCGCCGGATTAAGCGGTGTGTCCATCAAGCTCGGACAAATCGAATTTAAAGGCATGGTACTCGCCTCCTCCGTTGCGGTACTGATGAGCTTAATCTTCTTTCAGCTTGAACGGATGAATAAGCAAAAGCGGTAAGGCGGCATTACCGCTTCAGACGTACGCTTATCCGCCTGCGGACAGATTAATGACATCACAAGCGAGCGGCAAGGAACACAGCGGCAGGGATGCCGCTGGTTCCACGCAGCAATGAGTTTGCGATACGCAAACTCATTGCTTGGCCTGTACACGGATGTACAAGCCAAGACAGCGGAAATGTTCGCTTTTTCCATATTATCAATAAATTATAAAAAAGGTACTTGACACATATAATAAAAACTGATATAAGTATTCCATTGTTTTTGCCGTTGTAGCTCAGTCGGTAGAGCAAAGGACTGAAAATCCTTGTGTCGACAGTTCGATTCTGTCCGACGGCAGTTATTTTATAATTAAAACTCTTCACATAAGACAATAAATCATAGATAAATTAATTTTGCATTTTAACACAAGCCTTTAAATTCAATTATAATAAAGGCTATGATCAGTAGCGCTGGATATAATAGCTCTTACTCATTAGCATAGCCTGATGTAAAGAGCGAAATACCATCCCCTTCCCTCCATACAGATAAAAATCTGACGACAGCAGATATGTTTTTTTACTAAAAAAGAATAAACAACATACCCCGACGCGAGCGTCGGGCTTGTTGATCTCATAAGGTGGTTGCAGTCGGCTTTAATACCCTTTGTTACGACGCAAGCGTCGGGGTATTAAACCCTCCGCACGAATAACACAGATACAAGACAGGAATCGGTATATATCGCAATCGATGATAAACTTCATCGAAACCAGAATACAAAACTTTTCTTTATCAAAATTAGAGAAGAGCTATTGTGATGATAATATGAAAGTAGACACAAGATAAAAAATATAAAGAAAAAAGGCGAACCTCAGCTGTCTATCCGCCGTAGCTATTTTGAAATAAAAAATGGGGAGACAAGGATTCGAACCTTGGAAGGCGGAGCCA
>CAUTXW010000074.1:0-7454 GCA_963542655.1 uncultured Treponema sp. | reverse complement strand
GGATGAATCAATGTATCATAATCCGCATCGGTAACATCCCATACTATCGAAGAAAGCAGGGGAATATCCGTTATCCGGATTTTTTGATAATTTGAATACACATACAAGTTCATCTTTTGTTCTGTTCTATTTTTGAACACATAGCGATAGAGCACCTTTGCATCCTCTGGCACATCTATAACCAGTTCCAGCGTAGCTGTCTCAGTCTTTTGACCAACGCTCCCGCCGATAAGCAAGCCGATATACTCAAGCTGTTTCTTCTCTGCAAGAACGGTTACGAGGTTTTCTCCGGCGTCATAGACAAAAACAGCTTCTTTGCCTTTGTAATCAGTCTCCGTTACAGCCGCTTTTGCTGTTCCGCCTTTCTCACCGCCGCAACTTACTGCGAACAAACAGCTTACCGCAAAAACCGTCGTCAAACAAAACAGTATCGTTTTTCTTTTCATTTTTCATTCCTTATCCGTGCAGCACTGCCCATACATCGTATTACCCATTACCAATAGTCTCCACATCTTCTTTGGTAAGTCCAGTCATCAGACAGATTTCGGAAATAGGATAATTATGTGCAATCATGAGTTTCGCTGTTTCAAGGGCTTTTTGTCGCATTCCTTTTGCTTCACCTTGCGCTATCCCTTGTATTACACCTTGCGCTATCCCTTCATGTATACCGGCTCTCCGTGCATCCATTTCAAAGGATTGTATTAACATATATTCTCTCCTTTTTTCTTCGTCTTCTTTTGTTTCGGCGACTTTCTTTTCGATGGCTTTTGTAAAATCCGTATGAGGAGTTTTACCATTCATATACCATAAAAAGTCCCTAAGTTCCGCCTCCGCATGCTCTGCAGCGATGCTGTTTACGATAATCTTTACCGTTCCATCAGCAAATTCCTGCTGCGTTTCGGCGCATGTAGGTTTGATAGTATATATCGGCTGATGCTGGTTAAGGTAATCAAAAGTACAGAAGAAAATAATAAAGGTCTCCGGCAAGTCGTTATAATCGCCGCCTTTATTTAATGCGCTGTTATCGATGGCGCACTGGTAATACCGCATTCGTTTCGCCAGATTTTTTTGATCGGTCGTTTGCATCTCAATGTCGTAGATATTTCCCGTATTGTCTTCTATCATCAGATCGAGTCTGACTCCTTTGGACGCAATTTGAGTTGCAATGGATTGTTGCGTGAATACTCTTACGATTGTCCCGATTTTATTTTTGAGTACCATCGACAGCAGTTCTTTACAGAGGTTCTCGTCCTGCATCACAGTACAGAAAATATAGTCATCGGCTATTGTTAAATCGTCAAAAATTTTCAGCATTTTCTGCAATCCTACCTCATTCCCCACAACCAATTATCCATTAACTTTTTGTGTCCTCGACGACGTTTCCGTCTAAGATTTTGATGCGGTGATCGGTCATGTTGACGATTTTTGCATCGTGAGTGGAGAAGATAAAGGTTGTATTGAATTCGCGGCTCATATCTTTCATCAAGCTGAGAATCTGATCGCCGGTTTTGGAGTCGAGGTTGGCGGTCGGTTCGTCGGCAAGCACTAATGCAGGCTTTGTAACCAGCGCACGGGCAATGGCAACACGCTGCCGCTGACCGCCTGAAAGTTCGTTCGACTTATGGTGCGTCCATTCGCTCAATCCGACTTTTTCGATGAGGTGCTCAATCCATTCTTTGTTCTTTTCCTTGCTTTCTTTTGCCTTGCCGAACAAAAGCGGAAACTCAATGTTTTCGTATACATCCAAAACAGGGATTAGGTTAAAAGACTGGAAAATGAATCCCAGATACTCGTGGCGCAGCTGAGTGATTCGCTTGTCGAGCTTCGGCGGAATTTTTAAGCTCTTGTTTTTTCGTTTGGAAAGAGAGGCAAAGTCTTTTTCCTGATAAATTGTTTCTCCATTAATGATCAGCTCGCCGGAGGTCGGTGTATCGATCAGCCCGATCATATTCAGTGTCGTCGATTTCCCGGAACCGGACGGCCCTGAAATAGAGACAAATTCCCCGCTGTCGATGGAAAAGCTAATCCCCTTAACAGCTTCTACCAAAACCTTCCCTAAGGGATAGGTTTTGCGCAAATTCTTAACTTGTACGATGGTCATATATAATCTCCTATAAATAAATAGACAATGTTGTGAGCGATATTACGATGCCCTATTCACTATCAGTTTCCGTTTCAACGGGTATCGGCTTGAGTAATTCAGATAGTTTCGCATGGTATTTTTGCACGAGTTTTAAATCGTCCGGATGGATTTCAATAGGAAGAGCTCCATATTCGGAATTCAAAACGGCATACGCAATCACCATAATTTGCAATAGTCCTGTTTTTCCGTCAAGTCCGCACTTCTGAAAAAGCGTTTGTAATTTTTTCGGCGCCGGATTCTTTTTCAGGAAATCCGCCGGATTGGAATCTTTTTCAAGCGCCGCCTGAAAGGCTTCAAACCATTGCCTTTCCGTAGAATCCCCGCCGTCCAGAATGGTATTGAGGCTTTCAAGCAGCTTGTCATGATTTTTGATAAGACCCTTTACAGCTTGCTCGGTTAAAATCGATTCCATCTTCGGCGTTTGCGCTTGTGCATACAATCCGGCGATACTGAAAACAATGAGCAGGAATCCTGCTGTAATACTTTTCTTTATCATATTATCTCCTCCTATATAATGAATAGATTAAACAAAAAAGATACGGAAATTGTTACGATAGCGTATAGTAAATCACGCTTGAAGAGGTATTGGTGAAGCGTATTTCGCTTTTTTTTGACGTAATGCTGTGTGAATCTATACTTTCTTATCTTGTGCTGATAAAACAGCTTCAAGAATAGAGCGTTTAAGATACTATGTCAAGTATAATATTGCAGAAAATACAACCTGTTTCCGCCTTGCCCGAACGCATAAAAGCTGTTATCATATTTGGCATGAAAATTGCAGATGATTGTTTGGTTACGCTTGAGTATACCTTAAAAGATGAAAATCAAGAAGTATTGGATTCATCGGAACAGATGGGGCCGTTGGATTATGTTCATGGGTATAAACAACTTATTCCCGGTTTGGAAAAAGCGCTGAACGGCCGCGAGGATGGCGAAAGTTTTTCGCTGACGGTACCGCCTCAGCAAGGCTACGGTGAAATTGATCCCCGCGCCGTTTTTGAAGCCAGCCGTTCCCAGTTTCCGCCCGATACCGAATTGACTGTCGGAATGGAGTTTGAAACGAGCGGCCATCATGTGGTGATAAAAGAGATTGATGGAGACATTGTGAGGCTCGATGCCAATCATCCGCTTGCCGGTAAAACGTTGTATTTTGATATAAAGATAGCCGGTGTGCGGGAGGCCACGCCCGAAGAACTGGCCGAAGTGCAGGAGGCCTTTGTAGGCAGCTGCGGATGCGGTTCGGATGCGGGCGGCTGCGGCGGATGTTCAGGCTGCCATTAGTATATGTATAAAAAACAGGATGCGCTGGTGCCGGTTTTCGGCGCCTTGTGTTTTTTCCTTTCCGCAATTGAGTTTGTCATTCCCAAGCCGCTGCCGTTTCTGCGTATCGGGCTTGCGAATGTTCCGCTGCTGCTAGCGCTGGATGTCGTATCGTTTCCGGCATTTTTGCTGCTTGCCGTTATCAAAATTCTAGGGCAAGCCTTTATCAGCGGAACGCTTTTTTCGTATTTGATATTCTTTTCCGCAGCGGGTACGCTCGGCGCGGCTTTTACGATGTATGCGCTGCATGCGGTACCCCGCAAGGCGCTTTCGCTTGCCGGTATCAGCATGGCAGGCGCCGCGGTATCCAATGCGATACAGCTGGCGATCGGCCGTTTTTTTCTGTTCGGCGAAGGGATATGGTATATGCTCCCGCCCTTTCTCTGTATCGGGGCGGTAACGTCGCTTATTCTCGGTCTTTTTTGTGAAAATTTTAGAGCGGAATCTGAGTGGTATGCTCAAATTATGCAAGCGGAAACACCGCTTTCAATTGAGTTGCCCGATGATACGCTGCAGACGGATTATCCGCGACTCCGGCTTGTGAGTGGCAGCGCACTGCTGATAGGGGTACTGTTTATTCCGGGGCTTCTGGCAAAAGCGGTGATCCTATGCGCAGGGCTGTTACTCTGCCTTGCGGAGCGGCAAAAGATTCATTGGTTGACCTTTTTTGTGTCGTCCGCAGGGATTGTCCTCTGTCATGGCTTTATGCCAGCCGGAAAAGAGCTGTTTTCCATCGGCTCTTTTGCCGTAACCGGCGGTGCGCTGCTGAACGGACTGGAAAAAGCCGTTATGCTGCAAGCGATGATCGCCGTTTCCCGCTGGACGCTGCAAGTGCGTATCCGTTTGCCGGGGCTGCTGGGCAATTTACTCGATGAATCGCTGTATATTTTCCGGCAGCTGCTTGAATTTAAAGACCGGATACGCCTGCGGCCGCTGATTACCGGCATCGACGAGCTTTTGCTCAGTTTACCGTATATTGTCCGGCAGCCTGAAAGCGCCGATTAGTTGCTTTTATTCCCTGATGCAGTGTCGGAATCGGGGAAACCGCCGGGAAAAATAGTTGAAAATGTTCAGGAGGCGCGTATGAAGTATGATTTTACCACACGGGTGAATCGAGCCGGGAGCGGTTCGGTGAAATGGGATGCCATGTATGTGGTGAATCCTCAACTTGATTCGTCGGTTGTGCCGCTGTCGGTTGCCGATATGGAGTTTAAAATGGCGCCTGAATTGACGGAAGGCCTGAAGCGCTATCTTGATACTGCGGTGCTGGGTTATACGGGCCCGACTGCGAGCTATTTGGAAGCGGTGCAAAGCTGGATGCACCGGCGTCATCAGTGGCATATTGAGCCCGAATGGATTGTACCGACGGCCGGAATTGTGCCTGCCATTTTTAATGCGGTCAGAGCATTTACCGAACCGGGCGATGGCGTAATCGTATTAACGCCGGTCTATTATCCGTTTTTTAAGGCGATCAATTTACAAGATCGAACGCTCGCTGCCTGCCCGTTAGTGGAAGATCACGGGTATTACACCATTGATTTTGAGAAATTGGAACAGCTTGCTGCGCGGCCTGAAAATAAAGCCCTTCTTTTCTGCTCTCCACATAATCCCGTCGGCAGAGTCTGGAAAAAAGAAGAGCTGCAGACGCTGCAACGCATTGTGCTCAAGCATCAGCTGTGGTTGTTTTCGGATGAAATTCATTTTGATATTATCATGCCGGGATACGAGCATACCGTTTTTCAATCGCTGGGAGATGAGCTTGCGGAGCGGACGATTACGTTTACCGCGCCCTCCAAAACCTTCAATATTGCCGGTTTGGGAATCAGCAATATCATTATCGCGAATAAAACGCTGCGGCAGCGGTTCATCGAAGCGCAAGAATGCGGGACGGGCGCGCTGTTTACCGCGCTGAGCTATAAAGCCTGTGAAATTTGTTATACCGAATGCAGCGGCTGGTTTGATGAGCTTGTGACGGTAATCGATTCCAATCAGCGCGCCGTGCAGCAGTTCTTTCAAACGCGCCATCCCGAAATTAACGCGCCGCTTATCGAAGGGACGTATTTGCAATGGCTCGATTTTCGGGCGCTTGGGCTGGATCACAAGGCCTTGGAACGCTTTATGACGCAAACGGCGCAGGTCTTTTTCGATGAAGGCTACATCTTTGGGGCGGAGGGGCGCGGCTTTGAGCGACTTAATCTTGCTGCTCCCGCATCGGTTATCGCCGAAACCCTCGAACGGCTCAGCGGCGCGTTACGGAATATGGAAACAAAAGCTGATACCGCGGTTTCGCGCAGCTCGTGAGATATTCCGCAGCTCCCAAGATTGGATACCGCCGATTGCTCGATTGCAGAGAATACCGGCGGAGCGCGCCCTCTTCGCCCAACGCCAATGCCGTTTTTCTCCAGATAATTCAGCAGCGGATATATCTGCTACCGTAAGCAGCTATGGGGGACTTTTGTTTGCGCAAGAGCAATCAGCTGCGTTGTTTCCGCATCGGTATAGGGACGGATATTGTTCCATGCCGGATTCAGGCAATGTCCCGGCAGAAACGGCGCAAAGAACCAATGGGAATCGGGACTAAGAAGTGCGGCAATGGCCGAGATGTCATCCGCCTGCACAAGCGGCGGCACTAAAACCGTTCTGTATTCTATTTCGACCGGGCGGCAAAAGTTTTCGGGCTGTTGCAGAAGGGCAATCGTTTGCGTTACCGCTGCTTCTGCCGTCCACCCCGTCCGGGCAGCGTCCCCGATGCGGCACACGCCAAGCTCATCATAACGGGATGGATTAGTTTTTATATCAAGCGCTATCATATCGGGGCAAAGCGCTTCGTCTTGCAGAATCGCGGACAACGCATCGGGACGCAGGCCGTTCGTGTCCAGCTTGACTGCAAGACCTGCCCGCTTTGCTCGGAGTATGAGCTCCGGCAGTGCTGGTGAAAGCAACGCTTCTCCGCCGGAGATTACCAGCCCTTGCAGCACCGCCTTTCGCTTTTCGATATGCTCATACACCTTTTCAATCGGTACATAATCATTTGCTTCGGAGCTGTGTGGCTTACACACCGGGCCTTTTAAGACCGATGCGCACACAAGCTCCGCGTTATAGCAATACGGGCAGCGCAGATTACAGCCGGGCAGGAACACCGCAGCGGCAAGCCGATGCGGATAGTTTACAAGAGATGTTTTTTGTAAACCGACGTGCATACATTAGGCGATAACCGCTTCAACCCTGCACGGCACAGCGCAGCATGCCCGGAGTTCGGGAACGGAATACGCACGGCCGAGTTCGTTTCCCGCCTCGTTGTACATAATCACCGTCGGACACGAGCGGACGCCGCATTGTTTTGCCGCTTGAAAGCCTTCCGCAGTGTCGGCATCGATATAGGTAACTGCTACATCCAGTTCGCTGCAATACGCTTTTACCGGCGGACATTGCGGGCATGTTTGCCGCGTAAAGACAGTTATCGAGGCCGGTGTGTACACGGGCACGGCTGCATCTGCAGTATCCGCCGCCGACCGATTGTCCGTATACATTGCCGTTCTGGAATTATTGCTGTTAAACATGGTTCGTTCGGTAAATTCTTCCCGTTTTCCCTTATTCCAGTTACGGACTGACCGGTAATATCCGACGATGCGCGCATATACTTCGGTCGGCGAGCCGTGTACATTTTGTAATTCCGACTGCACGGCTTGTATTTCAGCTTCAATTTCCTGCTTTGTTCTCATAGTAACGCTCCGAATAAACGTAAGATATTTCACACTATTATGCAGCTGCTTATATAGTGTTGATTTGCTTTGTTGAGTTTATCATACCACTGTATATAGTGTGTGTCAAGCAAGTGAAAAAGATATGCTGTTTTTTTTAATATTTTTTTATAAAGTGTAACCTTTCGTATTCTGACTGTTTAAGAGATGTATGTTGCAATACGTAATGTAAGGTGTATTCAATGTACCTCCTTTACAGTTGCCCTGTAGGATTTTTCCTCCTTTTGCCT
>CAUTXW010000073.1:0-7891 GCA_963542655.1 uncultured Treponema sp. | reverse complement strand
AGGTAACGGGAGGCAGCTTTCCGTTCTACCCCCAGCGCTTTTACAATGAACTCAGTTTTGCAATAGGGATTTTCAAAAAGGGTTTCTACCAGCTCTTTGGAATACATTTTCGGAGCTTCCGATTTTACTTTTTCGATTGTGCTATCTAAAAGTTCCTTTATCGCTTTTACCTTCTCAATTGTTTCTACGGCGGTTTCTTCTATTCCTTTAAGGATAAAAATAATCCATTTTTCCCACGCTTCTTCCGTACGGACTTTTTGCAAAAGCTCATAGTATTGTTCTTTATTTTTGATGATATATGAACTTAGGTAGAGAATTGGAAGATCAAGATGATGCTTTAAAATCAAATAAAGGATATTTACAATTCTTCCGGTTCGTCCATTTCCATCATAAAAAGGATGAATACTTTCAAACTGATAGTGAAGTATTGCAAGTTTTGTCAGAGAATCATCATCGTTGTTTAAATACTCAGTAAAGTTTTTTAAGAGCCCGTCAATTTCTTCTTTTGTCTGCGGCGGAATATAGACAACTTCATTCGTGCGGTCATTCATCAGCTTTGTTCCGGGTAACATTCTGATTCCCGCATTATTTTGAACAAGCTGTTTTTGAATGTTTATGATATCATTTATAGAAATAAAATGGTGTTTTTTTAGTTCTGCAAAACCTGCGTATAAGGCCTCTCTGTAGAACATAACCTCTTTTGTAGCAGAATCAACTTTTTTTACCGTTTCGGAAAGAGCTTTATAGAGCTCATCTTTTGTGGTAATGATATTTTCAATCTCTGAACTGTCTTGAGATTCCTGTAGCACAACGGCATTAATAAGAATAGACTGATTAGGAATCACCTGTGCAATACCTTTAAGCTCGGCAAGAGCTTTAGAAGCCTTGTTTTCTGCTTTGAGGATAGTAATTGTTTCGGTCTTTTTAGGATCAACCGGCAATTTTTGCAATTCCGACATGTCCCAATTATAGTCTTTTTGGGGACATGTAATCAAGATATGTACCAAATATTAAGAAAATGGTACATATCAATCCCTTAACGGTATGCAGGTATTTTCTTTTTATCGAAAAAACCTGCATACCAGCGTTTTTGCAAATAGCCTGTTAAGCAGTTATACATCCGTGTACAACTGCTTACACCTTAAACTTCCCGACTTCCTCTGCCAGCGCCTCAATACTCTGCTTATTCCGCTGGGTAATTTCGCTGACTTCTTGCACGGCATTGCTAATCTGCACGGCGCCTGATGCCATCTCATTCATGCTTTCGGTGATGATGCGGGTAAGATCATCAAGTTTGTGCATTTCTTCTGCAACGCTTTCACCGCCTTTCAGCATCTCCTCCGATCCTGCCTGCACTTCTACCGTTACCGTGTTGATGCTTTTAATCGCAGTCAGCACTTCTTTACTGCCGTTTTCCTGCTCCCGCATCGCTTCGGTCAAGCGGGCGCTCATTTCTTTTACCTGTTCTGCAAGGGTGAATATCGCATTGAATTTTGCCTCCACCGTTTTGGACGAAGCGGAGAGCGTTTCGATTTCACCGCCTAAAGTTTTCAACGTTGCAGTGATCGTTTTGCCTTGCATAGAAGATTCTTCTGCGAGCTTACGGATTTCGTCAGCAACGACGGCAAAGCCCTTACCCGCTTCACCAGCGTGAGCCGCTTCGATTGCGGCATTCATCGCGAGCAGGTTTGTTTGCGAAGCAATATGCTGAATAACACTGCTTGCTTCCATCAGCGAACCGGATTCTTCGGCTATTTTCTGTGTTACGCTGTTGGAGGTAACAAGCGTTGCTTTACCGTCGCCGGTTGCGGTTGTAAGACTTTTGATCACCTCATCGGTTTTATCAAGGGTCTGTCCAATGGCGGCGATATTTGCAACCATCTGTTCTACCGAAGAGGAAGACTGCGCAACACTTGCTGCCTGTGTTTCGATGCTGTTGTTCAACTGCTTAATCGTGCGGACAATTTCTTCGATAGTGGCAGCCGTTTCGGTAACGCTTGCCGCTTGGGTAAGCGCCTGCTGCTTAACCCCGTCAATATTCGCGCTGATTTGATTAACGGCGCTGGCGGTTTCGGTCATATTGGAAGCAAGTTCATCGCCGATTTCTTCCATTATGTTTGAGTTTGCCCCGACTTGCCGGATAGATGTGCCGATCTTTTCGATTGTTTCGTTAAAGTATTCAGCCATATCGGTAATCTCGTCATTGCCTGTAACCGGTAAACGCACTGTAAGATCACCTTCTCCTTGCGCAATATTCTGCAAAGCGGAAACTACCGTTTTAATCGGTTTTACCATCATGCCGGCAACGAGGAAGACAATAATGAGCGCAATCACTAAAATGATTACCCCAATGCCAATCATTGAAAGACGCAAGGAATCAACAGTACCCATAAATTCAGTGGACGGGGCGGAGATTATAACCGACCAGCTGCTAGATTTTATCCGCGCAAAAGCTGCTATATCAAGTCGCTTGAACCAATAAAAATATCCGGTATCGGGTTCTACTTCCGTCATTGCCCGTTTCTCAAATGCCGCAATACTCGAATAAGAAGCATCGGTTTTTGCTTTTTCCGTGCTATTTTCTTGGTCTTTTACGACTTCACTGTCGGGGTCGGCAATCGTTATGCCGGTTAAACCTATGATATAACATACGCCTGTTTTTCCTACGACAATATCTTTTATTTGATCTGAAAGCCATAAACCGTCAATATCAGCATACAATACGCCGATAATAGTTTTATTATCATCATAGATCGGCACTGATAATCCTATAACAAAAATATTACCAATTGTTTCGTCATTGAATGGTTCTGTCATATAATTCTTACCATTTTTGCTTTCTATAAACCATGTATCATGAGCATACGAAAATTCAGAACCGTCTTTAAAATAAGCCATGCCATTTTTGTCTATGAGATAAAGATTTGAAACGGTTTTATTAAATGCAGCTTCTTTTTCAAGCTGTTCCATTTTTTCCTCAAATGAAGTCTGTGAATCTCGCAAAAAAGGCATACGGGCTATACCTTCTAAAAATTGAAAAAACGCATTAATCCGTCCGTCAATTATTTCCGCTGTGTCAGTTGCTTTATCAATAAGGTGCGCTTCGACTTTTTCTGTTACTGCCTTGCGGGCGGTTCTAATTGCAAGAAATCCTTCAATACTTGAAGCTAATGCAATCAGCAATCCGAAGATCAAAATAAGTTTGTAGCGAAGAGAAAAGCGTTTTTTTGCTTTTCCGGAAGTGTTTACCGCCCCTCTCTCCGGCCCATTATTTTTATGGGGGGGGGGGGGGTACAATATACGAATTTTTCATAACTGTCAAGCCCCTTTCCCTAAAAAAAGAATAGTTTTTATGCGGATCTATCACGAATACCGGCTAAAACCGGTGTCTGGTGATAAATTCAGCATGCGATTAATTATAGCACGAAAAAGGAAAGTTCGCAAGAAAAATATTTCCATTCTGTATTATGAATAAAGTTCCCTGACCTCTGCTTGAGAAAGACCGGTTGCTTTTGCAATATTTTCGACGGATAGCCCGAACTGCAAAAGATTTTTTGCAGTTTCAAGTGCTTTTTGCCGGGAACCTTCAGCAATACCAAGCGTCTTTCCCTCGACAATACCAAGCGTCTTCCCTTCCTGCCTGCCGGCATTAAATTGCTCTTCAGAAATTGTCGCTATGTCGCTTTTTAGCTTCATGCGCGATTCATAGAGTTTTCGTTCTACCGGTGATAATGAAACTACATCTATCTGCTCATTCAGCATTTGTAATATCGGGGATCTTTTCGCCAGCACAGCCCTTTCCTCCTTGTCGCTTGTTCCTATAAACTGCAGCCAATTAATCAGTTGCTTCTGTTCACTTCCCTCTTTTTCATCTGCTTTTACTCGCTTTGCCGCTTGCAAATCTAAAAAATGTATTTCCACCACATCAGTCAGTAATGTATGTACTCTTTTTTCTTGCAATACATATTCTGAATGAATAGCTTCATTTAGTCTGAAGCCATCTGCTATAATATTGATGGTAATGCATTTATGCAAACTGTCATACGATGCTCCAGCTTTAAAATCAGCTGTGTACATCTTTGCCCAGTAAAAAAGCGTCCGCTTTACGAATGATGCATTCCATGAAGCCTGAATTTCAATATCAATGACGGTACCACTGGTGAGTTTGAGTTTTACATCAAGTATACCGCTCTTATCACTGAACTCTTCTTTCGTTAGCTCCTTATCCATCAGCTCAAGACCGGCAATTTCCTCCGAAGAATACTCTAGGATACATTGAAGCAAATCCTGTAATATCGGCTTGTTTTCTTCCGCACCTAAGAACCGTTTGAATGCATAGTCGTTTGTGAGTGTTATTTGTAATGCTTCTTCCATACTGAGAAAAGTATACGGTATCAAGATATAAAATGCAATGAGAAATCAACAACCCCGACGCTCTGCGTCGGGGTTGTTGATTACGCGTAATGATACAATCGACCGATTCTTCTAATGCACACTGATATTACAAACCATCTTCAAAATCAGGAAATGCTTTGTTCTTTAAAGCATGTAAAACGCTTTTTTTATCTGCACTACCAATTCCAATGATTGTGAATAAACTGTAAAAGAGTTCTCGTATACTGTCTGACGGAATATATTTCTTTAAGATATAAAATAATGTCGAAATAGTATGAATTGCTACAACTCCTGTTATCATTATTGAAAAAAAGAGGACGCTTTGCTAAAAAATTAACCAAAATATTCGTATCAAGTAAGGCATTCATATTTCTTAACTGTTTCTTCTGTGTTTTTGCTATCTATTTTTTTCATCTTTGCAAATAGATATTCAATCAACATACCCCGACGCAAGCGTCGGGGTATTAAACCCTCCGCACGAATAAGAATAAACTGATTAGGAATCACCTGTGCAATACCTTTCAGCTCGGCAAGCGCTTTAGAAGCCTTGTTTTCTGCTTTGAGGATAGTAATTGTTTCGGTCTTTTTAGGATCAACCGGCAATTTTTGCAATTCCGACATGTCCCAATTATAGTCTTTTTGGGGACATGTGATCAAGATATGTACCAAAAACATCAAAAATGGTACATATCAATCTATTTCCTCGTAATAATCAATCCCTTAACGGTATGCAGGTATTTTCTTTTTATCGGAAAAAACTTATTTCCAACGCTTTTGCGTAACGACGCAGTAGATGCATCGTCAGCAAATGTACATCTGTGTACATTTGCTGACGGCGAGTTTTTGCTGTGCAAAAACATCGCTGCTGCATGGAACCACCGCCATCCTGTCCAAAAATGTACGTCCGTGTCCTGCTTTTCCGATGTACGTCCTTGTACATCGGAAAAGGCTGAGTTTCGGCAATGCCGAAACTCGCGGCTGCATACAGTTACGGACATCCTTGTCCGTTTTGAAATGTGTTTTTCGTAAAAAGCATAACTGTTCAGCTTTTATGTTAGAACTAAGCCCTAGAACCACAGCGGGTTCTTAGGGCAGAGCCCTAAGCTGTCATTTTTCTTTTGGGGGGTGTAGGGGGTATTTTCTTTTTATCGGAAAAAAAGAAAATACCCCCTACCTTACACTTTAAACTTCCCTACTTCCCCCGCCAGCGCTTCAATACTCCGCTTATTCTTTTGCGTTATCTTGCTCACTTCCTGTACGGCGTTGTTAATTTGCACGGCGCCTGATGCCATTTCATTCATGCTTTCGGTAATCGTGTGGGTAAGGCCGTCCAGTTTTTGCATTTCTTCTGCGACACCCTCTCCGCCCTTCAGCATTTCTTCCGAGCCCGCCTGTACTTCTATCGTTACCGTGTTGATGCTCTTGATTGCAGTCAGCACTTCCCGGCTGCCGTTTTCCTGTTCCCTCATCGCTTCAGTAAGCCGATCGCTCATCTCTTTCACCTGCTCTGCAAGGGTGAAAATTGCATTGAATTTTGCTTCCACCGTTTTGGACGAAGCGGAGAGGGTCTCGATTTCTCCGGAGAGCGTTTTCAGCGTTGTGGTGATGGTCTTACCCTGCATCGAGGATTCCTCGGCGAGTTTGCGGATTTCGTCAGCGACGACGGCAAAGCCTTTTCCTGCCTCTCCTGCATGGGCAGCTTCAATCGCGGCGTTCATTGCCAACAGGTTCGTTTGCGACGCGATATGCTGAATAACGCTACTGGCTTCCATAAGAGAGCCGGACTCTTCGGCGATTTTCTGTGTAACGGCATTGGATGTTACTAACGTGGCTTTGCCGTCGCCAGTCGCAGTCGTCAAACTCTTGATGACCTCATCGGTTTTACCCAACGTCTGTCCGATAGAAGCAATATTGGCGACCATTTCTTCTACGGAAGAAGAAGACTGCGCCACGCTCGCGGCCTGTGTTTCGATGCTGTTATTGAGCTGCTTAATGGTGCGGACAATTTCTTCAACGGTTGCCGCTGTTTCGGTAACACTGGCCGCTTGGGTGAGGGCTTGCTGCTTTACTCCGTCGATATTCGCGCTGATCTGATTAACGGCACTAGCAGTTTCAGTCATGTTGGAAGCAAGCTCATCGCCGATTTCTTCCATCGTGTTACTGTTTACGCCGACCTGCTGAATCGAAGTACCGATTTTTGCAATCGTTTCGTTGAAGTATCCGAACATATCGGTAATTTCATCATTGCCGTGTACCGGCAAGCGCACCGTAAAATCTCCGTGCGCAATCTTTTGCAGTACGGGAACGGAATTTTGAATCGGCTTTACGAGTTTGTTGCTAAAAATAGAAACCGTTACAAGGGCGGCAAGCAGAATAAGTAAAGCGGCAATGATAACGCCGATACGCATTACATTTATTGTGTCCAAAAATTCTTTAACAGGCGCTTCGATAACAACATTCCAACCGGTTGTTTTCATAACCGCAGCGCTCACAATATCTTGAGTGCCCATAAAAGTATAATATCGTATTTCCGTTGTATTGCTTTTAAGAATGTCTTGGATGACAGCGGCAACCACAACAAGGCTTTTATCGGTCTTAGCAGCCTCTATAGCATTGAATTGTTTTTCGACTAGGTCACGGTTTCTATTGGCTATATTTACTCCCGATTCGGAAATGATAAAGCAGCCGCCTGTTTTACCGACTTTAATGTCATCTATCATATCTGAAAGCGCATATCCGTCAAAAACAGCAGCCAGTACGCCTACGTGCGTATTATTTTTACCCGTAATGGGAACGACCGCTTGCGTAATGAGCTTTCCCGTTTCTATATCTCTGAACGGCTCGGAAAAATATTTTTTTGTGCCGCCTTGCGAATCTTTAAACCACTTTTGACCGGAAACATCAAACAATTGTCCATTTGGCAGATGATATATTCCTTTCGGATCAATTATTACAAAAGCAATAACCTCTTCCTCATCTTTTGCAAGCTCTTCGAGTATGCGGGCTTTTTCCGCATAGCTGACGCTTGTATCGCGTAGTATCTGCTGCGAGGCAACTCCTTCAAGGTACTCCCACCATTGTTCTATATCGCCATCAATTATAGCGGCAGTATCACTCGCCTTATCAAAAAGATGGGCTGTTACCTTTTCCATAACAGCTCTCTGGGATTGATAGAGTACGAAAACGCTTAAAAGCGAAAGCGCCACCACAATCAAGGTACCGAAAATAATCATCATTCGTGCTTTGATTGAAAACCGTTGTTTCATTGTAAACTCCTATAATTTTATATTGAGGAAGTTTCAACTTCCGAAATTATAAAATTATGCACTTTCGCAACGTCTGTGAGAAAGTGCAGTTAATAATGCGATGTTTCGACAGTGTAAATACATCATCAACAAATGTACATCCACGCCAAAAAATAAACATCCTTGACAGTTTTGATACGTTGAGCATTTATTTTTGTGTAGCAACGCCGTAGACGGTATGCATATTTTCA
>CAUTXW010000072.1:0-8439 GCA_963542655.1 uncultured Treponema sp. | reverse complement strand
TAAAAATATCTTCACATTCCTACCGAGATTTATCACCCATTACCAATTACATCTTGTTTAGGAGGTCTTCAATGAAAAAACGCTTTTCAATACGAAATAAATTACTTATCATTTTCGGTCTTTTAATTGCAGCCGCAACGTTAATACTCGGAGGGCTGACTTCGCAAATTGCCAAGAAAGCCGTATCGGAAAAGGTTGCCGCCCAGTTAACCGATGATGCGGTATATATTGCAAAAATTATTGAAGGGAGAGTTGACGGCTTTTTTCAATTTATGCAGGCTGTTGCTCAAAATCCGTTACTAGAAAATAGCGAGCTTTCTGCGCGTGAAAAATCTCAACGGTTACAGGGTAAAACAACAATGCATGAGCATATTACCCATTTTGCATTTGTAGATACCAATGGTATTCATTATTCCGGTAACGGAAAAGAAACCGATATGCACGATAGAGATTGGTTTATTGCAACAATGAGCGGTAAGCCCTTTATTGCGAGACCGAGAATATCCCGTACAACGGGAACCTTGCGGAATATTATTGCAGTACCTATTTTTAATACAAATAAAAATGTTATTGGAGCCTTATGTGCGGGAATTGAAACAAGCATTTTTTCCAATCAGATCAAAGATATCACGGCAGGAGAAACCGGCGGATGTTACATCCTTGGTACTGATGGAGCAGTGATCGCACATAAAATTATTGATATTGCAATCAACCAAGAAAACTCAATAGAAAAAGCAAAAACGGATAGCAGATATATATCTGTAGCCTCATTTAATCAGAATGCGATACAGTCTCATACACCTGCAATAGGTTTTTACGAATATAATCAAGAGCGTGTCATAGCTTCTTTTGCAAAAATACCAACTGCAGGATGGACTGCTGTGGTATATGCACCTGAGCATGAGTTTTTAGGGACGCTTCAATTATTAAATCGGACAAATTATATATTCATTTTGGTGGTTTTAGTAACGTCGATTATCACTATTGTGATAACAGCTCGGAAGTTTGTAGAACCAATCAATGCAGCTGTGATGGCATTAAAAGAAATTGCGCAAGGGGAGGGTGATTTAACCGTTCGTTTGCCGCTCATCGGTAATGATGAGATTACCGATATGGCTGAGTACTTTAACAAAACGATTACGAAAATCGGAACATCTATCAAACAAGTCGGAATAAATAGTAAAACGATGAAAGAGATTGGTGCTGAACTTGCCTCAAATATGACTGAGACCGCAAGCGCTGTGCATCAGATTAGTGCGAATATAGACGGGGTTAAGCATCAGGCACTGACCCAAGCAGCCAGCGTTACTGAAACCGCATCTACTATTGAAGAAATTGTCCGAACGATTAAGCAGCTGAATGGCAGCATCGAAACACAAGCTGCGAGTGTCGCTCAGTCTTCCGCTTCTGTAGAGCAGATGGTAGCAAATATCGCCTCAATCGGGCAGACGCTTGGTAAGACTGATGAGGTGATTAAAAATCTTACATCTGCGACTGGCGACGGCAAAGAAACGATTGCGACGGCTAATGTCATCACACAGAAAGTTGCCGAAGAATCAGGCTCCCTTATGGAAGCATCGAACGTTATTCAGCACATCGCAAGCCAAACAAACCTTTTAGCCATGAATGCGGCAATCGAGGCCGCCCATGCGGGAGAAGCCGGTAAGGGCTTTGCTGTCGTTGCCGATGAGATCCGTAAACTCGCCGAAGAGTCTTCAACACAAGGAAAGGCTATTACGGCAACACTTAAAATGCTCGGCAACGAAATCGACACGTTGTCAGCTTCTTCAAAAACAGCAGAGGAAAAGTTTGCCGCTATTTTTGATCTTACTGCACAAGTGAGAACGATGAGTAATCGGCTAACCGAAGCGATGCGTGAGCAAGAGAATGGAAGCAGAGAGGTTCTGAAGGCAATTAAAAATATCAGTGCGGTAACTGTTGAAGTACAGTCCGGTTCAGAAGAAATGCTGAAAGGCGGGGAGGGCGTTGCAAAAGAAATGCAGAAGCTCGACGGGCTTACCCGTGTTATCACCGACAGCATGAACGAGATGGCATCCGGTGCGGTACAGATTAGCAACGCCGTCCAGGAGGTGAGCGAAATTACGCAACGGAATAAGGGTGCGATTGAGAATTTGGCACAAGAGGTCTCTAAATTCAAAGTCAATTAGGGGAAGACCTTTCTTTTTTTCGATAAAAAGAAAGGTTCTTCCCCTACAACCCCATCTAAAGAAAAACGACGACTTAAGGCTCTGCCCTAAGAACCCGCAGTGGTTCCATGGTTTGTTTCTAAAATAAAAGTTGAACACAAATGCTTTTAGCGCAACTCCGTCGCAGTACCGCCATGGATGGCGGTGGTTCTGCACAAAATCGAGTTCGCAAAGCGAACTCGCAGCTCAAAAATGTACACGGATGTACATTTTTGAGCGAGGAGAGCGGTGGTTCCACGCAGTAGCGATGTTTTTGCATAGCAAAAACTCGCGTTCAAAAATTGACAAGGATGTCAATTTTTGAACATGACCCCATCTAAAGAAAAATGACGGCTTAGGGCTTCGCCCTAAGAACCCACCTGGGTTCCAAAGCATGGTTCTGAAAATAAAAGTTGAACAGTTATAGTTTTCACGGGAAAGGCCTTTCAGAACCGCCATGGACGGCGGTGATTTCAACAGAATCGGGATTTGCGGAATGCCCATCTCGCAGGTAAAATTATTGTATTGCTTCCACTTCTGCTCGAGATAATCCGGTTGCTTTTGCAATATTCTCCCGGGAAAGTCCAATGTTCAGAAGATTTTTTGCCGTTTCGAGCTTTGCTTGGCGGGAGCCGCGGGCTTCACCTTCAGCAAGACCTAATGATTTACCGCGCTCAACTCCTTCATCTATCGCATCCATGATAACTGCCGGTAATATGCGGTATTCTTTTCGCATTTGTTCACTCACCTTGTCGTAAGAGATACCTCGGTCATCTTTTGCTAGTACATCAAGACGGATAGACTTAGCTTCCGAATTAGAAGTGATAGCATTTTGGGGCGACAGATAGGAAATTTTTCCAATGTTATCGGCTACGAAATATTTTTTGATTTTTTTACAAATTTCCAGCCATTTCGCTGTTGATGCGCTATAACGCATATAAGAGAGGTTTACCATGCAGAGTATCTTTTTTACACCGATTGTTCTGATTGCCGGTGTAACAGCCGCATCTTTTTACAGCCTGTATGCTTTTGCGCAAGAGGGGATAAAGATTTCATCGTATGTTTTCGTCAGCGCCGTATCAATAACTGCCGTAGGGGGGCTTTTCCGGCTTATTACGTCGGGCGGCCATACATTCGCCGGGCGGAAACCAACACCGGCAGCGCTCGTGTGTATGATGTGCTGTACGGCAGGCATCGCAATCGGTTCATATGCGGAGTTGATGTTACGGAAAGAGCGGCAGCCGCCCCAAACGCTTGCAGCACTGCCGTCGGTGCGAACGATTATCGTAGAGCTGACCGGAGAGCCGCTTCCGGCAGGAACCGATTATTACCGCATACCGGTACAGGCGATTGCTTGTTCGGCAGCAGACACGGCGGAGTTTTCTCTTTCGGGGCGGCTGCACGTACTTGTCCCGGCGGCGCTTATTCGCGGAACCTATGCCGGAGGCGTTACCCGCATCGGTGAACGTTCCGGAATGAAGGCTTCGTCCGTGCTGCTTAATATGGTGGAGCCATTCCGCCGCTTTTTGCACGATGCGCAGCCTTGTCGGTTTTATGCACGGGGAATGCGGATACTGGTAACAGGTTCATTCAGCAAAACTGGCGAGGTCTTTTATGCAAAGCCGGTTCAGCCGGTATTTTTAGGCTGGAGTTCTTCGTTCAGCCGGATGCGGGCGTTGCTCCGCTTTGCATTTATGCGGATGCTTTACGGATGGGGCAATGCCGGAGGGCTATTGCTGGCGTTGCTCGCCGCCGACAAGGCTTTTTTACCGCAAAACTGCACGGAAGCGTTCCGCAATGCAGGCCTGGCGCATATCCTTGCGCTATCGGGGATGCACCTTTCCCTAATCGGTACTGCGGCATTGCAAGGAGGTCGGCTCTTCGGGCACAAAAAGCGGGCGCTGTATTTTTCGCTGGCGGCAGTCTGTGCCTTTGTGTGGTTTGCCGGATCGGCGCCGTCTCTGAACAGGGCGCTCGGCATGGTGTTTATTGCGGCAATCGGCGAAGCGTTAGGGCTTAAACCGCCAGTCTTTTCGGTATTGTGCACAATGCTGACGCTCCACATCGCATTCGGAAGCGCCGACGCCGTCACCCTCGGATTTATGCTTTCGTACGGAGCCTGTGCTGGCATCCTTATCTTCGGTGAGGCCTGCGCCCGCCTTGCTGCCGGAGCAATCATCCCTGCTATTGCACAAAGTCTTTCTGCATCCATCGGAGCGCAGCTTTTTACGGCGCCGATTGTCATCGGAGCAATCGGTACGGCAGCCGCCGGAGGAATTATCGCCTCCTGCATTGTCAGTCCGCTTGTTTCATTCTTTCTTATTGGAGGACTGATTGCAATTCCTCTGACGCTGCTTTTTCCACCGATTGGCGCGATCTTGGGATATGTGTTGAACGGTTGTTACTGCGTGATTTTTTCAGCTGCGGACTTTTTTGCACACCTCCCGCTCATCGTGCCGGAAACGCCACTACAGCGAGTCCTCGTTTCGGGTACTGCTTTTGCGTTAGGCCTGCTGCTGACTGGCGTAGCCTCTTTTCGTACCAGAAAGGAGCTGCAGCACCTCCCGCGTCTGACCTAAACACACGGTAAAAAAATGACTTCAAAAAATAAGTTCGATATTCCGCCGTAAAACGCCCGAACAGACGCCGCATAGGGGTTCCCGGAATGGATTTGACAAATCCCGGCCGATGATGGATACTGGACTATATGAATATCGCGAATTTCTTTACAGCAACCCGGATTGCCGCAGCGCCGCTTTTTGTCTGCGTCTATTATCTTCCCCGCGTGGCCGGAATATCGGAAAAAACTACGCTGCTGATACTGATACCGCTTTTTATCTACATGGAGTTTACCGATTTTTTAGACGGATTTTTTGCCCGCAAGCGCAAGCAAGTCAGCGATTTCGGCAAATTGTTCGATCCTTTTGCGGATGTTACAGCAAATTTAACGGTACTGCTTGCGTTTATGTTGTCGGGATATGTCCCGTTGCTGCTCTTCCTGATTATTCTCTACCGTGAATTAGGGATTTTGTTTTTGAGAATGCTAGCGCGAGGCAACGGCATTACGATTGCCGCAAAAAAAGGCGGAAAAATCAAAACAGTCTGCTATATTCTTGCCGAAGGTTTCACGCTGCTCATCGAATTGCTGATTGCATACGCCGTTGCCTCAGGACCGGTAACAGCACGCCTGATTATCGCAAATAAAATACTGTACGGCATTGCAGCTGTGCTGTCGGTCACTTCCTTTATAGACTACCTGCTCTCCTACAGAAAAAATCTCCGGGTCTGAGTACAGGCCTGATTTTTAAGATTTTCCCATGAAAACTATAACTGTTCAACTTTTATTTTAGAACTGAACCCTAGGAACCCAGGTGGGTTCTTAGGGCTGGATTGCTGCGCCAGCTCGCAATCCAACTAAGCCGTCATTTTTCTTTAGATGGGGTCATGTTCAAAAATTGACATCCTTGTCAATTTTTGAACGCGAGTTTTTGCTATGCAAAAACATCGCTACTGCGTGGAACCACCGCCCTCCATGGCGGTATTGATACGCCAATACATCATAAGACGACAAGAGACTCGCCGTCATTTTAAAGACCGAAGTAGACGCAAAGATGGCTCCACCTCTTTTGAAAATAGGTGGAGCAGATGCTAGGAGCCTAGCCGAAATAAAGCGGAGACGTACTTGCTGTACGTTGAGCATTTATTTCGGCGTAGCGACAACGCAGATGCCCGCATATTTTCAAAAGTCTACACTTTGAATTTGGATACTTCTTGAGCCAGGTTTTGAATACTCCGCTTATTCCGCTGGGTAATTTCGCTTACCTCCTGCACAGCATTGTTGATCTGCACGGCACCGGACGCCATCTCGTTCATGCTGTCGGTGATGATGCGGGTAAGACCGTCCAGTTTCTGCATTTCGGAGGCGACTCCCTCTCCGCCTTTTAGCATTTCTTCCGAGCCTGCTTGCACTTCTATCGTTACCGTGTTGATGCTCTTGATTGCGGTCAGCACTTCCTTGCTGCCGTTCTCCTGTTCGCGCATTGCTTCTGTAAGGCGTGCGCTCATTTCTTTTACCTGTTCGGCAAGGGTGAAAATCGCATTGAACTTTGCTTCCACCGTTTTAGACGAGGCGGAGAGGGTCTCGATTTCGCCTGATAGCGTTTTGAGTGTCGTGGTGATGGTCTTACCCTGCATCGCGGAATCCTCGGCGAGTTTGCGGATTTCGTCTGCGACAACGGCAAAGCCCTTACCCGCCTCTCCTGCATGAGCGGCTTCGATTGCCGCATTCATCGCGAGTAAATTCGTCTGCGACGCAATATGCTGGATAACACTGCTTGCTTCCATCAGGGAGCCGGACTCCTCTGCAATCTTCTGGGTTACGGTATTCGACGTTACTAACGTAGCTTTGCCGTCGCCGGTTGCGCCGGTCAGCTTTTTAATCGCCTCATCGGTTTTGCCGAGCGTCTGGCCGATCGATGCAATATTTGCAACCATCTCCTCTACCGACGATGATGACTGCGCCACGCTCGCTGCCTGGGTTTCAATGCTTCCGTTCAATTGCTTAATCGTACGGACGATTTCCTCGATGGTGGCGGCCGTTTCGGTAACGCTGGCCGCTTGAGTCATCGCCTGTTGCTTCACGCCGTCGATGTTTGCGCTGATCTGATTCACCGCGCTCGCGGTTTCAGTCATGTTGGAAGCAAGCTCATCACCAATTTCTTCCATCGTGTTACTGTTTACCCCGACTTGCCGGATAGATGCGCCTATTTTTGCAATCGTTTGATTGAAATATTCAGCCATGTCGGTAATCTCATCGTTGCCGGTAACCGGCAGGCGCACGGTTAAATCGCCTTCACCTTGCGCAATGTTCTGCAGTGCGGAAACAGCTACGTTAATCGGTTTTATAATTGCACGAGCAACGAAAAACACAATGACGAGTGCAATCAATAAGATAATCACACCGATGATGATCATTGAAAAACGTAACGAGTTGACTGTGCCCATAAATTCGTACACAGGGGCTCGTATAACTACCGTCCAATTTGTACTTTTTACTTTTGCATAAGAGGCAATATAAGAATTGCCCTTATAATTATAATAGCCGACTTCACTTTTCGCTGCTTCTATTGCACGTGATAAAAAACTTGCAACGGAAACAAAGGAAGCGTCTTGTTTTGCATTGTTAATAACGTTAATTCCGTTATCAATCAAGCTTTTATCTCTGTCTGCTATTATAGTGCCTTCTATACCTGCTATATAGCATGCTCCGGTTTTTCCGACAACAATATCGCTAATTTGATCGGAAAGCCATTGTGCAAGCGTTGCCGCAGCCAAAATACCTATTACCTGTTTGTTGTCGTCATAAATAGGAACGGCAAATGTTTGTATCATTTTATTATCGCTGCGGGACAGATACGGTTCCGTCGCAAACCGGTTGCCTTGCAGAGCCGAATGAAACCAATTTCGGTCGTTCGACTTCAACTGTTGATTATCGAGCGTATACATAAAACCTTTTGTGTCGCTGATGGCAGCCGTATGCAGATTTTTGTTAAAAGCAACTTCCGATTTAAGTACCGCTGTTTTTTCCCGATACGAAGCCTGCGTATCTCTAAATACCGGCATGCGTGCAAGCCCTTCTAAAAATTGAAACATTGCACTAATCCGTCCATCAACAACTTCGGCAACATCGTTTGCCTTATCAACCAGATGCGTCTCGATTTTTTCGGTTACAGCCCTACGCGCGATTCTGATTGCAAGCAAGCCTTCAATAAGCGATGCGATTGCGATCAGCAATCCAAAGATGAGAATCAGTTTGTAACGAAGTGAAAAGCGGTTTTTCATTGTATACCTCCAATAGAATTAATGGGTAATTGATAATTTGTAATTTGCGACAAGTAATGATACTGAAAGGCTAATGGACACTTTGTAATAATTATAATTAATTGATAAAAATATCGTTGAGAAACAGCCTGTGGAAAGTGGATATGCTTTACGAATTGTGCGGCTAATAGAGCGATTACATTATAGATGGTTTTGTAGGTATTCCGGAACGCAGTTAGATAGTTTACATTTCTATTTTCAATTAAATACTCAATAGTATGATATATTTTATGAGGAAGAGGCTTATAAATTACACATTGTCCATCAGCAACTGGGGGGGGCGGGGGGAATTATAACAAAAAATTAAAATTAGACAAAAAACAATAAAAAAAAAAACCCTATATATAATAAAATATTTGAAAAAAAAAATTAA
>CAUTXW010000071.1:0-8511 GCA_963542655.1 uncultured Treponema sp. | reverse complement strand
CGGCAAAACTCGTGTTTCCCGATAGACACGGACGTCTATCGGGAAACGAAATTTCAATATCAATCGTCGCACCGTCTTTGAGACGGAGCTTTACATCAAGGATACCTGTCTTATCGGTCATCGCACCTTTGGTAAGCTCTTTATCCAGCAGTTCCAAGTCTGCAATTAAACCGGATGGCATATCTAGTACGCATTCAAGAAAATCCTGCAAACACACTTTATTCTCTTCCGAGCCAAGCAAGAGTTTGAACAAATAATCATTTTTAAGAGTGAGTATCAGTGTATCGCTCATTTTCAACCTCCGGTGATACTATATGCATCACCGAAGGTGAAATGGCTAAAAAATAGGGAAAAATTTCCAGACATTTGACAATCACAGGAATCATCAAACCTCATCGGTTCTATTCTGTAAGACGTTATATATGAAAATCAATAGGCATACACTGACTGAAAAGGAACCCCTTCAGCCGATCGTAAGAGGCTTACCGTCTTTTTTGATAAAAATCGACAATTGAGCGGCCGTATATCCGCTGATCGATGCGGGTCAACGACCCGATTTCGCCCGGCAAGTCTTTTTCTCTGGGACGATGGATAAGAGCTCTGCCGCCTGCCGCAAGCACCGGTGAATCGGCAATGGTGCGCAGTAGTTCGGCATGAAATTGATAGGGAAACGGAGGGTCAAGATAGATGATATCGAATGTTTCTTTTGCCCGCTGGAGGTACAGCTCTACCGGCATACATTTGCAGTCCAGCTTTTTGTCGGCAAGCGCGGCGTTTTTAAGCAGAATAGGAAATTTACCCCGATCTTTTTCTACCAGCGTTACCGGATAGGCGCCGCGCGAATACGCCTCCAGTCCGCATATCCCGGAGCCGGTAAACAAGTCCAAAAATGACTGTCCCTCTAAATCGCCCAGAACGGCAAACAGCGATTCCCGCATCCTATCCATTGCCGGTCTGATAATTCCTTTCGGGCACTGTATCTGACGGCTTTTAAGCGTCCCTCCCGTTATCCGCATACGTTTTCCCCACGCACCTTACACGCACAACAGCTCGGTTAATTCGTTTTTTGAAACAATATGATATGCGTCAAGGCTTTTCCCGTTTTCCTGTACGCTGGTTCCGATTTGCTCTTTAATGCTGCTATGCATTTTATAATAGGTACTAAGATCGGCCGCAGAGATAGGCAGCTCCAACTGTTTTTCGAGCGTCCGAGCTGCAAAATTCCGTAAAAGCAGTAAAAAATCGGTTTCGCAGGCATGTAGGCTGTGCATAATCGGCAGATATTCAGGCAAATGCGAAAGATTTTGCGTCTCCGTAAAGATGGTTTGCAACGCCTGTGAAACAAACGATATATCGGAAATTATTTTTTCCAAAAACATATCGGTTGAAAGGTCAAGCGTTAAACCTTCATCAGTGATGGTGATAATTTTTGCAAGCTGATACAGATTATCTTGAAAAGCAGTATTTTTAAGCATATATGTTCCCTCCCACTATGCTCATAAGGTATCGGCATTTTTCCGCCGGGCATAAGAAAATACCTCCAGCGTGTTTCCCCAGGGCATCAGCATGAAAAAAATGCTTGAAAGATAACAGCGAAACAGGAGATTTTCTCATAGAGCCGGTGCGGATTTTTGAATGCTTTTTAGGACAGAGAAATTCAAAAATCCGCACTTTTCTAATCAGGACAGGGATTCAGCAGTGAAAAAAACAATGAAAGACCGGAATATAGTTAGAAAAGCGTGAAAAAAGAGGGTTGTGAATGGCCTTTGAGCGAAGCGAAAGTGCCTGAACGCCCTCTTTTTTCACGCGTGCTGTCACATAAAACGATGTTTTTCTTTGATTTTCCGTTCATGCTGAATCCCTGCGCATTTCCCGCTGCCCTATTTATCACACAGCCCGCTCTGTGCTAAAATAGTTACAAATGAATAACGATAAAACAACGGCGGCAGAGCCTACCGCCTCAACCGGACAGAAGCCGTCCGCTGCACAGCCCGAATCGCTCATATCCCCTGCCGATACCGGCACAATCCAAGCCGCCTCCGATACAAGCGCTCACACCGCCGATGCGCTGCATGACCCGGCCGAACAGCCGCAACCGGGACTGCCGGAAAATCCCGGTGAAACGGCGCACGCAAAAAAAAGACGCAGCGGCTTTTTCAAGAAGCTCGGTATCTTTTTGCTCATTCTGATGTTACTTGTGCTGCTTCCGGCAGCGGCGCTCATCGGGTATGTATTGATCGACCGCGCCAATCCTGCCGGGCATATTCCGGACGGCTATTATGCGCTGGTCAGCGTGACGTCAGCAAGCGATACCCTGCAAAAGGGGCTATACCTCAGCGCCGCGGATGCCCTGCTTGCGTCTCCCGAAACCGCCGCGCTGCAGAGCAATCTGCGGGCCTTGCGCGCAAATACCGCGCTGCAATCCGGTTGGTTTACGCGGCTGTTGGACATCCCGATTTACGCAGCCGTATACGAACGCCAAGGCGCGGCGCTGATTGCGGATATCGGCATCCGCGCTGCCGCAGTCCGGCTGTTACCGCTTGTCATGGCTCTTAAACCCGATCTGCTTGCACAGATACCCAATCTATCGCCGCATACCTTTGACATCAACGGAGAAAAACAGCCGGGCTTTTTGCTGCAGCTCGGCAAAGATCAAACCGTGTGCCTCTGCGTGCAGAAAAACCTCGTGATTGCGGCAACATCGGAAGCGCTGCTCGCAGCGTGCCTTACCGGCAATGATCCGAAAACGGAGCACCAGCTGACAGAGCTCTTCCGTACGCAAAAGGATGCTGTCAATGTTTATGCGTCGCCGTCGTATGCGCTTTCCGGCTTTGCAGACAAGCAAACGATTGTCGGCAATATGCTGCGGGAACTCGCCTTTCCCGATCCGGCAGCGTTGAGCGCCCGTTTTGATGACAAAGCCATTGCGCTGCACAGCACTGTCTCATGGTCTTCGTCGCGGGATGAAGTACGCGCGATTCTGCAACGCCGCTCTGCCCTTCCTGCTATCCTTTCGCGGCTGCCAGAGGGTGTTGCATATCTAACCTTGCTCAATTTCGGCGATCCGCACTTCCTCTATCAAAATACGCAGCCGTTTTTCACTCCCGATCTAGCCAAGCTCTTTGCAACAGCGGAAAAAAACTGCAAGCTCTTTTTCAATAAAGACCTGCAACAGCTCATGTTTGAATGGATGGGCAGCGAAACCGGCGTATTCGGACATCAGGATGCCCAATCTCCGGTATTTTTTATCGCATTAAAAGACGAAGCAAAGTGCCGCACGCTGCTTGATGATCTTTTTGACACGGCTTTTTTAGACCGCAATACGTCCGCCTTGGTTGACGGTAACCGTATTCCCCGCATTGTGTTCCCGTCATGGATTGCCGCGCTGCTCCGTGCGCTCCATATCGATCTGCCGGAACCCTTTTATATGATACAGGACGGCTATCTGTATCTTTCCAAGAGCGCGGAAGCCCTCGGTTTGTGTAAAAAAGAAATTGATACGGGAAAGCTGCTGGTTAAAACGGAACAATGGAAGGACATAGCAAAGGATATTTCTGCGGAGACTTCTTTTTTGGTGTATTATTCGCTGGATCGAAGCATCCCGTTCTTTTTTGAGCAACATGCACTGCTGAAAACCACATTAAAAAACTATGGGAAAGGCGTTCTATCGCTGCGGTTTGCCGCGGATAATCATGTCTATCTTGATTTTTATACGCAAAAAACCGATTCCAAGCGGATGGAAGAGATACCGGCATTTCCCCGAACGCTTTCGGAACGTGTCGGCGCGGACACCGTCTGTGCAAAAACCGCGGCAAAGGCTCCCTACCTCTTTTGGACGAACGGCGCGAATGTGCATAGCATGAATCTCCTGACCGGAAAGGAAGCGCAGCTCACCCTTGACGGAACCGCCGGTATTGCCGCTGAGCTGACGCAGAATACGTTTCACGCGCTCTGGGCGGTGTCGGCTCGCGGTTCCATCTACAAAGTGAATGAAGCGTTGGGACCAGCCCCCGGCTTTCCCGTGTTGAGCGCAGAAAAACTGCTGCCGAAACCGGCTGTCGTTACCGGCGGGATTGCGGTTCCGCTTGCCGCAGCACCGGCGCTCCTTTTTGCAGATTCTTCCGGCAGCTGGAGTATTTCGGATACAATGGAAGCAAAGCTGAGAACTGCGCCGGTTGTCTTTAATCAAGGGATGAGCCATGGGATTGCTGCATTGCCCCGGTCTTTTGAAAGCGGCCTCTATCTGTTTAATGAACAGGGGAAGCTTGATGCGGATGCGATAACCGGCCTTGACGGTATCTTTGCCGCAAAGCCGGTTTTGTTTACAGCGCCGCAGGAGCGTAAGGCGAATAAAAATCGATCGACCGCTGCAGCGTTTTTGAATGAAGAAGGACGTTTTTCAATCCGGCGCTTGGATTCGCCGCATGATGAACTCGGATTCTGCGAACTGAATGCCGTCTGCAAGGCTGATTTTGTCTATTCGGAGTCGGCGCACGCCTTTTTCGCAGTTTCACAGGACGGACTGCTTTTCAAAATCAATGCGGAAGCCGAAATAGCCGATTCGCTCCAGCTGAAAACCGGCGCCGCTGACGACTACTGCATCACCCTGCTCGATACCACCGGCGACGGTCTCGACGAAGTGCTGATTTCAGGCGGCGGCAATGCGATCTATGCGTACACCGCCGGACTAACTCCGGTAGCAGGGTTTCCCGTCGCCGGAACCGGTACGCCGTACCTGCTCGACATTGACGGAGACGCCGCCCCTGAGCTGATTACCTACGGTATCGATTCAAAACTTCACGCATATAAAGGAACGGCACTACGATGATCCAACACTGGTTATTTTTTTCCGGACGGCGGCGCCGAAATACTGCCGCTGTACAGGCCTATCAGATTCTGATATTGCTGCCTCACCTGTTGATGCTTTTCATACTCTGCAGCACGGTGATCTCCTGCGCGTCGGTACAGACCGATATACAGTATTCGGGCAATGAAAGCGCAATAAAAGAACAGGCGCTTGCAGATATTGAAGCCGCGCTCGTTATGCAGCGGGGCGCTCCGAATACTGAACGGCTGGGGCATATCCGAGCCGAAATCAATGCGCTACTGCAAGCGCCCTCTACCGATTCTTCGTATTTGGCGCGGCTCTATGCCCTTGCCGCCGATACTGCGTTACTCCTGCGGCAGCCGAGTGAGGCGCGCACGCAATTAGCTCTTGCAAAACGGTACAGCGAATATGATGAATACGTTCAGCTGGTTACCGCCCGGCTGATTGCCGAACCGGAAAAACAGCTTGCGTATTTGGAAGAGCGTATCACCCAGGAGCCCGCTGCGTACCGGCTGAAAGCTGAGGCGGGAAGCCTCTTCTTTGCCGCCAAGGACTACCGCAATGCGCTTGCCGCATTTGATGCATCGCTCTCCTTTTTGCCCGATGCCTATCAGCAGTATTACCGCCCGCAGCGGGAACAGTGCGTGCAGCTGTACACCGTCGACAGCGCATCCGTCACGGAATCCTCCGAAAAAATACTGCAAGCAAATCCTATTTCGCTAGTAGAAATGGCCGCACTCACGCAGGATTCAACCAATGCCCTGGACTTTATCACCGGCACCGCAGTGTGGCGGCCGCCGCTGCTGGCAAAAACGCTGCAACAAGCCGGATGGTATCATCCTGACCGGGACGTGCTCAAAGACAGTGCCTCTAAAAAGGATGCGGCGCTCTTTTTATGGCGTCTGATTATCGGTAGTGATGAGCAGCGGCTCACCCAATACACACGGTACTACACCAATAAGCGGCGGCTACCCATCCCCGATGTGCTGATGGACGGCATCTATTTCGATGCGATTGTCGGTTCGGTAGAAGAGGATGTCGTGCCGCTTGCCGACGGGAAACACTTTGAACCGGACACTCCGGTCAGCGGTCTGGAATTTTACCGCTGGCTGTTAAAAGCCGATGCGATTCGGTAATCACAATAACAGTGCAAAATTCGATGCGGCATTTTTATTTTTTTAATAATCGGAGTATATTCAGAAAAATTGCGTTAAAAAAATACTTGCAAAACGCTGAAGATATGTTATAATAAATCTCATAACAGATTTAAGGCAGATTTCTTATAATATTCAGCAGAAAAATCCGGTTATTAGACATCTAATTGAAGAAAAAGAGGCTTGATTGTTTATGAAGCATTGCCCCCCCCCCCCCCCTATCTTTTGGAAATATATAGCACATCTACTTCGTTGCTGCGCACAAATTAATCCTCAACGTATCAAAGATACGCCTGCGGTTAATTTGTGCTTGCGCCTCGTATCTGTACCGTCTATTTCCAAAAGGCTTTTTTTCGCAATATACGACGCATCTGCGTTGTCGCATTGCCAAAAACGTACATCTTTGTACGCTTTTGGCAACGAGTTTCTGTACTGTCGAAACATCGCTTCTCTGACAGGATGTCAGTGGTTCTATCCGGCAGCACAAATAAAAATTATAAACTATTTCAATTCTTCATAATTTGTTCTTAGTTCATTATCATCGCATAATTTATCTGAGAACGGGGTTTCCAAAGGGCGCTCCCTTTGGTCGTAACAGACAGGATGTCCGTTAAAATAAATGTACACAGACGTATATTTTTCAACAGATGTCTTATGGATTGAGACTTGTCAATCTAAAAATACAGAATACACCTTTCAGTTTGAAAAGGATGGGGTTCTTAGGGGTGAAACCCCTAAGCGGTTCTTTTGAAGAAAGGAGAGGTCATAGGGGAGGAAAGGAACTTTTATCCGAAAAAAGTGCCGTTCCTCCCCTGATAGGAGGTCTACCATGAAAAAGCGTTTTTCTATTCGCTATAAACTTATTCTTATCTTTGGACTATTGATTGCATTAGCATCTCTTGTTGAAGGCTTGCTTGCAGTCAGAACTGCCCGTAAAGCCGTAACCGAAAAAGTCGAAGCGCATCTTATCGACAAAGCAACTGACGTCGCCGAAATTATTGACGGTAGAATCACCTCTTTTTTTCAGTTCCTCGAAGGTATCGCACGAATGCCAGCGCTTGTTGATCCTCACACTGTCTACACTGAAAAATATACATTAGTAAAAAGAGAAGCAAATTTTAATAAAAATGTAACGAATATGGATATTCTTGATAAATCGGGCAATTTGTATGCGCTCGATGGAACTGCTATCTCTTTAAATGCTGAAAAATACTTTCAAGCGGCAATAACGGGTTCGCGATTTTTAAGTGAACCATTCATATCAAAAATTAGCGGAACCTTAATTCTAACTTTTGCAGTGCCTGTTTACGACAATGATAGGACAATCAACGGTGTTTTAATTGCGAGTATTCCCGCAGAATGGCTTTCCGATCAAATCGATGATATTGTAGTCGGGCAAACGGGAGACTGCTCTATTTTCGGACAAACGGGAACATTCATTGCCGATAGAGATAGAACATTAGTAGAAAAACAGGTAAATATGCACGAAGAGGCCAAAAAGAATGCCGCGTTTCGTTCTGTTGCAGCCTTTATAGATACGGCAGTTGAAAGCGACCAATCTGCCATCGGTTTTTACGAATACAAAGATAAGAAGAAAATCGGTTCTTATACCACTATAAAGACACTTGGTTGGACAATTACAGTAACAGCTCCCTACAACGAATTCATGGGAACAGTCAATACGCTGCAAACGTCAATGATCATCATCGGTGTAGTGATTTTGGTAATTGCGCTGGCTATCGTGTACCTCATTGCCGGCGCTATGGTAAAACCGGTACAAACTGCGGTGGAGGCTTTAAAAAACATTGCGCAAGGCGAGGGAGATTTGACCGTCCGGCTGCCGCTAATCGGCAACGATGAGATTACCGATTTATCAGAATACTTTAACCAAACGATTACTAAAATCGGCGCGTCTATCCGGCAAGTTGGACTTAACAGCAACAATATGGAAGAAATCGGCAATGAACTCGCTTCCAACATGACGGAAACCGCCAGCGCCGTTAATCAAATCAGCGCAAATATCGACGGCGTAAAGCAGCAGGCAATGACCCAAGCGGCAAGCGTTACCGAAACGGCGGCGACTGTAGAAGAAATCGTCCGTACGATTAAACAGCTGAACAGCGGTATTGAAACCCAGGCGGCGAGCGTCGCGCAGTCGTCATCGTCGGTAGAACAAATGGTTGCAAATATCGCATCAATTGGACAGACACTCGGCAAAACCGATGAGGTGATCAGAAGTTTGACGACTGCAACCGGCGACGGCAAAGCCACGTTAGTAACGTCGAATACCGTCACACAGAAAATCGCCGAAGAATCCGGCTCGCTGATGGAAGCGTCGAACGTTATTCAGCATATTGCTTCGCAAACGAACCTCCTTGCGATGAATGCTGCGATTGAGGCGGCTCACGCAGGGGAAGCAGGCAAGGGCTTTGCTGTTGTTGCTGACGAAATCCGAAAGCTCGCTGAAGAATCCTCGATGCAGGGTAAGACCATCACCACGACACTCAAAACGCTATCAGGCGAAATCGA
>CAUTXW010000070.1:0-8632 GCA_963542655.1 uncultured Treponema sp. | reverse complement strand
GAATTCTTTTTCAAGAAACGCTTTTACATGCTCGCTCGTTGCCCACGCATGTATTAAACCTGTTCGGAAACTTGAGTTTCAGAACAGGCTACTTTGAAATGCGATGTTCTAAATCGTGCTATTTGCGCGATTTAGAACTCGGCAACATGTTTGACAACGAAGTTATCGAACATGTCCATTTTCTTTACGCTTTTCAGATCGCACAGGCTTCCCAAAATAATGATGATAACCGCATCTTTTATGCTGCAAAAATATCCGTCGTACTCCCGTTCGCTTTGAAGCACTTCAAGTGCATCTTCTAATTCTTCCCACCGCATGTTCTCACTTTAGCATTTTTTCTTCTTTTTTAATACCTTCACTCAAAAATTGATTTCCGTGGGTAAAGCCTTTTTACAATTGAAAAATACCTTATTCTATGATATAAAAAGCCTCTAAAACTGCAAGCCTATCGGCCCGTTCTATAAGGAAATTAATTTGTCCGCTTTGCGGATTGCAAATCAGCTTTTAGAGGTGCTCATAAGGAGTTCATTATGAATGAAACAACAGTCAAAGTAATAGGTACTGTAAAAGCGGCAGTGATAACGGCTCTTTTGGTTATTTGTATCAGCTGCCAATCCTATCCATCCATACGAGGAAACGGAAAGATAGAAACTAAAGCATTTCCTCAAAACAATTTTAATGCTGTTTCCATTGTGGGCGGCTGGATTGCCGATATACAGTATGGCGAAACTTTTTCCATTCAAATTGAAACGGATGAAAATATCTTCCCCTATTTGGATATATCCGTTACCGGTACCACCCTTAACATCGGTTTTAAATCCGGATATAGCATATCACGGACACACTGTAAAGCCTCTATTACAATGCCTGCTTTAATGCAGCTGCAAGCCTCCGGTTCACTTACGGGCATCATTTCATCGTTTAATAAATCTGCAGATACGATGTTGATAGGCATCACAGGCAGCGGTAATATTACTGCACGCGATATTACGGTCAACACCCTAAAGTTGGAAGCCGCCGGATCAGCTGTTTTTTCCGCAACAGGGAAAGCTCAGAAGATGACAGCGGTTATTTCCGGTTCCGGAGATATAAAAACTACCGGCTTGGAAACCGAAAAGGCGGATATTTCCATTTCCGGCTCCGGTTCTGCAGAAGTATGGGTTACACAGCATTTAACAGCCGATATCAGTGGTTCCGGCTCCGTCCGTTATAAGGGTAAACCTGCTATTGAAATTAAAAGCTCGGGCAGGGGAGGCATATCTTCCCTGTAAGAAGTTCAAGGCTAATCTTTTCTTTAAACGGTTTTCGGTCTACCGGTCATAAGAGGCGGCAATATTCAACTCTTTCCGGTATTTTGCAACTGTACGCCGGGCAATGGATATGCCGTATTTTTCGTACAGCATATCCGCAATTTTTTGGTTTGATAACTTACCCGTTTGTACTGCAAGTAATTCTTTAATATATTCTTTCGCACTTTCTTTCGTATACGGCTGATCGTCTCCGGACGGATGAGCCGGCTGCACCGGTAAAGCGTTTGTAAAAAAGTATTTTATTTCAAAAAGCCCCCAGCGACACTGAACGTATTTTCCGGCAACCGTGCGGGATACTGTTGATTCGTGGACACCCAACAGTTCCGCTACGTTCTGCTGCGTTAGAGGGACAAGCCGATGTTTATCGCCGGTAATAAAAAACGCCTCCTGCATTGATACAATGGTTTTGAGAACCGCAAGGATGGTTTTTTCCCGCTGATTTAAACTGCCGATAAATACGTTTGCTTTTTGCACATGGTTTTTGATATATGTTTTCGTAGCGGTATCGTCCGTATTCGGCAGGCGGTAACGCTGCAAATTTTAGAGTAATCGGCATACCGATTCGTATTTCGGCAATATCTTTATTACTGATGGATAATTCCGCCTTGAGCTGAGCAGCGGTATCAGGCACAATCCGTACGAGCGTATCGCCTGCAAACACCGTATCACCCGTATTGAATTTTTTAAGCGGTTCCGCAATGCCGCTGATAGGCGCCGTAAGCATACCTGCCGTAAGCTGTTGTTCAAGCTCAGCCTGTTTTTTTTCCAGATTTTCAATCTGTATTTGTAGGGCATTTTTTTGCGTGTGTACTGCAAGTAATTCCTTTTCGCGGAAAGAGGTATACTGTAATTCCGCTATCTTATATTCATCATGCAGCTTGTTCAGCATTTGTTCGGTACGCATCTGTTCCGGCATGGCTTTTTGCCGTAAAAAAACATCTTTTGCCTGTTCATAGAGGATGCAGGCTTTTTCTTTTTCAGCAAAATAGACCGCTGCTTTTGCATAGGCAATAGATTCCTGCCGCGGTACCGTATTGGAATCGGTGAGGATTGCTTTTTCGTACAGAAGCAATGCTGTAAGTTCTTGTTTTTGGCGTTGTAAGGCATCCTCTGTGATGGTTTTATCAAGTTGAATCGATGTACTTTCAATGCTGAGAAGAATGCTGTCTTTCTCGACGGCGGTATTCGGAGTAAAATACACGCCGTCAATAACGCCGGTACGCCCTATTTTTCCAACTGAAATATTGACCGACTGTGTTAGTATCGCATCAGCCTTTACCGCGATGTCCATTTCAAAAAAAGAAGCCCACACTACCGCAGCGATGAAAAGACCGCTTATAATAAAGATAAAATACCGGTACGCTGCAGGAGGCTTCCGCAAGAAAAATTCACTTGAGTAATTGATATCTTCAAGACTTTGCAGCGTCATACCGTCTCTCCGTTCCACAAACGATAGTATAAGCCGCCGCGTTCTAACAGTTCCGTGTGCGTCCCTGATTCGACAATCAGCCCCTTATCCATCACAAAAATGCGGTCGCAGTGAACAACAGTACTAAGCCGATGGGCAATCATTACGGTGGTGCGTTTTTTATCTTTGAGGGATTCTAATACCTGATGGATATGACGCTCCGAAAGCGTATCAAGGCTGCTTGTGGCTTCATCAAAAATCAGTATATCGGGTTTACTCAATAATGCCCGTGCAAGCGCAATCCGCTGCCGCTCTCCGCCTGAAAGACTCATCCCCCGCTCTGACAATACAGTATTATAGCGGGCAGGCAGCTGTTCAACAAAAGAATGCACTCCTGTTTGTATGGACGCTTCGATAATTTCTTCTAATGACGCTTCCGGTTTATGCAACGCAATATTTTCCGCAATAGTGCCGGAAAACAAAAATACTTCCTGCGGAACGTAGCCGATATGCGCGCGTAGGTGTTTTGTGTCAATATCGCATATATTATACCGATCGATGCTGAGGTTTCCCGATTCGGGGCTGTAAAATTTTAATAAAAGTTTTATGAGCGTTGTTTTACCGCAGCCTGATGCGCCGACAAAGGCAACCCGCTCTCCGGCATTGACGGTAAAACTCACCCCATTCAACACAGGACGGCGCGTCCCGTACCGGAATGTGATATTGTCGGCAGTAATAAAGCCGTGGTATGAGGCAGGGGTAATCCATTTGCCGTCCTGCGGTATTTCTTCCGCAATATCAAAAATCTCACCCAATCGGTCTGCAGCCACGGCTTCTTCCTGCAAAGTAGGCTGCAGCGTTAATAAGCGTTTTAACGGGCCGGTAAAATACACCAATAGCGCGTTAAAGGAAAAAAGCTGCCCGATGGTAAAACGGTCTTTCAGTATCAAATAACTGCCTGCCCAGAAAATAATATTTCCGCTCCAACCGTCCAGTAAACCGGTAAAAAACGTTTGCAATGTACGGGTAATGCCGAGTGTATAACCGGTTTTTACCGCCTTGAGCTGCCGTTTTTCATATTCCCTGTATACGGCGGATTCCGTATTAAAAGCCTTTACCGTACCGCTGCCGCTAATAGCTTCTACCAAATACGATTGTACTTCGGAAGATTCGCTCATCAATGTGCGGTACCCGCGGGCAAATTTTTTTGAAAAGCCCCATACCATTACCGAGGAAATAGGTACCGTTGCAAGCGCAATCCAGAACAACTGAGAAGATTGAAAGAACAGAGCAACGCCCACAACAGCCAGCATCAAAATATCCATGATAACCGACACAACGGCCTCTGAAATTGCCTGCCGTACTTTTTGAGAATCTTCCATACGGGACAGAATTTCGCCGGTTTTACGGGAATCGAAAAAGGAGAGCGGCAATGCCAGTACGTGCTTAAAATAAGAAAAGATAAGATTGAAATCTATCTTGAGCGAAAAATACAGTACCAGATGACTCCGGATGGCAGAAACAATCGCTTGAAACAGCGTAAGAAACAGTATACCGATTGAAAATGCCGTCAAAGAGGTAAGGGCGCGGGTATACACAACATCATTTATATGCGCAATAAAGGGAACCGGCAGCTGCGGCGTAAGGGCTTGCGCATCGCCTTTTAATGCCTGTACGGAAAACCCGAGCGCGTTACCCGCCTGCACCATACCGGCAAGATTGGTTCCCTGCCGGTCAGTACCGGCAATCTCCCGTATGCGGGTAACCGGATATGAAGATTTATAAAAGCGGGCAATTATCGCGATACATGCTCAGAAGCGACATGGATGTTGCTGATTCTATTCAACAGCGACGTTTGACCGCCAGGGCAAACTCGCTTTCAGCAATAAACAAGGACGTTTATTGCTGAAAATGTTTCGTCAAGCTGTTTGATTAGATGCATAGAATATCTTACAGAGATATATTAATTACGGTTTCGATAAAACAAAATAATACCGACGATGCAAAGTGTTGATAACACAAGAATAATGGCAGAATAATCTAATTTTAATATTTTTCGGCATAACGGCATACCAAAAAATAACACAGCAATGATGTATACTATAATCGGTCTATCCTCTGTAAACAACCGCTTGATTAATTCTTTTAACGACATATTTGCATCCTTTATGGCGGCTAGAATAGATGTAGGTATATCTTGCATATTAAAAATGCATTATTAATTGAGTGTTATAGCTACATACATCAATAACGATAGTATTATAATGTTATAAAAAGTAATAAACCCCCACAACTGATTCAGCGTTATTTCTTTCTTTTTTATTACGAGCATATAACCAAGAGCAGCAGTGAAACAACATGATATAAAATAAACCATAACCAATAATACAGTTCGAATATAAGCAACCATAATATACCACCATATATATAAAGTTTTCAAATGAAACAAAAACTAACAGTCTTGATCTATTAACATTAATCAAGACTGTTAGTTTAGTCGCGATAGTATGATAAAGAAGCGACTAGAGAATAATATCGTTCTAGTACGGCATATCGGAAGTCATTGATACACCTGCTGCAGCACCTGCTATAAATCCTGTTGTAGCTCCAGCAAGGGTGCCAATTGCAGCGCCGAATCCTGTTCCAACAACAAGTACAGCAGAACCAACAGCGGCGCCCCCTAAAGCTCCTGTTATGGCGCCGGCACATGCTCCGCCTATTGCACATGTTAGAATAACTGCTTTTTTCCCGCCCCCATCAACCATTTCCAATTCTTCATTGGAAAGCGCCGTAAAACCGTTTAAGGCTTTTACTGTAAGTGTCTGCATAGTAATACCTACTTCTTGCTTTACCGTTTCAGTAAAGCGGTGTAATTACTGCCTCATACGAGACGGCTCGTGAGTTTTGCTCATTTTGTAATTCTATGCTAACACGGGATTATAGACTTGTCAAATGTTTTTGTAAATATTTTGTATTATGCAATTCGTCACGCTGTTTGATTAGGTGTAGAAAATATTTTTATTTCAATTCTAACGGAAAAAAGTGGCAATCATGCGTCCCAAAAAAGAGCCGCACCATACGCATATCCCAAAGATACCGCATTCAATTAACAAGCGAATAGACCAACGTGCCCAGAACTTGCATGTAGAGTTTTTTATATTTTTTGACCGGCTATTCCATTTTACTATTCTATTTTCATCATCAATAAAAACTTTAAAATAAAACGAGGAGCATTGAAACAACAGCATTTGCAACAATGCTAAAAGAATCGAACCTGATTTATTCCATATAACGGTGATCTGTTTTTTATCCGATGAAAGCCGGTATGGCTTTGTTTTGATCCAAGCCTCTTTTAGAATAAAATGATCGGTATGGTCGGGTACTTCAATACACATATCATTACTGACTAGTGTATGGACAGAGTTTCCCGCTATTAACGTTATTGGGGAACATGATATATTATCGTTCCCTGCATACATCAAGCGTATGGTCATAATTTTTCCTTATCAACTGCATCCCATTCTACATTGGCATGAGAAATTGCGCAGTGGTGCTTACAAAGTAAAAATATTGAATTACAGCGTCTCGGTTTTCTAATCTTTGATGGTTCTCATCTTTTCATCAAATCCCGCACCGATGAGCACTGTCTTCTTCCCGTTTGCCTGATATGTTGTAGCATACTTCTTCTCTTTTATCTGATTGATTGCATCGTTCGCCGTGCCATTGCTGCTGAGCTTGAACTCAAAGATATACACAGCATCAGCAGTCCATACAATACAATCCGTACGTCCTGTAGCATCGTCAAAACTATACGTCCGTGTATAGTTTTGACTACGAGTTTCGACTTTGTCGAAACATCGCTTCTGCGTAGAACAACCGCCATCCATGGCGGCACTGCTATAGCAGTGTATCTCCGTCTGTACAAATTGCCCCATCAACGCAAAGATTAAATACACCGCTGTTTGGTAGTTTTGTTCCCGTAAGTTCAGTTTTTCCTCACTGAAATTATCATACGGGATACCGGCGATTATCGCTTGCATCCGCTCCATAAACCCGTCAACATTGCCCTTACGGATGTCTTCCACAAAGCGCCAGACCGATACCCCCGTTTCGACAAACGTTAAGCTGGAATATGCAGGCAATAGATTCTTCAAAAATCCGTACCGAACCTCATCATTCGGAAAGCCGAGCTTGTATATCCGTGATTCTTTGAGATACTTTTTAATCGTTAAATACCCGGCTTGAAACAGAATCGGCAGTGCATCTTTTGCCACAGCTCGATAAGTTTCCAAACCGTCCTCGTCAAGTTCGACATTGTTATCAAGATCGGGGATATAATAATGGCTTTCCTTCAGGTAATCGACTAAAAAAGTAGGGGTACCCGTGCCGAACCAATAGCTTTTAATCTCTCTTGCATCAAGCGCACCCAAAACATTAAATGGATTATACATACCTTCCCCGGCAGGATGGAACAAATACCCATCATACCACTGCTTGAGTTCCATAACCGCCTGCTGATACTCAAGCTGCTGCCTTTGAGCAAGCGCTTGTATTTCCGGTTGAAAATTCTCTTCAAGTTCTTGTTGAGTAATACCGCAGATACCGGCATAATCTTCGTGTAAGCTTATGTCTTTCAGATTATTTAAATCGCTGAAAATACTGATTTTGCTGAACTTGGTTACGCCGGTTAAAAACGCAAAGCGGATATACTGATCACAGGTTTTTATCACGGAATAAAAGGCTTTGAGCATGTTTCGGTATTCGTCATTCAGCGTTTCGTTTATACCCATCGTTTGCAGTAAAGACTTATCGTATTCGTCAACCAAGAGGACAATTTGCTTGTGAGTCTTTGCATATATCTGTTTAATACTTTCTTCAAACTGCTGTGCCAAATCACCTTTTGAAGCCGGTATGCCGTATTGCATTTCAAACGACGATAGAAAGAGCTGCATACGACTTTCTAAACTTTCGACCGTATATACTGTCCTGTGTTAAAGTCCAAATACAGCACCGGATACTCCTGCCAAGTACTCCGATTTTCCTGCATAGCGAGTTCTTCTTCCGCTTTTTCAATATACAAGCCACTAAAGAGCTCTTGTTGCCCTAAAAAATATGCAGCTAATGTTGAAAGAAACAGGCTCTTTCCAAAGCGGCGCGAACGGCTTAAAAAATAAACCTTGTTAGTATTTACCATGCGGAAGATATAAGCGGTTTTATCCACATATAAAAAATTTTTCTCCCGTAAATCTTTAAAACTCTGCATGCCGATCGGCAGTTTGCGGCTCATATTTATCATGGTTTTAGTGTAGGCAAACCGGAGTGTTCGGTCAAGGATGATTGCAGGTCTCCCGCAGGGATTCAGCATGAACGGAAAATCAAAGAAAAACATCGTTTTATGTGACAGCACGCGTGAAAAAAGAGGCTACCGCCATGGATGGCGGTAGATTCCATGCAGAAGCGATATTTTGGTTTTGCCAAAATTCGCTGTCAAAAGTGTACATGGACGTACACTTTTGACGATACTTTCGCTTCGCTTGCATAAATCTACTGTCAAAAATGTACAAGGGAAGTACATTTTTTGACAGTACTGCATTACGGGCAAATTCACACCCCTCTTTTTTCACGCTGATGCTCTGATATCCTCTGCTAATTCGCTTCAGGTAATCATTGATGTGCTTGAAGTGACTAACAGCTATTGTCGCCGAGGCACAATCAGTTTACATAGAAAACTTCTTTTTCATCTGGGCGAACATCTTGGCGATTTCTTCTTCCTCCGCTTCCCTATCCGGCTCATGGTACTGCACCAGCTCCGCAGGAATTTCTTCCAAGAACGGCGAGGGACTGCACTCCAACAAACCCGCTTGCCTGCGCCGAGTCCGGCAGCTTGTAATAATGAGCTTGTCGCGGGCGCGGG
>CAUTXW010000069.1:0-9233 GCA_963542655.1 uncultured Treponema sp. | reverse complement strand
TAAGCGTCTTCGTACTCTATCAGTCCAGGAGAGCGGTTATGGACAAGGTAACAGCACATCTTTTGGACAAGGCGAGTGATACTGCCGTTATACTTGATGGAGAGATAAAACAATGGTTTGAGTACCTTGAAGGAATTGCTTCGCAGCAAGTATTGCATGATAAAAATGTCAGCTATGCGGAAAAAGCCCGTATGCTCGAAGAACTTTCAAAAAATGAAGCAAGGGATATTACTTTTGTAATAATTGATCCGAAAGGAATATATCATCGGCCTGATGGAGAACAGTTTGATGTTTCAGGTCAACAGTGGTTTAAAGATTCGCAAGGCGGCACAAAAAAATATTTCTCCGAACCGTTTAAGGATATAAAAACGGGAAAGCTCATCACACAAGCGGTTGTTCCCATTATGGGAAAAAATAATACGTTCACGGGTGTGCTCGCTGCGGTTTTTGATGGATATACGCTTTCAGATGCAATAGACTCTATTATAGTCGGTAAAACAGGCGGCTGCTTTATACTTTCCAAATCGGGAGTAAATATAGCAAACAGGAACCGGGACTTAGTTGAAAGCCAATTCAATGCTATAGAGGCTGCCAAGACCGATAAAAGCCTTGTCGGCGTTGCAGCTGTTATTGCAGACATGCTTAAAAGCGATGCAACGGAAATACGATATTATACTTTTATGGGTACTAAGGATATTGCGAGCGCTGCAGTTATGAAAACAACCGGTTGGAATGTTGTGATCGAAGCACCTGTTAAAGAGTTTTTGGATACAATATATGTAATGCGTATTGGAGTTATCATTGCCGCTTTACTTATTTTGCTTGCCTCCCTTGTAACGGTCTCTATTTTTAGCCGCAAACTCGTAAAGCCGATTCAAAATTCCGTTCCCGTACTGCAGAAAATTGCGCACGGAGACTTCACGGTGCGTTTACCGCTGATCGGCAACGATGAAATTACCGATATGTTCGGATACTTTAACGAAACGATTGCAAAGATTGGGGTTTCCATCCAACAAGTCGGGGTTAACAGTGATACGATGGAAGAAATCGGATCCGAGCTTTCATCTAATATGACTGAAACCGCAAGCGCCGTTAATCAGATCAGCGCAAACATTGATGGCGTGAAGCAGCAGGCGATGACGCAAGCAGCCAGCGTTACCGAAACGGCGGCCACCGTTGAAGAAATTGTCCGCACGATTAAGCAGCTGAACAACAGCATCGAAACACAAGCTGCGAGCGTTGCGCAGTCTTCATCCTCTGTGGAAGAAATGGTTGCAAATATCGCGTCAATCGGCCAAACCCTCGGCAAAACCGATGAAGTAATTAAAAAATTGACAACCGCAACCAGCGACGGCAAAGCCACGTTAGTAACGTCGAACACCGTAACGCAGAAAATTGCAGAAGAATCAGGCTCGCTGATAGAAGCATCGAGCGTTATTCAGCACATTGCCTCGCAAACGAACTTGCTTGCGATGAACGCGGCAATCGAAGCGGCTCATGCAGGAGAAGCGGGTAAGGGCTTTGCCGTCGTTGCAGATGAAATCCGCAAGCTCGCTGAGGAATCGTCGGCGCAAGGGAAAACCATTACAGCCACGCTTAAAACCTTGGGTGGCGAAATCGAGACCCTCTCCGCTTCGTCCAAAACGGTGGAGGCCAAGTTCAATGCAATTTTCACCCTTGCCGAGCAGGTAAAAGAAATGAGCGCACGTCTTACCGAAGCGATGCGCGAGCAGGAAAACGGCAGCCGGGAAGTGCTGACTGCAATCAAGAGCATCAACACGGTAACGATAGAAGTACAGGCGGGCTCGGAAGAAATGCTGAAGGGCGGAGAGGGTGTCGCAGAAGAGATGCAAAAGCTGGATGGTCTTACCCGCGTGATTACCGAAAGCATGAACGAGATGGCCTCAGGAGCGGTACAAATTAACAACGCCGTACAGGAAGTGAGCGAAATTACGCAGAAGAATAAGCGGAGTATTGAGAATTTGGCACAAGAGGTCTCCAAATTTAAAGTCTAAGTTAGGGGGTAGTTCTGAAATAAAACTGAAGCAGTGACGGTTTTCACGATAAAAGGGCTTTCAGAACGCCCAAATTATCGGTAGCGCAACAGTACGGCATGCAGAAAAGCCCTATCGAAAAATGACAAAAGCTGATAAACTCTATGAATCGTGGAGGAACTAATGAAAAAAAGATTTATGGTGCAGCCGTTGTGTACGGGCTTAATCTGCGCAGGGATGTTCACGGCATGTATGTCTACCGGTGTAGGGGCGGCTTCTCAGACCGGAGGATCGGTTCATGCCGGAACGGGATATATTCCGCTGGAAGATTTTTTTAAGAATCCGTCAAAAAGTAGGTTTACTGTATCGCCCGACGGAACGCATATCGCGTTTATGCAGGCGTGGAAAAACCGCATGAATATTTTTGTGCAAAAACGGGGTTCCGATACCGCCGTTCGGGTTACGGCAGCTGAAAACCGCGATATTGCGGACTATTTTTGGGCAAATAATTCGCTCTTGGCCTTTTTGCAGGATACCGGCGGCGATGAAAATTATCAGCTTTTCACCGTGCAGAAAGACGGCTCAAATCTGAAAAACGTAACGCCTTTCAAAGATGTCCGGGTTGAAATTGTGGATGATCTGAAAGATAACGAACATGAAATGCTTATCGCGATGAATAAGCGCAATCCCCAAGTGTTTGACGTGTACCGTCTCAATTTTACCGATGATTCGCTTACGATGATCGCGGAAAATCCCGGCAATATTTCCGGCTGGATGACCGATCACGACGGGAAGCTCCGCGTTGCAATGACGACGGACGGAGTCAATACCGGCGTACTCTACCGAAAAACCGAACAAGACCCGTTCGAGCCGATCATGGCGACCGGTTTTAAGGATACGTTCAGCCCGCTTTTAATGACGTTCGATAATAAAGAGCTGTATGTCGCAAGCAACCTCGGCAGAGATAAAGCGGCAATTTACACGTTTAATCCCGAAACAAAAAAGCAGGGCAAACTCATCTTTGAGCATCCCGAAGTCGATGTTGAATCGCTGATCTATTCCGAAAAACGGAAAGTGATTACCGGGGCGGTTTTCTATGCCGATAAGCGCGGCTATCACTTCTTTGATACGCAGCGGGCGGAACTGCAAGCCGAGCTTGAAAAAAAATTACCGGGGCTTGAAGTCGGAATCAGCTCGGCAAACCGGGATGAAACGGTCTATATCGTTCGCTCCTCTTCCGATAAAACTCCCGGTGCATATTATGTGTACGACACCGCCGACAAGAGCCTCACACTGCTTGCCGACATCGCTCCGTGGATCGACAGCACAAAAATGGCGTCGATGCAGCCCATTCAATACAAAAGTTCCGACGGACTGACCATTCACGGCTATCTGACAATCCCCGCCGGAAAACAGGCAAAAAACCTGCCGGTGGTCATCAATCCGCACGGCGGACCCTGGGCTCGCGACTATTGGGGCTACAATCCTGAAGTACAGTTTTTAGCAAACCGCGGATACGCCGTCTTGCAGATGAATTTCCGCAGTTCGACCGGCTACGGCAAGGACTTCTGGACGAAAGGCTTCAAGCAGTGGGGCAAAAAGATGCAGGATGACGTCACGGACGGGGTGCGCTGGCTGATCAGTCAAGGAATTGCCGACCCCAAGCGGATTGCCATATACGGCGGATCGTATGGCGGCTACACGACGCTTGCGGGCGTTACCTTTACACCCGATCTCTATGCCTGCGCGGTCGATTATGTCGGCGTCTCCAATCTTTTCACGCTGTTTGAAACCTTGCCGCCGTATTGGGAGCAAGGCCGTCAAATGATGTACGAGATGATCGGCGATCCTGAAAAAGATAAGGCGCTGCTCGAAGCCGTCTCTCCGATTTTCCATATCGATAATATTAAAGTGCCGCTCCTCGTTGCACAGGGCGCGAACGATCCCCGTGTAAAAAAAGAGCATGCCGACCAGATTGTCAATGCGCTCAAACAAAAAAACATTGCGGTTGAATACATGGTGAAAGATAACGAGGGACACGGGTTCCACAATGAAGAAAACCGCTTTGATTTTTATCGGGCGATGGAGCGATTCTTTGCTGAACACCTCAGCGCGGATCGATAGGCACGGGGCAGCACGGATCATGGAACGGAATCTTCCCGATTACAATGCGCCTTCCGCGCTCGCGGCCGTACTGGATGAGCACGGCTTTGGGATGCAAAAGAAATTCGGACAGAACTTTTTGATTAACGCTCATATCCGGCGGGAGCTGGTCGCGGCGCTGCGTCTTACGCCCGGCGAATCCGTCTGGGAAGTGGGGCCGGGGCTTGGTTCCATGACGGCGCTACTGGTGCAGACCGGCGCCGACGTAACCGTCTTCGAGATCGATAGGGGCTTTGCCGGGCTGTTGACTTCCTATTTTGGCGGCGACGATCGGTTTACGCTCATTGAAGGCGATGTGTTGAAAACCTGGCGTGATGAGTATGCTCAGCATGCGCCTTCTGCGTTTTTCGGCAACCTACCGTACAATATCGCGGCAAAGCTCATCGCCGCGACGATTGAAGCGGGCGCCTTGTTTGACCGGATGGTGATCACCGTGCAAAAAGAAGTGGGACTCCGCATGACTGCACCGCCCGGTTCACCCGACTATTCGTCGTTCTCAGTGCTGTGCCAATGGGCGTATGACGTCGCGGCGATCCGGGATATCGCCCCGGCGGCGTTTTGGCCGAAGCCGAATGTCGACTCCCGTGCACTCATCTTGACAAAAAAGCAGAATCCGCCCCCGGTTCGTAATACACGGTTGTTTTTGCAGCTCGTCCGCAGCCTGTTCAGCGCCCGGCGTAAAACCGTCAAAAATAATATCGCGCCGCTCCTTGCTTCCATAGGAAAGAATGTCGGCAGCGCGGAATCCGTTCTGCAGACTGCCGGAGTTGACCCGTTTGCCCGCGCAGAATCGCTTGCGGTCTATGATTTTATCCGCTTATCGGATATACTGTCTGCTTGTGATGAATAAACGATTACGATGTATTGCTTTTTGCGTGTTGTGCGTGATGTGCGCGGCGCAATTCCCGCTCATTGCGGCAGATGAAAAAAAAGAAGATCACACCCCGGTGCCTTATACAAAAGAAGAATTTCCGCTTTGGCAGCGGGAACTGCGCCGGTTTGAAATACTCAGCTTTGGGGCGCTTCCCTTTGTAACCCTGCTGTCATTCTGGGGCTACGATATGATCAGAGCGGCAAAACATCCGAAAGACCCGGCCTACTATCCGTGGCCGCTCAAGCAGGCTGATAAGGCGGTAGCCTTTACGGAAAAAGAACAGCTCGGCGTGTTTTTGACCGCTGCAGGGATTTCGATTACGATTGCACTTATCGATATTACCTATCGCGCCATTAAACGCGCCGTGGAAAAAAAACGGCTGGAACGGGAAAACGCCTTTTCCGAAGACCCTATCCAATTCGTTCCGACAACGCTTCCTATTGAAGACGAACCGGACACCGGTTCGTCTGTTCCGGCGGGCACCGCTCCGTCGACTGCTCCTACAGAGGATGCATCATCATCATCATCGGATACCCCTGCTGCAGCATCGTCTCCCGACGCACCAGGATCGGATGCTGCACAGTCTTCACAGCTATCGGAACCCTCGCCGGGCGGTACGCCGTCCGGTTCGGCATCTCGATAGCCTGTTTGCATGTCGAGCTTTCTTCCATGCCGCAAACAATTACCTTGATCGTGCCGGAGCACGGGAAGACCCAACGTCTTGATGTCTTTTGCAGCACGGTGATTCCCAATATGACCCGCTCAAAGCTCAAGACAGGGCTGCAATCCGTCCTGCTTAACGGCGCGCCCGCAAAACTTTCAAGCTCCGTGCGTGCGGGAGACCGTATCAGCATAATCTGGAAGAATCCCGAACCGGAATCGCTGATCCCCGAACCGCTTCCGCTGACTGTTCTCTTTGAAAATGAAGATGTAATCGTGGTGAATAAGCAGGCAGGTATGGTTACGCACCCTGCTGCTGGCAATTGGAGCGGTACGCTTGTTCACGCACTTGCGCATTACCGGCTGTACACGTCTCCCGTGCATGATGAGTTTGCCAAACGGCTTGAAGCGAAGCAGGGGCAGGCGAACTTTGAGGAACTGCTCCGTATGGGTATTGTGCACCGGCTGGATAAAGAGACCTCCGGTGTTTTGATTACCGCCCGCAATACTGCGGCGGAAGATTATTTAAAAAAGGCTTTTAAACTGAGAAAAACCGAAAAATACTATCTTGCGCTTTTGAACGGCGTTCCGGCGCATCAATCCGGCGTTATTGAAACGTCGGTGTTCCGTGATCCGCGTGTCCGTATCCGCTTTGCTGCGTCCGCCGATCTATCCAAGGGGAAATACGCCTGTTCCCGCTACAAGGTTCTTCATATATATGGAAGATATTCGTTCGTGATGTTTAAGATCGATACGGGGAGAACGCATCAAATCAGGCTCCATGCGCGGTTTCTCGGCTGTCCGGTCATCGGAGATATGCTCTACGGGAACGATAAGGCGGCGTGGAAGCAGTACGGGCTGCAACTTCATGCCTACCGGCTGCGGTTGCGGCTCCCCTGCATGCGTGAACCATCCGTTTTTACGGCACCGTTGCCGGAGCGTTTCCGTACCGTCCTTGCCCGTTTGCGTAATTCCGGCGGAAGGTAGGCTCCGTATGTCCCGTGTTCCCCGCCGCAGACCTCAGCCGCTTTCCGCGCTGCAAGCCCAATCATGCCGTTCCCGGCTGGCGTATCCCGCGTTTGATTACCGCAGAACGGAACCCTGTATTGTGCAGGAAACCGAACAATGGGCGGTAGTGTATAAGCCGCCCCGAATACCTTCTGCACCGCTTACCGCCGGTGAGCGCGGGACGCTTGTCGCTTGGTTCTTGCAGCAGCAAGGCTGCCTGCAAGCAGGCGAGCCGTCCGGAGGAAACGCTGTGCATCATGGGGGGCATTCGCTTGACGAACCGCCGGAGATGCACACCGAGACTGCGCCTGTGGTACAAGCGGCGCAGGTGCGGGGGAAAAAAGCGATTGAGGCGGGGCTGCTTCACCGGCTTGATACCGATACGCGCGGCCTTGTGCTCTTTGCAAAGACTCAAACCTGTTATGATTTCCTTTCCACCCAGCAGGATGAGGGAGTCTTGATCAAGCGGTATTACGCGTTTGTAGCGCCGCGCGGATGCGGTGCACAAGAGCCGGACGGCGTTGAGTTTTTCAACCGGCTTGCGGCGCAGCTGCCGTACACGATTGAAAGCCAATTCCGGAACTTTGGGCCCGGCGCAAAGCGGGTTGCTCCGGTGTTTCCCGGAGCGCGGCAGTATAAAAAGGACGGACGCCTCTATACAACGACGGTTGAAAAGGTTGAAGCACTGGAAGAGCTGCCATTGCTGACGGTCAATGGCTCTTCGTTGCTGGGTGTGCACTGCCGTCTTGCCCGCGGCTATCGGCACCAGATACGCGCGCACCTTGCCTTGCTTGGGCTTCCAATCGTAGGCGATCCGCTGTATGGGAATACTGCGGCGCCGCTTCCACAGGCAGTACCTGTTTCATCCGATGCGCCGCTTCCGCACGAAGCCTCCGTTTCATCCGAGACACCGACGCAGAACGAAGCCGTCCCCTCCTGCACTGGCGTCGGTTTACAGCTCTATGCGGTCAGCCTATCGTTTCCCGATCCTGAAAATCCCCGGCGGAATATATCCGTTGCGCTTCCGCCGCCAGATAGAATGAACCCGTAACCAGGAGGGGCCGCCCTTCTGCAATGCTCCGATGAAACGCGCGCCGCAATACGGTGTCAAAATCTTCATCCGCTTCAATGACAACGGCGGTATCGGCCGCAAACGCATGCGTAAATACGCGGACGGTTTTTTCAAGGTCGCCCGTTTTAAACGAGCCCGGAACGGTCAGAAAAAGGCGCGACACCTTGCCTAAAAAGAGCGGGGCAAAGTCCTCCGGATTTTTGTCGGCGGCGCACGCAAAGACCAGCGCCGGTTTTGTGTCCGTGCTGACGCCGGAACGGTGAAAATCGGCGTCATCGTTGCTGCCGTCCGCCGCATTCAGCGCCGTTAATCCGAAGAAAGTATCTGCGCAAGTTTGCAAACTGTTCCGCGTATGCGCTCCATCGATGACGATGAGCGGGTTGCGGCGCAAAATCTGAAAGCGCGCAGGCAGCCACGCCTTTGAAAGCCCCTGCTCTATCAGCTCTTCCGGCGTATCAGGATAGCGGTATTTAAACGCAGCGGCGGCAAGTGCGGCGTTTTCCGCCTGTACCGGTGTAAAAAGCGGGAGAGTGGTGCAAAGCGGCCGTGTGAAAAGCGCGCCGATGGGATGCTCAGCCGAAAATCGGATCACGACCTCGCGGCCATTTGGAGCGAGCCGATGCTCAATCGTGGAAACAAAGTCCGGAAGATAAAAAAACGGCAGCGTGAGTTCTTGCGCCCGTTCTTTGAACACTGCAAGCGCTTCATCCTGTTGGCGGGCGCAAAATACCGGCACACCGTGTTTCATAATCCCTGCTTTTTCCGCCGCGATGAGCGGAAGCGTCCCGCCGAGGTATTCGCAGTGCTCCAGCTCTATCGGTGTCAGGAGGACGATTTCCGGCTGTATGATATTGGTTGCGTCGAGCCTGCCTCCCATGCCGGTTTCAAATACAGCCCAGTCGAGCTGCTGTTGCCGGAACAGTACGAATGCGGTCAGCGTAACCAGCTCAAACCAGCTGGGTCGCGGTTCGTCCGGTTTGTTAAGAAGCGGCGCAATGCCATCCCGTATGGTACGGAATGTTGCAAGGTACGCCTCATCGCTAAAAAAAACGCCGTTGTCCGTGATTCGTTCGCGGAAATCATTGACGTGCGGGGACGTATACAAGCCTGTCCGGTAGCCTGCTTCGGCAAGCAGCGCCGAAAGCATCGCAGCAACCGAGCCCTTCCCCTTAGAGCCTGCGATATGCGCGCTCCGGTAGGCCGTCTGAGGATTGGCAAAACGCGCGGCATAATACCGCATAACATCAAGACAAAAGGCCTTTTTATGCGGCTGTTTTTCAAAATTGATAAAGCCGTTCAGCCACTCGTAAAAATCGGTATGAGTAATAATCGTTTTCATAAATGTGTAACGTTTCATGGAGTATAAACAGCCTGCGCCATTCACACAAGAGTACGGTGCATTGGGGCACGGAAATCAATTTTTGTCTAAAAGCGGTAATAAGCCGTGAGGATTCATAAGCGC
>CAUTXW010000068.1:0-9803 GCA_963542655.1 uncultured Treponema sp. | reverse complement strand
ACCCCCCCCCCCCCCCCCCCCCCATACCAATGTGTACGATTTTTTACCGTTTATATCAATGCATGCCGGGCGATACTGAGGAATGTTAATTAATCTTGACTTATTATTTTGAGTGGAATATAGTAACTCCTTCAATAATGTTTGCCAAAGCAAACAAAAATAACGCGACGGTTTTATACCGTCGTATATCGCAAAGATAGCTCATTGGAGGGATTACTATGCGAAAAATAGCAAAATGGTTTATTGCTGCTCTGATTGCAGCGTCGTTATTTCTTTCCTGTTCAAATATGGCAGGAGGAAAGGGTACTACTCAAAATAAGGGTACTACCCAGAATAATGGCACTAGTCAAAATAATGGCACTACTCAGCAGCGTGATACGCCTACGCAGCAGGGCACGAACAGTGAATATCCGATGGTTTCCGTAAAAGGAGGAACGATAACGGGAACAGATACGACCACAAAACAAGAACCGACTCACAATCAAACTTTTTTGAAAGGACGACAGGTCAAACTTGATGATTTTTCAATCGGTAAATACGAAGTTACCTATGAACTATGGCACAAGGTAATGAAAGAAGCGGAAAAACGCGGATATGTATTCAAAAATAAGGGACGAGCCGGTACGCTTGCCTCATTGGATAAGAATGATAAAAAGAAATATGTGGCTAACAGCCGTGTCGGAGACGAACCTACCGAAGAAACAAAAAAACATCCGGTTACACAGATTTCATGGTGTGATGCTATCGTATGGTGTAATGCCTATTCCGAATTAACCGAGAAAAAACCGGTCTACTATTTTAATAACGAGCCGGTAAAAGATTCAACAAAGACGGATGACTGCTTAAAAGCCGAAGTAAAACGGAGTAACGGCGGCTACCGATTGCCGACCAGCACCGAATGGGAATGGGCTGCACGCGGGGGAGATCCCACCGCTCCCGTATGGGGAGACGGGAATGATTTTCCCGGGACTAAAGATAGTACGAAATTGCCTGAATACGCATGCTACGGCGACAGCGAAAACGGGAGTACAAAACCGGTCGGCTCACTCAAGCCGAATGCCTTAGGCTTGTACGATATGGCAGGAAACGTTGCCGAATGCTGTATTGACGTATATGCCGCGCTCATTCGTGTTGATGCAGGGGTATTAGAAGTTAATCCCGACCATCCTAAGTCTGCCGTGCCGGATAAAAAAGATCCTTCGAAATTTGATGAATTTAAACGAAGCAGCGGCGGTAAATGTACTCGGGGCGGTTCATGGAAAAAGCCGGAGAAAGAGTGTAGAAACGGCAGTAGAGGGTTAACATTTGCGAAATATGCAAATGATGCGGTCGGCTTCAGATTGGTGCTCAGTAAATAACGGGAAAGAAATAGTATGAGTGCTCTCAAAAAGTGCGGCTTCTTTATTGCCGTCTTATTGCTGATAGTAAGGTGCAATCAGCCTAAAAATTTTGATGTGCCGGCGCTGAAGAACCCTGCCAGGGCTTTGGCCGGTGAATATGAAGGAAAAATCGGACTGCGTATGGACGAATCCCGTCCTTTGAATGAGTATCCGGGAACATTTACCGTTACTCCTGTTGAAGGTACGGATTTCGTTATGCTTTCCACAAGCGTTAAACCGGGCGCAATGCCTTTTTCTGTCAATTATACGTTGCAAAAACCGTCTCCATTACGCTCTTCATCAATAGGATATACCCTGGGCGGCTCATTTAAAGTTGATGTAACGCTTGGTAACGGCCGCAAAAAAGATATGCCGGAATTTTATTTCACCATAAACGAACGCTCCCGTATTGCACGCGATAGTGAAGGAAGCTATTGGCTTGAACTATACTATCCCGATCAAAAAATGGCCAACGGTAAGGTTTTACCGGGAGAGCGTTTTTTCCGAGGAAAGCAAAAGAAATAATATCATCATCAATTTTGATATTTTTTTACTTTTTTTCCGAAATTTTTAGCCATTTTGCAATCCACGCTTTATAAGCATAGCAACAGTAACCGCAAGGAGGTTCCTATGCAAAAGCGAATACGGGAAAAATCCGTGTCACGTGTAAAATGGTATGCCGTACTGCTGCTGGCCGTTGCAGCGTTCGGCATAATCGGATGTCAGCAACCGGCAAAGACGCCGGTAAAGGACGTCAACCAAGAGAAAGCGCAGAAGCCGCAGGGGGAAACCCCGGCAAAACCGGAAAAAGCCAAGACAGGGAAGGACAATGCCGACAAACCCAAGGAAAAAGAGGCCGAAAAGCAGCCGGAGAAGCCTCAGCAAAATCAGCAGGGGAGCATTACCTATCAGGGGCTTGCGCTTCCGGTAACGCTTGCCCGGTCTCCGCAGGAGCTGCGCGAACGGATCATTGCCGAAACCAAGGGCACCGAAAGCGATCCGATGTTCAATAGTAAAGGGCAAATCGTGAAGTATGTTGAAAAAGAGGTTGAATACGATATTTCCGCCGCATTTGACGACAATCTGCTGCTCGATCCTGCTCAAAATTCAATTTACCCCGGAGCAGTCCTCGCCGGAGAAAGCATCGACGACGGAAGCTACCGGGAAATTACCAATGGAAACAAGCGCAAAGCGACCATTTCGTTCGGCTTACAAGGTGTCAAAGATAAAGAGGGGAAGGACGGAAAAGCCGGCATCACATCGGGAGAGATCATTCCAAACTTGGCAGCGTATCGGGACTTGCACAATAAGGTACTCAGCCAAAACATAACCAACCATGCGTCGGCTCATTACAGTTATACGGAACAAGAGATTAAAAGCGAAGAAAGTTTTGACACGCAATTTAAAGTCGGGGTCGGCTTTGCTGCAGCGGGCATCAAAAGCAAAATAGCAGCGGGCTTTAAGTTCAAAAAGGGCGATAATAAAAATCGTCACCTCATCAAATTCGTGGAAACCTTTTATACCGCCGATGTCAATCAAGAGAATGTACCGCTTATGATCGACATTCCGCGCGATGTAGTCGGAAACCGGATGCCGGTGTATGTGTCGTCCGTGTCATACGGGCGTATTGCCTATCTGACGATTGAATCCGAAAAAACATGGTCGGAGCTGAAACCGAGCTTTGAGGCGGTATTAAAAGCCTCGACTACGAATAATGCCGAACTTGACATCAGCCACGCAATGAAAAATTTGGAAGAAGGGACGAATATCACCATCAATATTATCGGAGGCAGCAGTGAGGCGGTAACCGACTTAAAGCAGTTCCAAAAATACATTGTAAAAGGAGGTTTTTCATCGGGAAACCCGGGACAAGTCATAAAATATCGATTAAGATTTTTGGATGATAACGCGACAGCTCACATCAGGTACGCCGGACGGTACAAGACGGTTGAACGCACCGAAATTCCAACGAAAGGATACAAAGTTATAGCGACGGTAAAAGAGATAAAGTGTTCGGGATTTCATCAGGCCGAGGTTACCGGAACGATCGGGATGCAGCCGTCCGATAAAGAGAAGCTCCGCACAACAGTCTTTCAGGCGAAGGACACTGCGCCCGTAACGGTTACGACTGGATCGGGGACGAAACCGTTTGGACAGTTCGGCAGCATTATTGTACCGACTACATCCGTCACACCGCAGCTTTATTTCGATATACAGGGGAAAATCACGGACAAATCGTATACCTTTGTTACCGATAAAAGAGGAGACAATCCGCTGTTTCCGCTACGCGATGCGGGCAGCCTTAAAACCAGTCGGCGGCAGGCAGTTTCCCTCTATTGTAAAGGGGAACCGAATAAAAGATTAGAGTTCGATATTGAGTTTACCGTGCAGGAGGAGCAGTAACCCATTCGGGCATGGCGAAAGCATAACCGGCTTTTGAGCTGTGCCCGCTAGTACCAGTCGCCGCAGATGAGCCGGTGTGCGGCGGAACCGGGGAGCGGAATATCAGGGAGCGCCGTCCGGGAAAACCACGCAGCCTCCGACAGCTCTTCTTTTTGTACGGTGATATCGCCCGAAACATATTCGGCGCGGAAGGCAAGCATCAGCTGGTTCGGATAGGGCCATCCTTGGCTTCCGCGATACCGGATATCCGTAACCGTGAGTCCGACTTCTTCGCGCACTTCGCGACGGACGGCGTCCTCTGCGGATTCGCCGGCTTCGATAAACCCGGCGATGCACGTATACAGGTTGGTCGTGTGCTGCACATGCCGCGCAAGCAAGACTTTATCACCCTTGCTGACAAGAACGATGATACACGGCGCAATCACGGGAAAGAGAACCCGTCCGCACTGCGGACATGCTTGCGCGGTTTCGGCAGCGCTTAACTGCAGCGGCGTCCCGCACGAGGGGCAATGCCGGTTTTCATGCAGCCAGTCCAACAAGAGGGCAGCCCGCGCTGCCGCAGCTGCGTATTCAGCAGGTCCCGTGACAAATAAATTCCGGTACGGAATGCGCACGAGCCCTTCCGGTTCCGCCGCTTCGGGAGCCAAGGCTGCCGCAAACGTGCCGTACTGCCGCTCGCCGTAGGAAGCGCGTATATCCTGCTTGGGATACGCGCGGATGAGCTGCGTGAGCTCGCTGCCTGACGGCATTGTCCCATCAGCATGCACAAAGATATTTTTCTTTTGAATCAAAATACCGAATTGAAAATCCGATCCGTCCGAACACGCTAAAAGAGGCATGACTGTTACTTTGCTCCTTCCGTACCGCAGCTTTCATAGTTTCCGAGTATCCGCTGCCAGCCGGTTTCATAAAAATCATCCAGGACGGCAACATATTCCAACGCTTGTTCATAGGGAATATCAAGCCGTACCGTTTCAAAAAGACAGTGCCAAAAGCTTTTATCGATTGCCGAATACAGCCGTATATCGAGCATATTATTGAGCGCTCCGCCGTGATTCTTGGCCAGCGTAAAGGCGCGGACATCCGCTTTGTAGGTATCTTCCATCATCAGATTGAAAAAATCCGCATAATCGGTACCTTCCGAACAGCATACCAGCAATTTCACCGCTTTGTAATTTTGATAGATCAAATCGACCGTCCGCTTCCGGCCTTCAAAACGAAAGGCGCGCATCGCATCTTTATCGAGCGGCATGGCAAAAAACGTTTCGTACATATCGTGATGGTGTCGCAGCAGCGTCTTGTACACGTCTTCTACCAAGGCTTCAAACAGCGCCGCTTTGTTCTTAAAATGAAAATAGACCGATCCGGTTGTAACCCCGGCGCCCTTTGCAATGCCGCGAATGGTGCTGTTTTTCCAGCCGTGTGTTAAAAACTCCTGCGATGCGCACTGCAAAATCCGTTGCTTGGACGTTAATTCCGGGGGCATATCCGCGTTCATCGGCTCATCTTTTTCATTATAATTGGTGATCATCTAGAAAAAACCTTAGTTCCTTTCGGATGCTTTGTCAAGGTTTTAGGCACAGAGCAACAGGGATTCAGCTGTGCAAGCAAAATAAAAGAAAAACATCGTTTTATGTGACAGCACGCGTGAAAAAAGAGGGCGTTCAGGCACTTTCGCTTCGCTTGCATAAATCTACTGTCAAAAATGTACAAGGGAAGTACATTTTTTGACAGTACTGCATTACGGGCAAATTCACACCCCTCTTTTTTCACGCTTTTCTAACTATATTCCGCTCTTTCGTTGTTTTTTCTCACCGCTGAATCCCTGTCCTTGTCCTAAAAAGCGTTCAAAAATCTGCACCGGCTCTATGAGAAATCCTCCTGTTTCTCCGGTATCTCTCAAGATTTTTTATGCTGATGCCCTGAAACCGTTAGCAGAGTCAGCATATCACTTTCCTCGTTATATCTGCCATAGCATTTGTTCCGAAATTGCAATTATTTTCTATTTTCAGTACAATGGCCGCCATGCGTGCAACAAAAGCGATTATCCATCTTGATAATCTGGCATATAATATCAGACAAATTAAAGAAACCCTTGATCCTAAAACAAAAATCTGCTTACCGGTAAAAGCCGATGCATACGGACACGGCGCAGTGCGGACGGCGATTGCAGCCATCCGCGCAGGCGTTTCGTATCTTGCCGTTGCGTCCGTGCAGGAAGGTATCGAGCTGCGGGAGGCGGGAATTGTTGCGCCGATTATTTCCCTCAGTCTGCCTATTTTAGAAGAGATCGATTCCATCATTGAATATCAGCTGGAACCGCTGGTGATCGATGAAGCCTTTATCAATGAGCTCGACCGCGCAGCGGAGGCGCAGCGTAAAACTGTTGCGGTTCACCTGAAAATCGATACCGGCATGAGCCGCATCGGCTGTGCACCGTCGGAAGCGGTTAAACTGGCAACGCAGATTGTGCGGGCAAAGCATTTGCGGCTGCAAGGCGTTGCCACTCATTTTGCGGTTGCGGATTCCGCCGCCGCGCCGGATAACGCGTTCACCAAAACGCAGCTCGGTATCTTTACCGCGGCGGTTGACGCAATCAAAAAAACGGGGATACCCATTCCGCTTATCCATGCTGCCAATTCAGGCGCTGTACAAACACTGCCGCAAGCGCGCTTCGATATGGTACGGCCGGGTTTGCTCGCCTACGGGTATCTTCCTATTAAAAGAGGGCAAAGAGCGGCAGACGCTTCCGATGGCCTTTCCGTAAAGCCGGTGATGGAGCTGGTAACTCAAGTGGTGCTGATCAAGCAAATTAGAGCGGGAACCAGCGTATCTTATGGCCGCGACTGGACAGCCCGGGAAGATACCTACATTGCAACCCTTCCGATCGGCTATGCGGACGGCCTCCGGCGCGCGCTTTCGCCGGGGCTAAAGGTGCGGATCGGCAATGAGTTCTTTCCGGTTGTCGGTAAAATCTGTATGGATCAGTGCATGATCGACCTCGGTGCACATCCGTGGGTGCAGCGGTGGGATGAAGCGTGTATTTTCGGCCCGAACCCGCAGGACAATACTGCGCAGACCTTAGCGGATATTGCAGGTACCATTCCGTACGAAATTACCTGCGGCATTCACAAACGGGTTCCGCGGGTTTTTATCAATGAATACCGATAGCATTGCAGAGGGCTTAAAGGAAACAGTATGCATTGTGAAGATGTTCTAAATCACTACCTGTTACGAAACAGCCGCGATCCCCTTCCGCTCAGCGGCGCCACGCATCTATTGCACTGTAAAGCCTGCCGCCGTGTAGTTAAGCGGATGTCCCGTGCGGAAAACCTGCGGCGGTCATTTTTGGACACCCCTCCGCAAAACGGCGACCGGATGCTGAACGCAACTATGACTGCGATCTATCAGCTCAATGCGCGGCGCCGTCCCGCGGCTTCGCAGCAGCCAGAAAACACCACGCTGTTACCGTGGCTTGCTGTCGGCCTGTTTTTGATGGCGGGCTTTATTGTACTGCCGCTCAGCGACATCGGGCAGCGAGGGCTCTCGCAATTCGGCGACTCTTTTTCCATTCCTTTTGCGCTCCTGTGCGCAGGCTGTATCGTTGCGTATTTTGCCGTGTTCCTTGCAAAATATCTCCTGTTTTTTACGGAAAAATTTCTCCGCAATGATCTACGGTAATGCCAAGATACCTACGGGCCGGCTAATGTGAGTGTCTAATTAAAATACCGCTGCCGCTTCTGATGGATGAAAACAGCGTACTCGATATTTATCGATAAGGGGCGGGGATAGCACAATTCAAACTGATGGCGACTAGTGAAGCAATTACTATTAATTGAAATAATGACTAATTATACATAATACCAAAATGATCCAAGGTATAACTTCGGCAGCCAAATAGGGCTGCCTTGTTAACCGTCGAGTTTGCCGATCGGCAAACGTCGCTTATTAACATATGCGCTTTTCGCGCACGAATTGAACAACTTCCAAAGTTGATACTTTGTTCAGTTGTTCAATTTTGAGGAAACCATTGCTTCATTACGTTCTGCCCGGTCAGACAAGTATCTCTTAAATAACTGCGCTCATTTTTCCAATTTTGAATGCCTCTGTAATAGTAAATCTTTAGTTCTTCCGTAATGATGAAAGGAACAATATTGTGTTTAAGACATTCCTTGAACATTATTAATCTTCCAATACGTCCATTGCTATCTTGGAATGGATGGATCGCTTCAAACCGGACATGAAAATCCAACACATCATCAAAACCGATTTCAGATTTTGCATTATATTCCGTTAATAAGGATTTCATCGCTGCTGCAACATCCGCAGGTTTTGTGGTTTCATCTCCACCCACTTCGTTTTCCAGCATTTTGTAATCCCCAACCTTAAACCATGATTTTCGACTATCAGTTGTCCCGGACTTTAGAATATAATGGAGCTGCTTTATGAAACTTTCCGAAAGTTTCGTATGCGCACCTTCTATTATTAAATCAATGCAATGGAAATGATTTACCGTTTCAACAATATCATCAACTCTCACAACTTCATCTGTAACACCAAGCGTTTTTGCTTCAAAAATAAATCGAGTTTGCTCGTGTGTCAATTTTGAACCTTCGATGTGGTTTGAATTATACGTCAGATCGATCTGGATTTTGTGATAAATTCCGCCTTTCAAGCCAGCTTCCTTTTCTCGTTTAAGAAATGATAAAAGAGTATCCTGTTTTGCTGTATGCCGAGTCTTTCGATGAGGCTTTTCTGCATCGGAAGGGATATGCCACGTTTTTCCTTCTAAAAGAGCCCCCACAATTCTACCTTGCAAACAGTAATTTCTTACACTACGTTCACTGATTTGCCAGCGTTTTGCGGTTTCTTCAACAGATATGTATTTTATCTTATTCATAGGCAATATGTTAACATCTTATCGGCAATATATAAAGCAACTTTGTACAATTAAATTCAATTATATTTTGCCGATAGTGAAACAGGCTATTCTTATATTACTTTACCAGCCCTCAGGGGCCGTGCGTATAACAACTGGTTGTACCGCACGGTGGCTTGACCACCGTGTCGGCTACGAACTTCGTGTCATGCTTTTTTAATCACAATAATGTACTAAGTCGTAAGGATAATACGGAACATCTTTCAGTCCGCTGTCATTTATGCCTAGTATTTTTGCGACAGCACCTACCTCAAAACTCCAGTAGCCAAAATACAAGTTCATGTTTTCTTTATGAGTGTTATAGCATTATTAGTATATTTTACTTATTTTCACTTTCCCATGCCAACTCAAATTTAAAACCTATAAGTCCACTTGATTGAACAATATTTTTGAATTCATCAGATACAAATGGTCGTTTTAAAGGTTCGTCTTTTATTTTAAAAATATTATGGTTTTTTATAATTGATTCTATAAAAGAATATTTTGTGAAGCGCATTATTCGCTTTCCATCTCGGAATGTCTTGTATTCAGATTTTTTATAATCTATACAATCTAAAACATCAATTACATTAATAGCGTAAAAAGTACCATCCTCAGAATGAAGTGGCAAAATTTCGGCTTCATTTTTTAACATACAGCTTAATTCTGATACGGCTTTATTATCAAATACAGGAATATGCGAAGCAAAGCCAGGAGTATTGCTAAACTCTCTATCTCCGTACATTTTTCTTACTGATATTGGTGTCCATCCGTCATTTTTTTCTTCTCCATTGAAAGTTTTCAACAAGTTATTACATGACTCACTACTAATAATTAGGTTTTCAAAACTATCTACATCACAATCTAAAATCCACACTTTCATACATATCTTCCATAAAATTAAAAAATACCTTTACTCAATTGCTCGGCAATATCTGCCAAGATATCAATAATATCTTCCTTACTTGTTGCTATGTTTAATGCTTCTGTTACTCTTCGATAATACCCATCTGTGTGCAAACTTGGATGATACGCTCCAGCTTCTCCCTTTATTCGTGCGGAGGGTTTAATACCCCGACGCTTGCGTCGGGGTTGTTGATTGT
>CAUTXW010000067.1:0-10298 GCA_963542655.1 uncultured Treponema sp. | reverse complement strand
CCGCTTGAATGTATGATTTCCCATTCGCAACAGCATTGATCGCCGCAAGCAAGATAGTTTCGTCAGCGTTTTTTGAAACAAAACCTTTTGCCCCGACTACAGCGCTTGTCGCATGCTCTACAAATCCGCCGGAGTCATGGCTGGAGTATGCGATACACGGAATACCCAGTGCAGTCAAACGGCGAATGATCTCAAAGCCGCAATTTTCTTCATGAGCAGCTGTCGTGTATTCCGCTTTAAACGAAATATCCACGATGGCGATACTAGCGATACAGCCATTTTGTTCTTCCGGTGCCAGTGCCTCATTCGCCTGTGATTTTATTCGTGCGGAAGGTGTACTAGTTGCTGTTTCTCGACTGCACTCCGCAGCGGAGGTGTTGATTGACGTAATCGTTGCAGCAATAGAATCTATTATTTTTTCACATTCCGCCCACGTGCCGGCTTCGTGGGTAACCTTGTAGGGTGAATGAGTTTCTATCCAGCTTTTTATTCCGTTCCGTAACAGCACGTGATCATCGCAAAGAATGATATTTTGAGCCATAACGATATTCTACAGAAATAACACGGTAATTTATAGGGAGTTTAGTCCCGAAAATCTTATGAAATTATCCTATCGCTCTGAAGCGAGCTGTCGTTTTAAACATAAGTTGTTGTTCTACGTAAGATGAGTGGGCTGTGATTATGGCGGGCGGCGGATAAGCTGAGTATTGAGTCGATGTTTTGTATCAGCTTGAAATTAATCGATGGGAGTAACGATGCTGACTATCGCTCGAAAGGGGCAGGGGAGTGAGAGTTCTTTCCTGCCCTGAATGCGGCGGTTGCTTTATTCTTCTGCGTCTTTTTTTACAATGCGTACTGTCCGCGCCGGTTTTTGCGGTGCAGGCCGTCTTGCGATAAACTTTTTCTTTTCGCTTCCTCCCGTTTCCGCATCCCGCTGCTTTCGTTCCCGTTTTTCTTTGAGCTGATCTTTCCGCTTTTTTTCGATAAATTCCAAACTTTGGTTTAAGCCTTGTAAAAACGTTTGCATCTCATCTTGAAATACCACAATTGCATGGCGGTCAAAACCCGCCCCGTCAGTATTTTTACTTTCAACGATCTGCAAAAATACATCGCCGAGCCGATTTTCCTTCACATTAAAAAAATAAGTCCGGTTTTCCACTTGAATTTGAGTGGTAAATAATTCTCCTCGAATTCCCATTTTTTCATCCTTCCCTTAGAACATACAAGCCTGAGTGCTTGTTGTTATCTTTAATTTTTTGCTGACACCGCCGCATCAGCTTTGTGTACCATAGCTCCTTGCCACTGCACGAGGTATTTTTCCGCTTCTTGGTCATGCCCTTTAATATCAGCCATAATGCGGAATACGGGTTCAGTACCGGAGCCGCGCATCCAGATAAACGCAATCGGTTTTAAAGCCGCATCATAGAACTGTACTTTCAGTCCTCCTTTTCCAGAAAGCCCGAAATCACGGAGATTTTCCGTACAAACTGTTCTGTTATACGAAAATACCTTACAAGATGCAATCCCAAAACGTTCGTTTAAGAGCGATTTTTTTGCAGCCCATTCTTGCAGGAATATTGTTTGATATGCCGATTTCAATGCCGCATGATCCGTTGTATGGATATGCAACAATGCACGGTCCTCTTGCGTTGCGGTTGTCCAATAGCACGGAAGCGTTGCGATAATATCTGTGAGGGTAAAATCCGGCCGGTATTTATCTGCTTGTCCCGACCGTTCGCACCAAATGCGGAATGGGCAATGTTTGTCCGGCGCATCCTTGATGAGCAGCAATTTACTGATAGCAAACAAGGTATTCAACGGATCCCGTACCGCGGCCGGGTGTGTAATATTGCCGCCGTTTGAACCTTCTCCTAAAATCCTTATTCGATAGCCGTACCTGCGGGCATCTTCTGCACGATTTACCACGTTTGCTTCTCCTACCTCAGCGTAAAAAACCTCAGCCTGTAACGCGGCAGCAATTTCGTTGATGCGGAGCGAGGTCGGGCCGTTGACGGTTACGGCGAGCGGTGTCGTATGTTCACCGCTGTAATGCAAATAGCTTAGCTCCGCAATGACCGAAAGTGCAAATACCTCTTGCGCTTCTAGTATCAGTGCTTTCTGCTGTATTTGATCCCAATAGATGATATTTCCCCGGTCGCCATCGCAGTCAGGCATGTATCCAAAGAGCGTATTTTCTGCCTGCTCAGGATTTTCACGATGGATCCGTTCAATCGCTTCGGCACAGGTTTTGAGGTTATCACCTTCAGGAATAATCCCATGGACAATATCTCCGGCATGTTCCGCGATGCCGACAAGCTGCATCCCTTGTTCTTCAAAGAACTGCCGGTCAACGGACGCTGCACGGGCGCTGCCATTAAAGTCGGCAACAAGCGTGAACGGCTTACCAGCCTCCGAAAGTGCTGCGCATTGCGCTTTAATACGGTTAAAAAATTGATTTTGCTGTGCATCATCTTTTGAGTCAGCAATAACTTCCCGTAAAAAGCTGCGATATGCAGTAAGCGCATTGTGCTTATGTACAGACACTGCATCAAACACTGCTTTCAGTTTTGCGCTATCGACAGCTGCACGGAGGTTCTTTGCAGTATCTTGCTGTGCAGCGGCGCACGTGTGTTTAAAAAGCGCAATCAGCTGCGCCGATTGCTCGCCGTCCAAAACCCCGCCGCTATCTAACCCGAACTTGATGCCGTTATGGCCTATCGGATTATGGCTTGCCGAAATATACATGAACGCAGCTCCGATTGTGCGCGAATATGCCATAATCTCCGGTGCGGAAGCTATCCCGATTGATTGTACCGTCAGCGCAGAGCAATCCGAGGCGGTCAGAAATCCGGTAATCGCTTCTTCTGCCAGCGCAGCGCCGGTTGGACGGCTGTCCCGCGCAACAATAACCGTATGAATTGCCGGAAACGTTGTCCGCAAAAATGCTGCAAAAGATTGCGCTGCAAAAAACGCAATGTCACGGCCGGTATCCGCAAGCTGCGGAGCCGCATCATTTTCATCGCCGGATACGGCAAAAACAGTCCTCCAGCCGGAAGCCGATAAAATCATTGCATCGATGGCAGCGGCTAGTTCACGATATGGTGTGTTCATGAAATTAATTCTCCGATAAACGAAATGATGAGCGGTATACGAACATCGCGATGTCCAAAGGCAACAGCCGCCATCGGAACATACCCGCATCCATACCGCAAATGTCGCCCGGCGCAGTGTTCATGTTCAAAAGAACGCGTTCCAATCGCGTGCACCGAGCGCTAAACTTTAACAAATAGTACGATTTTCCTCTTAAACCTCAGTTATGAAAGCTTCCCTACGCATTAAAAAAGGCATGATAGGCGCGATAGGCCATCAATACATCCACCTTACTGACCAGTTCAATCGGCGCATGCATCGAAAGCACCGGAACACCGCAGTCTACTACCTCGGTACCGTACTTGGCTAAAATATACGCAATGGTTCCGCCGCCCCCGGCATCGGTCATGCCGAGCTCTGCCGTTTGCCACACAACCTTGTTTGTATCAAAAAGATGCCTGATTTTCTGTAAGTATTCCGCATTTGCATCGTTTGAACCGCCTTTGCCGCCCGATCCCGTGTACTTATTGATGCAAATCCCATTACTGATGAAAGCCGAATTGAGCTTTTCAAACACGGAAGTAAACGCAGGGTCGTACCCGGCGGAAACATCTGCGGACAACATGCAGGAATTGGCAAAGGCACGCCGAACACCCAGCCCGCACGGCGCCTTCTGCAGCGCGGCAATTTCCATCACCATATTTTCAAAATAAAGCGCCGTCATACCGGTATTGCCGACTGAGCCGATCTCTTCTTTATCGGCAAAAAGCGCAACCGCCGTCTTTGCAGGCGTTCCCTTTAGGTCGAGTATCGCCTTGAGCGTTGTGTACGCGCACACCCGGTCGTCATGCCCGTGCCCTGCAATCATCGAATTATCAAGCCCGACATGCCGCGCCTTTCCCGCGGGGACAATTTCAAGCTCCGCAACGCGGAAATCTTCTTCTATTATACCGTATTTTCGGTTGAGAATTTTTAAGATATTTTCTTTAACGGGAGATTTTTTTTCATCTTTTTTCGTATTGCCGTCAGCAGCATTATCCGCAGTGGGTTTCATATTACCGACCAGCACATTCAGCTGCTCCGCCGTAATCCCCTCCGCCAGGGTCTCCTGCAGCTGCTTTTTCGACAGGTGAATTAACAGATCATTGATAAAGAGCACCGGATCATTTTCATCTTCCCCGATGCACACTTCAACCTTTTTCCCTTCTTTTGTAAAAATGACGCCGTGAATAGCAAGCGGAATGGCCGTCCACTGATATTTTTTGATCCCCCCGTAGTAATGCGTTTTTAAAAATACGAGGTTCGAATCTTCATAGAGCGGCATTTGCTTTACATCAAGCCGCGGACTGTCGATATGCGCACCGACAATGTTCATGCCGTCGGTAATGTCCTTCCCCAGTATCATCAGTACAACCGATTTATCTTTATTGTTAAGATATACCTTGGTACCCGCAGGAGCCGCGCCGCTTTTAATCACCTCTTCAAGCGGCTTAAAGCCCGCCTCTTGCGCCTGCTGAATAATTTGAGCCGCGCATTCACGCTCCGTCTTTCCACGATTTAAAAAGGCGATATAGTTTTGAGAAAGCGTTTGCATTTCCGCAAGTTCATCGCCGGTCAGATTTTCCCATGCCGTCTTGGCCTGATATGCTAATTCCATAATGCTACCTTCTTTGGCCGATTAGTATATACTATTCAACCCATTTGTAAAAGAGGGAAATCGGGCTGCTGCAGGGATTCAGCGTGACAGCAAAATCAACAACCCCGACGCTTGCGTCGTAATAAAGGGTATTAAAGCCGACTGCAACCACCTCGTCAAAAATGTACATCCTTGTACATTTTTGACTGCGAGTTTTTTGCAAGGCAAAAAACTCGTTCCTGTTTGGAACCACCGGCATCCGTGCCGGATATCCCATACCGTGCGGAACATTGAGCATTGCATATACCGCCATGGATGGCGGTTGTTCTACGCAGTAGCGATGTTTTGGCATAGCCACAACATCGCAGGCAAAACTATACACGGATGTATAGTTTTGACGAATGCTCTGCGTCGGGGTTGTTGATTTCTTCCGGCATTTGCGGATTGTTATTGCGCAGCATTCCGCAGCTTTGACATATTCTCATAAATATCCCCTTTTGATAACACATTTTATAAATTTCAAATCACCCAAACCGGCACGATGTAGTTCTCCCTATCAATTGCCGAAAGCTCCGGTTTCATGCAGATTACCGCGCCTTTAGAACGCGGAATAGAAACGTTATCCAGTAAGCCGAATACTTTGACAAGCTCGGAGCCCGGATTCGCGGATTTCTTAATTTCTATCGGATTAAGCACGCCGTCATGCTCTAATACAATATCGATTTCTTTCGCGTCTTTGTCCCGATAGTAATACATAAAGGGCACTTTACCGTTATTGAGATATGTCTTCATTATTTCGGAAACAACATAATTTTCCAGCATTGCACCGTTCATAGCCCCGCTTTCCAACGTTTCCGCACTGCTCCATTTTGTCAAATAGCAGACTAAACCCATATCATAAAAATACAGCTTGGGAGTTTTTACGAGTCGCTTGAGCATATTATTGGAATAAGGATGTAAGTAAAAAATAATGCCTAACGTTTCAAGAATACTCAGCCAGCTCTTTACCTGTTTTTGATTAATATCCGCATCCCGCGCTATGTCAGCGATATTGAGCAGCTGTCCGCACCGTGCGGCAACGGCGGTTATAAACCGTAAAAATTTCAAAGAGTCAATCGAATCCGAAAGAGCCCATACATCTCTTTCAATATATGTTGTGACATAACTACTGTAAAAAATGTGAGTGTTTTTATTTTGACCGCTTATGACCGCAGGCATGGAACCTTTATAAATTCTGTCAAAAATTTCTCCGACATTTGCAGGTTTTCGTTCTCTGCTTCGTGCAGAAAGTTTTTTCATATCGGGTACAAATGGTTCAAGTCTATTTCCGTACACTTCCGCCTGCGATAAAGATGTTAATGAAAGCACCGCCACTCTTCCTGCCAATGACTCCTGAATCCCCTGCATCAGCTTAAAAGCTTGAGAACCGGTAAGCCAGAAATCACCTTTGCTGTGATTTTTATCCGCATATATTTTTATATAGGTGAATAATTCAGGTGCATACTGAACTTCATCGATCAGTATAGGCGGTTTATGCAGCTGCAAAAACAGTTCCGGATCGGTCTTTGCAAGATTTCTCTCATGCAAATCATCGAGCGACACATAACTTCTGTCTGTACCTTCCATAAGTTTTTGCAGCATGGTAGTTTTCCCAACTTGCCTTGGCCCTGTTACCAATACTACCGGATATTCTTTCGAAACTTCTAAAACGATTTTTTCCAAGCTTCTGGAAATATACGCCATACAGGCTCCTTTCGGCTAATGTGTATTGTGATTACATTTTAGCCGAAAGCTATAGCTATGGCAAGTACAAAGCCTCCCGTATCAAATCATCCCGACCTCTTTTTACTCGTGAATGTGCCGATTATATCTTACACAAAATGTACTATAGCTTGATATTAGTATTTATAAGTACCAATGATTGATGCAATCGCACTGTTTAATACAATTTTTGAAAAAGAAATGGAGAAATAATATGAACGAGTCTAAATATAAAGATTTTTTTTGATATGTTGTTCCATCGATATTTGCTTTTGCGCTATCCGGCGTTTATACTATCGTTGACGGTTTTTTTTGTGGGACGGAGTCTTGGCGACAGCGGCTCCTGCAGTACCTGTATGTGCCGTCTGCGTATTCTTGCCGCCGCCCCATACCCCTATTGTGCGTCTCATGCAGCCGCATGCACCGCGTACTTTTCTCTATCGTCTCATCGGCTTGTTATCATGTATGCATCTTTTGTATAATTGCGGTCATGGAGGAATAATCATCTATGCTTGAAGTCGTGATTCTAGCGCTGTTCTCCGTCAGCTTAATTATCTGTGTCGCGATGAACTATACCATCCTCTATGCCTTGATCTTCGGGTATTTTCTTTTTTTCGGTTTCGGGCTGATCAAAGGAAACACTTGGAAAGAAATGCTTTCGTGTTCCGTCAGCGGCATTTTGACCGTAAAAAACATTCTGATTATTTTTATGCTGATCGGCGTAATCACGGCGGTATGGCGCGCCTGCGGGACGATCGCCTTTATCGTGTATTACGCCTCGATGTTTGCCGTACCGCAGGCAATGGTGCTGATGACGTTTGTGCTGTGCTGCGTTGTGTCGTTTCTGATGGGTACTGCCTTCGGAAGCGCGGCGACGATCGGCGTTATTTGCATGACCTTGGCCAACAGTATGCGCATTCCGGTGATATACACCGGCGGCGCAATCCTTTCCGGCATCTTTTTCGGCGACCGCTGTTCACCGATGTCATCGGGCGCGAATCTTATCTGCGAACTGACCAAAACTGATATTTTCACGAATATCAAAACGATGCTGAAGACCGCGTTTATCCCCTTCATCCTCACGGCACTTCTGTATCTGCTGATCGGATTTGCCGTCAATCCCGGCGCGGGAACCGGCATGACGTTTCATATCTTTTTCGACTACTATAACCTTTCGGTCTTTACCGTTGTTCCCGCCGCCGTCATTATCCTCTTTTCTCTGTTCAAAATAAACGTACGGATTACATTAGCGGCAAGCAGCCTCACGGGGCTGTTCTGCGCACTCGTCTTTCAGCACCTACATATCGCTGAATTATTCAACATCATGCTGTTCGGCTTTACCCCTTCAAATGCTGAATTGGCAAAGCTGATGGCTGGCGGCGGTATTCTTTCTATGATGAGGGTTTCCGCGATCATCTGTATTTCGTCGTGTTACGCCGGTATGTTCAAGGCAACCCACGTTCTGGACGGTATGCAGCGGCTCATACGGCACATCAGCAATCGCATCACGGTATTCGGCAGCGTACTGCTGACATCCATCCCGGCGTCGGCAATTGCCTGCAACCAAACCTTAGCCATTATGCTGACCCATCAGATATGCGATGAGGTCGTTGAAGATAAAAAGCAGCTTGCCTCTTATTTGGAAGACACCGCCGTCATTGTTGCACCGCTGATGCCGTGGTCCATCGCCGTAACGGTACCGCTTACCTCGATAGGGGCTCCCATGGCTGCGCTGCTGCCTGCCTTTTTTCTGTACCTTATCCCGCTGTGGAACATGGCCGTCCACACGGTCAAACGCAAACGCACGTAAACAGAGCCGCGTAACCGTGTCGGTTCCCGTCCGGCCCGGATGAACGTTAAAGTTGGAAAGAATTGACTTCTTGTACAACCTCTTGGATGGTGTCCGCATTTTTTTGCGTAATTTCATGCACAGTCTGGATCGACTTATTGATATTCAGCACGTCGCCGGTCATTTCGTTCATGTGATCCGTCAACGCCGCAGTCAAGGTATTGAGGTTTTTCATCTCTTCGGCGGTATGACGGCCGTTATTCGACATTTCCTCCGATTTGGTTTTAATGTCGTTGGTGATGCCGTTGATATCCGCAATAGCCGTGATAATCTTTTTGCTTCCGGTTTCCTGTTGCTGCATCGCCTCCAAAATACGGGTTTCTTGCTCGGAAATTTTGCTGACCAGTGTATACACCTGTTCAAAGGTTTTTTCGGTGGCGCTTTCGGCCTCCGTTAATTTCTGGATAATTTGCAGCGATTCTTTGATGACCGCTGCAATCTTTTTCCCTTGTATGTTGGATTCCTCCGCCAACTTCCTGATTTCATCGGCAACAACCGCAAACCCTTTGCCCGATTCTCCGGCATGAGCGGCTTCGATTGCGGCATTCATTGCCAAAAGGTTGGTTTGGCTTGCGACATTTTGAATCACTTCACCGGCTTCCAACAAATCGCCTGATCGTTTTGCAATCTCCGCCGCGACTTCATTGGAATTTTTTGCGCCGCTTTTTCCCTGAACGGTCAGCTTATGCGCATCTTGAATAACCGTATTACTTTCTTCAAGCATTTTGGTAACGGCTCGGATATTTGCAATCATCGTTTCAATTGAAGATGAAGACTGAATAACCCGATTGGACTGAATATCGATATAATTATCCAGCGTATTGAGCGTTTCCAAAATCGTTTTTACCGTCTCGTCGGTTTTCGTAACGCTTCCCGCTTGGCACATCAGCTGCTGCTTGAGGCTATTGATATTTTCCGCGATATGATCGGAGTCGGCTGTCGTGGTACGCATCGTCGCTGCAAGCATAGTGCCGTGTTCAGTCAAATTGTCCAACGTTTGGTGGATTGTCTCTATCACCGCCTGGTTAGCCGTTTGCTTTGTCCGCAGGAGCGCCTCGTTTTCTTGCACTTGCTTGACATTCTCTTGTTTCCCCAAATCGGCGATCAATAACAGCACCGTACCGGTAATGACTGCGTTAATAATAGCTTGCGGAAAGAGGAACAAATCAAGGATGATGGGAATGGCTTCCGCAGCTGATTTTTCGCCGAGAATAGGGACAAATACCAGCGTGTGGATTACTTCCCAGCCGCCGCCGAAGCATGACAGCAATACAATCGTTTTAAGCGTCAACCGTACGGCTCCGTATTTGCGTTTGATAACATAGACAAGACCGGCGCAGACGACTCCCGAAAAAAATGTTGCATTGGAGCAGCCGAGCGACGTCCAGCCTCCGAGCGTATACCGGTACGCACCGCCGATGAGTCCGACAATGATGCCCGGCAGCGGCCCAAGCAGCGCGGTGGCCACCACGACAACGCCGGTTCTGATATTCGCAATGGCATTGCCCATTGGAATACCCAACACCGATGCCAAGATATTTAACACGGAGAATACTGCGGTAAGCCCGATCGTCGCAACAAACTCCGCTTGCGTTTTCGTATGATAAATCATAGCCGCCTTTATCGGTTTAATTTTAAATAGAAAGTAAATGACCATAAAAAAGAGCGCCACATTTGATATAAGTGAAAAAAAGGTGGTTGCATTCATGTTTTTTCTCCTATCATAACGGTATAAAATGATCCTAAAATTAACCGTGCATATCTCTAAAATAGGAATGATTATTAGAGTTCAGTACATACATACCATATTATATGATACCGTATCAAGTCTTTGATGAAGGTAAACAACCGGCAATGTCTCCTGTTCCGATAATGTTTTACGAATTTCTTCTTGCAAAGTCCGCATGGGGGGGGGGGGGGGGGGGGGGCGCCCCCCGGGCGGGGGGGGGGGGGGGGGGGGGG
>CAUTXW010000066.1:0-10525 GCA_963542655.1 uncultured Treponema sp. | reverse complement strand
TTAGAGCGTCAGATTGCGGATCTGAAGGTCGACGGTTCGAGCCCGCCTAGTCTCAGTGCTTGTTTTTATGTTTGAGATTATAGCTCAGTTGGATTAGAGCGTCAGATTGCGGATCTGAAGGTCGACGGTTCGAGCCCGCCTAGTCTCATGCTATTGGAGAGATGCGAGAGCGGTCGAATCGGGCGGTCTCGAAAACCGTTGTACCGCAAGGTACCGGGGGTTCGAATCCCCCTCTCTCCGTTTTTTTTAACGGAGCCGTATTCAAGCATTTCCAGTACAAATTATAGCAGCGTTTGGAGAGATGTCCGAGTGGTCGAAGGTACACGATTGGAAGTCGTGTGTGCCCGAAAGGGTACCGAGGGTTCGAATCCCTCTCTCTCCGTACCGGGACCTATGCAAAGAAGGTTTTTCAAACCCCGTCAGATCCGGAAGGAAGCAGCGGTAGATTAATTCTTCTTGTGCCGTAGTGCTCCCGGTTTTTTTATGCCTGCGTATCGATATATCGGATATATTGAGTCAAGCTGAATGCATCAAATCTCTTCGATGATAATTACATTCCACAGGAACCGCTCGCACGGTCTGCATCCGTATAAACAGCGGATAATATCTATCTAAATGAGATCATTCCCATCACTCTTCTCTGTACATTCGTCCGTTTCTATTCTCTTGACGAGAGCCCTGCTTCATTGTAGACTTATACAATATGCGGAGCAGCTGACCATCTCATAACATTTTTAGTGCTGCTGTTCGGCGGAAGGGGCTCCGCTTTGAGATGTATAAATAAGAAGGGATATGATGATAAGCAAAAAATTGGAAGAGGCTTTAAACGATCAAATGAACAAAGAGCTGTATTCGGCATATTTGTATCTTGGGATGGCGACTCATTTTGAATCGGAAGGGCTGAAGGGCTTTGCTCGGTGGATGCGGGTTCAGGCGCATGAAGAGCAGACCCATGCGATGAAACTGTACGACTATCTGTTCGCCGTTGACGGGAAGCCCGTGTTAAAGGCCATTAAAGAAGCAACAACTCAGTATGAAAAAACGCCTCTTGAAGTGATTCAAGAAGTGCTCAAGCACGAGCAATTTATCACCGCTTCAATCAACAAGCTGTATGAACTTGCCGGTGAAGAAAAAGATTATAAAACCCAAAACTTCCTGCGCTGGTTTATTGACGAGCAAGTTGAAGAAGAAGCAAACGACCGTGAGATTCTGGATAAATTCAACTATATCGATGGCAATGCCGGGTTGATGCTCCTGGATAAGGAACTGGGGAAACGGGAATAGCCCATATCAGATGATGAAAAAAGTTGCAAAGGAGTGTTTTTGGATACCTCGTATACTATCGTATTAGAAGATCAAACCGCCCTTTCTTCGCTCTGCGGCGCAAATGATGAAAATTTGCATATTTTTGAAACATATCTCGGTGTTCCCGTTATTTGCCGGGGGAATGAAGTCACGGTGCTCACGTCGGATCAAGCGGTTTGTCAACGGTTTCAGAAACTCATCGACACTCTTTTAGCAAGTCCGGGTATTACCTCGGAGGATTCTGCGGGGTTTATTGCTGCGTGTGTGGCCAATAGCCCGTCGCAGCAGGACTGCTTTTCTCCGCAGTGCATTCACATTCCGCGCGGCATCAAGTCTGTCTATCCTAAAAACCGAACGCAGGCGGCGCTCATCGATTCCATCTATACAAATGATATCACTTTTGGACTGGGGCCTGCCGGTACGGGCAAAACGTATATCGCGGTTGCCCTTGCGCTAAAGCTTTTGTTATCGCATAAGGTGCGGAAACTGATTTTGACTCGGCCGGTAGTGGAAGCCGGTGAAAGCCTCGGTTTTTTGCCCGGCGACTTGGTACAGAAAATCAATCCCTATCTGCGCCCGCTTTTTGACATTATGGAAGCGTTGCTGCCCGCGGGGCTGTTGCGAAGTCTTGAAGAATCGAATAGTATTGAAGTTGCGCCGCTTGCGTACATGCGCGGGAGGACGCTGCATAACGCCGCCGTCATTTTAGATGAAGCGCAAAATACTACAAAAGAACAGATGAAGATGTTCTTAACCCGAATGGGTGAAGGGTCGAAATTGATTATTACCGGGGATCCGTCTCAGTCCGATATCCGCGGCAGATCGGAATCGGGGCTTATTCATGCGGTATCGTTAATCCGCTCGATTACAGGAATAGGAATTATCGAATTTTCCGCCGCGGAGGTCGTTCGGCATTCCCTTGTACAGAAGATCATTAATGCTTATGAAAGACAATAACGCTGTATTTTTTTCTCTCCATCAATATACCATTGGTGCAGTTACGCGCGGAGCCGCTCAATGAAACGCCGGAATATGTTTCACGCTTTGAGGGACGCAGTAGCGCAGCCGTTAGCGCGGTTTTTCAGTACCGTCAAAGCGAGTATTGTTGCAGAAAAGATTTTTTTCAGCTTTTTTATCCTGAGCATTTTTGCGGTTATCGGCACGCTCCTGTTTACAACCTTTAACCGCGGCGGGCTTGCCTATTTAAATCTTGAGGACTTTGCCATCGGAAAAGTGGCGGAACGCGATGTGGCGGCAAGTAGGGATGTCTCCTACACGGATCAGGCTGCGACGGAGATCAGACGGGCAGCGCGGCTGCAAGCCATTGCTCCGATTTTTAAGCAGGATACGCAGCTTGTTTCCGATACGTTGAAAAAATACGATGAGTTTGTCGCTTTTATCCTCGGTCTTGCTCAAAATGATGATAAGGCGGCTTTTGAAACGCAGGTGCAGGAGCAGTATCCGGGGGTATTTACGCCGCAGCTGTTACGGCAATTGGCACATTCCGATGTGCTTGACACAATCATGTCCAATGCACAAGCGGTTGTGAAGCAGACCTTGGCTGTCGGGGTTGCGGAATTTCCTGAAAAAGGCATTGAAGGACTCAATCAGCATGAGATTACATTGCTCGTGCAGCATAGCAATAATCGAGAATATATCAATGTTCAGATTTCTTCCATTATAAGAAAAGAAAATCTGGAAAGCTACATTACGCATGCAGCGGAAGCATTCGCCGGTTCGCTCGATTCCGATGCGATGAATGCGCTGATTAACCCTTTTTTGCAGCCGACACTTATTTACGATGAAAAAGAAACCGAAGCGCGGGTACAGGAAATTTTGAAGCAAGTGCAGCCGGTTATCGTTACCATTCAAAAAAATCAAAAAATCATTAAGCGCGGCTTTATCATTACTGCCGAAAATTACGAACAGCTGCAAGCCTACGCCAATGCGGGGAATTATCTTGATGTCGGTAAATTTTTAGGACTTGCTGCTTTTATCCTCTGTTTATATGTGATCGGGATTTTTATTTTTTCCGGACAAGCAGTCAGTATTACGCTGAAAGAAAGTCAAAAGATATTTTTGTTGCTCATATCGCTTGCCGTGTACCTTGCCGTGCTTTTTATCGCGCGATCCTCCTTTTTTGTACGGCCGCTCGATATTCTGCCGTTCATCCCTGCGGCGCTGACCGCAATGCTGGTGGCGACGCTCATTTCCGCGAAAACGGCGATACGCATGGAATTTCTGATCATGCTGATCGTGCTGACTGCATCCGGCTTTAAACTTGAGCCCGCGCTCTTCACGCTCTTTTCCGGTTTCGCAGCGGTCGCGCTGCTGAAGCTCACCGGCAGGCGGATGGATTTAATCAAGACGGCGTGTCAGCTTGCCTTTATCCATCCGGTTATTACGCTGGTACTGTTCTCTGTTTTCCCTAATTCGTACAGCGATTTTATCTTTGTGCTGTTCGGCTCGGTGGTCAACGGCTTCATCAGCGGCATTTTCGTGCTCGGGTTTTTGCCGATCTTGGAAGACCGGATGAATACGCCGACCTGTTTCCGTTTGATGGAGCTCTCCGACCTCAATTCGCCGACAATGAAGCAGCTGCTGTTGACAGCCTCCGGCACGTATAATCATACGATGATGGTTGCAACACTGGCGGAAGCCGCCTGCCGCGAAATAGGTGCGGATGCCTTGCTGGCACGGGTAGGCGCGTACTATCACGATATCGGTAAGATGGCAAATACCGAGTATTTTGTAGAAAACCAGACATCGTATAATAAGCATTTGGATTTAAACCCGCGGCTTTCGGCGGCGATCATTCGCAGCCATGTGAAAATCGGGGTAGAACAAGCAGAGCGTTTGCGGCTGCCGCGTGAAGTGATCGATATAATCGGGCAGCATCACGGAAATTCGCTGGTGCAATACTTTTATGCCAAGGCAAAGGCGCTGGATCCGAACGTAAGTCCGGCGGATTTTTCGTATCCCGGGCAGCCGCCGCGTACAAAAGAGGCCGCGGTTGTTATGCTTGCGGACGTCAGCGAGGCCGCGTGCCGGACATTGGATCATCCGTCAGTATCCCGGTTGGAAAAATTTATCGGCGGGTTGGTAAAGGGCAAGATGGAGGCGGGTCAGCTTGATAACTGCGACCTCACGCTGCGGGAGCTGCATATCATCCAAGAATCATTTGTAACAACCCTTGCCGGATACTATCATTCCCGCATCAAGTATCCGAATCAGAAAGATCCCGATGAAAAAAAGACCGAGCAGAAACCGGCCGATGCAAAAGCTGCGGAGCGGGAAGCTGCGCCGGACAAAGGATCGGAGGACAAGGCGGGCGACGAACGGCATAAGACGCAGTGCATTCCGGCGCTTAAAGGTATTTCGCCGGAGGTAAAAAAGTACCTGCAAATAGACTTGGGCTTAGCGGCGCCGGAACAGCCGCCGGTATCTGACACCACGGCGGCATCACGATCGGAAACGGCGCAGGGAGTATCGTCCGGGCAGCCAGCTGCGGCAGGGGAAGCGCAGCCTGCATCAGAAACAGCCTCGGCGTCTATGGCAGCATCGGTACCTCCGCAGGACGCAATGCCCGCAGTATCACAACAAACTGGAAAGGAAGAAAAATAATGAATACGATTGTCATTTCATGGCAGGATATTCCGGAAGCAACATGGGGAAGCGCAGTGGAACCGTTTTTACAGGCGGCGCTTACGCAGCTTGAGCATACGAACTGGGATGTGTCCGTGGTGTTTTGCGGCGATACATTTATTCACGAGCTGAATAAAACCTACCGCCATATCGACGGGCCGACCGATGTGCTTTCCTTTGAGCAGGGCGATGAATACGAGGATGAAGGCGGCAATCGCCGTTTTAATGCCGGAGATATTGTAATCAGTCTCGATAGTTTGCGTTCAAATGCCGAAACTTTTAATGTAACGATGAATGAAGAATTAAAACGGCTTTTGATACACGGCATTTTACATTTGAGCGGGCTGGATCACAGCGATAACGATCCGCAGCAGCCGATGTTGCAGTTGCAAGAAAAAATCCTCGGTTCGTATAACGGTACGGTTATCTATCAGGAATAAGTATGGGGATATTTGATAAACTGAAAAAACGGCGGGCGGTTTCGGATATTTTACAGGATTCGCTCAATGAAGAAAAAGAAGACATGATACGCGGCGTGGTCGATCTGTCCGATACGGCCGTAAAAGAGGTGATGATTCCGCGTATCGATGTCGATTTTATTCCGATGGATATGGAAACGGAAGAACTGCTGAAGCGGGTTGCCGAAAGCGGACATTCGCGGTTCCCTGTCTATGCGGATTCAATTGATAACGTTGTCGGTATCTTGTATGTCAAGGATTTAATCAATTCATTCGCAAGAAAAGAGCCGATTAATTTGGAAAAAATCATCAGAAAGCCGTTTTTTGTGCCCGAATCCAAGCGGATTGACAGCCTGTTGCGGGAATTTAAGCGTCGGCATGTGCATATCGCAGTTGCAATCGATGAATACGGCGGCATTTCGGGCATTGTCTGTATGGAGGATATTATCGAAGAGATTGTCGGTGATATTCAAGATGAATTTGATAACGAAGGCGAAGACATCGCGTCGATCGGAGACGGCTTATGGCTCTGCGATGCTCGTGTCGATATGGACGATTTGGCGGAGTGCCTGCACACGGAACTTCCATCCGACGAGTTTGAAACGCTCGGAGGGTTTGTATTCGATTTATTCGGCAAAATTCCCGTACGGTATGAAAAAGTGCGCTGGAAGAATTTTGATTTTATCATTCAGGATATGGACGGGCATAAAATAAACACGGTAAAGATTGCTGCAGTTAAGGATGATGATCAATAAAAAGCGATTATCGAATACGGCAATGATGCGAGGCGCTTAACCGTTTGGGAATCGCATCGCAATACTGTGTTCAACCGGTAATTATAAGGAAGATTGAGGAATATCTATGCGTAAAAATAGTGTATGTGTTGTGTTGTTGCTTTGTGCGGCACTGCCGCTGCTTGCAGCTCCCATTAAGCTGTTTGAAACAGGGAAGGAGCTGCAGTACCACGAGAATTGGTACGGGGCGATAGAACTGTATCAACAGGCGTTGAAGGAAAATCCTGCCTATAATGCCGTGTACCAAGGCTTAGCTGAATGTTTTTACGCGTTAGGCGAGTACGATCAAGCGATCGTCTATGCCGAAAAGGCGCGCCGGTATTCTCCGCAGGATGTGGATATTGAAAACCTGTATGCCTTTATTTTGATTGGGATCGGTAAGGTCGAAGATGCGCAAAAGATTTTTTCCGGCGTATTGAACCGTTATCCGAACAACCTGGACGCCCGTTTCGGCATGGCGGAAATTGAGGTTACAGGCGGCCGCTTAACTAATGCCTCCGAGCTGTACACTGCTGCGCTCCGCCGCCAGAGCGAAAACCGTAAGGCGCTGTTGTCCCTTGCGTTGCTGAGCCACGAGACGGGCAATGATAAGGCGGCGCAGAGTTATGTGACCCGCGCCTTGCAATACCACGGCGATAACGCGCAGGTGCACTACTTTGCCGGATACATTTCCGCCCTGGCAGGGAACCTTGATGAGGCGGAAGGCCGTATCCGGGCTGCGCTGACCATCAACGAAGACTACGACAAGGCGCGGGCGCTGCTGTGTTCGCTGCTGTACAGCTCCGGCCGCTATCGGGAAGCGATGTCCGTAGCCGATTTGCGCATCGCAGGCGACCGTATGCGCGCTGATGCGTGGTATTTAAAAGCCCTTTGTCTGATGAAGCTGAAGGAAAACAAGCAGGCGTTTGAAGCGGCGCAAATCGGGCTTTCCGTCGATACCGAAAATGAAATCATGCGCACGCTGCTTGAAGATATTGCCGTGCAGACGTTTGAGTTTGAAGCTGAGCCGCGGCGGGAACTTGCCCGTGTGCACCGCGTAAAAGCCGATGCGTTTTTGAACCGGAATATGACCGACCAAGCTCTGTACGAATACCGGCGTGCGCTCAAAGTGTATCCGTATGATACGGACAGCAGGCAAGCGTATGCCAATATTCTGATGCGGCAGGGTTTTTACGAGCGCGCCGTTCAACAGCTTGAATTTATTCAGTCCATCGAAAAAAGCACTGCGAAGATTAACGATACGGTCGAAGCCTACAGCAAGATGTTGGATCACTCGGTTCGGAACCGGTGGAATATCGATCCGCTGTATTTGAACAAGGCGCACCTGTCCCTAGGGCTGTTTTATCAGGTGAATGCCGCCAATGTGTTCCATCCCGAAGCGGAAAAGCTGACTGCTGCGCTGATGAACGATATTCTTTCTTATAACCGCCGTTTTGCAATTTCCGCCCATTTGGATACGCCGAGCTCATATATGGAGGCGTTTCGGCAGGCGCGCACCGCTGGAAACGATTATTTCGGTATAGTCAATTTGCAGGAAAACGAGCGGGACATACAGATTACGCTTGAGCTTTATGTCGGACGTACCGGTTCCAAGGCCGAAACCTTAACGGTATACCGTTCGGGTAATGACCGGTTCAGTAATGCCATCCGCCGCATCACCGATATGTTTAATCAGGCAATGCCGGTTATCGGCAGCATCGCAGGGCGGTCTCAGGCGGAAGCCGTGATCGATATCGGTTCCGGAGACTGTGATTTTACCGATTACACGGTTGAAATCGTCAAAAACGGAACGATTACCATTTCGAATGAAGGCATCGGCTTGTTATACAACGAAAAAGATGTTCTCGGAACCTTTACGGTCGGACGCGTTTCGGAAGACCTTACCGAAGGAACGCTGAATCGCAAGGGCTATTACGATAGAATGGCGAAAGGCGATATAGCAGTGCTTATCTCCGCCGATCCTGCAAAAAACGGCGGCAAGGCTGAAAAAACGGTGGACGGAGCCGACCGCCGCGGGCAGCAGATGTCTCAGCTGCTGTCGCTGTTGCGGAGCATACACTAACGGGTTTGCGCGTCAATTACGCGCAGAACCGTACCTCGCCGTATCGGTAGACCTGTCTTAACATGCGGCGGCGGATAAAAGAACCGAAATCTTTTTACGGAAGAAACGCCGCAATGCCGGATAACCGCAACGGGGGAACATCGCTAAGACGCTGATCTGTTTGCTCTGAAAGATAAAAGGAGTCGGCATGAAAATTTTAGTTACCGGCTTTGATCCGTTCGGCGGAGAACAAATCAATCCGGCTCTGGAAACGATCAAGCTGCTGCCCAAAGACGTTTTAGGGGCAAACATTATCACGCGTGAGATTCCGACCGTTATCGGAAAATCATTAGCAGCGATACAAAAAGCCGTTGAAAAAGAAAATCCCGATGTGGTACTCAGCATCGGGCAGGCAGGAGGCAGAGCAGATATTTCGGTTGAGCGCATCGGTATCAATATTGATGACTACCGTATTTCCGATAACGAAGGAAACCAGCCGATTGACGAGCCTGTGATACCCGGCGGGCCGGATGCCTACTTTGTTACCATTCCGATCAAAGCAATTGTAGAAAAAATACGCGCATATAACATCCCGGCTTCGATTTCCAATACTGCGGGAACGTTTATCTGCAACCATGTGTGCTACGGCACGGCGCATTTTGCGGCGGTAAGAACCGCAGCCGGAAAGCCGATGAAAAGCGGTTTTATCCACATTCCGTTCTTGCCGGAACAGGTGATCGGGAAACCGGCGTTTACCCCCTCGATGAGCATCGAAACAATTGTACGCGGCATTACCGCAGCGCTCGAAGCTATTGTTGAACACCGCACGGATATAAAGGTCTCCGGCGGGAAAATCTGCTGACATTGACGAGTCGGCATGCCTGGGGGCTTGCTACACCGTTAAAAACAGGCGAAACAAGCTAGACTCTGTATTTTGCTGATCCATTGGGCATAGTCCCGCTGTAGAGCCAAAACTATCCACATGAGCCGCGCTATTTTACCGCGTAAACCGTATCTGCTGCCAGTAATTATTGTACAGCTCTAAATTCGGCCCAAGGTCTTTTTTCAGAATGCAATCTTTCATGTCGTCAAGTGTATAGTGCGGACGCTGTTTTTGAAACTTTCCGGCTTCCGTATGGATAGAGGCAGGAAAGCCGAACTGATCAAGAAATTGTGCATAGATTTCCGGCTGGAGCATAAAATTGATAAAAGCATGGGCAAGTTCAGGGTGCGGAGCTCCTTTGGGAATGCAAAAATTATCAATATAAAGCGCGGAATGCACTCCTGCCGGAATAAAAAAATCAACATCGCGGACCTGATTGGGCTGCAGTTCTGCAAATACCGATTCCGCATATCCTTGCACAACCACAAAATCGCCGGAGGCAAAAGACTTTGCAAAACCGTCCGCATCAAACTTGACTAAATTCGGCTTCCATGTGTCCTGAATGAGCTGATAGGCTTCGGCAAGTTCGGCAGGATTCACCGTATTCGGTTCGTACCCCAAAACAGCCAAGGCCGTTCCAAGCGTTTCCCGCATATCATCCATCATCGTCATCTTATTTTTTAAATCGGAACGTTCAAAAATATGCCAACTCCGCTCGTAATCAGGTACAGCCTTCGTATTTATCGCGATACCGGCCGCGCCCATGTAATAAGGCACGGAAAACCGCATCGCAGGATCGTAGTCAATCCTCCGCAATACCTCAGGACGCACATAGCGGGTATTCGGAATTTTTGAAAGATCAATCGGCTCAAGCATATCGAGTTTCATCATAATTGAAACATAATCCGCCGACGGCACAACAAGATCGTATCCCCGTGAACCGGCCATCAGCTTTGCAAACATATCTTCGTTGGAGGCATAATCGTCATATACTACCTTAACGCCGTACTGCTTTTCAAACGCCTGAATGACTGAATCAGGCGTATAGTATGTCCAGTTATAGAGATAAAGCGTCGGTTCAGTGCGCGTACGGCAGGCTGTACACAGAGCAAGCAGCCCGCAGAGCAGTAGCGCAGAAACCGATATACGCAGCACATTTTTAACAGAGCGATTCATATATAACCTCATAGTACCGAGTTTATGGTCGATAGCAGTGTGACGGCGTACCGTTGCCATAAATCAACTATTTTGTTCTAACAGAGTACAGTCAGTATTGTATTTGCAGGCTATTTGCCCGTTTCAATCTGCAACAGTATAGCGAAAAAAGCATAAATTGCAACGCTATTTATTCGTGCGGAGACCTGCTATAAAAAGTCAATAGGTTAAAGCAGAGAATGTA
>CAUTXW010000065.1:0-10661 GCA_963542655.1 uncultured Treponema sp. | reverse complement strand
CTATAGGGATGGTTTAAAATCTCTTGGGGTAGGTATATTGCTACAAGCAACAAGGTGAAGGGTCAAGAGGGTAAATAATGGGGAAGCCAGGGATTCCGCATGAAAGCAAAATCAACAACCCCGACGCAAGCGTCGGGGTATGTTGTTCTCATAAGGTGGTTGCAGTCGGCTTTAATACCCTTTGTTACGACGCAAGCGTCGGGGTATTAAACCCTCCGCACGAATAAAAGAAAAACATCGTTTTATGTGACAGCACGCGTGAAAAAAAGAGGGCGTTCAGGCACTTTCGCTTCGCTCAAAGGCTATTCAAAACCCTCTTTTTTCACGCTTTTCTCGTATATTCCGCTCTTTCGTTATTTTTTTTCACCGCTGAATCCCTGTCCTTATGAGAAAACCTTCTATTTCGCTGTTATCTCTCAAGATTTTTTTCATGCTGATGCCCTGGACTTGGAATCTTCGATAGTTGCATACAATAAGAAAAATACCTATAATTATCGTTATGCCTGAAAGTATGGATTGGGAAGATATAAAATATCAAGAGGTATTTGAAGATGAAATCCGCGTTCTGCACCGGCGGCGCAAAGCCGATGCAACGTGTACCATAGATGATATACAAGGCATTCTTGATTCGCTGTATATTTTGGACGGAAACAATGTCGAAGGGCGAGGGTCAGTACAGCAAATTGCGCTTTCCGCTACAATCGCCGCCTATGAAGCGTTTGTTCATCAGTGGAAAAAAGAATTGGCGGACCCTCAAGGAAATGCATCGCACGAATAATTGCTGTAGGCAGGTATAGCGGATGCCGGAATATGCGGACGCGCGGCTGTAAGAGCTTATGACTATGCTGCGTGCAGCCGTTATTGTCCATCGAATTAAAGAAGAAAGAAAACGGAGTATCTAAGGAGAGTGTGAGTATGACTAAACATCTGATAAAACGGTACGGATGCCTGGCCGCGGTTGTGTTGTTGCTGAGCGGCTGCTCCATTAAACAGGCGGCGTTCAATGCAATTGCGAATACGCTTGCGCCGTTCCCCGCAGAAAAAAGCAAAGCGGCGGGATCCGTCGATGCAGCGGCTGCTTTAACCGGCGAAGATGATATACGGCTGGTGGCGGAAGCCTTTCCGGTATTCCTTAAAACATACGAAATACTGCATTTAAGCAATCCCAAGCACCGCGGCCTTGCAATGATGACCGGATCGCTCTATATCATGTATGCAAATGCCTTTGTGCAAACGCCCGCCGACTATATTCCCGAAACTCAATTTCAACGGAAGCATCTGGAGTATCTGCGTGCGAAAAAATTCTACCTGCGCGGTGCGCGGTATGTCATGCAATCGCTGGACGGAGCCTATCCCGGCTTTGCGCGGGCGATGGCGCAGTATACGGAAGCAACCGGCGCTGCGGTTTTAGCACGGTGCAAAACCGCCGATGCCGAACCGCTGTATTGGGCAAGCTGCGGCGTGTTGGGGGCGTTTGCCCTCGATCCGCTGGATACCGAGGCGCTGGCGGCGGTTCCGGGAGCTGCGGCAATGCTGGAGCGGGCGGCTGCGCTTGACCCGGCATTTAACGAAGGCGCAATCTGGGAAACGCTGGCGGCCTTTTATGCCGCAGCTCCTGAGGCATTGGGCGGCGGTGCAGATAAAGCGGCGGAGGCCTATCAAAAAGCGCTGGAATTGAGCGGCGGGCAGCGCCCATCGGTGTATCTGCTGTATGCGCAGTCTTTTTGCATTCCTGCTCAAGACGGTGCGGGGTTTGATGAAGCCTTGCAAAAGGTGCTGGCCATCGATCCGGAAACGCAGCCGCACAATAAACTCACCATTGCGATGAGTCAAGAAAAAGCGCGCTGGCTGCAAGACACTAAAGAAGATTATTTTTTAGGCGATTAACAATCGATACCTTTTATTAGGAGGCATTATATGAGGAGGAGAAATAATATGAAGAAATTGTTAGTATCGGCCGTATTGCTGCTGGTTTCGGCGGCTGTTCTCTGTGCCGAAGATAAAATCGTATTAAAGATAGCGACAGTAGCGCCGTCCCGTTCCGCATGGGATATCGAGCTTAAAAAAGTTGCCGAAGAATGGAATCGCCTGACCGATGGACTGGTTACTGTAAAAATCTACACTATGAGCACGCTCGGCGGGGAAAAGGCTGGTATCCAAAAGCTCAAAGCGGCACGTCCCGGTCAGCAGGCTCCGCTTGACGGCGCAATTTTTACGATGATCGGCTTACATGAACTGGTGCCGGATGCGTATATCTATACGCTGGCGCTTCCTTTTTTAATTCAAAGCCAAGCTGAGCTTGATAAGGCGTTGAGCATATACGGCGGACAAATCGAATCGAAAATCAAAAACGCCGGATATGAATTGATCGCATGGTCAAACGTCGGGTGGCTTTCGTTCTATACAAAGGAACCCTACAAAACGCTGGGCGAACTGAAGAAAATAAAACTATCGGTTGCCGGATTGGATAGCCCGATTTTGAGCGATAGCTTTAAGCTGAGCGGATTTAACGTTGTCGATACGCCGTCGCAGAAATTTTCTCAAATGCTGAAAAGTAAAAACGGCATCGGCGGTTTTTTTGCCGTGCACCTGCTCACGTATGCGACCGGTTTTTATAAAGATATACACTATGCACTTGACACAAAACTCTGTCCGGTAATGGCGAGCTTTGTCATCTCAAATGCCTCATGGAATAAAATCCCTGCAAAGTACCATGCGCCGATGAAAGAAGCGATGGAAAAAGCCCGTAAACGGCTTAACGATGCACTCGACAGCTCTGACGCCGACTGTGTGCAAAAAATGGAAGCGGGCGGTGTTACGATGATTCGCCCGCCGAAAGAAGAATTGAAGAACTGGGAAACGGAATTCGGCGAAAACATTGCCGATATTCACCGGGCGTTTCCGCAAGCCTTCGATATGGATATGTATAAAAACATTCAGTCTCTCGTTGCTCCGATGCGTAAATAACTGTACGATAGCGGTATGAGAAAGATTGTAAACGTATTCGTACTTTCCCTTGTCGGCATATTGGTCATCCTGCCGTTGCTCTTTTTCTTTATCAGCGAGGTCGGCGGCGTTCCCGTCATGGACGGGGAGCGGCTGATTATCCATGCCGTGTTTATCTTTGCCTGTTTCGCAGGGATTATCACGAGCGCCGACGGCAAGCAGCTGAATATCGAAGTGTTCAGCCTCAAGCTGTCCTGCCGGTGGAAAGCGGTCATAGCGAGAATCAACAACGGGATAACAGCAGCGGTACTTACCGCGCTCTTTTTTGCCTGCTTTCCCAACATCCTGGCCGTTATCGACCCTGCCGACCGCTTATGGGGCATTCCGATACGAGCTCTTTTTGCAGCGCTTCCGCTCATGTTTGCCGCGCAAGCCTTTCTCGCTGTCCGGCAGCGCACCATGCTGCTTTCTTCCGTGGTGGGGCTGGCGGCAGGCTTGTTTATCAGCAGCGGGGCGATAGCCGTTATCGTGTATACGTTTGCAGGAGCCGAATGGCCGTGGCTGAGCGCTTGCGCCTCAGTTTGGGAAGCCGCTTGTACGCATCTTTTGGTGCCGATCGTCCTCTTTATGATTGCCGCGGCGCTTTTCGGTCTGCCGCTTTTTATCGTGCTCTTGGCGATTACCTATACGGCATTTAGTCAGGGCGGCGGCTATGTCGATGTCATTCCGCTGGAGATGTACGCGATTCTCACGGATTCCAGCATCGCGGCCATTCCGCTGTTTACCATCGCAGGCTGTCTGCTGGCGGAAGGAAGCGCCGGACAGCGGCTGATGGAGCTGGTGCGCAGCAGCGTCGGCTGGATTAGAGGCGGCGTTATCATTGCGTCTGTGTTGGTACTCGCCTTTTTTACGACCTTTACCGGCGCTTCCGGCGTAACTATCTTGGCATTGGGGCCGCTTTTAAGCCAGATACTGACCGGAAACGGCTATTCTGAAGACGATGCCGAATCGCTGATCACCGCCTCCGGCTCGCTCGGTATCCTCTTTCCGCCGAGCTTGGCAATTATCATCTTCGGCGTTACGAATATTATGACGGTGAACATCTTCGACCTGTTTCGCGGAGCATTCCTGCCCGGTCTTTTGCTCACCTTATCGATGATCGTGATCGGAGTTGTCCGCGACCGCTCAAAAAAACGCATCCCGTTCTCATGGACGGTGCTGAAAACCGCCTTCTTCGCGAGCTTTTTTGAACTGCTGCTGCCGGTGCTTATCATCGTTTTTTATTTTTCAGGGCTTTTTTCGCTGCTGCAGACGGCAGCGTTCACCGTTTTGTACACCTTCGTACTGGAAATCGGTATCCGCCGCGATTTTTCATGGAAGACTGCTGCGGCATATATACTGAAAAGCATCCCGATTGCAGGCGGCGTCCTTATCATTATCGGGTCGGCGAAAGGTTTGGCCTACTATCTGATCGACGCCAATGTCCCGGCGATTTTAACCGATATTGTGCAAACCTACATTCATTCAAAATATGTGTTTTTACTGCTGCTGAACGTCCTGCTGATTTTTGTCGGCTGCATTATGGACTTGTATTCCGCTATTTTGGTCGTTTCCCCGCTGGTACTGCCGATTGCGGAATCCTTCGGCATACACCCCATCCATACCGGCGTCATCTTTTTGATGAACCTTGCGCTCGGCTTTTTAACGCCGCCGATTGGGATGGATTTGTTTATCGCAAGCTACACGTTCAATAAGCCCGTTATCAAAATCGTAAAGAATATCCTCCCGTACCTCGGGATTCAGTGTCTCATCTTGCTGGCGGTTACCTACATCCCGTGGCTGACGACGGTGCTGCTTCCGTAAATTCCGTAACAGGGCGGCCGTCAACCGCTGGGTAGAGGCATAAGGAGCACGTATGAATGCAAAAGAAACACTCTCCGGCATAGTGCAGCGCATACAAGCCGCGGGGATGAGTTCTCCTGCCGTCTTTATTTTTATATCGGCGGCGGGTATATCGCAGCTTTTTTACAAATATATCTCGAATGCAATACAGCTGAATGTTCTGTTTTCGTTTTCGGCGGTGTGGCTGTGCAATGACAAGATAAAAGCTGCATCGCCACGTGCCAAAGCGGTATTCTTTTGCAGCCAAATTGCGGTGCTTGCGGCAGTGTATTTGACGGGGCTGTTTACATTCAGCGAGCAGCTCGAATCGATCTGCTTTTCGCTGATATATCTGTACTGCATCGGCGCCGTTATCGCCTTTTTTCCGGCGGCAGATTTTCTGAAGGAATGTAAGCTTCGGTTTGTGCACATCCTGGTGGCACTACTTTTTTTTGCGGCCGTATACTGCGCGCTGTTTATCGCCGTTTTGTTTATTAATGCGATTTTTAATCTGACGATTGATTTTAGCGAAAGTATTATTTTCCGTATTACTAATGCAACCGCGATGGTTACCGCTTTGACGGTATTCGCCGCGTACCGATCCAAGCCGCTCGTGCATTCCAAATTTTTTGCCGTGATGTTTCAGAAACTGCTGCCGATGTTGTTGGTGCCGATTGGTGTGCTCGGCTTGGTGTATCTGACAAAGTATGTCTTTTTTCCGTGTTCAACCGAATCGATAGCTTTTCCGCTGTATTATCTGGTGCTGAGCGGCATTGTGCTGTGCCTTTTGATGATGCAGCATTTTGAAGATCGGAGCATGCTTGTACGGCTGATGCTCGTACTGCTCGGCATTGCGTCGCTCTTGTTTATTGCCGCCATGCTGCGCGAGCGGGTTACCAATACGCGGCACTACGGCCGTATCGGTTTTACGCACGATGATTTCTTACCGCTGCACGAAATAGCGGTGAACGGTCTTTTAGCGCTCTACTTTTTCGCGGCGGCATTCAGCGGGAAAAATATCACGGCAAGATTCCGCACTGTGGCGGCTGTTATCACGCTGATACTCTTTTTCCCGATTATCGGATTCTACAATTATGTACATTTTAAAAGCGGCTATACGGTAAAGCTCCGCAATGCCTCGGAAGAGTTTAGCCTGAAACGGGAACGCGAAAATGGCGCCGTGCCCCGCTCCGAACATCTGTATCAATCGTATCCGTCAGTTCATGAATCTTCCGACACGGCCGATTACATTATCGATACCACCGGCTACAGCGCGGTTCTTTTGGGCGTCGACTTACGTTTGGACGCAATCCCGGCGGAGTTTATTCCGCAACAGGCGCAGTGCCGGTACAAACAGTTTTTATTTTCGATTGAACCGGACGGCAAATTCTTAAAAATAACCGATGAAACTGCTGGACAGATGGTCCTGATTGACTTTTATACGCGGATAAAAGCCGATAGCGCTGCATCCGATACGGTGTCGGAGAATCAGCCGTTCATCTATGAAGATCAAAAAGTGAAAATCATCATTGGGGATGCGTCTTATGCCGAAGAAAAATACGCGCGTATTGCTTTTGACGCGTATATCAAACGAGAGCCGCTTTATTGAGTTTTTTTATTAAAACATGCAAGTCAAAAATGTACACGGATGTACACTTCACTACTGCCATGGATGGCAGGGGTACTTACTAGAAGCGATGTTTCGTCAATTTACAACATCCGTGTTGTAAATTGACTTGCGAGTTTTACAAAAATGTAATTTTTGTAAAACATCGTTTCTGGTTTATACGCCCGCCCTCCGTGGCGGAAATGACGAAACTCGTGTCTAAAAATTGACAAGGATGTCAATTTTTAGACAGGGGTAGCGGAGGATCGCCTGCTTGAACGGTGGGGCTGCAGCAGTCGGTTTTTGACCGCGAGGGAAAAACACCGGCACAGATACAGGCTGCCGAACGGTTTCGGCAGGTTCAAGCAGGAAGCCGGAGCGTAGGGGGAGACTTCCCCCTCATTATTCTTCTATACTTTCAATTCTTTTAATACATAAAACAGCTACTATAACTCTCTTGAAAAAGTGTGTATTATGGGCGGGCAATGCGCACAGAAAGGGCGTAGTAAAAACGTGCAACACTGGGGAGGCCTTTTATGGCAAAGAAGATGACAATATATGTCGTGCATCATTCGCATACCGATATTGGGTATACGGATTTACAGGAAAAGATTACGTATACGCATGTGGCGTATATCCGATCCGCGGTACAGGAGATTGAGCGGGCGCGTAAGGAAGGCGGAGACCGGACGGGGTTTAAATGGAACTGTGAAACGTATTTTTGTGTGGAGCGGTTTTTGGAGGAATGTTCGGAGGAGGAACGGAAGGCGTTTTTTGATGCGGTGCGTGCAGGGTCGATCGGAATTTCCGCGAGTTATTTGAATTTTACCGATTTGGTTGACATTGATGTGCTGCAGAAGCGGACGGCGGAGATGTGCGCGCTGTTTGCAAAGGAGGGAATTACCGTGAATGCGGCGATGAATGCCGACGTAAACGGGGTTCCGCTGGGGATGCTCGATGTGTTTGTGGAAAACGGTGTGCAGTTTTTCTATACCAATATCCACTGTCATCACGGCATGTATCCGCTGTATCAAAATCAGAAGCCGTATTTTTGGGAAAGTTCCTCTGCAAAAGCGGCGGGCAAGCGGCTGTTAGTCTGGAACGGTGAGCACTATAATCTGGGAAACGTGCTGGGCATTGCGTACAATAAAGAAGCGGATGTGGTTCCGTGCGATTATGAAAAGCAGCGGGGCTTGGATGAGCCGATTGAAAACTTGAAAAAAAAGACCGATGCGTATTTGCAGGAGTGTTGGGAAAGCGGCTATGCGTACGATTTTATTCCGATATCCGTGTCGGGGGTATTCAGCGATAACGCGCCGCCTAATCCGGTCATTGCGGAGCTGCTTGCAGCCTTTAACCGCCGCTACGGAGAAGAAATCTCATTTGAAATGGTGACGGTCAGCCAGCTTTACGAGCGCATCAAGGACAAGGTGGCTGACGCACCGGTATACCGCGGGGATTTAACCGACTGGTGGGCACACGGCGTCGGCAGCGTTCCCGATGCGGTCAAGCACTATAAGGAGGCGCAGCGGGTGTATGCGCTCTGCAACCGGCTCGACCCGAAAGGCGAACTCCTTAATCCGGCGCTGACCCGCGAGGCTGAGGATAACATGCTCCTTTTTGCCGAGCACACCTACGGGCACTCCGCTGCCGTAACCGACCCGTACGATACCATCGTGAAAAACTTGGATATCCGCAATGTTTCCTACGCCTCCAAAGCCTACGAAGCCGCCGAGAAAAACTTGGTGCGTCTGCTCAACAAAAAAGGCGACACGCTGCGGTACTACAACCGGAAGGGACGGGTAAAGGCGATCAACACGGCGAAGACGGCGGTTACCGCGCCCGTGCAGTTTTACGTTGCCGCATATATGTTTGAAGACGTCCGGCTGATCTGTGAAGCGACCGGCGCAGTGATGGAAACGCAAGTGTCCCGCCATCCGCGCGGCGCGCTCATTACGTTTATTGACACGTTTCAGGCGGGCGAGGAGAAAACCTACCGCTACGAACAGCTTCCGTTCGTCAAACCGGGGATCAATACCCGCCACGCCTACAGCGGCGCCGAGCGAATCCGCGATATCGTCAACGACTACGATCCGCTGACCTACACGCTGGACTACGGCATCGAAAGCGATTACTTCCGCATCGAGTACGAGGCAGGCCGAGGTGTTACCTCTTTTTACGATAAAACCGGCGATGCGGGAAGCGTGGCCGGTGCAGGCAATGCAGCAAACGTAGGGCGCGAACTGCTGATAGGCGGCGACGCGCAGTTCTTTACGCCGCTGTACGAGCGCACGCCCATCCGCCCCGAACCGTCCAATATCTACGAAGAGCGCCGTCTGCTCGGACGGAACATCCAAGCGCACCACACCGAAAAGTATCAGGCGCATCTGACCGACGTAAAAGTGATTGAAGCGGGGCCGGTGTTCAAAACGGTGGAACTGCTCTATGCCCTTGAAGGAACCCTTTTCAGCTCCGTCGTGATTCAGCTGTACAATAAACTGCCGCGCATCGAGTTCAAATACCGCATTGCCAAAACGATGTCATACGCAGTGGAAAACGTCTTTTTGCCGCTCGCGCTTAACACCGGCTGTCGATCGCTCTATTTCGATAAAGGCGGCGTACCCTTCCGCCCCGGCATTGACCAAATCCCCGGTACCTGCATGGAATACTACATCGCCGACAGCGGCCTCGTGTACTCAGGGGAAAAAAGCGCGCTCCTCATCCAGCAGTTGGACACCGCCCTTTTGTATACCGGCGAGCTCAAAAAACACCCCATCCTGCTCTGCGACGGCAAAGCGGAAAACAACCGCCGCCCCGTCTACTCGTGGATTATGAACAACATCTGGGAAACCAACTTCCGCGTCGACCTTTCCGGCATCGGCGAGTACCGCTACCTTCTCACCAAAGCCTCTGCGGCCTCACCCGACGCCCTTTTCTCGCAGATGAAGGACACGGGCATCGGCATCACTGCATTTATCATCGAGTAGCGAAAGAGAGCATACGGCAGCGTCCTCATATCTTTTAGGAAGGGGACGCCTTCCCGATTAAAAACTTGCGCCATGGACGGCGCAGGGGCAATGCTCATCATTTTACACGGACGTAGAATGATGAGCACCGCTCTATAAAAGTCCATTGCTGCTGCATTGCTGCTAGCAAAAAGTAACCAACTTTTCCAGACATCCTCTTGTTTTTGTTTAATACCCATCCATCACACAAAACAACACGGGAGAATAGAATAAGCGATAGCCGGTTGACACAAACTACCGTTCACGTTCGAGGGCAATGCGGTATCTTTTCGGTAAAGTAAATCTCAATTATAATGGCTGGCAAGGAACTGTTTATGATACTTTATCACGGAAGCCGGGAGATTGTAAAAAGCCCGGAAATCCGCATTTTTCGGTATAGCAAAGACTTTTACTTTGGATTCTATTGCACGCTTATAAGCGTGCAAGCAAAAAGATTGGCAGTCAGATTCTCCGGAAAAGGAATAGTGAACGAATATGAATATATTCAGAATTTCTCCCTCAAAATATTGAACTTTCCGGCGATGACGGAAGAATGGCTTGATTTTATCATCGATTGCCGGAGCGGAAAATCTCATGATTATGATATAGTTGAAGGTCCTATGGCAAACGATACTATCTTCAATTATATTCAGGATTTCATCGATGGTAAAATCTCTCGATCCGCATTTTGGGAGCTCGCAAAGTTCAAGAAACCAACCCATCAGATAAGTTTTCATACAGCACGAGCGTTGGAGACATTGACCTTTAAAACTGTGTATGAGGTGAATGATGAAAAATAATAGTTCGTTATTTTATGTTTGCAGCCTTTTAGAATATATCGGACGCCTCTGCAAAATTGAGCGGTCAAAATTGGTAAATCAACTTGGGAAAAACAATATAAAAAAACTGTATAAAGATGCAGATATACTTCATTGCGAACCGATTGAAAAAATCGCCGATGAAGTTATATCCATTTATAATGTAAAATCAGGCGACTTTGATAATGTCTTACGGTGCCGGTATGAAGTTCCTGATTATTGGACAATCGGCGCAGTATACGAACGCCTTATTGAAGATATTTACGCAGAAGACGAATCTATTGATTGTATTGTTGACACATTGATCTCTGTTTATTCGTCTTGGATTGATAGGGCAATTTCAAATTATAACACGGATTTTTTCTATCAATCCCGTGAGTATATTTTTGAATCGTGGAAAGAGGG
>CAUTXW010000064.1:0-10716 GCA_963542655.1 uncultured Treponema sp. | reverse complement strand
GCTGAATAGACATTTTAAGCCGATTTTCGCGGTTGGTCTTTATAAAAATATTATTTTTATTTGCAATATGCTTGACAAAATGAGAAATACTTATATAATACCCCCCCCCCCCCCCCCCAGCTTTTAGAAATATACGGACGTCTGCGGTGTCGCATCGTCAAAACTATACATCCTTGTATAGTTTTGACTGCGAGTTCCGACGGTTCCAAAACTCGCTACCGTTTAATACGAGCGGCATCCATGCCGCTGCTGAAAAATCCTCAACGTATCAGAACGGACAGGGATGTTCGTGGTTCTAAGCAGTATCGAGTTCGCATTGCGAACTCGCAGACAACGACTGTACAAGGAGGTACAGTCGTTGTCGTGCCTGCGGGTGTTTTTTATTCGTGCGGAGGGTTTAATACCCCGACGCTTTGCGTCGTAACAAAGGGTATTAAAGCCGACTGCAACCACCTTATGAGAACAACATACCCCGACGCTTGCGTCGGGGTTGTTGATTCGCTCCTAGCATCCGTCTCGCCTATTTCTAAAAGGCATTTCAGCACGGATAAGGATGTCCGTCAAATTGAGCAGAATCGAGTTTGGGCAACAAACTCGCAGTCCAAAAATGGACACGGATGTTCATTTTTGGACGAGGATGGTGGTGATTCTACGCAGCAGCGATGTTTTTGCATTGCAAAAACTCGCCATCAACCAATGTACATGGACGTACATTGGTTGATGAGGTATCTATACCCTCTATTTTTAAAAGCGTCTATTTCAAAAAAACAAACAGAAAATCTATTTTTAAAAGTTCTGATTTTATTTCCTTCTGTAAATAACATATATGCCGCTGCTGAAACTCACTTGTTGTTAATCATTGCACGCGAGTGTGCATCTTTCAGGAAGCTTTTTATCTCATCTATTTCTACATATATCAATTCAGGATGATTTTTTTACCGGCATCGCTGCTTATTACTATGCAATGGTTGTAGGTTGTCGTGCTGTGTCTGTGTAAACATAAACGGACTTATTAATCTATGCGCTTTTCGCGCGTAAATTGAACCCTACTTCTGACGTAGGGGATTCCAAAGGGTATTCCCTTTGGTCGGAACGGACAGGATGTCCGTGAGCATAAATTCTACGAGTTTTTTACCGTTAGGTAAAAAGGAGATATACCATGAAAAAACGCTTTTCGCTTCGCTATAAACTTATTCTTATCTTCGGACTATTGATTGTACTTGCTTCAACTATTGAAGGATTGCTCGCAGTCAGAACTGCACGTAAAGCGGTAACCGAAAAAGTGGAGGCACACCTTGTCGACAAGGTATCGGGCACTGAAGAGATAATCAACGGAAGGATTCAAACTTTGTTCCAGCTTCTGGAAGGTATCGCCCGCGCACCGACATTGCGGAGTTCTGAAACGGTAATCGAACAGAAGACAAAGTACCTGAAAAATGAAGCTATGTTCAACGACAAAATACTAATTCTCAGTTTTACCGACCTTGCCGGTAACATGTACACGTATGGCGAAAAAACCATCACAGTAAACAACCAAGAATGGTTTCCAATTGCAAAATCGGGGAAGAATTTCATCAGCGAGCCGTTCGTCTCAAAACTGGACGGAAATTTTATAGCGGTCGTGGGAATTCCGGTATACGGAGACGACAAAAATGTCGTGGGGGTGATTGCCGCCACAATAGATGGATTTTGGCTCACAGATCAAATTGACGATATTGTTGTTGGTAAAACGGGGTATTGTTATGTACTCGGTTTAACGGGCATCGCTATCGCTCATAGAAACTTTGATGCGGTAAAAAATCAACTGAATATGATTGAAAAATCGAAGACGGATAAAAATATTGCGTCATTAGGTGCGTTTGCACAACATGCGCTTGATTCAAATAAAAGTGAAATCGGCTCTTATATGTATAACGGTGTCAAATACATCGCTTCGTATGCTAAACTGAAAAACACCGGTTGGACGGTCATCATCGTGGCTCCCATCAGCGAATTTATGGGAACGATCAATACACTACGTACTTCGATGATAGGTATCGGAGTAGTGATCTTACTGATTGCTCTTATCGTTGTGTACTTGGTCGCTCGCACAATGGTAAAACCGATACAAACCGCCGTTTCCGCATTGCAGAATATTGCGCAAGGGGAGGGCGATTTAACCGTTCGTCTACCGATTACGGGCAACGATGAGATTACCGACATGGCTGAATACTTTAACAAAACGATTGCGAAAATAGGTGCTTCCATTCAACAGGTTGGCGTCAATAGTAATACAATGGAAGAGATCGGGGATGAGCTTGCTTCCAACATGACAGAGACAGCAAGCGCGGTGAATCAGATCAGCGCGAACATCGACGGTGTTAAGCAGCAGGCGATGACCCAAGCGGCCAGCGTTACGGAGACTGCTGCCACGATTGAAGAAATTGTCCGTACGATTAAGCAGCTAAACGGAAGCATTGAAACCCAGGCGGCAAGCGTGGCGCAGTCGTCTTCTTCCGTCGAGCAAATGGTTGCAAATATCGCTTCCATTGGGCAGACGCTCGGCAAAACCGATGAGGTAATCAGAAGTTTGACGACTGCGACCGGCGACGGCAAAGCCACGTTAGTCACATCGAATACAGTAACCCAGAAAATCGCCGAAGAGTCCGGCTCGCTGATGGAAGCGTCGAGCGTTATCCAGCACATTGCCTCGCAGACAAACCTGCTCGCAATGAACGCTGCGATTGAAGCGGCTCACGCAGGTGAAGCAGGCAAGGGCTTTGCCGTCGTCGCGGATGAAATCCGCAAGCTCGCCGAAGATTCCGCGATGCAGGGCAAGACGATTACCGCAACGCTGAAAACGCTGTCGGGCGAAATCGAAACCCTCTCCGCCTCGTCCAAAACCGTGGAAGAAAAGTTCAACGCGATCTTCACCCTTGCGGAGCAGGTCAAGGAAATGAGCGCACGGCTTACCGAATCGATGCGCGAGCAGGAAAACGGCAGCAAGGAAGTGCTGACTGCAATCAAGAGCATCAACACGGTAACGATAGAAGTCCAAGCCGGTTCAGAGGAAATGCTCAAAGGCGGAGAGGGCGTCGCCGCGGAAATGCGCAAACTCGATGACCTGACCCGCATCATCACCGATAGCATGAACGAGATGGCTTCCGGCGCAGTGCAGATTAACAACGCGGTGCAGGAAGTGAGCGAGATTACGCAGCGGAATAAGGGGGCGATTGAGAATTTGGCACAAGAGGTCTCCAAATTCAAAGTGTAAATTAGAGGAAGACCTTTCTTTTTTTTCGATAAAAAGAAAGGTTCTTCCCCTATGACCCTATCTAAAGAAAAATAACGACTTAGGGCTTCGCCCTAAGAACCCGCAGTGTTCCAAAGCATAGTTTTAAAAATAAAAGCAGAACACAAATGCTTTTAGCGCAACTCTGTTTCAGTACGTCCATGGAGGGACGGGGTGTAAGGCAGAAACGAGTTGAGGTGTTAGAGTCAACTCGTAGCCGACGAATATACACGGATGTATATTTGCCGGTGTGCCTCCGGGTGGAATGTGCGAGACTCCTAGCATCTGCTCCACCTATTTTCAAAAGCGGTGGGTCCATCTTTGCGTCTATCTCGATTCAAAAATGACGACGAATCCCTTGTTGTCTTATGATGTATTGGCGTATCAGAACCGCCCATGGATGGGCGTGGTGTTAATCAGAAGTAAGTTTTTCGATAGAAAAACTTATCGTTAAGCAGTGTACACGGAGGTACACTGCTTAACAGCGGTGGTTCCATGCAGAAGCGATGCTTTGGCAAAGCCAAAACTCGCGTTCAATAATTGACAAGGATGTCAATTATTGAACATGACCCCATCTAATCAGAACCGCCACGGATGGCGGTGAAATAAGATAAAAGCGATGTTTTTGCATAGCAAAAACTCGCCATCAACAAATGTATATGGATGTACATTTGTTGATGAGGTATCTACCTGCTCTATTTTCGTCTGCTTCGTTTATTTTTCACATTGCACCACTATTTTCAAAAAGCGTCTGTTTTAGGGAATAAAATTGCACAGGCAATAGAAGAAGATATGAAATATCTGCGTAAAAGCATACATCAGATTGAAGCCGGAAGATATCAAATGCATGAATTGACGGAAGCTGATTAGTTGAAGATGATACATTATATATTGTTCAGTGCGGTACACATTATCATCAATAAGATACCAGCCTATTTTTAAAAACGAGCCATTGCTTTTCGCTGGTATATAGCCTATAATTATCCCCATGCTCAGCTGTACTCCAGTATTCACGCAGCACTATCCGCCTCTTCCAAAACGTTCCATAAGCTATTTGCAAAAATGCGGAGCCGGTGCGGGGAGCCTACAGATACTTGACATGATAGAAAGCGGCGGTACAATTCTCACAGCTCACAGCTCACAGCTCACAGCTCACAGCTCACAGCGTAAGGGCGTATTCTGCTCGGCGTTCTAATCCTTTACATATTATAAATCGCGGCTTACCCGCCGTCGGTTTTTCTTTTTTCTTGACGGAAAAGCCTCCTTAAATCTCATATTTCCCGACATGATAATCAATTAACTGAAAGAGTGTAACATAATAGCCGTACAAAGAGCACTGCTGTTATTTACCCAAGTTTGCTTTGCCGCAAACTTGTATATTATACGCACGATCTCGTTTCATTGCGAAGGTGTGTAAAAAGTTAATCGAAGATCGAGCGTTTTTGTTGATTTTTAGAGGAGAAATTATGATCAAAGGAAATATTTCGCATCAGAATATACATATTTTAAAATGGGCCTCTGCGTGTATACTCGCAGCGCTGGTTCTTTTCGGCTGTAAGCAGACAATGAATAACCCTCAGCCGTCTCAAGACGTAACGCCGCCTGCAGAAGTTACGGAGCTGAAAGCCGTTGCCGGAAACGGCAAGGTGTCATTAAGTTGGAAAAACCCCGGCGATGCAGACCTGAGTCAGGTAGAAATCAGCGCGGAACCTGCGGAAGGAACACTCAAGAAGCCTGTCTATCTTGCAGCAAAGAAAGGCGAAAACGGTAGCTTTATGGTCGAGGGGTTAGCAAATGGAACCGGATATACCTTCACGGTTAGAACGATCGATAAGGCGCTGAACAAGAGTAAGGGGATAAAAACGGAAAAAGCCGTTGCGCCGATAGACACCAGCGATAAAACACCGCCTAAAGAGGTAGAATCCTTAACGGCAGAAGCACGTGACGGCATCGTTTTATTAGGTTGGACAAATCCTCCCGATGCAGACCTGAATCAGGTAGAAATCAGCGCGGAACCTGCGGAAGGAACACTCAAGAAGCCTGTCTATCTTGCAGCAAAGAAAGGCGAAAACGGTAGCTTTATGGTCGAGGGGTTAGCAAATGGAACCGGATATACCTTCACGGTTAGAACGATCGATAAGGCGCTGAACAAGAGTAAGGGGATAAAAACGGAAAGAGCCGTCACGCCGGTAGACACCAGCGATAAAACGCCGCCTAAAGAGGTAGAAGCCTTAACGGCAGAAGCACGTGACGGCACCGTTTTATTACGTTGGACAAATCCTCCCGATGAAGATCTGTATCAAGTAGAAATCAGTGCGGAACCTGCGGAAGGAACACTCACGAAGCCTGTCTATCTTACAGCAAAGAAAGGCGAAAACGGTAGCTTTATGGTCGAGGGGTTAGCAAATGGAACCGGATATACCTTCACGGTTAAAACCATCGACAAAGCTCTGAACAAAAGCGCAGGGGTAAAGCTGGAAAAAACGGTTAAACAGGGTGATCCTACGTCAATCGCATATTCAGACTTAGACGCTTATCTTAAAAATACCGCGAGCAGTACGGCAATCAACTATATTACCGTTACCGGTCTTACTGCTGATCTTGTAAAAGGCAAAGACTGGGCTAAGGGCTACCGTATCCCCAGTCCGCTCGGAAAAATATTGAAAGCCCACAGCGATAAACGGGTTGCGCTCACCTTAACTGCTCTTACTGCGCTTGGCGACAACGCTTTTGTGGATTGTATATCCCTTATAAGCGTAACCATGCAGGAAGGTATAACGGCCATCGGCAACGGCGCTTTTAAAAGCTGCACCGGTCTTACCGATGTGACCATACCGAACAGTGTTAAAACTATCGGGGAAGGGGCCTTTACCGACTGTATAAGTCTGAAAAACGTTACCATTCCGGATAGCGTTACCTATATGTCTGGCACTTTCCAAAACTGCACCGCGCTTGAGACGGTTCGCATCGGCCAGAAGGTTACGTCCATTAGTGACCAAACTTTTTACAACTGTACAAGCCTTACGAGTGTACATATACCGAGCGGCGTTACCGAAATCGGTGAGAGGGCTTTCCAAAACTGCATAAAACTTGCGGAGGTACACCTCCCGGCAAGTCTTACTAAGATACAATGGGCTTCTTTCAGCGGGAATCCTTTCCGCGGCTGCGAAAATCTTACTACTATTACTATAGATTCTACAAATCCAAAGTATGACTGCAAAGACAATGTCGTCTATGATAAAAATTCAAACAGCGTTGTGTTTGCCGCGCGGGGAGTTACAGGAAGCATAACCATACCGAATGGTATTACTACAATCAACGGTGGTGCATTTTTCGGCTGTACAAAACTTGAAAACGTAACTATCACGGAGAGTGTTACTGCTATCTACGAGAAGGCATTTTTCGACTGCAAAAGCCTGGTAAGCATTACTATCCCAAAGAGCGTTATGGACATCGTCAAGAACGCATTTGGGGGCTGTACGAATGCAGAGATAGTATTGTCTGAAGATATTAGTAGTGCTATAAATATAAGCGATGAGCCTTTCGGAAATTACTTTAGGGGGAACTGCTGCAAAAAGGTAAAAATAAAGAGCGGCGCAGACTATGAGGCCATAAAAAACAAGGTAATAGCTTCCTCCTACCCTGAAGATAGGATTGAGCCGTATTAAACCGAAACCATAGCGGGTATGTTGTCCCCTCCGTATCTTTTACGGGTGTATCTGACGCGGCGGGGGGAATATGTTATCGCATTACAGAAATTTTGTTCCGTTCCATACCGGAAGGAGTTATTTTAGCAGGTCGGCTCAAGAGAAGTCGAAAAGGAAAGGTTGATATGCCAGATAATAATGTGCCAAATCATGAAATTACTCAAACTATGATAGACGAATCATATAAAGTTGCAGTTCAAGTTTTTGACAACATCATATCGAAACAAAAAGGAATAGAATTCCTTACAAACAACATCGGAATGAATGCACGTTCCGCATCCGATTATATAGAAAATTACAAATGTCTAAGGAGTGGAACTGTTTATAAGCGAACGATGAACGAAAACGCGACAAAAACATATTTGCAAAATATATGTGATGATCTTGGTGGACAAGGATTGCAAACAGCTTTACAAGCGGTAGAACAGCACCGTATTTATTATGAAAGTCTTGGACATGGTAAATTACCGAGTATACAGGCAGTTTGCAGGCAGGTTACAGGCAGTTTGCAAGGATGCTTCTAAAAAATTGAACAGTTGAACGAAATATCAGAGACTGTGGATATGAGCTTTTGAGACAACCCCTTCTGTAAAGAAGGGGGGATCGTATCCGCTAAAGCGGATTGCGAATCAATTTCAGGAAATTGCTGCATGAACCCGCGAAAGACTTCAGCCTTGATAAATGTCCGAATAGCGAGCTTCACCTTATCCCTTTACCGCGCCGATCAGCATACCTTTAATAAAATGCTTTTGTACAAATGGATACATGATCAATACCGGCAGTGAGGACACGATAATGACACCGTATTTTATCATTTCGGCAAGCTGGCGTTGCTCTTCGGCGCGCGCCATGTTCATGCTGCTGAGCGTCGAGATATTCCGCGACTGAATAAGCACTTCCCGCAGTACGACCTGCAGCGGCATTTTGGCATTGTCGGAGATATAGACGAGTGCATTGAAATACGCATTCCAATGTCCCACCGCGTGAATGAGCAGCATAACCGCAATAATCGGCTTGGAAATCGGAAGCACAATTTTAAAAAAATAGGTGAAATAGTCAGAACCTTCTACGATGGCTGCCTCGTACAGCTCATTCGGAATGCTGACTTGGAAAAATGTACGTGCAACGATCAAATTATAGACGCTTACCGCACCCGGCAGCACCAGCGCCCAGATCGTGTTGTACATACTGAGCGACTGAATGAGTAAAAAAGAAGGAATAAGTCCGCCGCCGAAAAACATCGTAAACGTAAAAAGAAACATTAAAAATTTTGAGCCGACCAATTCTTTACGGGAAAATGCAAAGGCCGCAGGGATCGTTGCCGCAAGATTGACAAATGTTCCGACGCACATATATAAAATGCTGTTTGCATATCCCGTCCATATCTTTGAAAATTTGAAAATTTCCCGATAGCCTTTGATATTAAAGCCTTTTATATAGAAGGAAATATGACCCGCAGCCACTTCATTCGGATCGCTGAACGATGCAATTACGATAAAATACAACGGATACAGCACGATGCCCAGCAGCAGCGCTAAACAGGTGTAGTTGATAATGTCAAATAGTTTGTCGGCAGAGGTTTGACGTGCAAACTCGCGTCCGAAAAGATACTTCATACGTTCCCTCCATTTACCAAATTGAACTTTGCCCGAACTTCCGCGCAATTTTATTCACTGTCAACAAAAGCACACAGTTGATCACTGAATTAAAAAGCCCGACAGCTGTTGAAAAGCCGTATTCTCCGGATAAAAGTCCGACTTTATACACGTAAGTAGGGATAATCTCGGATACACTCGTGTTCAATGGGTTCTGCATCAAAAATGCTTTTTCAAATCCGATGCTCATAATAGAACCCGCACTTAAAATAAAGGTGATGACAATCGTCGGAGCTATTGAAGGAAGATCGATAAAGATGATGCGCTGCAGCTTTGTAGCGCCGTCGATAATCGCCGCCTCGTACAGCACGGGGTCAACGCCGGAAAGCGCGGCAATGTAGATAATGGCGCTCCAGCCCATCCCCTGCCAAATGCCCGACCAGACGTAAATGTGCCGCCAATATTTTGCCGCGCCCATAAACAGAACGGAATCTTTGCCCATCAGCTTGATACATTGATTGATAAAGCCCGTTTCCGCAAATACGATATTGATAATGCCGACTAATACAACGGTCGAAATGAAGTACGGTGCATAGGTAACGGTCTGTACGGTTTTCTTAAATCGAATGCTCCGTACTTGGTTTAGCCCTAAAGCCAGCAGCACCGGCAGCGGGAAACCTACAAATAATCCGTATAAGCTCAGGTACAGCGTATTCCGTATAATTTGACTGAAAAAAGGCGAGCGGAAAAAGCGGTTGAAGTGCCGCATCCCGACCCACGGGCTGCCGATGATGCCGGAAAGCGGACTGTATTCTTTAAATGCTAAGAGGATGCCGTACATCGGGCCGTAAGAAAACAGCAGCAGCCCTACAATGGCCGGCAGCAGTAGGATATAGAGCTGCCATGTTCTTTGAATATTCTGCAGCGCAGTCCGTTTGTGCATACGTGTCCTCCTGTTATTGTAACATAATAAGGGCACCGCTAAAAACTTAACTGCTTTCAGCATCCCTCCGTCATGTTAAATCAATGAGTTTTCAGGTTCAATCTTTTTTATCAGCCAATTTGCAAGGAGAATAGTGATACAGCACGCAACTGACTGCATCGCGGTAACCGCAGAAATCATGCCGATCGGTGCGCCCGTCCGCAATGCCTGATACACATACGTGTCAAGTGTCGAAACCGTATCGGACAAACTGCCGGGAATTTGCTGGGTTACTTGATAGAACAGCCCGAAGTCCGTGTAAAAAATCTTCCCGACGCTCAAGATAAACATCACCATGATGATCGGTTTGAGCGACGGCAGGGTGATATACCGTATCTGTTGGAATTTTGTCGCGCCGTCTATCGCAGCCGCTTCATAAAAACTTTTATCGATACCTGTTATCTGCGCCAAATACACAATCATACCGTAACCGGTACTTTTCCACAGGCCGGTCAGTACAAGGATAAACGGCCAATACTTTGGCTCCGCATACCAGTTGATTGCCTCTCCGCCATGCGCCGTGATAAACCGGTTCAGAATACCGCTATCCGCATTCAAAAACACGTAAACAATGTAGCTGACGATAACCCACGACATAAAAAACGGAAAAAACATCATTGTCTGGTATGTCTTCGACTTCCACCGGCTATACAATTCATTGATCATAATCGCGAGCAGAACGGGAACCACAATGCCGAGGACGATAAAGACGACGTTGTACAGCATGGTATTGCGCAGCAGAACGGCCAGTTTATTCGCTTTTAGGATAAATTCAAAATTTTTAAAACCGGCATTCGGACTGGCCAGCAAACTATAGACAAAGCTGCGTCCGGCCTGTACACGGTAGGTTTTAAACGCGATGATAATACCGAACATCGGCAAGAAACAAAAAAGCGCATACCATAACATACTCGGCAGCGCAAGCAAGGTCAGTTCCGTATCGTCATTCGACCATTTTTTCTTTTTTAAGCGCATCAACGGCTCCTTTCAAAGAATTTTTAACGTATGACTCATGGTATCATGTTTTGAGTTCTATTGCAAATGTAAAATGAGGGATAAAATGGATGCACGAATCGCATGGCCGATGCGTTGGGGGGCGTTACCGCTATTATTCGTGCGGAGGGTTTAATACCCCGACGCTTGCGTCGTAACAAAGGGTAT
>CAUTXW010000063.1:0-12011 GCA_963542655.1 uncultured Treponema sp. | reverse complement strand
CCCCCATTATATCCATATTCTTCATTTTGTCAATCCTCTTGTTCTACAAATGAATGGTTTTATACGATATTCATCGACTAAAACATCTTTTAAGTTATAAATTCAATGGTATCTCTAAAAGTTTGCCGGTACGTTTAGAGATACGCCGATTATATCACAGCATAAAAAAATCTGCAAGGAAAGATTTGTAACTTTTTGCAGAGTAACGCTATCAGAAATTGTGCTTCAATCTATGACTGTTCTTTCAGAAGATTGGGGCGGTCGAACCAGAGCCGTTCAAGATCATAAAACTTACGCGCGGTGGGGCTCATCAAATGCACGACGATGGAGCCGAAATCAAGCAGCTTCCATTCATCCCCGTCAGGGCTCTTCCTGACGGTTCGGTATTGCTCAATATTCATTTCTTTTGCCGCTTCGAGAATTTTTCCCTCAAAGCCGCTTGCCTGTTTACCGCTCGATATTGTCGCTATTACAAAAAAATCCGCCCAAATGTGCGCTTCCCGCAGGTCAAGTACGGCCACCGATTCGGCCTTTAAATCGCGCAGCAGTGTGCCAAAGCGCAGCGCCGCTTGTTCAAACGTAACTTCCATGTATCCTCTCTTTCCTTATCCGGATTATTTTTTTTGCCGTACCGTGTACCCGTTAAAATCTTTTCCGAGTATCAGGGTAAAATCAACATTTGTTTCGCTATCGGAATGATCGTTACTAACTTGTACCGATTCAATGTTTTCGCACCGGACGACTTGCCCGACAATTTTTGCAACCGCTTCGTTGCCGATTCGGTCGATCAGTACGGTATGTTCTATGCCTGTTCGAGGGGCATTGCCTATTCTGATAACGTCATAGCCGAAACTCTGGTACAGTTCCGATGCGGTTCTGGCGAGCCCGTTCGTATCGGTTCCATTGAGAATTTCAAGCGCGTACACCCGCTCCAAGGTTGTGCCTTCTTTTGAAGCAAGCGCCGCCATAGTCTGTCCGATAATCTCTTTAATTTGCTGACCGTCGCGGAACGGGAAAAGCAACTCTTTGGAATCGACAATCCTCACCGCTCCGGTGAGCCGCTGCGGCACCAACCGCTCCGAATCAATCTTGCATAAATATTCCAACAACTGCTTAAAATCGCTATCGCTGATATTGCTGCGCAATAACGGATCAAGCACCTTAAACTGAGCCTTGCCGAATGCATCGGGATGTTCGTATAAGCTGCGGAGGAAGGCGAGTACCGCTTTTTGTTTTCTCGTTACCGATTCGCCTTCGGCATCGGATGTGTCTTCGTACAGGAGATAATCGCGCACTTTATCGCCGTCTAACAGCACGGAGCCGGACGGAAGCAATATGCGTCCGTATTCTTCGGAATCGATATCGACGGAAGAAGGGATGAATACCGAAATGCCGCCGAGGAGGTCGGTCAGGTGCATAAAATCATCCAGCGAGCAGATAACGTAAAACGGAATTTCAACGCCGGTCAGTTTTTCAATCTCCGCTTTGTACACTTCGGGACCTTTCTGCGTATACAGTGAACCGATACCGCCGGTATGTCCCAGCTGCTGCAAAATCAATCCGATATTAGCGGGAATATCGAACATCGCCGCGCGCCTCGTTTGCGAGTAGTGCGCAATCAGGTTTGTCGAAATCGGCACATTATCATGCTCAATGATGAAAAGCACTTTGAGCACGTTATCATCGGAAAGCGATGTGCTGATCGGGTCGATTTTTAAGTTTCGGGCGACAATAATGCCGGAAGGAATCAACATAGCCAAAATCAGCAATAAAAAGATAATGTTTTTTCCATCCCTCATCTGATGAGCTCCTTGAGACCCTGCAGCTGCGCTTTTGTGCGCATATATCGATAGGCATGGTAGGTACAGGACAGTACGTTTCGGCCTTTGGATTCCAAAAAGTCGATAGCGTCTTGTAATACCGCAAGGAACAGCGCATCAAGTGATAGCTCTTTCACTTTGTCCCGCAGATGGCCGCACTGTTTTCTGCCCGGTTCGATTTTGTCTGCGATATAGAGCATCTTACCGACGGCGTCGAATTTTGCCGAAGCCGATGTGTGATACCGCACCGCATGTAACAGCGATTTTTTGTGGATACCGAATCTTTCTTGCAATAACACTGCGGCTGCGCGTCCGTGTAAGAGGGCGGAATTGCCTCTTTCTTCGGGAGAAACCGGCTGCCCGTCGGCTTGAACCGTCCGTAATAAAAAGGATACCGGCTTTTCTTTGTATATGTCGTGGGAAATTCCGGCAAGATAGCAGAGCCGCTGTGTTCTGCGGCCGTATCCGTACCGTTGCGCGAGGCCTTCTGCAAATGCCGCGACCCTGCACGAATGCTCATAGCGGTGCTCGGACAGGGTGCGCCGCGCAAGAGCCGTTACTACTGTGATGAACTTTTCAATCTGATCGTCATTCATATAATTGATGTTCTTTAATATACGAGTATACCGCCGGAGGGACAAGATAGCGCCAGCTTTTTTTCTCCGCGATTGCAGTTCGTATTCCGCTGGAAGAAACCGGAAGGAGTGCGTTTTGCAGTCGGATATACGGAATTCCTCCGGCTGTGGTGCCGACAGTTGTTATGCTATCAGCCGACTTTCTTGCTATTGCGCTGACTGCTGTTACGTTTCCGGCCGACTGTGCTGTTGTACCGAGGGCCGTCCTGCTATCGACTGCCCCTTTTGCTTCTGCGTCGACAGCTGTCGGACAGTCTTCCTGCGGAGCAATAACACGATTTCCTACTATTATATCGGCATAATCGTCAAGGCTGACCGCTTCATGCCAGGTATCCAAGCCGCCGAGTAAATCATCGCCGATAATCAGGCCGATTTTCCCGTCGTGCTGCGGATACTTTTGCGTAAGAAACCGCAGGGTATCAATCGTATAGGAGACGCCTTGCCGGGTGACTTCGCATGGTTCGCAGTAAAAGGCCGGATTATCGGCAACTGCGCGTTCAACCATCGCGATTCTATCTTCAACGGTGCAGCCTGCATGGCCGCGCTTAAAAGGCGATAAAAAGGCAGGCACAAAGGCGATCGTGTCGTATCCGCAGCTGCGGCAGACCGTATCCGCCAGCATCAAGTGGCCGATATGGATGGGATTATACGAGCCGCCCAGGACGGCGAGCTTCATTTTTTTCCCCGCCGCTTACGGCTTAAACTGACCGTTGCGCCAAAGCCTTCCTGCTGCGTGTACACCGGGTCTTCCAAGTCCGCGTGCATAAAGCTATTGCCGGTATCCGCGGCCGGTATCGGGGATGCAGCTCGTTCCCAGCCGGGGAAAAAGCCGCTGCTGCCCGTGCTATCGGATAACGCGGCGGTCTCCGCGGCAATTGCATCGAACGCAGCGTTGTCTATACCGCTTGCCGATAGTCCCGCGGCGGCGTTTGTGCTTCCCGCTGCAGTTGCCGTATCCGCTGCGCTGCTGCATGCCGCAAGCTCTTCCACGAGCGCAACAAACGCATCCCGCACCTCGTCTAATCCCCAGCGGTTAAACACCGATATGCCGAGCACCGGAATATCAGGCAGCTGTTCGCGTAATTCTTTCAACCGCTCCTTCGTGCCTTCAAGGTCGAGCTTGGTCGCGATGACAACCCGTTTTTTTCCGGTTAATTCCTCCGAATACGCCGAAAGCTCTCCGCACAGGGTTTGATATGCCGTCAAATAGTTGTCATCGGAAAGGTCAATCAGAAAGGCTAACCCGGCCGTGCGGGAAATGTGCTTTAAAAATCTGATACCGAGACCGACACCTTCCGAAGCGCCTTCCAGTATGCCCGGTATGTCGGCAATGATAATATCCTGCTCGTCATCGATGTGCAGCACACCGAGGTTCGGGATTTTCGTTGTGAAGGGGTAGGGGGCAATTTTGGGGCGCGCATTGGTGAAGTAGTCCAAAAGGGATGACTTTCCTGCATTCGGGAAGCCGACCAGTCCGATATCTGCAATGATATTCAATTCGATTTTGATTCGGCGTGTTTTTCCTTCTTGCCCCGGTAAGGCGGTTCGCGGCGCTTGATTGGTAGAGGTTTTAAAATGGCAGTTCCCCCAGCCGCCGTTTCCGCCGGTAAGGAAGGGGATAAGCCCGCTGCTCTGATCGCCGAAGTCGTAGAGCAGTTCGTCGGTGTCGGCGTCTTTGATAATGCAGCCCGGCGGCAGCGGAATAATACAGTCGGCTCCTTTTGCTCCGAACCGTTTTGAACCTTGACCGTCCAATCCGTTTTTCGCCCGGAATATCCGCTTATGGCGTAAATGCACTAAGGTACGCATATTCCGCTTAATTTCAAAGAGTACATCGCCACCGCGGCCGCCGTCGCCGCCTGCAGGCCCGCCTTTCGGTACATATTTTTCTCGCCGGAATGCGATGCACCCGTTTCCGCCCTTTCCCGACGAAACTTCAATCAGAGCTTCATCCGCAAATTGAATCATCGTATCGTGTCCTTCTCGAAAAAAAAGCCGGCATGGAAGCCGGCTTTCAATATCACTGCGGAAGTATCCGCCACTCCATCCTTACGCTTGTGTTACAGACGCCAAATGTCTGCCTTTGCGGTGATGATACACAACCGTACCGTCGACGGTTGCAAAGAGGGTATCATCCTTTCCGCGGCCGACATTATCGCCCGGATGGATTGCCGTGCCGCGTTGCCGTACTAAAATGGAACCGGCTTTTACTGCCTGTCCGCCATATACCTTAACGCCTAAATATTTCGGGTTTGAATCCCGTCCGTTTTTTGCACCGCTTCCGCCTCGTTTCCGCGCCATAGTCGCCTCCTTATGTCAGGTAAACCTATCCGTTTACCGCTGTATTTGTTTGCATTGAATTGCCTTGGGATATTCTTCCTGGAGGGAAGTCATTCCAAGCCATAAAAACTGCGCTGCGTACCGGAGCTGTTCCGCATCTTTTTCATCATACTGCACCACTTGAAAGGTGAAGCGCCCGCGTTGCTCCGCATGAGCTTCCGCGTGTATGGAGCCAAGCGCCTGCACGGTTGTCCGTATCAGAATTGTTACGGCAGCGCATACAATATCGTGTCCCTTTTGCCCGTAACCTGCATGGCCGGACGCATCAAAGGAAAGCAGCCTCCCTCCTTTATCATGCTCCAAAAGGAACCGAATCATGCGTTATTACGCCCCGGTAATTGAATTAACGGTAATGTACGTGTAATGCTGACGATGACCGATTGTCCGGTGATAGTCTTTCTTACTCTTGTATTTGTATACGATAATTTTTTTATCCCGCAGGCTTTCTTCCACCGTTGCCGAAATTTTTGCCCCGGCAACATACGGTGCGCCGACTGAAATATTTCCGTCGTTGTTGATCAATAACACGGTGTCAATGTCGATAGCGGTACCCTGCGGCTCGCTGATCTTATCCACGAGAATTTTAGCGCCTTGTTCGGCTTTATACTGCTTTCCCTTATATTCAAAAAGTGCGTACATAGAAACCTCTGTTCATGTTTTCGCAAGCCCATTCATCATACTTAAAACGAATAACGCTGCTTTTTTGTAGATTTGTGCATGATACTATACGAACGGGTGTATATTACCATGTGAAACGGTTGATTGCATAGGATAACATAAAAAAATGTTCTCGGTCAAGTAGCTGAATCCCTGTCCTTATGAGAAAAGTGCGGCTGTTTACGTCAAGGTACTACAGCCGCTGTCTTTGGCGATTGCAGCCGGATAATATCATCCGGCTGCATGTATTCGGTTTTTTAAAAGATCCGTTTATCGCTCTTCGGGAACCGATGTTGCGCGTAAGGCGGACATTTTGACCAGTTCGTTAATGCGGGAAAGAGCTTCTTTTTCCTGTTCGGTTTTTGCGGAAATCTTTCCTAACGCTGCGTCAATTTGATCTTGGAAATTGTCTTTGTCGATTGCATATAAGACGACGTATTCAAATTCGGTTTTACCGGAAGGCTGTTGCATTTTGACCCAAAACTCGCGGCTTTTTTCAAACCCGCTGATTTTATTTGAAGAAAAAATACCGATTGCCTGCTCTGCAATTTTGACTGTTGCCGCATCGTCTTTATTCCCCTTGACTGCTGTGCCCAATTCGCCGGTTACGTTCTGCGTAATGCTGCGCGAAATGGTATCCGCTGCGTCCGCAGCTGCCCAGGCTTTCAGTAAATCAACATCTTGTCCGCGTGCCGACGCAAATTTGACGTATTTTTTGCTGAATTCGCTCATCTTTTGGATTTTGTCGACCTCATCACCCTGTAAAATGATTCGCGCCCATTCAGGAATTTCCGTTCCATACGCCGCTCCCTGCCAGTCAACGACTGTCGGACGTTGAGCCCGGGGGGCAGCCTGAGCCGCACTCGATGTTGTGGTACAGCCGGAAAGCAAAAGCGCACTTCCCGCCAAAACCGCGCATGTAAGCGCCTTCAATGTCTTTTTCATTGTTTCCTCCATAATAAAAACTATTATCTGCAAAATGTTTTTTGTTTCATTCTGCCGCTATAGCGTACATCTCCTTGCGAACATTTCCACAAACGGGTGCTTCTTTACAGTGACAGGGCGTAAGCAAGCGTAACAGCCGTGTTGCCGTTTTTGTGCGGCACAACTGCAAAATTCAGCCCATTCAAAATATCCGCCGCCCCCATTGATTTATTTTGAACCTTCTTTGTGTAATATTTGGGACGTACAAAACCATAAATGATTCTCGTTACTCCGGAAATCAATCCGAGGCTCAGTAAAGTAACACCGGCCACTTCTCCACCTTCGGATGGTAGCGCTGCTGCACCACCGATAATCATACCGAGGTTTGCAATCTCCCAGACGGTATGCGCAATACCGTCTCCTGTTTCACCTGCGATATATGCTCCCATTCCGAATAGCAGATTGCCGAATCCTATTGCTGCAAGTTGTCCGCCGTGGTAGCGATCTGCCCGCAGCACTTTTGTGTTGCCGCTCCCGGTACCTCCCGATAAAAGCAAGACAGCCGTCCCATTCGCATCAATCTTTGCACGGTAAATATCTTCTACCGCTGCCGTTGTAACGTTGAGCGCATGAATGACAAGCAAGTATGATTCGCCGAACGGTTTTAAGGTTCCGCGGATAACCGTTTGCGCTCCTGCCATTGCACCGATTTGCTGAATGGAATCATCGCCGACTTCTCCCGAAAGCTGGAAATTCATTTCTTTTTTGATTGCGGCCAGGTTTGCGCGGTCTGCAACCTTGAGCTTTCGCAGCTTTACAAAATTGACGGTCAGCTCATCGAGCATAAAGTCGCTCATTTCTTCCGTGCCGGAAGAAATCCCGATAATCGCTATTGTGCTGCCGGTTTTGATCGTTTTTGAAAACTGTTCCGCCGTTTCCGCCAGAGCAGCCTCAATTTCAACCGCAAACACCGCAGTGTGCGCTATCAGGAGCGCCGCCATGATGCCAAGGATTTTTTTCATCCCTTCTCCTCCTCTACTATGTTAGTATTTCACGGTTGCGGAAGGTTTTCGCAGCCGTCATTGCACTATTGAAAGATGTTCATAAAATTAGCGCGCAAATCTTTGTCTATTTCGGCGTACGCCTTTCTTACCGCACTGTCAACGTTGCGGTGTCCCCATTTTTTATAACGGCGGGAATATGAATACAAAATTTCGCCCTGTTGATTGAGGATTTTCAGCGAAAGCTTCGGTTGGGCAAAGACGCCTGCGTCATTTTCAGACTGTGATATTGAGATTGCGCCGGAGATATGCAGCGCTGCATTGCCTCCGCAGACAAATCCTTCGCTTTCAAGTACTTCTTTTAAGATCGTTGCAATGCTCTCATCTGCGTCGTTTTCGATGTGTATGCCGAACGATACGCGCGGTTTGATTGCACGCATAGCCGTAATGCAGTCGTTTTCGATTGCATCGATTGCAGTTCGATATATTTTGCCTGTTTCTGCGTCGAGCACGATGAGCGTTTCGCACGTTTTTTGAAGTTTAATCAGATTTTTTTTGATTTTTGAAAAGCCGGTAAAGGCGGAAATGGGGACGTCTGTATTTTTACAGATATTCAATGCGTTTTTCGCTTTTTGGATACTGCTGTCAAGTTCCGCTGTACACCGCTTTACAGCATCGTTCTTATTGATATAGGCGCACACGTGCCATTCCCCCGAAGGGGTGCAAAAACTTTCGGAAAAACTGAGGAGCGGTAAATCTGTCTCGGATTCGATAGTGAGTGAACCTGAAACAGATCGAGATTTTTTGATTGAAGCGGATTCGGTAATGCTGCTGGAAGCTTCGCGGTTTACCGTTATGGTGGAATTAAAGTAGAGGGCAAGCTGTGTAACGGCATCATCTTTTGCCTGCGCCTCGGATGCGCCCGAACCGAGCGCGCTTATGAAGAGTGTGTCGGGATATTTTACGCTTTTATGAGAGAGCCAGATCGGCGCTTCTTGAGCGAATGCAGTTGCAGTAAAGTAAAGTAAAGTAAAGTAAAGTAAAGTTGCGTTTTTTCATATCGATAATATACCAATAAAATTTCAAGATCATCTGCAAAAGATATATCTTACAATTATAATAAGTATAGTCATCAAAATTACTTTGTCAAGCAGCCGCGTGTAGGCTGCCGCAGCCGCACCGGATATTTATAACCGAGTCGCCGCAATAGCCGGATAAAATCGCTTGTCTTTTTTCTTCTATTCTAATACACTCTTGCGCATGAAAACGGATATTCAAATAGCGCGGGAAACGCCGCTTTGCCCAATTCAGGATATTGCCTCTCATCTTGCTATCGATTCTGATTCCGTTATCCCTTACGGATTTTATACGGCAAAGATTCCCTATACAAAGATAGATCAAACCCGCGTGAATGCGAATAACCTTATTCTGGTTACGTCCATGACGCCGACAAAAGCCGGGATCGGCAAAACCACCACCTCGATCGGGCTTGCGCTGGGAATGCAAAAAATCGGTATGAATGCGGTGCTTGCGCTGCGTGAACCGTCTTTGGGGCCTTGTTTCGGCATGAAAGGCGGCGCGGCTGGCGGCGGATATGCGCAGATTTTGCCGATGGAAGAAATCAATCTGCATTTTACCGGCGATTTTCATGCCATCACGTCAGCCCATAATATGATCAGCGCCCTTTTGGATAACTATGTATTCAGAACGCGCAATACGCCGCAGGGCTTAAAAAAAGTGGTTTGGAAGCGTGCGCTCGATGTCAATGACCGTGCGCTCCGTTCAATCGTTACCGGCCTGGGCGAAGGGAACGGTGTTCCTGCCGAATCGGGATTTGATATTACCGCCGCTTCGGAGATTATGGCGATTTTATGCCTTGCTTCCGATATGGATGATCTCCGCCGCCGCATTGATAAGATAATTCTCGGCTACCGGATGGATAATAGCCCGTTCACGGTTAAAGACCTTGCCGTCGGCGGCGCCATTACCGTACTGCTGCAAAAAGCGCTGCACCCGAATTTGGTGCAAACAACCGAACATACCCCGGCCTTCGTACACGGCGGGCCGTTTGCGAATATCGCGCACGGATGTAATTCGATACTGGCTACCAAAATGGCACTTACCTACGGCCGCTATGCCATTACCGAAGCGGGGTTCGGAGCTGATTTAGGCGCCGAAAAGTTTTTTGATATAAAATGCCGAAAGGCCGGGCTTTCTCCTGCTCTCACGGTGCTGGTCGTTACGACCGGCGGCTTAAAGCTGCACGGCGGCATATCGGAACAGGATATCGCGAAGCCGAATCAGGAAGCGCTCGTACGCGGCTTTCAAAATATGCGCAAACATGCGGACAACCTCCGCCGCTTCGGGCAAACCGTGCTGGTAACGCTGAACAAATACGGATACGATACCGATGCCGAAATCGAAAGTCTCCGCGTCTATTGCGCTGAACATGCGCTGCCGTTTGCCGTGAACAGCGCCTTTACCGATGGCGGCGACGGAGCGGTTGATTTTGCCCGCACCGCAGTCGAATTGATTGACAAGCGGCCTTCATCGTCGCTTGTATACGCGTATCACGACACCGATAGCGTAAAAACCAAAATTGAAAAAATCTGTACACGCGTATACGGTGCAAAAAGCGTGACATACCATACCGACGCCGAAAAAATGTTAAAACGGATCAGCGCATGGGGCATCGATTCGTATCCGGTTTGTATTGCAAAAACGCAATATTCGTTTTCGGATGATCCGAAAAAACTCGGCGTTCCCGAACGGTTTGAGATGATTGTCCGCGAAATTATCGTAAACAACGGAGCGGAAATGATTGTAGCGGTCATGGGTGATATGATGCGTATGCCGGGACTGCCCAAAGAACCGCAAGCGCTCCGAATTGACCTTGTGAACGGTTATATCGACGGATTGGCATAGGATAGCTCTAAAAATTGTGGTTTTTAGCGGCTCCATCAGTTTCATACAAAAGAGGATTCTATGAAAAAAGGATTGAACGATTGCATCATCGTCGGCTTTGCCTTGTTTGCAATGTTTTTCGGCGCGGGAAACTTGATATTTCCGCCGTTACTCGGGTTTATGACCGGAGATAAATGGTTTATTACGTTTATTGCATTCTCCATTACCGGGATATGTATTCCGATTTTAGGTATTTTTGCCGTCGGGAAAGCAGGCGGCGAGGTTCAGCAATTTGCAGTAAAGGTGCACCCGGTTTTTGCTAACATATTCGGGACGGTTATCATGCTCGGTATCGGCCCGCTGCTCGCAATTCCGCGGACAGCAGCAACGACGTATGAAATAGGCGTACTGCCGTTCAGCACGTCAATCAGCCCGATGGTCAGTTCCATTATCTTTTTTGCTATTGTACTCATCTTTTCCATCAAGCCGTCAAAAGTGATCAGCCTGATTGGGAAATACCTAACGCCGATCCTTATTATCGTGCTTGCAGCCATCGTTATCCGCGCCTTTATTGCGCCGCTGGGGCCGCTGGAAAGCCCGGCTCCGCAAAACTTTTTCTTGAAGGGCTTTTTAGAAGGCTATCAGACGATGGATGCGCTGGCGGCAATGCTTTTTGCAACTATCATCGTAAAAAATATCAAAGAACGCGGCTATTCCGAGCAAAAATCGCTTTTAAAGCTCAATCTTTCATCGGGACTGATTGCTGCAGCAGGCCTTTTGCTTGTGTACGGGGGCTTATTACATGCGGGCGCGTCTGCATCGGCTATGTTTCCAAAAGATATCAGCCGCACATCTCTTTTGATCAACATCTGCGCACGCTTGTGGGGGCAAACCGGCAAGATCATCCTTTCTCTTTCGATCGCCTTTGCCTGTCTGACAACGGCAATCGGTTTAACTGCGACTGCCGGCGACTTTTTTAAAAAGCTTTTTCATAACAAAGTATCGTATGAAGCAATCGTGATTGTCGTGTCGGTATTCAGCTGCTTGCTTGCGAACTACGGCGTTGAAAATATTATCCGCTATTCGGTACCGCTTCTGGAAGCGTTGTACCCCGTCTGTATCTTATTGACTGTTATGAACTTGCTGGATGATTGCATTCCGAACCGATACTATTACGTCGGCGGAACTGCCGGTACGCTGTTGGTAAGTTGCTTGCAAGCATTTGCGTCAACCGAAGGCCTCGTAAACGACTTCCTTGGACTGTTCGGTTCTGCGACCGTATCGTTTGCAGGCCTTTCCGCATTGTTAGATAAGCTGCCGCTTGCAAACATCGGCGTTGCGTGGCTCATCCCTGCCGTTATCGGAGCATTCCTGTTCGGCCTTCTGGGGAAAAACAAAACCGAGCGTAACGCTGCATAATTCATTGTATAATAAACCATAACATAGTAGACGCTGCCATGTCTTAATAACGGATAAATTTGCGCAGCGTCTGCTCATTTTTTAGCCATTTTGCCTTCGGTGATGCATATAGTATCACCGGAGGTTGAAAATGAGTGATACACTGATACTCACCCTTACAAACGATTATTTATTTAAACTCTTGCTTGGCTCGGAAGAGAATAAAGTCTGTTTGCAGGATTTTCTTGAGTGTGTACTAGATATGCCATCCGGTTTAATTGCAGCCCTTGAACTGCTGGATAAAGAGCTTACCAAAGATGTGGTAACTGATA
>CAUTXW010000062.1:0-12279 GCA_963542655.1 uncultured Treponema sp. | reverse complement strand
GTGTTGAATTAAAAAACGGTCATATCATTTTAGCGCATTTATCAGGAAAAATGCGTAAACACTACATCCGCATCGTTCCGGGCGATAGCGTAAAAGTCGCGCTCTCTCCTTATGATTTGAACAGAGGCCGCATTATCTTCCGCGAACGCTAGCTGCTTTTAAAAAACGATATAAATGCGATTTTAAGGTTTTTAATTCCTTTCACCAGCAGCGGTATACCGATAAATAGCCCTAAAAAACTGAAAACATACAGAAGTCGAAAGCTCAATAGACTGAGCCATATATAGAAGATACCGGTAAATAACGCACCAAGCCCTTTCCGCCGCGAGACAGGTTCGGGCTCTTCTTGTTTGGGCGATTCATAGAATGTCCAGGTATAGTGCGTACCGTAAAAAGGATCGTCTGCCTCGGTATCTTCCGTAAACTGATGACGGGCAAAAGGATTCTGTTGCGCATAGCTTTGGGTATACGATTGACGCTGTTGCGCAGACGAGCCTCCTCGGTCGTAGTCCGCGCGCTTTCTTGTGTCCGAGAGGACGGAATATGCCTCATTGATTTTTTTAAACATTTCTTCGGCGGCTGCATTACCGGGATTTTTGTCAGGATGATATTGCAGCGCCTTTGCGCGGAATGCTTTTTTTATTTCTTCCTCGGAGGCGGTTTTACTCACTCCGAGAATGTCATAATAGTTCATGCCTTATCCTATTGTCGTGCCTTTAAACGGCCGATCATGCAAGATATTGTCAAGATTATCCAAATCCGTACCGCCTGCGCAGATCACCTGTATCCCCGCTTTTTGCGCGCGTACGCTTGCTACCGGATCAAACGGCACGTTTTTGCCGGGTACCCATTCCGTTCCAACCATCTGAATGAAATTTTCCCACGAGATGCGGTCTATCGGCTGTGCGTTGGGATTCTTTTTCGGGTCATCGGTATATACTTTTTCAATATTTGAAAGATTGATGACCTGTGTTGCCGAAAAGCGTTCCGCCAGCAAAACCGCATCATTGTCGGTAGAAAAGCCCGGTTTCCACCCTGCGGCGATCAGCACTTGACCGGTGAACTGTTCAACTGTGGTCGGATCGTAGACTACCGGCTGAGGGCATAAATCGGAAAATACGGCCTTTAAAAGCTGCGCGTTGAGGCGGGTTGCCATAATGCCGATCCAGTCGGCTTCATCATTTGCAGCGGATTCGCCGACAATATTTTTATACGCATTTTGATACACCCGCGCAGGCCCTCCGCCGCCGACAACCATGATCAGCTTTCTATCTGCCGAGGCTTGTAACCAGCTGCGTATTCCGGACGCAAAATCCCGTAAAAACGCTTCATTTGGCTGTTGAGGGACAACAATTGATCCGCCTACCGATAATACTCGTATCATACGTTTTTCCTCCATTGGAATGAATGACGGTAACCGCCTATCAAAACTGCATTTCTTTTTTTAACAAGCGCGTATGCACATTGTTACCGAACATACGGGCGGCGCCCATCGCGTGAGCATTTTTGGATGCAATAATTCCGTAACTTGAACTTGATAGAAGAATATACGGTATAAAGGAAAGAAAATCAACGCCCCCATCGCAAAGCGGCTGAGAGCGTGTGTTGTGAGGGCGTATCATTTCTGTTGTTAGGAGAAATCGGGCGTTAGGTTCATTCTTTATTCGTGCGGAGGGTTTAATACCCCGACGCTTGCGTCGGGGTTGTTGATTACTCCCTCTAAGTAAATAGTATCATAAAAAAGCCTCGTTTCCAATCCACAAAGAAAAATAACCATATTTTTCTGTTGGAAAACATCACTTCCGACAACCAACAACCGAAAGCAGAATACCATGCGGTTATTTGCGCGAATGGAAAAGCCGGAAGGTTGATTACAAAAGAAGCGGTTGACCGAGGGCTTGATGTTACTGCGGTTGTAAGGTCAAAGAATAAAAGCGCGGCGAAAAAGGTTATTCAAAAAGACTTGTTCGATCTGACGGTTGATGATTTGAGCGGTTTCGATATCATTATCGATGCATTCGGTACGTGGACGCCGGAAACATTTGCGCAGCACGGCAGTTCGCTGAAAAAATTATGCGATATTCTTGCCGGTACGGATACGCGATTGTTGATTGTCGGAGGCGCGGGCTGCCTTTATGTGAACGATAAGCGTACGCTGTTGCTGATTGATGCGCCGGATTTTCCCGAACCGTTTAAGCCGCTTGCACAGGCGGAGACGGAGGCATTTTTAGCGTTGCAAAAACGGGATGGTGTGTTATGGACGTATGTGTGTCCGCCGTTCGATTTTAAAGCGGATGGAACGCGCACCGGCAGCTATACAATCGGAGGTGATGTATTGCCGTTCAAAGCCAATTCTAAACGCTCCGACCGATAAAAACATTAGAGACCCTCACTTTAGCGGGGCGCCGGTTATTATATGTCTGAACGAAGAATTGGCTCAGTATTCTTATTATTAGGAATTAATAAGATTTTGAATCGTAGGATTTGCGGTTTTTTTTCATCAATTTGCGCTGAAGAGCCTTTTTCTTTCTATTTAAAATGGTCGACGGCTTTTCATAAAATTCGCGCTTTTTCCACTCGCGGATAATGCCTTCCTTTTCAACCTGACGCTTAAAACGTTTAATCGCTTTTTCCAAGTTTTCGGAATCATCAATAACGATGCTTGCCACTTACAGAATCACCTCCAATGGAATTATATCCTTAGTATCTTTTACACGATAATGGTTTTATGGCGTTCTGTCAAGCTGTACGAAAAAGTGCACCGAAGCTGAAAGCGCTTTATTCAAAACATGCTCATCCAAACATGCCCAGGGGACACGGAGGGATTGTAGATCACTCTTTCAGCTTGTACTGCAAAAGCAAAATGCGCAGCGCTTCGCGATTTGCGACGCCGAAGTATTTGCAGGCTGCAGCCATGTCTTTTTTTACCACGGAGGTGCTGACATAATACCGCTTTCCCAGCATGTCGTAGGTTTCGCCTTGCATAATCGAGCCGAGAATAAAAGCGATTTGCCGCTGCGAAAGTTCATAGTCCGACAGTTTTAAGGTTGAACCCTTCGGCGGCAGCGTAATGGAGCTTGTTACCGTTTCGTTCGGCAGTAAAAGATAGGAGAGCTTTGCTTCCAGCTTTTGGTACAGCGCTGCACAGGCGGTAAGCGCGAAGAGTGTGCCCAAAACTTCAAACATCAGAAACGTAAAGCCTAACACAGGATAGGTTGTAAGTATGATAAGCGCCCAGTAGATGCTCAGGATGATCGCTTTTCTTTTACGATGAACGGCAAAGTCTCCGTTGACAAAACACAAGATAAGCCCAATACAGAGCAACGAGGTACCGATGCCGATAAATCCGACAAGAACCGCGTTTCCCGCTTCAACAAAAAATACGATATACGTCAATAATTCCTTTTCGGGGCGAAATATAATGATAAGAGAAAGGATCATGCAGAAGGCGTTCAGCGCAGCTTTTATCCACTCCATATACGGGATGAACGAAACATACGGAATGGCCGCTTTGATGTTTAATGCCATCGCAAATCCCATCACGATGGTATTGAAAATATATAACAGCCGGTTGGGGTTGAGTAACTGCTTCATATTATAGTTAATTATATCAAAAAAAAGAGGAGAAGACCAGCATGGACTGTATAAATCCCTATAAAAACGCTGTAACTGTAGTTCTTTTTACCTGATTTTAGTTCTTTTTTTGTGATAATTGCTGTTTTTATACCAGGGATTTGTTATCTTTACAGAGAATCTTATTTTTCTACATTCAGTGATTAAAAATTATTGACTAATGCAGAGCATCGGAAGAACGAATACGATTCGATTCGCTCTCTTTACCCTGAGCATTTACGGAGAAGCTATTATATGCGTAAAATGAGCTTTCTTTTCACCGGACTCCTTTTTATTATTTTGTTTACAACCTGCAAACAATTTACGGCCGATATAGACGGATATCTCAGCTATTGGGCATCAGAGGCATTTATTAAAAGCGCGACGATAGAGACGGTATCTCAAAATGATGTAAGCGGCATTGCAAGTGTTGCGTCGGACAAAGATGCCGAAATTACCCTGCGGCTGCACAATCCTCACGGGTTTCAATTAGCGATGCCGCCTGCTAGAAAGGTCGTCAATTTTGCGCAGCTGACCGACATGCAGCCGGTTGCAGGCACGGATTACGAAATGACTCAGTCGACGCCGAACACATTGCAACTCGTATACAAGGCCGGTTTTTTACAAACTGCCGAATGGGGCGAAAAAGATATCTCATCCAGTATTACCCTTTATGCGGCTGACGGGCGTCAATTTAAACAAACATATATCATGAAGATCAAAGCGAATACGCCTCCGCCGCGGATAACGCACTATTTCGTTGCAAAGACAAAAGGGGCTCCTGCGTATTATGTTCTGTGTTTTATTGTTCCGGAGATGGATAAGAAAGTGCCCGGCGGACTTTTGCATAAGGACATTGCGGGCATCACCGTAAACGGTACGAATTATGCGCTTTCGGTCAACGAAGCGCAGACGGCATTTGTAACACCTGTGGGTGGCAATTTCTTGGAGTATGCGGATATAGAACAGCTCGCCGAACCCAATGCAGACGAGGTTCCTGCGAACGGTGCAGACGGTTGGGTGCTCTATTATAAAACCGATGTCGAAGTAAAAGACGGCATTACAAAGAAAGGCTATACGGTACGGCTTGCCGATGCGAAAGGGCTTGTAGCCCCGGTATTGAACGCAAGTACGAAACCCAACAAGGCGGAACCGGCAACGCTGCGCATTATTCAGGGCGAAAAGATTGAAACGCTTTCCGGCGACGGTTCTTCCGAAACGAATGCAATCGTGATAAAAGCGGGAACAGGCGAACCGGAAGCTCAGCTTGAAATTCAGACACCCACAGCAGCAGCGCTTGTATATGCTACGCTGACGGAAATAGCGACCGGTTCAACATTGCAGTATGAAGGGAATCCCATCCTTATACCGCTTTCTCTAAACGGTGCAAACGAAAAGGTCTTTAAACTGGCATACTACACCGGCGGGGACGGATTTAAACCGGCAGCTATCAAAACGCTGTATTATAAAGTGAGCCGAACGTACACGGTTACCTTCAATGCGAACGGCGGCGCATACACGGACGGCACAACCTCAAGAACCGGAACAGCGTTGTACGGACAGAAAATATCGGCGCCTGCCGCAGCGGAACAACCGGCCAAGAGAGGGTACACTTTTGGCGGTTGGTACAAATCTTCCTCTTTCTCCGAACCGGCATGGAACTTTGACGCGGATACGGTTACAAACGATATTACCCTCTATGCCAAGTGGGTTGCAGGCAGCGGTATCGCGTACAAGGTAGAACACTATCAGCAGGAACTTGATGGAACATATCCCGCAACAGCAACGGAAACCGATACCGGTTTAGCCGGTATTACAGGCTCCCCGCTGTCTGTCGGCAATGGCATCACACTGAAAGACTATCCCGGCTTTGAGTATGATAGACTTGAGCCCGCTTCTCCAACAATCGCTGCTGATGGTTCAACGGTAGTGAAGGTGTATTACAAACGGAAGATGATTACCGTAACGTTCAGACTCAACGGCGGAAACATCAGCGAAAATACGGGCGATGTAGTAGAAAGCGGTAAATACGGCGCGCCGCTTACTGTACCAACAGCTCCTACTCTGAATAAAACCGGCTATATCTTGAGCGGCTGGCAGCCGACCCCTCCTGCACCGGCGCTGTCGGCGACATTCCCTGCAGCGGACGCAACCTATACGGCACAGTGGATGGCGAATACTTACAAGGTGCGTTTTAACAAGAACGACAGCAATGCCAGCGGAATCATGAGCGAACAGGACTTTACGTATGATGAGTCTAAGCCGCTTACTTCGAACGGATTTACTAAAACCGGTTATATTTTTGATGGTTGGGCAACAAGTGCAGGCGGTTCTAAAGAGTATAGTGATCAGCAATCGGTAAGTAACCTTACTACCACTGCAAACGGCACGGTAGACCTCTATGCCAAGTGGGTTGCAAGCTCCAGTACGCAATATAAGGTAAAGCACTATCAGCAAAACCTCAACGATGATGGATATCCTGCGTCGCATACTGATATAGATAATGAAACCGGTACAACGGGACAGAATGCTACTGTAACACTTAAACACTATACCGGCTTTAAAACCGGTACCTATACAGCTACAACGATAGCGGCAGACGGTTCAACAGTCGTAGAGGTTCGCTATGAGCGAGAAAAATATGCCGTACGGTTCAATATAGACGGTTCAGCAGGCGGTAGTAGTATCGCTGTAACGGCTGTTACTGGCGGTTCTGTAACGTCAACAAGCCCCGTTACGGTAAAGCACGGCGGAAGTGTATCCTTCACCGCTTCCCCTACTACCGGTTGGGAAGTAGACGGCTGGACGCTTGACGGTTCTTCTGTAAACGGAACAAACACAAGCTATACGCTTTCCAACGTAACCGGTAATAAAAACGTAACGGTTAAGTTTAAGAAAAAGGTCTACAACGTAACATTCAGCGTAGACGGCGGAACGGGCGGTTCTCTTGACGGCACATACAGCGGGAATACTCAAACGGCAAGCGGAGGCACCGAGCGCACCTTTACCGTTACGCACGATGGAAGCGTAACCTTTACCGCATATCCCGATAACGGTTGGGAAGTAGATAGCTGGACGGTTTCTTCAGGCAGTTTTGCATCGGGCGGTACTACCGGTGCGGCAAATGCAAGACTTGACAATATAACCGGCACTAAAAACGTAAAGGTTAAGTTTAAGAAAAAGGTCTACAACGTAACATTCAGCGTTGGATACGGACATGGCGGCTCACTTAAAGGCACGTACAACGGCACCGACAAAACGGCAAGCGGAGGCTCCATGCTAACCTTTACCGTTGCACACAACGGAAGGGTAGATTTTACCGCACAGCCGGATACGGCAAATGGTTGGGAAGTTCAAAGCTGGATGGTTGATAGCGTCATAGTACCCGGTCATACGAGTGAAAACTATACGCTTTCCAACGTAACCGGGCCTAAGACCGTAACGGTAATATTTAAGAAGAAGACCTACACCGTAACGTTCAGCGTAGCGAACGGAGAGGGGACATTGCAGGGGACTTACGGCAGTCAGAACCAAACAGCCCAGAAGGGCGGCGGCATTGCAACACTTACTAACGTTCCGCATGGGGCTTCGGTATCCTTTACCGCAACACCGAATGATGGCTGGGAGCTTGACGGCTGGACGGGTCTAAGTTCCTCTGCGCTGACCGCAACCCTCACTGTGGATGGTCCTAAAACCGTAACGGTCAAGTTTAAACCGGGTGAATTACATTTTAACAGCGGCGGTCCCGATGCGTGGAAGCGCCTTAAAGAAGAAGTTGAAAAAACAGAAGGCGCCCATACCATCACTATCAGCGGGGAAATAACGGCAACGAACGCCCAGGGCAATAACGGAAAAATTACTATCCGTAGAGACCTTATTATCAAGAGCAGCGGCTCTTCCGCCTCTTTGAATGCAAGCAACCTGTCGGGTATTTTTGATGTGAACAACAAGCTCACCCTTGAAAATATAACGCTTAAAAACGGCAAAGAGACCGGAAACCGCACAGGTGCCGGCGCATACGTAACCAGCACGCTCATTATGAAAGGCTCAAGCGCTATCACCAACTGCTCGGCGCACAAAGGCGGCGGCGTATACGTAAACAACGGTACGCTCATTATGCAAGACTCAAGCGCTATCTCCAGCTGCACGGCGGCCGATAAGGGCAGCGGTGTATACGTGAGCGGAACATTCAAAATGAGCGGCGGTGCTTTAGTTGACCAAAACAACGACGTCTATTTGGAATCCGGCAAAAGCATTGACGTAACCGGCACATTGACAAACACCCCCGCCGCACGGATAACGCCTAACGAGTATACCGACGGCAGAATCCTTGCAACGGGCAGCGCCGAAAAAGCGAACTTTAAGGTAACACCTGAAAACGGCAACAAATACTGGCGGTATAAAAAGAAGGATGGTGTTATAAAGTTTGTAAAAGCGGAACTGAAGGTTACCTTTGTGGAGATAAAATGCATAAGAGTAGATGATAACGGCACCACGGCCGAATATTACTGGACGATGAAAGTTGACGGGCAGATGAAAAGCGAACGCCAGGAGAGCCATCCATGGAATGCAGGAAACGGAGCTAGGTTTCCCATCAATGAAAGCTTTACCCGGACATTCAGTTCTTTCCCTGTAAATGCAATACCGGTAAATATCGACATCTGGGAAGATGACAACGCCGATGACGATCATATCGCTATAACCAAGGCAAAACTGACCTATGATTATGATAGTGATCAATGGAGATGGACGTATGACGGTTCGCAGCTGAACGGCGATAATGAAGGAAACACAAGTGCAAATTCCGATATTAGGATAGGTGACGGCGATGAAAAGACATTTACGGAACACTACTTCACCCGCGACGGCGACACCGATGTTACGATTAAAATAAGCTGGAAAGAGTAAATGGTAAGGGAAGGAAAGACACTTTTTTCGGATAAAAGTGTCTTCACCTCGAAACTTCGTTGGTTGTAACCTTCCCTTCGACTCTTCCTATCTTCAAAATAACCGCTTAGGGTTATCACCCTAAGAACCCGCCTTTATCTCAAAGAGTTTTCAATCTATCAAATCATCATTACTCTCCGCGTTCTTGGCGTCCTCCGTGGTTCTATTTTATTAACTGCAGAGGACGCAGGGAATGCAAAGGGTTGGTAATGGTGTTCAGCACAAAGCTATTATCCATTACACATTATCTATTGGATTACAGCTTCTCTATTTCTTCTTTGGTGAGGCCGGTTACTTTCGCAATTAAATCGGAAGCAAGCGGTTCGGCTTTCATCAGCCGTGCCGTTTCGAGCGCTTTTTGGCGGTAACCACGGGATATTCCTTGAGATATTCCTTGAGCAAAGGCTATTTTGCCAGCTTCTTCTCTCTGTACTGCAATATCTGTGTCATAATCATATTCGGCTATTAACATATTGATCACCTCCCGTGTTTTTCTCTGTAAGTATTCTTTTAAGATTCCTTTTTCTATACATAGCTTTACCGCATTGGTAAAGCCGTTTTCGGGATCAAGTTGTGTTTGGAGTCTCACCTCTTCTACAAAAAGGCTGTATTCGTCGAGTGTTTTACATGTCTTTAGTATTTTGCCACCTTTACCATTATTTATATTCAGTACCTGTACTGTCAGTTCCAGTGGTATCTGCTCAGGTTTTGTAATAAAGGCATCGGATAGCTTTAACACTGTAGTTTCAGGGTAGTCGTTTAATCCGTTGTAGAAGACATAGAACTCAGGCGTCGGGATTTTTGATAATGTTCGTAAATATCGGTCGGTTGGTTTTTGCAGCTTTTCATACAATCTTGCTATATATTGCAAAAAGCGTAATGGCATATTTTCGTTTATGGTAGATTGGTGTTCAGCAAGAACGATAATCTTATTATCTACAAGGCAGGAAACATCGTTGACAATATTCATGTACATGACATTATCAAGCTTTATGTTTTCTACAGGACAGGAAAGCTGAAGGTTTGTTCCGTGTAAAGCATTATACAGCGATAAGAAGTTTTCTTTTGCCTTTTCATCTTCACTGAATAGGTCAACAAATACCGAGTCTTTATATTTTCTGTTTGCAGTAGACATAGCGATTTCCTCTCACTGACTGCATTATAGCATAGAGTATAGATTTTTGAAATGGATTGTTCTATGTCTTTGTGCACTTTGCGGCTTAGCGGTTAGATTTCGGGAAGAACGGAGCGATTATTAATGAATAATTACCGGTTTAATTACAAATTACAAATTACCAATTATGAAACATCGGTTACTTTTTAAATTCTTTAGCCTGTGGTATAATCGGCTCGGTGCGATGACCCCCGTTGTCACGCCGTGTTTAATAAAAAACAGGAGGACGGTTGAAGCTCACGGCTCAAATAGTGCCGCTCGCTTCAACTTCGAGTTTCATCAAGCTGTCGCCTGATGAAACATCGTGTATTGTATGCCATTTTTCAGGCTAAAGCCTTACAAAACGGCGAAAAAAGGCAATTCGGAAGTTCAAACGTCCTCATTGCCTTTTTTAGGAGGAAGCTATGCCTACAATGACTATGACAAATAAACTGTACCAAGAATTGGAACAAGCAGCCCAAATGACCGGAGCGGCAAAAGATACCATCTTGGAAAACGCCCTCAGCCGCTATCTCACCGAATTGCAGGAAGATGCCGAAGACGTAGCACGTGCCGAAAAAGCATGGAATGACTTTGAGAAAAGCGGGGAAGCTGCAATACCTGCCGATGTTCTGTATAAAGAACTTGGACTATAACTTAAAATGAAAGTCGAATATGCTCCGGCAGCGGGCAAACAATTTTCACGGCTTAATAAGCCGATACAAAGCCGAATCAAAAAATATATGAGTGAAATTGCCTTACTTGATAATCCTCGTTCCCGCGGTAAAGCACTTACTTCAAATCTTTCAGGTCTATGGCGGTACCGGGTTGGCGACTACCGCATTTTATGCCGCATCTGTGACGATAAACTGATTATTACCGTTATCGAAATCGCTCACCGCTCAACGGTATACCGATGAAATAATGGGAAAGCTAAATCTTAATTATAAATTCATGATTAAGATTTAGGAAATGGCAACACAGGCGGCGCAGAGAAACGCACAAAGTTTCAGTTGAGGCGGCGGCCAGCCCAAGCTAAAGCAGAACTGACGGCGGTGAAAGAGGCTTTGAACGTTTTAGGCGGAGAATAAAACGTGAAGATTACACATGTAACAGGCCGTACATGTGTAATCGGACACGGATGTCCGTGCATAATCGTATTCTGCTAACAATATATCGATTACTGCTCATGTGGAAAGTTTTTCAATCTCTTCACCAGTGAGTCCAGTCGCTTGCATTATCTTTTGTACTGGGTCTCCTAATTGTTTTAGGATACGTGCCGTTTCAAGCGCTTTTTTGCGGGAACCTTCAGCTCGTCCGTGTGCTTCGCCCTCATCGAAGGCATCCATCAATACTGCCGGTAATATGTGATATTCTTTTCTCAGCTGTTCGTTGCGTTTTACTGTCTGTATCATCTGCTCTATTCTCCCTGTATATGCTGTCGTTACGTTGCCTGTTTTTACATACTGTAAAAAGCCTCGTAATTCCTTATTATCTGCACTTCTAAACGAGTTCGCATTTAGTATAATCTTTTTTGTCCCATCTTGTAAGTGGATGCTGCTATCTTCAGCACAGATGTTTTCAAAGGTATAGACTGCTCTATTTTTTCCAATAGAGTCAAATAAACAGATAAAGATGATATAGCTTTCATTGAGTGCTTTATAAGAATAGCCTTTATCTAAAAAGGCGACATCCAACACAGACTGATAATACCGCATTCGTTTCGGTATGTTATACTCATTTCCAACTTGCATCTCAATGTCGTAAGATGTACCGGCTTTGTCTTTTACCAGTACGTCCAGCCGAACAGTTTTTGCTCCGGAATTGGCGGTAACAGTGTTTTGAGGCGATAGATACGTGATTTTCTCGATTTTAGTACCAAACAGCATCTCAAGAAATTCTTTGCAGATAGGCTCATGTTCCATAACCTTACAGAACATGAAATCGTCTGAAATGGTGAGTTCTTCAAAAGGCTTTTGTTTCATTTACACCTCCACAAGTCCTTATATGACTTTTGGAGGTTTTTGGCTAAGAAAATGCGGAAAATTTATCATTTTTAATTAAGGAACAGCGACGGCGACACCGATGTTACGATTAGCATAAGTTGGAAAGATGAGTAAATCGGGAATGGGGCTGACCATCGGACATCCTGAGTCCGATGGTCAGATCGAGGGTTTTCGTGCGGGAGACTGATACCGGTACTGGTAGGAGAGCGGTTACCGATTCTTTGCGCCCTCCGCGGTAACATGAATGCGGTAAACCGCTAAGGGCGCAAAGCGCGCAGAGAAACGCACAAAGTTTCAGTTGAGGCGGCAGCCGGTATGAAAGCCGGGGGGCAATGCGGCGAGTGTAGGTGATTCTTAATTATGAATTGTATACCGGAAGCTGCTGCAATCCATTTCAAAATCCTATAATCTATGCTATAATACAGCCCGTGAGAAGGAACCTATTATGAGTACAGCCAACAGAAAGTATAAAGACTCGGTTTTTGTCGATCTATTCAGTGAAGATGAAAAGGCAAAAGAAAATTTTTTATCGCTGTACAATGCTTTACACGGAACAAACCT
>CAUTXW010000061.1:0-12383 GCA_963542655.1 uncultured Treponema sp. | reverse complement strand
TTACTTTATATTATAGTAGTTCTGTTTTCCAATCTTTGATGGTTTTTGCTAATTCATCAAATCCCGCACCGATGAGTATAATCTTCTTCCCGCTCACGGTGTATTGCATCGTGTAGGTCTTTTCTTTTATCTGATTGATTGCATCATCAGCCGTGCCATTGCCGCTGAGCTTGAACTCAAAGATATACATAGCATCAGCAGTTCATACGATGCAATCCGCACGTCCAGTCGCATCGTCAAAACTATACACGGATGTATAGTTTTGACTACGAGTTTCGACTTTGTCGAAACATCGCTTCTGCGTAGAACAACCGCCATCCATGGCGGCACTGCTATAGCAGTGTATCTCCGTCTGTACAAATTGTCCCATCAACGCAAAGATCAAGTACACCGCCGTTTGGTAGTTCTGCTCCCGCAAGTTCACTTTTTCTTCGCTGAAATTGTCGTACGGGATACCGGCTATTATCGCCTGCATCCGCTCCATAAAGCCGTCTACATTGCTCTTGCGGATGTCTTCAACAAACTGCCAGACCGATACCCCCGTTTCGACGAATGCTAAGTCGGAATATGCCGGGAGTAGATTTTCTAAAAAACCGTATCGTACTTCATTCAAGATGACTACTTGCTTGCCGGTTTTTTCATAAGCCCGCTCAATAATACCCGCAAAACGGAGTGCAGGCGTTTGTTCGGAGCATTCAACACCATAGAGTTTTTCCCATTTACATAGATGATTATTCAGATTAAAAGTTAAATCTTCAGGAATACCATAATTGCCCGTGTTAAAGTCCAAATACAATACCGGATATTCCTGCCATGCACTCCGATTTTCCTGCAGAGCGAGTTCTTTTTCTGCCTGTTCGAGGAATAGTCCCTTAAAGAGCTCTTTCTGTCCTAGAAAATATGCGGCTAATGTTGAAAGAAACAGGCTCTTTCCAAACCGGCGTGGACGGCTGAGGAAATAGACGCGGCTGCTATTCACTAAGCGAAAGAGATACGCCGTTTTATCTACATATAAAAAATTCTTCTCCCGTAAATCTTTAAAACTTTGTACGCCAATCGGCAGTTTACGTGTTAGGTTCATCGATTTAGTCTAAAAGATACCGTATATCCTGTCAATTATGCCGTTTTTCAGTTCGGCGAGCTTTTAACCCTTTCATTTTCTTATGAAGCGGATAGCTCGGTTTTTACACTTGCGTTTACACAAGTACAAAAAGCCGTCCGGATTATTAAAAAAATTTTTACTTGTGAAAATGGAGAATATCGCGTATCATTTTAAACTGATATAGAAAAATTTTTCTATAATAAATGTTTTTGGAGGTACGCGTATGCGTAAAAGTTTGTATGCCCTTTGTGCGGCGCTGTGTGTGTTGACGGCGGTCAGCTGCTCGAAGGAAGAATCGAAGACGGAAAATGTGTTGGTGGTGTATACGCCGAATAGCGAGGCGCTGGTAAAAGCGACGATCCCTGCGTTCGAGGCGAAGTACAATGTCAAGGTTGAGCTGATTCAGTCCGGTACCGGTCAGCTGATTAAGCGGCTGCAAACCGAAAAGGATGCACCTTATGCCGATGTTATTTGGGGCGGCAGCTATTCAACGATGCGGGACAACCGCGAGCTTTTCCAGGATTATATTTCAAAAAACAACGATTTGGTTCTGCCAGCCTATCAAAATAAAACGGGCTTTCTGACGCCGTTTACGCTGGACGGCAGCTGCCTGCTTATCAATACCGATTTAGTTAAAGAGCCGATTGACAGCTATGCGGATTTGCTTAAGCCTGAATATAAAGGGAAGATTTCGAGCGCGGATCCGTCCAATTCGTCGAGCGCATTTGCTCAGCTGACTAATATTTTGCTGGCGATGGGCGGCTACGAAGATGAAAACGCGTGGAATTTTGTGAAGGAACTGTACCGCAACGTTGACGGAAAGATTAAGTCGAGTTCGTCCGGTGTGTACAAGGCGGTTGCCGACGGCGAAATGAGCATTGCGCTCACGTATGAAGACCCGTCCGTGTCGCTGGAGCAGTCGGGAGCGCCGGTTAAAGTGATCTTCCCTAAAGAAGGTGCCGTATTCCTGCCTCCCGGAACCGCGATTATCAAAGGCGCGCAGCATTTAGACCTGGCGCAGAAATTCGTCGACTTTATCATCAGCGAGGAATGCCAGCAGAATTTTGCTGAAAAAACGACCAACCGGCCGGTTATCAAAAACGGAAAAACGCCGCACGGCATGAAAGACTTTTCCGAAATCAACGTTATCGAAGAAGATATGGACTATGTGTATCAGCACAAAAAAGAGCTGGTAGAAAAATATAAGAAAATATTTGTCGAAATCAGCGAATAAAGAAAGCAGAGAAGCCCTATCGGCTGTAGATTGGACAAATGCGAACACTGACTTTTGTATATTGTTAAGCAGATATTTTTGATAATGAGCCTGTACTATGACATATACAAAAGTCTTTATAAACAGTCTGTCTATATGCATAATCGAATAGTTGATTTTTAGCAGTTTATGTACTATAACGTAGTAAGAGGTACTAAAAATGACTACAATATCAGCAAAAATTGCACATGATGATAAAATAATTTTTGAACGGATATGTGATTCCATGGGGATCAATATTTCTTCTGCGATAAATTCTTTTGTCAAAGCTACAATTCGAGAAAATGGCCTGCCATTTGCGCTGAAAGCATCCGAAGATCCGTATATTTATTCGGAAGAAAATATGAAATATCTGTGTAAAAGCATACATCAAATTGAAACCGGAAAATGTCAAATTCACGAATTAAAGGAATCTGATTGATGGTAAAGGTTTGGTCTGATATTGCATGGCAAGATTATTGCGAATTTTTTGATAAGCACCAACAAAAATTGATAAAAAGTACGCACGATTTAGTCAAGGATATTGAAAGAAATGGGGTTGATAAAGGGAAAGGGCAGCCGGAACCATTAAGACATGAGTTATCAGGGTATTGGAGCAGGAGAATAGATACGGCAAATCGGCTTGTGTATAAAGTTGAAGATAATAAATTATATATTGTTCAGTGCGGTACACATTATCATCAATAAGAACAGAATCTACCATTTTAATTGACAATGAAATTTGATTGATTTTTCATGCATGCTGCTATATAGTAGAGATGGTTGGAGACTAATAATAAAAAAGAACTAAAACGGCGGTTCAATATGGCAATGTTACAAGTTCGTGATATGGATGATCGATTATACGACAGGCTAAAATTCGTTGCGAAACAGGACAACCGCTCAATCAGCCAACAAGTTGTTACAATTTTACAGGATTATTTTACATCTGTTCCTGTAAAAACAAAAAATGCCACGGAAGAGTTCTTAAAACTTGCGGGTACTTGGGAAGATACCCGAACGACAGAAGAGATAATTGATGACATTTATACGTCCCGAATAAACTCCGCAAGATTTGAGGCATTAGATGGCATATTTGATTGATACGGACACAATAATTTTTGCACTCCGCAAAGATAAGTCAGTTCTGACGAAATTTGAAGAAAACAAGCACATTCCCATTTCAATTTCAATGATTACTTATGCAGAGCTTCTCTTTGAAGCAAGACGCTCCCAAAATGAGCAGCAGAACATGATTAAGGTGTATCATATCCGTGAACTTTATCCGATTGAAGCGTTGAACGAAGGTGTGATGGAAATTTTTGCCGAGATAAAAGCCAAAATGTTCAGCAAGGGAATGAGAATTGAAGATATGGATTTATTGATTGTTGCGACAGCAATTTACAATGATTTAACTTTAGTAACAAACAATACGAAACATTTTGAAAAAATTCCATATTTAAAATTAGAAAATTGGAAAAGCTAGGGATCCCTCACGCCGTTTTTAAAGCAGCCAAACAGGACAAGCCCGGTTGCAGGTTAAGCGAACATGAGGTGACATGTCTGTAAGCTGGCAGGATGCTCAGTATATGATATTTTTTAATTTTTTTCTTGACTAACACAAAGGCGTATGAGAAAATTAACAAGTATTAACTTTTCATCATGATGATTAATGAGTTTTATACAATAGAGTGATAAAAAAGGAATAATAAAGTGAGTAAAATAGTTATTAAAAATGCCGTAAAGAAGTACGGCGACACGGTTGTTATTGAAGGGCTGAATGCGGAAATTCCTGAAGGTTCGTTGTTTACGCTGCTCGGCCCGAGCGGATGCGGCAAGACCACGCTGCTCCGTATGATTGCAGGGTTTAATTCCATCGAAGGCGGCGAGTTTTTTTTCGATACTACATTGATTAACAACCTCGATCCGAGTAAGCGGAATATCGGGATGGTGTTTCAAAACTACGCGATTTTTCCGCACCTGTCCGTCGAGGATAATATTAAATTCGGGCTCAAGCAGCGGAAATTGCCCAAGGACGAGATTCAGAAGCGCACGGATCATTTTTTGAAGCTGATGCAGATTGAGCAATACCGCAGCAGAATGCCGGCGCAGCTTTCAGGCGGCCAGCAGCAGCGGGTGGCGCTTGCCCGTGCGCTGGCGATTCAGCCGGACGTCCTTTTAATGGACGAACCGCTTTCCAACTTGGACGCCAAACTGCGGGTGGATATGCGCAGCGTTATCCGGAAAATTCAAAAGGACGTCGGCATTACCACCGTGTACGTTACCCACGATCAGGAAGAGGCGATGGCCATCAGCGACTTTATTGCGGTGATGAAGGACGGGAAGATTCAGCACTTGGGCACGGCGAAGGATATCTACCGCCGCCCGCAGAATATCTTTGTCGCAGGGTTCATCGGCAGGAGTAATCTGTTGCAGGGCTGCATCAAAAATAATCAGGTGCTGCTGAACGGCGCTCCGGTGATGACGCTAGAGGCGGCAGATCAGAATGTCCGGCTGTCCATCCGTCCGGAAGAGTGGGGTATCGCGAAAGAAGGCATCCCGGCGCGGATACTGGACGGGACGTTCCTCGGCGCCGACATGCACTACCGGGTTGCGCTTGACGGCGGCCTGGAAGGGGACGTTATCGCGGAAAGTTCGGCAGAAGCCGATGCACAGGAAGGCGCGCAGGTATTCCTTCAAATTAAGCCGGAAAAGATCAATGTCTTTACGGAAGACGGCGCCGTCAATTTGACGAGAAAAGTGCAGGCGGCAAAATGAAAAAACGGTTATTCGATGTGTGGACGGGTATTACCCTTGCGCTTGCCGCCGGGTACGCGCTTTTTTTGCTGTATCCGCTGGGGACGCTCTTGTTTAAATCAATCTTTAACGAAGAAACCCATAAGCTGACCGGTGAGTATTTTTACGAGTTCTTTGCGCACGGGTTTTACTACCGGACGCTGCTCAACAGCTTTATCATTTCGTTTGCGGCAACGATGCTGTCGCTCGTAATCGGCGTGCCGCTTGCCTATTTTTTTACCGCGTATTCGATAAAAGGAAAAAAAGCGCTGCGTATTTTTATCATCCTGTCGTCGATGTCGGCTCCGTTTATCGGCGCGTATTCGTGGATATTGCTGCTGGGACGGAACGGTGTGCTGACGCATCTGCTGGAACGCGCCTTCGGGATGCATGACGTCAATATCTACGGGTTTAAGGGCATTTTGCTGGTGTTCACGCTCCAGCTTTTTTCGCTCATCTTTTTGTATGTCGAAGGCGCGCTGGCGACGGTCGATAACTCCCTGTTGGAAGCGAGCGAAAGCCTCGGTGTGAAGGGCTTAAAGCGCTTTTTGACCGTGCTGGTGCCGCTCATTATGCCGACGATTTTGGCGGGCTCGCTGCTGGTGTTTATGCGCGCTTTTGCGGATTTCGGTACGCCTATTTTGATCGGCGAAGGGTTCCGAACCTTTCCCGTGCTGATTTTTGATGAATTTATCAACGAGGTCGGCGGCAGCGAGCAGTTTGCGTCGGCGATTGCGGTGCTTGCGATCGTGATTACGACGGCGGTGTTTTTGCTGCAAAAGTATCTTGCCAAAAAGAATGCCGTTACGATGAGCGCGCTCCGCCCGATACGGGAAAAGCCGTTGCGCGGCATGAAAAAGCTGCTGGTGTATGCGTTCAGCTACGGAGTAGTCGCCGCCGCGATTTTGCCGCAAGGCTATGTGCTGTATACCTCGTTCTTAAAAACGAGGGGCATGGTGTTTCAGCCGGGGTATTCGCTTGAATCCTACCGCACGGCGTTTTTAAAGCTCGGCGCGTCGATGCGGAACACGCTCGTTATACCGGGGTTTGCGCTTATCGTGATTGTGCTCGCGGCGGTACTGATTGCCTACATCACCGTGCGCAAACGCAATGCGCTGACTGCATCGGTTGATATTGTGTCGATGGTACCCTACATTGTGCCGGGTACGGTTGTCGGTATTGCGCTGCTCGGAGCTTTCAACAAGCGTCCGATGGCGCTGACCGGTACGTTTGCGATTATGATTATCGCGCTGGTTATCCGGCGGCTGCCGTATACCATCCGTTCCAGCACGGCGACGCTGCAGCAAATTCCGCAGAGCATTGAAGAAGCCGCGTTGTCGCTCGGCAGCAGCAAGCTGAATACCTTCTTCAAAATTACCGTACCGATGATGAAGTCCGGTATTATTGCCGGAGCCATCCTCAGCTGGATCACGATGATTAGCGAGCTGTCGACGGCGATCATCCTGTACACAGCAAAAACGCAGACGCTCACCGTCGCGGTATATACCGAGGTTGTCCGCGGCAATTACGGAGTAGCCGCAGCGTTATCGGCAATACTCACCGCCGTAACGGTTGTGTCGCTCCTTGTGTTTATGCGCGTTTCGCGGAACAAACCGGCAATGTAAGAAACAACATACTTCGATGCAGAACACAGGTTGTACAGCAACGGGGTATGTACCACCTCCGTCGACGGAAATTGGTCTTATGACCGGTCTTCGTCAGGAAGAAGTGAATGAACTTAACCAATCGGGAATTGAGGATTGTAGTAATGAGAATGCTGCTGAATCCTTTGAAGTCACTGCGGGAAATATCTCGTCGTATTTCTTCAAAATCCTTGTAAGCTATGCTATACTACAACACGTGAGGGGTGAAACCGCTATGAGTACGGTAAACAGGAAATACAAAGACTCCGTTTTTGTTGATCTCTTCAGTGAAGATGAAAAGGCAAAGGAGAATTTTTTATCGCTGTATAATGCTTTACACGGAACAAACCTACCGCTTTCATGCCCGGTAGAAAACATACGACTTGATAATGTCATGTACATGAACATAATCAATGATGTTTCATGCCTTGTAGACAATAAAATTATCGTACTTGCAGAGCACCAATCCACCATAAACGAAAATATGCCTTTACGCTTTTTACAGTACATAGCAAGGCTATACGAAAAACTGCAAGCCCCGACTGACCGGTATTTAAGGAAGCTATCAAAAATACCTACACCGGAATTCTATGTCTTTTACAATGGAGTAGAAGATTATCCTGAAACGATAACACTCAAACTGTCGGATGCTTTTATGACAAAGTCTGATTTTACGCCGTTAGAACTTGAGGTAAAGGTATTTAATATCAATAAGAGCAAGGGATCGGAGGTATTAAGGCATTGTAAACCCCTAGACGAATACAGTTTGTTTGTAGAAGAGGTGCGCATTCAAACACAACTTGACCCTGAAAACGGCTTTACGAATGCGATAAAAATATGTATAGAAAAAGGTATCTTGAAAGAATACTTACAAAGGAAAGCACGGGAGGTAATTAATATGCTAGTAGCCGAATATGATTATGATACGGATATTGCAGTACAGAGACAAGAAAGCCTCATGATTGGTATGCAACAAGGTATTCAGCAAGGTATGCAACAAGGTTTTTCCACCGGCGCGTACCAAGCAAAGCTTGAAACGGCAAAAAATCTTCTGCAAATCGGTTTATCTATTGAAAATATCTCAAAAGCAACAGGACTTTCGAAAGCGGAGCTAGCAGCGATAAAATAATTGGTAATTGATTATTAGACTGGTACGGGTGCTATTGCTACTGGTCCTTTGCATTGCATTCCCTGTGCGTTTGGCTCTTAGTTTTTGCTCGCACCTCGGATATTCCTTTGTTTTTTAGGCAGGCAAAAAGTACAAAGAGCAAGAAGGCTGCGGTATTATACGCAACCTCTTAAATAACTTTTCTTAATAAAATTTTTTTTATGCTGACTGGTATAGTAAAGTATATTTTAGGCCTACCGTCAAAGTACCGTAAGATTTACGTTTCCCGTAACGCTTCCGCTGTAATGCCGTGCTCCGTGAATTGCGTCCGGTGTATGGGAAAGATAGTGTGCGATTGGGCTGTCTTAATGACGATCGGCTTTTAGACAGTCTCATTGAGTCCACCGTTGTGTAATAATGGGTTGGAGCAATTGATGCATTTACTGACACAAAAAGTTATAAATTTTTTTTGCGGATTTTCCTTTTCCGTGATATAAATGGTGGTGGTTCTACGCAGCAGCGATGTTTTTGCATTGCAAAAACTCGCCATCAACCAATGTACATGGACGTACATTGGTTGATGAGGTATCTGTACCCTCGATTTTCAAAAACGTCTATTTCTGAAAAGCAACCAGAAAATCTATTTTCAAAAGTTCTGATTTCATTTCGTCCTGCAAACAACATATATACCGCTGCTGAAAATCACTTGCCGTTAATCAATGTGTGTGAGTATGCATCTTTCGGTAAACTTTCCATCTCATCTGTTTCCCCATATATCAATTCTGGATAGTGCTTTTTTACTGTGTATCATTACTCATTGCTATAAAATGGTTTTAGTTGTCGTTTTGTGTCTGTGTAAGAACAAACTGACTTATTAACACGTGCTCGAAGTGGGCATGAATACCCCCTACTTCTGAGTAGGGGATTCCAAAGGGGGGGCTCCTTTGGTCGTAACGGACAGGACGTCCGTGAGAATACATTATACGAGTTTTTTACCGTAAGGTAAAAATACTCGCTGCCCAAGAATGTACACGGAAGTACATTCTTGGGTGAGGGGCGTAGGGAGTTATTACAATGAAAAAACGCTTTTCTCTAAAAAACAAATTAGTCATTATTTTCGGACTGCTGATCGCAGTAGCATCATTGATTGAAATCCTTCTCGCAGTCCGTATTGCGCGTTAAGCTGTAACAGAAAAAGTCGAAACGCATCTTATCGATAAAGCGCGTGATACTGCTGAAATTGTAGAGGGACGGTTGACTGCATTTTTTCAATTTATAGAGGGTCTTGCCCGTATGCCTGCGTTGCGCGATCCTAATACCCCGATAGCGGACAAAGTACGGCTTTTAGCCAAGGAAGCTGCTTTTAACAGTAATATCATAGAATTTCCGTACAATACGACTGAAGGCATCTGCTATTTTGAAAATGGCCGGACATTTAATATCAGTGAGCGTGAATGGTTTCATAAAGCGCTTGCAGGCGGAATATGGATTACCGAACCATACGTGTATAAAGCCGGTGACTTTGTAATGACCGCTGCCGTTCCCATATATGCCGATGATAATCACACTGTAAACGGAGTGCTTGCAGCGGGTATTCCTGCTCAATGGCTGACAGAGCAAATTAAAGATATTGTTGTAGGAGATACCGGCTACTGTTTTATTATCGGTAATACCGGAACCAATATCGGTCATAAGGATTTTACGCTTGTCTCTGAACAGAATAACTCTTTGGAAAAGGTTAAAACGGATAAATCACTGGTGTCAAATGCTGCGTTTTTACAGCGCGCTTTAGACGAAAAAGAGGGAGTCGGTTTTTATGAATATAGGGGTATCGATAATATTGCAGCGTTTACAAAAATAAAAACGATCGAATGGCCTGTTATCGTAAAGGCGCCGGTCAATGAATTCATGGGAACTGTAAATACGTTGCGTACTACAATGATTGGAAGCCTCAAGCGTTATTCAGCATATCGCATCGCAGACAAACTTGCTGGCTATGAATGCGGCTATCGAAGCGGCTCACGCAGGAGAAGCAGGCAAGGGCTTTGCCGTCGTTGCGGATGAAATCCGCAAGCTCGCAGAAGACTCTTCTACGCAGGGAAAGGCAATCACCGCGACGCTGAAAACGTTGAGTGGGGAAATCGAGACCCTCTCCGCCTCGTCCAAAACCGTGGAAGAAAAGTTCAATGCGATTTTCACCCTTGCAGAGCAGGTAAAAGAAATGAGCGCCCGCCTGACCGAGGCAATGCGCGAGCAGGAAAACGGCAGCCGTGAAGTACTAACGGCAATCAAGAGCATCAACACGGTAACGGTAGAAGTACAGTCAGGCTCTGAGGAGATGCTGAAAGGCGGAGAGGGTGTCGCAAAGGAGATGCAGAAGCTCGACAGCCTGACCCGCATCATCACCGACAGCATGAACGAAATGGCCTCAGGTGCCGTGCAGATCAACAACGCGGTGCAGGAAGTAAGCGAAATTACGCAGAAGAATCAACAACCCCGACGCAAGCGTCGGGGTATTAAACCCTCCGCACGAATAAGGGGGCGATTGGGAATTTGGCGGCCGAGGTAGGGAAATTCAAAATATAAATTAGGGAAGGGAAGACACTTTTTTCGGATAAAAGATTTCTTCCCTTCCCTAGACCCCATCCTATCTTCAAAAGAACCGCTTAGCTAGTTAGCGATCTTCCCTAAAAAACCGCTATGGTTTTAAAGTATGGTTCTGAAAATATGTCGTAAAATATCATACATTTAGACTATTGTAGACTATCGAGCAAATTAAATGAAGGGCGCAGGCGTACCCTGATGAGTATCCATGAGTAATGAAAACCTGCGCTTTGTTCTAGTACGAAGTTTCTTTATTGATTATATCTTTCATATAATACCTTGATAAAGTTTTTCGCAGCATTTCTAACTTTATTGATATTCTCCTCTGATAGCGACTTGCTAGAATCAAGTGCAAGGTAGATAACTGCTGAGCTTTTATCTGTTTTTGTTGTCGTGGTGTTTGATTGGTCGTATTCGCTATTTCTTTGCCATGACGTTTCTGAATCACTACCTTTGAACCATTGCTGAATATTGTTAGGCTCAAGTGTATTTGCTCCCAAATCAAACTGATCAAAATGGAATTTGATTTTGTTCCCCTGCGTTACACCTGTAATGGATGACTGCGCACAGTTTATGCCATTATATACAATATTGCTCAGTGTAAATACACCATTATTGTACTCATATACTCCCGTAAAATACACTGCAGAGGTATCTGCTGCTGCTGCTGTCTGCCCTATGGCATCAAAAGTCATTTTGTATATTGTGCCATTGCCTGTTGTTGGAGGGGTAATAAGCAAATCAAAGCTGGTTGTTTTCGTTATTACAGTGAGATTTTTAGCAATTTCTCCGAATTTTTCGCTTAGTTGATCAAAATTTATCGCTGTATCGGATTCACCGGATTGTGTTTTCAAGTTTTTTAAATTTTTCGCGAAAACCTCACGATCGTTCACATCATCACCGGCAATACCATAGGCTGATGCCGTGAGTGCATTACCTTTAATTTTTGTATTTTCCAGTTGTCCGTTCAGCCATGCGAGATATTCACCACCTGTTTTGCCGCCAAAATTTTGGTTCTCAAGCGGAGATGCGTTCCATAAAATCGGACTCGTAGAACCGACATCAATTCCGTCAGTAAAGGTGATGATATTACATGAAGTGGTTTTTACTGGTAGTTTTGGCTCCAATAATCGTAGTGTGCTCAGCGCCTTATGAACCGTGTAATAAAGTAACGTTCCACCTGCCTTTGCCCGTTTATATTGGGTATCGAGTAAATTTTTTAGTGTGGTAACGCCGCTATTATCAAGAAGAACGGGCGTTTCTGTTAGTATATGGGATTCTTCATCGAAAGAGAGAATACCTATATAAATGCCTTCTTTAAGCGTTTCTACGCCATTGCTGCCCTGATTGCCTTGATTACCCTGATTGCCTTGATTACCCTGATTACTTTGTTTGCCTTGGTTACTCTTATTACCTTGATTACCATTGTTGTTCGAAGCATCCTTGGTGGTATTTTGTGTTTGCTCAGTAACAGAAGCTGCAGGTGCGTTACAACTCATCATAAGTACGGCTGTGCCGACTACTGCGAGAGAACCTAATAATGAAACAAGCTTGTTTCGTGCCATAAAAACCTCCTCATATATTACTGCTGGGGTAATATATGGAAATTAGGACGTGCCATACGGAGTCCTTGTTATCCATTTTGTGCCTATTGGAAGCACTTATTTGACGGATAGCCATGTTCCTTAAATGGATAATTTTCTTCCATTATACCCCCCCCCCCCCCCTAGTAGTCTGTCAAGAGGGCTCTTCAGTCGATCAGGGCATCAGCATGAAAAAAATCTTGAGAGATAACAGAGAAACAGGAGGATTTCTCATAGAGCCGGTGCAGATTTTTGAATGCTTTTTAGGACAGAGAAATTCAAAAATCCGCACTTT
>CAUTXW010000060.1:0-13101 GCA_963542655.1 uncultured Treponema sp. | reverse complement strand
GTGGTTTTCGCGGTAAATATAATCACACATTTGATTCAACTGCTGCATATGGCGACACGGTATTTTGGAAATATAATCCTGATTTTATGAGTGCAAAAGGTAATAAGGAATATCCATGAAAATAAGAAAATATCTTTTAGTTTGTATAATGTGCAGTATGACCGTATATGGCGCTGCATTTGAGTATAGGGAGGATGGGCTGAGCTTTGAAGAAAATCTAGTACATGACGGTTTTATACAATTAGATAGTGACTATGAATTTTTACGATCGAAAGATATAGATAATAAAGACTATACAGAATGTGTGATCTATCATTTGTCAGATGGATCACTCATGAGATATTATCCATACTACGGTTATGTTAGAGAGCGTAAAGGCTTTGGAAAATCGTTATTTGTATTTTTGAGAACGGTTATTATAGAAGACAATGAAATATGCTTGAGGACTGACTCTTTAAAATTCTATAAGAAAGAAAGACATGATGGGGATTATTATGTGATAACCGGCCAGAGTACTTTTGAAAAACGGCTACGTCCACGATATCATGTTACTATTTTTGTACCTCATAAAGAAAAGAAATCATAACAGTGTATTGGAATAAAAAGGTTAGAAGGCCGCTTAGCTGGAGTTGCTTCGAATACCCATGTATTTAAAGGAGTCGGAAGCATCGATATTACTTTGTGGGAAACAACTGTTTCAATAGGTGGAGATATTATGGCTGGAGGCATCGGAGGAAGTTTGACAGCCTCTACAGTGCCCAATGTTTCGCACATTACGTTATATAAGCTCGTTGTAGTCAGCTGCCACAAGCGCGCTTACGATATGGAACCCGTTAACTGTCGGTACTATTTTATCACACCCATATTTACCGCACCTACTTACGTCCAACCAATATCATAGTGCGAGCATGTTCGTTATAGGCCGAACGGTCAAAATCGCCATAAATTTTCACGTCGGTAAATCCTGCAGATACCATCAGCTGTCGCAGTTCGGTGGCTGCGTATAAACGCTGGATAAACGTATGATCGGCTTTCAGACCATCTTTTGTATACAGCTGCCAATGAGAACGCAGGCCTTCCCATGCACCTTCAACGGAAAAATCGGTAAGGACAGTATAACCGGCCCGTTCAAACCATTCCCCAGCAGTAAAATCCCGTACGGCAATTTCCCGCCCAACCATTTCAAGCATGAAATATCCGCCCGGTTTCAATGATTGAACAATATTACGCAGGATTTCAGCATCTTCTTCTATCGTTTGACAGTAGCCAAAACTTGTATACACGTTTATTGCAACATCAAAAGCCGCCGGACGAGAAAAACTGCGAAGATCGGCTTGCACCCATTCAACAGATACATTTTCTGCCAAGGCCGATTCTTTTGCTGCATCAAGAAACGGCTGTATCAACTCAACACCGGTAACCTGCGCCCCGCAAATAGCAAGCTCAACAGAAATACGGCCAAGCCCGCAGCCTGCATCCAGTATTTTCAAATCCTGCGGATTCCTTCCGTCTCCGGTCAGCTTTAGTACGCCTTCCGCAACTGTAGGAGCCTCTGCCCAACGGGATGAATCAAACATGATGGGTGCATATTGTATCCAGAACGTTTCATCTTCAAACCAATCATTCATATCCATCACCCCGTGTATGCTTGATCATTCGTTTTACAGGCTTCCAGCCGTTTTTAACACAGCGTCTACATCAAAATCGTTACTAATGCTGCCGTCAGCATTCAGCTGCTGCTTCAACACGCGCGCCCGGCGGTTATCAGGGTCTAATTCAAGTACACGATTTAATATGCCCAATGCTTCCGCCCTGCCGTTCCGTGTTGCATATATCCGAGCTGCTTCATATAACATTTTACTTTTAAGCTGTTTTTCAGAAAGAATATTCGCTGCACGTGTAAAATATTGAACAGCTTTATCGGGTTCATTCCGCGCATCATATACGTATGCTTGATCAGCAAACACCGCAGCCATCAGCGCATCATCAGCCTCCGCTTGAGCAAAATATCTCAGCGCAGCAGTTGAATACCCTTGCACTGCGCTGCGGATAGCATCGTAAAAGGCGTCTTCGGAAGCATTGCCGGTTTTATCTATCCCGAAACATGCATTAAAATCGCCCGATGAAGCAAAATACCACCGTGCATACGCCTTAATCAGCATATTATTCGGATACTGCTCCAACAGTTTCCACATTTCACCGCTGCCCTGTGCATAATTATTCCGCAATGCATAACGATACCGAAAATTTTCCAGCAAAAATCGAAAATCATCTTTATTTACCGCCATTGCATTGTCCAATACCTCTTCAGGAGCCAATGTAAACGATGAAGAAACAAAAAGCTGCTTTTCCATCTCTAACGAGAAAAAATCTTTACTTTGAAGATATTCGGTTAAGGCATTCTGTTGCGCATGCGCAGCTTTGATGGCAACGTAGGCACGCACATATTGAGCCACAACGGGATAGTACCCCGGATCATTATCAATACACGCAATCAGCACTTCCGCTTTTTCTTCTCCTGTCGGAGCCGTCATTGCTAAATTATAAAACACATCGCTTGAAGAATCAGGATATCGGTCGATGTACATTTGCCAAAAACCCCGCGCTTGTTCCGTGGCGGCGAGTCCCGCGCTTGCATCCGCTGCAAGTAAGATATGGCGACGTGCATATTCAAAAGCCTTGGGATTATTTTCTTCGATACCGGCCATATCCGCATACGCAAGCGAATACTGCAAATCATTCAATACCGGTTTAAAATTTCCTATATCGTAGGCAAGACATGACCAAAAATAGGGAGAACGCAGCGCTTCTTTTTTTCCAATTTTAGAGCGGAGCGCGGCTGCGGCGGCAATATCGCCTTGATGGGCAAGCAGCACCGCGGCATTTTCCAAAAAGGCATGCTCCCCGGTAAGGTTAAAACCCGCTTGCCAAAAGGCGACCGGCGTTAGATATGTCTTATTTTGCTTATCAGCCTGAATATAGGCTTCCGTTCCGATACCGGCATATTGCGTACCCTGCAGCGCATCCGCCGCTGCAGCCGCATCGTCAATCATCTGCGCATGCAGCAGTGTATGTGTAAGCGCTGCCTTCAACGCCGTATCTTCAGGATGTTTTTTGAGCCCCGCTTGAATGGATTGCAAGGCTTGAACGGGGGTATGCAGTTTCAATTCGCGTTTTGCAATACTCAAATACTGAGTCGGCGTCTGCGCTTTTTTGCGCAAAGACCGCAAGCTATCCAACGCTTTTTGCGTACTACCGGTTTCTATAACACTATCGATTGAACTGAGTTTTTGCTGAAAAAGCGCCGCTTTATCGGTTTTTGAACACGAAACGGCGCCAACAAAAAGCAGAAAAATACTGCCGATAAAAAAGATTCTAGTTCTTGTCTTTTTCATACGAGCAGTCTAAACACTCTCTTTTGATACTGTCAAGTACCGCATTTACAAACTTGAAAGAATCATCCGTTCCAAAATTACGGGCGATGGTAACCGCTTCGTTAATAACGATCTTAGGATCCGTGTCTTTTTGGAACAGAATCGAGTAGGTGCTTAACCGCAGAATAGCTTTATCAACACGTTTTAAGCGATTAAAATCCCAATTTTCCAGATGTTTAATGATGAGCGCATCAATTTCATCAATATGTTCAACCGTACCTAAAAAAATAAGACGGGAAAAAATGAAATCGTCATCGCTCCGCTCATTTTCAGCCTGATCAGTCGGCTCAATCCAGGAAAAGCGTACTAAATCCAGCGGAGAAAGAGAACCGACATCCCATGCGTAAAGCGCCTGGAATGCCAATATTCTTCCGCGTCTTCGTCCAATTGCCATCTTTTACCACGAAAGAGCTTTTTCCAAATCACCGCCGCTTTTGGAAATGCTGAAATTTTCCGCCTTTCGGAGATCATTGGTAACCGAAACAAGCGCATCATTGAGCGCCTCATTTTGCCGCTGCATCATTACCGTTTGCTTAATGTATTCATACAAGCTGACATTTCCGCCCGGCTGCACGACATCGCTTAATCCCAATATCTTCGCTTCTTTTTTTTCAAGCACGAGGAAACACTGATAGTTTGAAGCGGTTTCCGTTACCGGAGAAACTTCTCCCGCTTTCATATTGAAAATTTTGAGCAACTCTTCCATCGGAATACCGAGCTGCTCCGCTGCCAGTGATGTTTTGCTGACAAAAATTTCCCCCGCCTGATACGCGGCACTTTTCTCTTGTGATTTCGCACGGATATCGGACGTTGCTTTCGGATTTGACGCAAGCTTTTTTTGAATATCTTCAACGGTTTTTTTGGCCGTATTCGATTTTCCCTCTTTTGCGGCAACAACAAGAAAGAGCTGTACCGTATCGGGCTGAACAAACGACTGCTTGTTGACTTCATAATATGCGCGGATTTGATCGTCGGTAGGACTTGCGATAGACTGCAATTCGCTTTGTTTTTTCACCATCACATACCGCTGTGCCGTCAACTGCGTACGCAAAAAGTTTTTAAATTCCGCAAGGGTCATACCGTTTTGCGCCTTCATATACTCATCGAGCGACATATTGGTATTTTCTTTAATCAGCTGAGCAAAATCGGTTTCGGTAATCTGCCGCCCTAACTGGCTGGAGACATATTCATTGAAGTAGCTGTTTACTTCGGAATCCATAATCTTGATTCCGTCTTTTTCGGCAGCCTGTACAATCAGCCGTTCGTTAATAAGACCGTCAAGCGTCTGCTTCCGTTCTTCAAAGGTCATCTTACGGCCGATTTCCTTTTCCAATGCCGAAACACGGGTTTTCAGCTGCCCGAGCGTAATCGGTGCACGGCTGCTGAGCTTCACTTCGGCAATAGGCTGGAGATTTGTTTGAGCGGAAATACCCAAAGACAAAATCAATGCGACAAACAACGAAAATATATATTTTTTCATTACATCCTCTTCAGATTTTTGATTATCAATAAACAAACAAAGAGCCGGTAAGTTACGCACCGGCAACAATAACTGCACGCTTATTTTAGTGCGTCAACACTGCACGAATACGCCGAATGCCCGCTGATGAGGACTGTTCTTTTTGAATAGTGAAGCGCCCCAATACAGCCGTATGCTCAACATGCGGTCCGCCGCATACCTCTTTCGAAAAATTTCCGATTGAGTATACTTTAACCGTATCCTCATATTTTTCCCCGAAAAGAGCCATTGCGCCTGCCTTCTTTGCTTCTTCAAGCGGCATGATATCCATAGTTACCGGCAAATCCGCTTGAATTTGTTCATTGACAATCCGTTCAACCTCAGCCTTTTCCTCCGCTGTCATCGGACGGGGATGCGAAAAATCGAAACGGAGCCGCTCCGCGGTGATGTTTGACCCTTTCTGTTCAACATGATCGCCAAGCACCATGCGCAATGCCTTGTGTAAAAGATGAGTTGCCGTATGGTACGCCGTTGTTTGTTCGGAATGATCCGCCAAACCACCCTTAAAAACCTGTTCGCTTCCGGCGCGGGAGAGTTCCTGATGCTTCTTAAACGCCGTTTCAAATTCGGGCATATCCACCGTCAAGCCGGATTCCTTTGCCAATTCCTGCGTAAGCTCAATCGGGAAACCATATGTGTCATACAATTTAAATGCAAGCCGACCAGGAATGATTTTTTTAGGATTTTTCAGCAGATTGGGCTTCATCTTTTCGTATTCAGCTTCGCCTTTTTTCAGCGTTTCCAAAAAGCGCTTTTCCTCCGCTTCCAGCTCCGCAGTGATGGCCGCTTCTTTTTCTTTCAGTTCAGGATAGGCATTCTGATATTGGCTAATAACCACCCGTGCCGGAGCAGCTAAAAAGGTTCCCTCTATACCGAGCTTTCTTCCATGCCGAACTGCCCGCCTGATGATACGCCGCAGCACATACCCGGCTCCGACATTAGAGGGCACCACCGCTTTCGGATCGCCAAGGATAACCGTAGCGGCGCGGATATGATCGCAAATGATTCGGACGGATATATCTTTTTCGGCATCGCTTCCGTAACGGTAGCCTGTTATGGTTTCGATTGCCGTAATAAGCGGCGTAAAAATCTCGGTTTCGTAAACAGATTTCTTCCCTTGCAGCATTGCAACGGTACGCTCAATCCCCATGCCGGTATCAACGCACCGCCGCTGCAGAACATTATACGAACCGTCCTGTTCTTTCCGGTACTGCATAAATACGTCGTTCCATATTTCAACGTATTTACCGCAGCCGCAGCCAGGACGGCATTCGGTGCAGCACGCAGGCTTTCCCGTATCGATAAACATTTCCGTGTCGGGACCGCAAGGCCCTGTTTCCCCGGCAGGCCCCCACCAGTTATCTTCACGCGGTAAAAAGTGTATCCGCTCTTTCGGAATGCCGAGCCGCTCCCAAATTTCTGCGGATTCGGTATCGCGAGGCACTTTATCATCGCCCGCAAACACGGTAACGGATAAAAGGTCTATAGGGATATTCAGATATTGAGGACTTGTTAAAAATTCAAAGCTGTATTCAATCGCTTCTTTTTTAAAATAATCGCCGAGCGACCAGTTCCCGAGCATTTCGAAAAACGTAAGGTGCGCAGCATCGCCTACCGCATCAATATCGCCGGTACGGATACATTTTTGGTAATCCGTTAAACGGGTCCCTGCCGGATGGGGCTCACCCATCAAGTAAGGAACAAGCGGATGCATCCCGGCGGTGGTAAACAATACCGTCGGATCATTTTCCGGAATAACCGACTTACCGGAAATTTCCGTATGATTTTTGCTTTTAAAGAATGAGATGTATTTTGAACGAAGCTCATCTGCCGTAATACTTGTATTCATATTCTATATATAGTAAAAAAAGCTGTTCAACCTGTCAACTATTATTCTTCATATCCCATATTTTTCATTCCTCTCCGGAATTCTTCCTGATGCTGAAAGAGTTCTTCTTCTCTTGCAAATAAATCTTATTGAGCAGGCGTAACCGATAGATTTATGTACGAAAAAAATCTTCTTGTTTTTTTCGTAACTATAATTATAATATGTGTTTATATACACCTTATAAGAATAATTCTTATTTTCAAAGTACAAAAAGTCGGAGGTACTGTTGTGCGTTTTGTATCTTTTTTCATCCCCACTACAGTTCAAAAAAAAGCAGGCCTAAGGACAAAGCGGCGAATGCCGTTCATATTAGGTACGAATATATTAGGATTGAGCGTTGCGCTCGGCAGCACCGTCTATGTACTCATAAACAGCGGTATTTCCTTTCTTAGTATGATTTTATTAGGTACATCGGTATTGTTTGCCGCTGCGATCAGTCTATCGCGGAAAGGCAAATTCGCCGCAGGAGCATATCTATGTACGATCAGCCTCGTGCTGATTTGTACCTGCGTACCTTTTTTGATCCCTTCAATGACCGGGCTGCAAATACTCTACCGCCTTACAATTGCGTATCTTACGATAGGAACGCTCAACCTTATCAGCGCAATCCGCCGTCGGCAGCTTCTGGGATTTTGTGTCGGTTCAATCGCATTGCTGATCACGTTTTTCATGCTGAACCTTTCAATTAATGACATGGTTCAACTGAGAATCTTGTCACTCTGTATCGGCGGCATTCTCGTAAATACCGCTGCTCATTTTTTAATCTACCTATTAAATGAAGGAATATATCAGTTATCGCATACGCAAACAGTGGAAGCAAAGCAGTCCCTTGAAAAGATGAAAGAACTGGTAGAAAATGTAAAAGACAGCGTTGAGTTCAGTGTTACGCTCGGTGATGCATCCGACCGGCTTGATGCTGCGGTTACCGGTATGCAAGACGTCTATCAGTATTTACAAAATCAATCGGACAATTGGGAAAAAATTTCGGACGGGCTTAAGCGCTCTTTTGATACCATCCTTGAAAAAATGCAGGATATGACCGACATGCTCGGTAAACAAAACAGCTCGATTAACCAATCATCGTCCGTCCTTTCAAGCATATCGAATCATATCGGCAACGTGGATTCCATAGCTTCGCAACGCCGCGATTCTATGTACAGTTTTGTAAAAAAATATGAAATTCAGACTGAACAAATAAAGGAACTGATTAACACCGTTGAATTATTGCGCTCATCAAGCCAAGGGATTATGTCCTTTACTCATGCCGTAGAAAATATCGCGTCGCAAACAGGTGTTCTTGCAATGAATGCATCAATAGAAGCATCTCATGCAGGGCAATTCGGAAAAGGTTTCGGCGTTATCGCGCAGGAAATTCGAACGCTGTCCGGCGAAACGACAAAAACAGCGCGTAAAATTGCCGAAATGCTTGGCGAAAACAACAAAATCGTACAAACGGTTGTAACGGCTTTTGACAATTTTGCAGAAGAGACGCAACGGCAAATCAACGAAGCAAACGTCATTATCAACAGTATCGAATCGATTATGGCTGCGGTTACGGAAGTAGGGAAGGGCACTGAAAAAGCAATGCAAACCGCCGTTCTGATGGAACAAACAGCAACGGAAACGCATACTCGAATCGATATAATTTCAGATGAAATTGGAGAGCAACGAACTTCGGTTACCGAATTTGCAGGCTTCTTAGCGTCCATAAATGCGCAGATACAGTCCTTTATGGAAGGAATCAACCATATCAAAGCGGCCTCGGCCTCGGTTGCCGAAACCGGTATGAAAAACCGAAAAATCGTCGGCAATATCAATACATCGCTTCGCAAAGTGTACGGGCCGGTACGCATTCCGTGGCATGACAGCTATAAAGTCGGTATCGATACCATTGATGCCCAACACCATCACTTGTTTGAAATTGCAGACATCTTGTATTCGGCAATCACAAGCGATACGCCGCCGACAAAAGCCGCGGTAAAATCGTTATTGGATCAATGCGCCGATTATGTAAAGCTGCACTTTTCCCATGAAGAGGACCTGATGGCAGCAACCACGTATCCGGCATCGGCAGGACATAAAACTGCGCATGTCGCATTTACGACGGCGGTGATGAATGTTATTAAAGATTTTTCCGAAGGGAAAGAGATTGATCTTGAAGAATTATACGCATTCATTTCGGATTGGCTGGTTGAGCATATTATCCGTGTTGACCGTTCGCTTGGAACCTATCTGAATAAATGCGGCTATTGTGCAAATGCCGCACAGTGTAAAAAAGACAATTCGTGTAAAACATCCCATCAATAAGCCGTATCAAGACAAACGCACCGAAAAGAGTTGATGCGTTTGTCCTTGTCTGCAACAATATCATTATCAATTTGAACAGAACATTATGATCTGTTGTATTTATTAACACAGCCGGTTCGATTTATTAGCGCCTTGCGCTCTAACACCCTATCTGTACCGCTTATTTCTTCCAATCGGTTCTAATTTGGTGTGCGGCGTTAAAGCGCTCAATGGCCAGGGTAAACAGATGCATGATGAGTTCTTGGTACGGCAGCCCCGACGCTTCGCACATTTTAGGGAACATCGAAATCGACGTAAAGCCCGGTATTGTATTGACTTCGTTGATATACACCGCTTTCGTTTTTTTATCGATGAAGAAATCTACGCGAGCCAATCCGGTAAGATCAAGCGCCTGATATGCCTTGCCTGCAATGCTGCGGATGATACGGCGCTGGTCATCATCGATATCGGCAGGGATTTTCAGCCGGGCGCCGTCAGGATCAATGTACTTGGCATCATAATCGTAAAATTCATGGGAGGGGATAATTTCACCGGGAGTATAGACAACGCATTCATCATTTCCCGTTACCGAACATTCAATTTCCCGCGCAGCAATACAGGCTTCAATCAATATTTTGCTATCCCATAAAAAAGCTTCCTGTATTTTCTGCAGTAAGTCCGCGCGATCCACCGCCTTTCCGGCGCCAACGGAACTACCGACCCTGCACGGTTTTACAAAAAGGGGATATTCCAGCTCTTTTTCCGCTTGGCAAATCAACGCTTCCCGGGTTTTCAGCGTATCCCACTGATATTTTTTGATGCAAATAAACGGCACAACCGGCAACTGTTCATGTTGCCAGATGATCTTTGTCTTTTCTTTGTCCATCGCAGCGCTGCTTGCAAGCACTCCGCCGCCGACATACGGCACATCCGCCATTTCAAGCAGGCCCTGAATTGTACCGTCTTCGCCGAAACTGCCGTGCAGCACCGGAAAAACGACATCCACAGCAATCGGCTCCCCATGCACTGAAAACCCGGCAGCAGTACCGCCGCCGGGAACAACCGAAACCCGTGCTTCTGCACTCCGCTCTATCGTTAAAACCGCGGCATCGCTTTGACGAATGCGTGTTTCCATTGCTTTAGGCTGTAAATACCATTCGCCGGTTTTGGTAATACCGATTAAATGGACAGTGTGCTCACTGCCGATTGCCCGTACAACAAACGATGCCGAAACAAGCGAAACTTCATGTTCGCCTGACTTTCCGCCATAGATAATTGCTATATTCATAATAGCTCCATACGCTCTTACGTTTAAATATCAAAATATGAATTTGAGATGATTAAACTTGTTCGACAATGCAGTTATCGAACAGGTCTATTCTGTTTCAAGCTTTTTTAAAATTTCAACGGCCAGCATATCATCGGGATACATATCAAGCACCGTTCTAAAATAGGCTTTAGCTTCGTCCGTATTTCCTTCTTTTAAAGCAAGCGTTCCTAAATTGGAAATAATCTTGATGTTTTCCGGTTCTTGCTCAAGCGCACTGAACAACCATTGCCGACTTTCTTCAAAGCGATCAAGTTCCATCAAGCAAATTGCCAGCTCATTACAGATATCGCAATAGGCAACAGACAATTCACTTTGAGCTCCCTTGCCGAGTTCTAAGCAGTGTTTAAAGGCTTCCGCCGCATCCTGCCATCGTTCCTGCCTGCGCAGAGCCCACCCGAGCAAAAACCAGGCATTCCACACCTTTGGATGATGCTCCAGAAACTCACGGATTTTTTCAAGCGCCTTATCTTCTTCACCCATTTGAATAAAATCAAATGCGCTTTTGAACAGCTCATCGTCAAGCGCCTGTGTAGTAATCCATTCAATTAACTCGGAGGCTTTTTGCTTTCGCTGTTCCGTAACATCATTATGCGCTGTTTCTATCTGGATATACGTTTCAAAAAGACTTTTTGCTTTTAAAAAATTTTTTTGATTAATAAAGAAAAATCCTGCGTTAAAAAAGGCTTCCGGCAGCGCAGGTTCAGCAGCAAGCACTTCCTTGTACATTTCAAATGCCCGATCGGTATAATAGTCGGCATCGGCTTCCGAACCCGCTTGCTCATAAAATCGAGCCCGCTCATCCATCAAAAGCGCAACGTTCAGCTTTGTCTGTATATCTTCGGGAAATAAGCCTTCAAGCGCAAGCAGCAGCCGTTCGGCCAAATCAAAATCGGCATTTTTAATCTTTAAGATTGCCGCATTCGTCATTTCACCGCGGATATCGGGACGCAGTTCTTTAAAAATATCCCGATAATAGGCGATATGCTGATTATCTCGTTGATAGGCAAAAACATGCAGCATACCAGCTAAAATCATCTCTTCAGAGATACTTTCCGCCGTAAAATCCTTGCCATCCGAATCCAGAAGAAGCGGAAGCGGGATCGACGAATCAAAGCCGGGAATTTTTGCAGTAAATGTATATTCATCCGGCACTTTAATATACAGCAACTTTTTATCTGAGTTTTCCATTATTGGTTATAATCCTATCTTTTTATGAGACAGTAAACGTATTTAGGCCTCTAATCCGGGATATATTTTTCGTTGTTGATTAAAATATTGCGTAAGCCGTATTTTATACGCCAGCGGCACGTTTGGAAGCGTATACGCCATTGCAACGGCAATGAGGTCTTTTCGTTTCTCCACTAGCTCCGCGCGGATAATCCTGCCGCGTAAACCCATCACCACCGTCGGGTCTTCAAACTCAAACTTTAACACGCAGTCTTTATTTAATAAGAACGGCGCAATGCCCGCCATAATAAACTTAGCGCCGGAGAAAGAAATATCGCGTAAAATGCAGCGACGCGGAATATTTTCGATATAAATAATTGTTTCACGCTTAGCAAGCGAAAGCTTCCTCATCGCTTCCGCATTTAATTCAATACGCTCATCGCCGCGCTTTGTGGTATTCGCTTTTGCGTCAACAAGCAAACCGAGCTTTTCTATCAGATCATCGGGAGCCCGCTGCGTATATTCAATATTTAACAGCAGCAAATCAGGGGTTACTGTATAGGGTGTATAGCTTACCACTCGACCGGAAACATAAAAGGATAAATCGCTCTTTCCATTGGACTGAAAAAAAGAAAACCACACGGAAACAGCCGATACGCCATCCTGCAATTTTTCATATATTCCGCAATGCTGGGGAACAATTACTTTTGCGCCAACCATCGAAGAAGAGTTGATAACACATGGCCATGGGCCGCCTTCTGCACCGACGCAGCGAATGGATGCTTGCTGCGTATTAAAACTCATCGCTTGAATAACTTCTTTTGTGAAGGTTATTTCAGCTTTTTGAAAGCAATCATAATATCTATTAAGCTGCTGACTTGTAAGAAACCCCATGTTGACAATAATAATTTTATTTTATCAAAAGGTCAAGCGAGCATTTCTTTAGCCGCAGGGATTCAGCATGAACGGAAAATCAACATACCCCGACGCTCGCGTCGGGGTATGTTGTTCTCATAAGGTGGTTGCAGTCGGCTTTAATACCCTTTGTTACGACGCAAGCGTCAGGGTATTAAACCCTCCGCACGAATAAAAGAAAAACATCGTTTTATGTGACAGCACGCGTGAAAAAAAGAGGGTTGTGAATGGCCTTTGAGCGAATCGAAAGTGCCTGAACACCCTCTTTTTTTCACGCTTTTTTCATATATTCTGCTCTTTCGTTGTTTTTTTCACCGCTGAATCCCTATCTTTCGCCGGTATATCCGGAATCTTCAACATTTTGCGAGCGGGTTTGAAGAAATGCCATGGATTGCAACGGTTCCACACATCAGCAACGTTTTGCCGAGTGGCAGCTTCTCCCGACTATTAAAACGCCAAAAAAAGAGACAAAGCTCTTGACAACTCGAGGGGGGGGGGGGGGGGGAATATGGAAGAAAGTTTATTAAACCAAACCAACAAAATGAAAAAATCAGTTTTAATA
>CAUTXW010000059.1:0-13643 GCA_963542655.1 uncultured Treponema sp. | reverse complement strand
CGGATAAAAGTTTCTTACCTAGAAACTTCGTTGGTTGTTACCTTCCCTTCGACCCATCCTATCTTCAAAATAACCGCTTAGGGGTATCACCCTAATAACCCGCCGTTATTCTAGGCGCTTAGCTTTGAAATCAACAACCCCGACGCGAGCGTCGGGGTATGTTGTTCTCATAAGGTGGTTGCAGTCGGCTTTAATACCCTTTGTTACGACGCAAGCGTCGGGGTATTAAACCCTCCGCACGAATAAAGAAGAGTTGACAGAAGTAAAAAGCATTTTGTGTGATGGAGGGTATAGAGGAAAGTCGTTTGCCGATAAAGTAAAGGCAGTTTTAGGCGAAAAGGTAACAGTACAAGTAGTCAAACGCAATGAATTACATACATTTAAAAGTAATTCCCAAACGGTGGGTGGTAGAACGAAGCTTTGCCTGGCTTGAAAAGCAGCGCAGGCTTTGGAAAAACTGTAAGAGAAAGTATAATACTGCACTACAATTTATGATACTGACTTTTATATTGCTTCTCCTTAGAAGACCCTAAACAGGTTCTAAAAGATATGTTGAAGAAGATAAAACTGCCATGGGATTTTAAAGCTCTTATAAAAAACTATTTAACCGATGAAATGAATCTATTGGATATGGAAATAGGCGGCGGTGAATTTTTACTTGAATTGCCCCCCCCCCCCCTATCTCTAAAACTTCTGCTATATAAAAGGAGTATGTATGCAGCACGATAAAAAAACGCGCCCCCGCCATATCAGCATCAAAGGAGCGCGGGTACATAATTTGAAAAATATCGATGTGGATATTCCGCTTGAAACGCTGGTTGCTATTGCGGGCGTATCCGGTTCCGGTAAATCTTCGCTGGCGTTGGGAACGCTGTATGCCGAAGGTTCTAGACGGTATTTGGAAGCGCTGTCTACATATACCAGACGAAGAATTACACAGAGCGGCCGGGCAGATATCGATGAGATCCACCATATTCCCGCTGCGCTTGCTCTGCATCAAAGACCGGGTATTCCCGGAGTGCGCAGCACATTCGGTACCGCTTCGGAACTATTGAATAGCCTGCGGCTGATGTTTTCTCGGCTCGGTAGTCATGTGTGTCCGAACGGGCATCACGCACCGGCGAGTATGGCGGTTGCGCTGATGCAGCCGATTGTCTGTCCCGTATGCGGTGAATCGTTTTACGGCCCCGGTGCGGAAGCCATGGCATTTAATTCGGACGGCGCATGTCCGGTCTGCAGCGGCACGGGCATGGTACGCGAAGTGGACGACAGTACACTGGTGCCCGATGAAAACCTCTCCATCGAAGACGGAGCCGTGTTGCCGTGGAAGCTGTTCGGGCTTATTGCAATGCCGAAAACCGTAGCCGAACTTGGGGTGCGCATCGATGTGCCGTTTTCCGAACTTACCGAAGAAGAGCGGCACATCGTCTTTGCAGGCGAAGAAACTAAAAAGATGATAGTCTGGCATTCCAAAAACGGCAAAGTGTTTGAACTGAACTGCACCTACTATAATGCACACCGCGCTGCTGAGAATGCGCTGCATAATGCCGAATCGGAAAAGGGCTTGGATAAAATCCGCAAATTCTTACGTGAGGCGCCGTGCCCGGAGTGCAAAGGAACACGGCTCTCAAAAGCCGTCAGAGCGACAACACTTGCAGGTAAAAATCTTGCCGACGCGACGGCGCTGACACTTGACGAATTGCTCCAATGGGTGGATAGCGTTCCCGCAACGCTGCCTCCGGAGATGCGTCCGATGGCGCTGAGCATTATCGGCTCGTTGACGGATAACGCACGGCGGCTGAAAGACCTCGGTCTCGGCTACCTTTCGCTCGACCGTGCAAGCAGCACGCTTTCTACGGGAGAGCGGCAGCGGGTACAGCTTGCACGTGCCGTCCGCAACGAAACACTGGGCGTTTTGTATGTGCTGGACGAACCGAGCATCGGGTTGCATCCGTCCAATATCGACGGTTTAATGGAAGTCGTCAACAGTTTAATCGCGGACGGCAATTCCGTTGTGCTGGTTGACCACGATGTCCGAGTGTTAAAGCGTGCAGATTATATAATCGAAATGGGACCGCTTGCCGGAAACGAGGGCGGAACTGTCATCGCACAGGGCAGCGTCGAAGAAATTGCGCAAAATCCTGCTTCAAAGATTGCAGGATTTATCACGGAAACGGAAACCGTTCTGACGCGGAAACGTACAGCAAAAAAAGATTTGTTTGCAAACGGAACTATTCATCTGGAAACCGCTCGGATTCATACAGTACATGCGTTGAAGGTAGATATTCCTAAGGGCAGACTTACGGCGGTAACGGGCGTATCCGGTTCGGGCAAAACGACTCTCGTGCTGGAAAGTCTTATCCCCGCGCTGCAGGCTGCCGCCGGAGGGAACAAAGTACCGGCGCATGTTACAAAGATTTCAGCTGAAGGAATTACACGGGTAAATCTCATCGATGCAGCGCCTATCGGCATAAATGTCCGATCCACCATTGCAACATACAGCGGCATATCGGATGATTTACGCAAACTCTTTGCGGGAACAAAGGCGGCCAAAGAAAAAAAACTTACTGCAAGCGTATTTTCATACAATACCGGAACACTCCGCTGTCCAACCTGTGACGGAACGGGACAAATATCGCTCGACGTACAATTTCTGCCGGATGTTACCATCACATGCCCCGATTGCCGCGGCTCCCGTTTCGGCAAAGAAGCCGAGTCGATTCTGTGGACGCCTAAAAAATCGGCACAAAGCTATTCACTTCCAGAGCTTATGCGCATGACGGTACGCAAAGCACTTCCCGTGTTTTCAGCTTCCGGCATACACAAGATAGCGGAACGTCTTTCGGTTTTACAGGACTTGGGACTCGGCTATCTGACACTCGGCGAAGACACCCCTGCTCTTTCGGGCGGAGAAGCTCAGCGGCTCAAACTTGCCGCCGACATGGGAAAAACGCAAAATGATGCGGTGTTTGTATTTGATGAACCGACTATCGGACTGCACCCGCTTGACGTGCAAGTGCTGCTTGGCGTATTTCACCGGCTTGTGGAAGCGGGCGCAACCGTTGTCGTCATCGAGCACGACCTCAATGTTATTGCAAACAGTGATTACATCATCGATATGGGACCGGGCGGAGGAGCGGCCGGGGGAAAAATCGTCGCATACGGAACGCCTGAAGAAATTGCACAAAATCCCGCCAGTATTACCGGCCGGTATCTTGCAGAGGTTTTGAAATAAACGCATCGTTAATAGGCAAACCGTTTTTAGTGAAGATGATATGCAGTTCCCATCTTGAGTCTTGGGGAGCATAATAGTATAACAATCATAATAAATGCGCCCTAAAGGAGAAAAGCTAATGGCAGCAAAATACAATGGAATACAGGAATTCCTGAGGGCTCGTACTGATCACATTGACTGCCGCATACAAGAAATCGTTGACAAAAACGAAAAAGAAGCAATCGCGCGGGATATACTCAACGGACTTCCTGAGTGGTTTGGTATGTCGGATAGCACAGAAGAATACATCAAAGATTCACAGGATAAGCCTTTCATAGCTTGCTTTATCGGAGATGAAGCAGTCGGCTTTAATACCCTTTGTTACGACGCAAGCGTCGGGGTATTAAACCCTCCGCACGAATAAAATATTCGGAAAGCCGTAAATTGATTCGAATGAAACTCAGATATAACTTGAACATCGAAATAAAATATGCTAGATTTTATTCAGATCAATTTGAATAAAATCAATTTGAATAAAATTTTATAGCGGCGTATTTATTTGCACCAACGGGGATATCAATATGTTTATTGGGAGAGAAAAAGAATTATCCTATCTCAATGAATTTTATGAAAAAGATGGGATAGGGATGACAGTTATATACGGACGTAGGCGTATCGGTAAGTCTACCCTTATTGCGGAATTTGTAAAAGATAAAAAGACTATTTTCTATACAGCTACCAAAGTAGGAAAAGAAAGAAATCTGGAATTGTTTTCCGAACAGGTAACTCAAACGTTTTTGCCGGGAGTTGAAGGTATAACCTTTACAACAGTCGAGGCTGTATTTGATTTTATTGCTAAAAATGTATCCGGCGAAAAAACAGTACTTGTAATAGATGAATTGCCGTATTGGGTGGAAAAAGACGAAGGACTCCTTTCTATATTACAGAAGTATATCGATACAGTATGGCAGGATAAAAATTTAAAAATCATTTTATGCGGTTCGGCTTTGAGTTTTATGGAAAATAAAGTACTGAGCGAAAAAAGTCCGTTATTCGGCCGGCGTGACTCTCAAATAAAATTGGAAGCCTTTGATTATTTGGACTCGGCAAAATTTGTACCAAAGTATTCATATAAAGATAAAGCAATCTGTTATGGAATTACCGGCGGTGTGGCAAAATATCTCTCGATGATTGATCCTACAAAGAGCATTGATAAAAATATTATAAGATTATTCTTTCGAACGGACGGATATTTGTATGATGAAACAAGAAATCTTTTAACACAGGAATTTTCTGATATAACACTTGTGAATAATATCATCGAACAGGTTGCATCTGGAAAAAATACGGTTAATAGTATAGCAAACGGAATAGGGGAGAAAGAGCCCACCATCCTCTATTCTTTGGAGAAATTGATAAGTGTAGGCTTAATAGAAAAGAAAAGATGTATAACGGAAGAGAAAAATAAAAAGAAAAGTCAGTATGTCCTAAAAGACTCTATGTTTAAATTCTGGTATGCATTCATTTCAAAGGCTGCCAGCGTAATAGAAATGGGACAGGGAGAATTGTATTACAAGAAGGCTGTAAAACCATTTTTACATTTTTTTATGGGTTCCGTATTTGAGGATATGTGCAGATATTACACATTGCAGCATGGCATTTTAGGAGAATTTGATTGCTTTCTTACATCCGTCGGAAGCTGGTGGGGGACGGAAACTATTGTGAATGATGATGGGAAGAAAATGGGGCAGTCAGCGGATATTGATGTGGTTGCCCTATCTGAAATGGAAAACAAGGCAGTCGTAGGAGAGTGTAAATTTAAAAATGAAAAACTTGACAGAGGCGTATATGAAACTTTGCTACGCCGAGCGAATGTACTGTCTTCAAAATATACCATAACAAAATATATGCTATTCTCATTGTCGGGTTATACAAAGTGGTTTGATAGCTTGCAGGACAATCGTGTGATGCGGATTTCACTTGATGATATGTACCAGTAATGGTAAAAACTTAATCGAAACTTGATATTTTCTTCTTATCTTTTTATATTATCTGAGTCCGGCGTTTGCATCTGTCAAGCCGCCAATGCCATATATCCCCTTAATCGTAAAATATCGGGATGCTTCGGAAAAAATAAGGCTTGCAGTCTGCGGAAAGAGCCGGTACCATAAAAGCAGTAGATAAATAAGGAGATTTTTATGGATATTCGATATTCGGTCAATCAGCGTGATGTAAAACGCTACACTTCGGACGAACTTCGCAAGGAGTTTTTGATAGAAAAAGTATTTATTGCAGATGACGTAACTGCCGTATACAGCCACGTCGACCGCGTTGTTACCCTCGGCGCCATGCCGGTTCATCAAAAACTCAATATCGAAAAAAACATTGACTGCTGGAAAAACTTCGGTGTCCACACCTTCCTCGAACGCCGCGAGCTGGGCATCATCAATATCGGCGGAGACGGCACCGTCCACACAGTCGATGCACAAGGCGCCTCGGTCGATTACGAACTCGGAACCCTCTGCGCACTGTACCTGCCGATGGGAACGCAATCCGTCGCATTCAGCAGCAGCCAGCCCCAAACTCCCGCGAAATTCTACATGTCCTCCGCGCCCGCTCACAAAGCATGCCCCGCAAAACGTATCACCCGCGACGACGCCAATAAAGTCGCGCTCGGCTCCTCCGAAACCTCAAACAAACGGGTCATCTATCAATTCATCCACCCGGCCGTCCTCGAAACCTGCCAGCTGTCAATGGGCTGCACCGCACTCGACCCCGGCTCCGTCTGGAACACCATGCCCGTCCACACCCACGAGCGGCGGATGGAAGTCTACTTCTACTTTAACATCCCCGCAGACAACGTTGTCTTCCATTTTATGGGTGAAGGTTCCGAAACCCGCCACGTCGTCATGCAAAACGAGCAAGCCATTATCTCCCCCAGTTGGTCAATTCATTCCGGCTGCGGCACCGCAAACTACACCTTCATCTGGGCAATGGCCGGCGAAAACCGCGTCTTTGACGACATGGACGGCATCCGCACGACCGACTTACGGTAATCCGATAGCATAAAAATGTAATGATAAAATTTTTGGGCGGCTTTTTGCTTACAGCAAAAACCGGTCTCCGGCTCCAATCTTCTCCCCTCGATTGCTAACTCCAGGCTGTTTTTCCGGCTCGCCTCCAAACCAGCCTTTCTGCGTGTCGTAATCGGGGAGAAGGATATCCGCCTCCGCTCGTGCCGCGACGTCAAAAATGTACATCCATGTACACTACTTAACACAGGCTTCTTCTACAGAGATGTAGTGCGTGCAGCATGCCGGTTAGTCCAGGGTTCTGTTTCTGAGCGCTTTCTCCGCGGTAAGGGCAAAACGCAGCAGGTTTTCGATGAGCGCAGGTAAGAGCGCTGCCATTTGCTGATATGCATTGAATATGCCCCGTTTGCGATGCGGTGTTCGTGCCGTATATGCATAGGTCAACTGCGCCCAGGTTTCAAACACATGAGGAATACACATCAGCGTAATCGTAAAGAGCGCAGAAAAAGAGCCGGTATACTTTTCTTTTCGGAAAAAGCGCTCGACGGTTTCGCACAGCGTAAAAAGCTCCAGCTTTGATGTCGTTTCATAAAACACTGATGCCGTAAATAAGATGAGCGTCAGCCGTTCCATAAAAAGTGCCGTTTCCATTGCCAGAGGAACCATCGCGGCAGCTGTCAGCGGAACTCCGGCTGCTTTAACCACAAAAATAACGAGCGCATAGACACATAAAAAGCGGATATTTTTTTGCAGAGCAGCACGTGAAAGTTTTGCGCAGATACAAATCAGCAGCAGACCGGCTGCATACACGGCAAGGAGCTTTTGCGGCGCCCCATAGAGGGTAAAAGAAGAAAGACACAATGCGCAAAACTTAATGCCCGCCGGTAGTCGATGTATACGCGTGTCTTTCGGCGTGTATTGAAAAAGGAAGGTCTTACCGGCAGTCATCGGCTGTCCAGACCAAATCGGCAAGTTCGTGGTACACACAAAGCGGATTTCGAATGCCGTATTGCGCAAGGACAGTGCCGGAAAGGGCTTCTTCCGGCGCAGCATCGTACACCAACCGGCCTTTGTGCAGAATAATAAGCCGGTTCGCAAGAGCCAGCACTTTTTCCAACTCGTGGGTCAGTACGATAACGGTTTTCCGATTCTGTTTCAGCTGCGCAATCATGGCCGTTACCTGTGTAACGCCTGCAAAATCAAGATTTGCAAACGGTTCATCAAAAATGATGACATCAGCTTCCATCATCAAGATACCGGCTACCGCGAGCCGCCGCTTTTCTCCCCCAGATAAACTGCGAGCCGGGGCGTGACGTTTTTCATACAACCCCATCTGTTTCAGCACCGTTTCCAGCCGACATGCGACGGTATCTTTCGATAGTTTGCTATTCCGAACGCCGAACAGCACATCCTCTTCTACCGTATCGCCGAGAATCTGCGCGTCGGCTTCTTGGAACACAAGGCCGACACGAACGTCAGCCCCGCTCGATCCGGTTCGCACGATAGCCCCGGAGGAAGGAGCCTCCAAACCAGCTATCAGCGTCATCAATACGGTTTTACCCGAACCGTTCGGCCCGGATATGACGATACAGTCGCCGCTCAACACCGAAAAAGAAATACCCTGCAGTACCGGCTGTGCAGCGCCGGGGAACTGCTTCGTTACATCGGTTAGTTCAATTAATGCATGAGAAGCGTTGTGTATCGTCATCGGTAACATCCGCCGTATTGCCAGCGTACCGGTTAGCCGACCGTATAGCGGTGAATAATCGGCCGGAGCTTTAATGTAACCGGCACCGCAATAACGAGCTTGAGTAGGTCAGGCAGGATAAAAGGCACAAAACCTTTCAGGAATGTCGCTTGCCAGCTGAGATTGAGTACCTGTCTAAACCAGACCAGACCGAACATGTAGATGCTCAGGAAAGCGGTTAATCCGGCAACAGCGATAAGCGTACAGGTGAGCAGAACGTTTCCGCGATCGGAATTGACAAGCTTCATAATAAAGCCGCCGACTACGGCAGCCGCAAGATATCCGACTAAAAAGCCTCCTGTCGGGCCTGCAAAAACGGCAATACCGCCGTGCCCACCCGAAAATACCGGAAGTCCGACAGCTCCCGCCAACAAGAAAATCAACACGGAAAGACCGCCGAACACCGGCCCCAGCAGCAGTCCTGCCAACACGGCCAGCGCATTTTGCAAGACAATCGGGATAGGACCGACAGGAATAGCCATCATCCATCCCGCACAGATCAATGCGGCAAACACAGCGGAAATAATACTTTTACGCATCAGTACCTCACATTATAATTTAGGCGGCAGCAGCTTCCAGTTGCCATCAATATTTTCAAGTGCATAGATCAGAAGAGAAACATTCCCTTGCTTCATAATGACATTAACTCGCGTCGGTGAAACGAATTTAATATCGTCAACCCGGACATTTTGCCGTGAGGGAACGAAGACATAGCTGAAGTAATCTTTGAGCGATTTCAGTTTGATGCCTTTTACCGGTAAGGCTTCCGAAACGGTTTTCAGTGTTGCCGCTTTGGAATACAGCCGCTGATATTCAGTCGATAAAAAAGAGAGCCATTTTGTATAATCTTTCGCCGCTGTGATACGGTTAAGCTGTTCTACAACCTTTTCCATCTCCGTTTTGGTTTGATCATAGGTTTCCTTCGTGATCGTTACTTCACCGAACTCGGCGATGATAGTATCCTTTTCCGCTACGGGTTCAGGTTTAACTTCTTCAACAGGCGCTTTTTCTTCAACGACCGGCTCCGGCTGTGCGGGCGGTTCTTCTTGTTTTACCGCGGGCTTTTCTTGTATCGGGGTAGCGGGCTGCAGCCGTTCGAGTTTTACCGCCGGTTTTTCTTGTGCCGGAGCCGCGGGCGGTAACCGTTCAATTTTGACCGGCGCCGCTTTCTTTGCAGGGGCGGCAGGCTGAAGCGGCTCCTGTTTGACTACCGGTTCCTGCTTTGCCGCAGGCTCCGCTTTGGGTTCCGTTGCAGGAGGCACAGATTCTACAGGCGCCGCTACCGGCTCCGGCTGTGCTTCGGCAATGACCGGTTCCGTCGTTTGAGCCGGTTCAGGCTGGGCTGGCGGAGCTGCGGAACAACCGATTATCGCGCTCGTCATCAATCCGACAAATAAATATTGATAGATGTTTTTCATGGCTGTATTCTAACGGGAAACGACGCTTTCGTCAAATCACTTTAATTGGCGTGAGGCCTCCGGTTTGAAGGACTCCGGTTTGAAGGCCTTCGTTTCAAACGGGAAAATGCTATCGGGTAACGATACGGACAAACCGCTTCTTCCCTGCGCGGAGAACCAGCTCTCCTGTTTCGTCGAGCGCCGCGGCGGTAACGGTTGCCTTTAAATCGGCGACCGATGTACCTGCGACCAATGCGCCGCCTTGTTCAATCAATCGGCGCGCATCGCTTTTGGTTGCACACAATCCGCTCGCAGCGAATAAATCAATCACGGAAATGCCGTGCTCAAACACGCTGCGCTCCATTTCAACGGTCGGCATGGCTGTTTTATCACCGCCGCCTCCGAAAGCCGCTTTTGCTCCGGCAAGCGCAGCATCGGCTTCTTCTTTTCCGTGAATTTCTTTGGTCACTTCCCACGCAAGGCGCTCTTTCGCCTGGTTGATGTTACCGGCACAGATAGAATCAATCTCATTAATAGGAAGAAAGGTGAAAAGCAGCATAAACCTTCGCACATCGGCATCGTCAACATTTCGCCAATATTGAAAAAAGTCATAGACGGACGTCATCGTCTTATCCAGAAAGAGCGCGCCTTTTTCACTCTTGCCCATCTTTTTACCGTCGCTGCGGGTAATCAGCGGGAAGGTCAGGCCGAACACCTCGTTGCCGGTTTTCCGGCGCACCAAATCGACGCCCGCAACAATATTTCCCCACTGGTCATCCCCGCCGATTTGCAGCAGGCAGTGGTATTTTTTATGCAGCATCAAGAAGTCATAGCTTTGCAATAGTTGATAGTTAAACTCAAGAAAGGACAGCCCTGTCTCCATGCGGATTTTATACGCCTCATACGACAGCATTTTATTGACAGAGAAACATGAACCGATGTCGCGCAGAAAATCGATATAATTGAGTTCTGCCAACCAATTTTTATTGTTTTCGGGAAACGCGGTCTTACCGTCAAAGCCGATAAACCGATCAAGCTGTGCCCGGATTTTTTCGACATTTTCATCAAGCTGCTGATAGTCGAGCATCTTGCGCATTTCGGTTTTGCCGGATGGGTCTCCAATACGTCCGGTGCCGCCGCCGATCAACGCGATACCGATATGTCCGGCTTCCCGCAAGTGCCTCAGAGCGAACTGCGGAACAAGGTGCCCGATGTGCAAACTGCCACCGGTCGGGTCTGTCCCGATATAAAATGTTACGGGTTCTTTATCCATTAACGCGGATAATGCTTCCATATTCGTGCATTGCTGCAAAAATCCGCGATCTTTCAACGTTTGTAAAGCTTTATTCATATCCGCATCATACCGATTTTTATTAAAAAATGCAACTTTAGCTCATTTTCCGTCACGAAACGAGAGATACGGTAAGTGCATGGTCGTCTTTGCGCTCTTATCACGCTCAAGAATATTTTGCTATTAATGCTGAATAGCGGCACAAAATCTTACGAAAAGCAGGGAACAATTATTTTAATGCATCTGAAAGAAAAAAGCATACTTATCGGAAACAATCAGCCCCCCGGCAAATTGTCCCGATAAGTATGTGACATAGAAAAACGGGAAAATACGTGATCCTATGCCGGATTTTTAAATTAAGGAGATTGACAAGAACTTCAGGATTAACCGTGCAAACTGCCCAGTACCCGAAACTTCCGTAACAAAAAGGCGTGAGGACTGTACACATATTTCGTTATTTGTGCAATACCTTTTTAAATAATTTTATCGATAAAAGTATTTAAAAGAAGAAAATAATGAAAACCCTCTTGCCGAAATTTAATAAACAATATATAATCGTTTTGTTTTTCGGGGAATTAGCTCAGTTGGTAGAGCGATTGGTTCGCAATCAATAGGTCAGGGGTTCGAATCCCCTATTCTCCATTGATTATTCCTTGCTGTATATAGACTTATCAAATTATTACTTTTAGAAATTTTCCAATCAAGTATCAAACTTAGACCTCGGCAGCTGCATCACGATAACGGCCCCTTTCCGTCACCGCTTTCGGCGTGCACCGAACCGCCAAGCGCGTGCATAATACTTTTCACGATGGAAAGACCTAATCCAGCTCCGCCTGCACTGCGGACATGCGCCGCAAGCGATTGTTCCAGCCTGTTAGGATCGTCTTTTCCCCAGCGGCGGATCAGGTTCGCATGGCCGAGTATGACGGCAAGCGGCGTTTTTAGTTCGTGCGAAATATCGGCGGTAAATTGCCGTTCGCGCTCAAAATCGGTTTGCAGGCGAGAAAGCAGACCGTTAAATGTCTTTGCAAGCTCATCAAAATCGTCTCCCTTGTTTGTAACGGGCAGCCTTTCGCCGAGATTCGACGCGCCGATTTTTTGCGCCGCTTGGGTCATCGCGCGAACAGTCCACATTGTGCGGCCGAAGATAAAAAACGACGCGCCGTATGAGATAAACAGGAGCGGCATACCGATGAGCGCAAGCATACGCGGTAAGCCGGACAGAATAGCTTCCGCCGTATCGGTATCCATGTTCAGTGCCGTCTGAATGACATATTCGTCCGCGGCGGCTGTGTCCGTGCCGTCCGCCGTCTCTGTGCCGTTTACTGAACTCATGCCGTTTGCTGCCGCTGCATCCGTACTGCCTGCTGTATTCGTACCGCTTGCCGCCCCCGCGTTGTTTCCCGCATCCATACGGCTCACCGCCGTTGCATAGTACAGAATATTCAGATATCCGTCGCTGAAATACTGTTTTGCCGTGTAGCGTTCAGCACGGTGAGGCGTAACCGGAAGCGCCGGTAAAAACGGATCATTTGTCGCCGTAATTTCTTTACTCGCGCTGTCGTATACGGCGTAGGTTATGTAGTACGGCAGCTCGCCGTCAATTTCCCGTATCTGCCCGTTCCGCAGCGCTGCGGCGACCGTTTCGGCAGCGGCGGTCAGTTCCCTGTTTTGCTGATTGCGGCTGCTCATGCGGAGCAGCAGAATAATGCCGGACGATAAAAGGGCGATGATTGCGGCGAGCAGCAGCGAAAAGCGTAAGGCGAGCTGCCGTACGGTCGATACGCGGAAGGTATGCGGATACCCTTTATGCGCTTTCACCTTTACCGTCTCTCATCACGTAGCCTGCGCCGCGCACCGACGAAATATACTCTTGGCCCGCTTTCTCATCGATTTTTGGACGCAAATAGCGCATGTACACATCAACCGAGTTTTCATCAATGTAGTGATCTTTTCCCCATACGGCGTTGATAATACAGTCGCGGCTCAGTATGGTATTTTTATGCTCGATAAACGTTTTCAGCAAAAGATATTCCGTTTTTGACAGCGCGACGCGCTCTTTGTTCACCGTTACCTCCATACTGTCGGGATGCAGTTCAATACCTCGCAGTTTCAGCGATGCACTTTCCTGCGCTTCGTTCCGGCGCATCACCGTCCGCATACGCGCAAGCAGTTCTTCAATTTCAAAGGGCTTTGCAAGATAATCATCCGCGCCGGAATCAAGGCCGCTCACCTTAACGAAAAATACGCGGTCTCCGCCGGACATGCGCATACCGCGGTACGGAAGCGCACGGTTCGGGTCTTTGCCTTTATCGGAATCCGTACAACCGGCTGCGGTTATCATAAAAAAGATGAACGCTGCCGCCATACGCCCGGCTGTTTTCCCGTGTTTCATCTGCAAACCTGACGCTGCCCCGAATCGGCCGACATCGGTAAGCAACATGCACGCGGGCGCTTATGCCTGCGTGCGAAGCCGCCGGAACATTACAAAAAATATGAGACATGGAGGCTTGACATTTCTTTTTGTTTTCGATATAGTCTTCCACATAGTTATTCATAACTTTCCCCTGTAGCTCAGTAGGCAGAGCAAGTGGCTGTTAACCACTGGGTCCGTGGTTCGAACCCGCGCGGGGGAGTTGCAAAACCCAAGCAGCGTGATGGTGCTTGGGTTTTTTCATTTATAGCCTTAGTGAAACTCTATCAAGTTCAATGTCTACGCCATACATACAAACTCACCCATATTCGTACCCTCACAAATTCCCTGATAAGCGCATACTACAGAAGCATCGTTTTTACGCACGGGGCTGTTTGATGTCACGGCAGCGTAGACAAAAATCATCACCAGCGGTGAAGAAATCGTTGAACGATAGTACGTTGCCGCAGGATACAGGGATTCAGCTGTGAAAGCAAAATCAACAACCCCGACGCAAGCGTCGGGGTATTAAACCCTCGTATAATAAAG
>CAUTXW010000058.1:0-13866 GCA_963542655.1 uncultured Treponema sp. | reverse complement strand
TCGTCGCTTACGATATCGAAACAGTGATCGTCGCCAAATTTTTCCATCAGTGCGTCGAGTTTCTGCTTGATGAACTCCAAGGGTAGTTTTCGATAAATAGTCGGTAAATTCTTTTTCTGTATAGGTATATATGTTTCTGAAAAAATAGTCTTTAAAAGAAGCTAAATGAAAGCGGGGATAGTATTCTTTTGCTTTTCCCGAGATATGGCTTGTGATATCGGTTATTGATTGTTTGTTTTTTTTAATAGGATTTTTGCTTTCATTATAGACAAGTATGTAGTCCATATTTTTTCTTGTAAAAGAAATTGTTGTATTTGTGATATCCATAAAGATAGCCGTACTGTCATATATTTTTTTATTTATATTTTCTATATCTTTAGGCTTTATCGTTCCGTTTTTAAATTCAACAAATACAAAAGAACCGTTTTGATCTTGAGACAGCGCGTCTGCTGATGACGGATGTTTGCTTATAGCATGATTATTTGCATACAGCTTTTTTATTTTATCAAAATCCAGCACTTCATATTGACTATCGGTCATATATATACCATTACCGGTATCTTTAGAGGCTTTTTGCAATGTTGTAATCGCATTTTCAAAAGATGAAAACGCACTTAAATCATTCATCATTTTCATCATTTTCATCATTTTCACTATCTTCACTTTCAATGCTTTCTAAAACCTTAAAAGGCTCGGCTAATTTTTTATAAATAAGTTCCGTTTCATTACTGACATCACGTATTTCGGATACATATTCGGAAATATTTTCGGCAAGATAATACTTGCAGTTTGAAATTCCATATTTTTTTGAATAAACTTCAATAGCTTCAATAAAATAGGGGCTATGGGTATTAATCAATACGTGCATACCGAATTCTTTATGCAATAATACAATAATTTCTGCAAATAAAAGCTGCCACTTAGGATGTAAATGAATTTCCGGCTCATCCAAAATAAAGACACCGTTCTCTCTTAAAGCCCCCGTCTCCAAAAGGGTTTTAATAATAATAAATGTTTTTAAACCGGAAGACAGATTCTTGACATCAAGACCTTTCGTCTTGCCTTTTTCTTGGTATTCAAATCTTGCATTATTATATACCATAGTGCCCGAACATGCAGAGTTAATAGTGTTAAAGACCTTCTCTAATTTTTTATTTATAAGTATATCTTCTATGGCTCTGGTGTTCTTTTTCTTGAGCAATATTTTTTTAAGATTGTATAAGTGATTTCTAGAGCGTTCGCGGAAAAATGATTTATTATCCAGGCTATCCAAAAGGTACGGATGATCGATATAAATTGCCTCAGTAATTATTGTACACTCCTCGGAATATGTTATTTTTTTTTCTTCAGTAACTGTAATGGACAGGCTTTTTTGCTTTAAGGTCAGCTCTATAGAACCGATATTATTCGGCTCTGCATATATAGTACGAATTTGACCGTTAAAGTCTCTTTCCAATTGATTAGTTAATAGTGTGTTAAATATAATCTCTTCCGATAATTGAAGAATTTCTAGTATCGTTTTTATCGGAATTTCATCATTAAAATCTACATGAGTTCTCCAATAGTCAACGATACTTTCGGGATTTTTTATATATTCTTCCCTATTCGTTAAAATTTCTTTGATTGCTTGCGTATATGAAGAATCCAATAATAGCCGGATTCCGGAAACAGAGCCTGATATAGTCTTTTTCAAAGCGTATACATATTCGTCGTGTATTTTTTGCTCTTTGTTATAAAAAGCATTAAAAATGCTGAATAGCGCTTTACCGACAGTGCTTTTGCCGGTATTGTTTTCGCCACCGATGACGGTAATTCCGGACAGCTCAATATCGGCAGATTTCAACTTTCCTATGTTTTTCAGTTTTAATCGCATAATATATATTCCGTATGAAGTTTTGATTATTCCATCACTTATAACATAACAAACAGAAAGATAGAATACCTCTTTCATTATCGGCATCTACATTGTAATATATAAAGACGAAGCAACCATATACTATGTTACAAAATATCCTCTCTTAGTCTTAAAATGCCGAAAACTTTCTTAATAGAAACCGTACCTAATGTTATCATGCCACTCACCTCTAACATCACCAAGGCGTAATGCCCACCATATTACATGATGCCCCTGCGACAATCAGGCCGGAAGCGAATCTCCGGGCGCAACTACGGCATTTCGATGATACGGTCGGCAAGGTATTCGGCTTCTTCGCGGTCGTGGGTAACGTAGACCGCCGTATAGCGCATCTTTTCCTGGTGCTTTTTGAGCTCGGTACGCAGCCGCAGCCGCAGCGGGGTATCAAGGGCTGCAAGCGGTTCATCGAACAACACGACAAGCGGATTTACCGCAAGGGTACGCGCCAATGCGACCCGTTGCTTTTCCCCGCCGGAAAGCCCTTCTATCCGCCTTTTAGCCATCCCGGCCAGACCGATGCGGTCAAGCCATACGGCTGCGGCTGCCCTGCTCTCCTTTTTGGAGTATCCGTGAGCAATCAGCCCATAGCCGATATTATCTTCAACGCTTAAATGAGGAAATAATGCATAGTCCTGAAACACCATCCCGATATTACGCTGCGCTGCCGGTATGGCGGTAATGTCGCGTCCATGCAGCACAACCGTTCCCGAATCGGGCGGCAAGAGCCCCGCAATCATCTTGAGGATAGTCGACTTCCCGCAGCCGGACGGACCGAGCAGCGCAAGCGTTTCCGAACGCTCCAGCGAACAGGAAAGCGTAATGGTCTTTGCCGGACGGCGTTTAGTCAATGCAATCAGCTGCAAAAAAGCTCCCGTATCCGTTCCGGCAGCGCGCATCTCCGCCGATGCATTCAGGCTGGGCTTCTCATGGAAAGCCTTATTCGGTTCATCCAGCCGTCCGGAACATGAAGCTTTATCTTCGTTACGTATCATCATCATGTATCAGCATATATGCTCCTTTATCATATCTTGAAAGAAAAAGAGCGAACCGGTCAGTACGGCCAGAATTACTGCAATGCACGCGCTTTCCGTAAACCGGTAGGAACCGGCAAAGCGGAACAGCATCAGCGCAAGGTTTTCAAAATTCGGAATATGCAACAGGAGCGGCAGCGATGCATCTCCCGCACTGATTGCAAACACAAAACAGAATGCGGCCGCACTACCGGCGCCGCACAACGGCAAAAACACCCTAAAAAAAGCATCGCTGCGGGAAGCGGACAAAAGCCGGGCTGCATCGGCAACCGAATGCGGAATTTTTGCCAAGCCGATTTCTATCTGCGCCCAAGCAAACGGCCACGCAAGCGAACTTTGCATAACAATCAGCATCAGCGGCAACGGCGGCGCATTCAACCGCAACCAGCCCGACCCTATTATAATGGAAGAAACCGCAAACGGGATGAGCGGGAGACTTTTATACCGGGCAGGCGTCGACTGAAAAACTAGATAGGCAAAAAAAAGCGCCGTTATGACGGAAAGACCTGCCGTACCGATGCCGATTTGTACGGTATGCCAGGCAGCAGTCCAAAAGGCAGGCCGCCGGAACAGCTGACCCCATGCATCAGCGCTTATAGCCTGTAAAAAGCCGAATGCGGTTCCTGCTGAAGAAGCTGCGGAAGCCCCGGACGGTACGGCAGCACGCGACACCGCAGAACCCGACAGCGGCGATAGCGAATACGACAACAGAGAGCCCAGCGGCGCTGCCAAACAAAAGACGATAACGGAAATAAGCGCAAGAAAAAAAGCTCGTTCCGCAGCGCCGCCGATACGGGGACGCGGGCGGACATATTGCGTATTTTCGATATGATCGGGGCTCTTGCTGCGCAGATACGCATACGTCATCACTGCGGCCGCTGCGATACCGGTTTCGAGCACCGCAATCCACGCCGCTGCGCCTGCATGTACATCCCGGCGAATCGTCTGATACAGCATGACTTCAAGCGTACTGACGCCGAGGCCGCCCAACAGTAAAATAATGATAAAGCTGAAAAAGCTGTATAAAAAGATGATCACAAAGGAGGAAAAAAACGGTGCCCGTAACGCCGGGAAGATCACGGTTTTCATCACACGGAACGGAGAAGCGCCCAGTAAGTACGCAGCCTGTTCGGTTTCCTCCGGCAGCTGAGCCCATGCTGCAGCAACTGTCCGCATGGTAATCGGAAAGTTATAAAAAGCATGCACAAGCAGCACGCCTACCGGTGAGTACAAGAACGTTCCAAGCGATACCTTACCCGCTGAAACATGCAGCAAAAACCGGTTCAACGCGCCGTTTTTTCCAAAGAACAGGATAAACGCCAACGCGATAACTACGGGCGGTACGCTCAGCGGAATTGCGGAAAGAGACAGCAATAGCCGCCTGCCCCAAAATTCCCGGCGCGCACAAAAAAACGCGGCGCAAAAACCGATCGCGCTTGCCCCGGCCGCCGATAAAAAGGCTTGTATGACGGTAAAGGCAGCGGTTTTTGCCATAACCCGAAAAGTAGGAGCAGACACGCCTTCGGTAACAATAGGAGCAACGGCCACACCCAGCGGAATAAAAAAGGCGGTAACCACCGCTGCAAACACAAGCGCGGCCGAAACAACCATCCCGGTTCGGAGACCGGCACGCAGGCTTACGCGTGTCCCGCCGCGTCTGATGCAGACGCCCTGCATCAGACGCCTAATATCGATATGATGGCATCGACGGCGGCTTCCGCTTCGGTACCCGACATATTCAATGTTTTTTTCGGCATCGGAACGGTCTTAAACGATTCAGGCAGCGGGGTCTTGCTGTTGGCCGGATACATCCACTGCGTTTCAGGCAGCGCCGCTTGCGCCTTTTCAGTCAGCATAAAGTCGATGAACGCCTGTGCCCCCGCCTTATGCGGTGCATTCTTGACAACGCCCATACCTTCCAATGCAATCATATTACCTTCGTCAAAAACTAAGGCTTGATACCGATCCGTTTTATCATAACGGATGTGATACGCCATACTTGTGGTATAACTGACTGCAAGCGGCGCTTCTCCGGCGGTAAACAGTCCATAGCCGGAACTCCACGAATGGCTCATCGTCAGAATTGACGGCGCAAGTCTTTTCCAATATGAAAGATAATCATTCCCATACACAGCCTTCGTCCATGCGGCAAAACCCAATCCGGGGGCGCTGGTACGGGGATCCATAATCACCAGCGACTTGGCGTATTCTGGTTTGGTCAAGTCTGCCAAAGACTGAGGCGCCGGTACTTTCGACTGCGTATCATACATGATTGCAAAATAGCCCCAATCGAATGGAGTCAACAAATGATCGGCAGTCATCATCACCTGCTGCGGAACCGCATTCTTCAATTGAGCAGAAGCATAAGGCTCTAAAACATCCGCATTGCGGGTCTTATCGACCAGAAAGGCATTGATACCGAGCAGGACATCGGCGCGAGGGCTGTTTTTCTCCGCAATCGCTTTGGAAAGCATGGCTCCGGAATCTTCAAAGATGACATACTGCACTGTATATCCGGTTTCTTCCTTAAAACGCTGTGCGATTTCGGCGCCCGGCCCCCATTCGGATGCAAATGAGTCATAGGTATAAACGACGATGTGTTTTTCCGCAGGTTCGGTTTTTCCGCCTGCAAAAACGGTTGAAGGCAGTATGGCAGCGCATACGATAAACAAACAGAAATAAAGACGTAACTTCATTATTCCCTCCGCCGGCATTATCCGGATCAGGTGTAAGGCATCAGTACAGACGCCTTTACGGGTATACTCTCAGCACAGAATAACAAACAGCCGCTTCCGCATCAAAGCGTATCGGTTCCGTGTCATTCAGGCACCCCATTAAATTATCGTAGTATATCTGAAAAAAAAACGCAAGAGGATTACCCTGTACACAAGGCGGTTCAACATTGCGCTTTTTTACGCTTTTTGATACAGTACCTCACTATCTATGACCATCGTGTACACGTCCGATCAAGCGGCGCAGGAATGCCTTAAAACTTCTATCATACAGCTTTTATTTTCCCGTCCGTGTAAGGGAACCGCCGAAACACGGGCGCGGCTCAGGCTCATCACAGTAAAAACGAAACCCGTTTATCAGCTTGAAACCGTGCAAAACAACCAAGCATTTCAGAAAAACATTGCACCGGAGGCCGTATCCGGCGTTATTGCCGCGTACTTTCTGCGGTTTAAGGCAGTAGAATGCCGCGGCCGGCATGAACAGCTCTTCTTTTTGCAGAACAACAAGGGAACCATCGCGCTAACCAAGCGGATACCGTGTACCGAACCTCCCGCGGAAGCCGCCGGAAACGCGCACGATAAGACCAAGCAGTACCTGCTTCCCCAAGGAACGCCGCTTGAGTTTTTAATTGAACAAGGAATTATGAATGCGGATGGCGCCGTTTTAAAGCAAAAGTATCATAAATTCCGGCAGATCAATAAGTTTTTGGAGTTTATCGCCGGGGTTGAACCGTTTATACGGGAGACGGTTGCCCGTACCGGCACCCCATTTTCCATTACCGATTTCGGTTGCGGCAAGGCATACCTGAGCTTTGCGCTCTATTATTATCTGCACGAACGGCAAGGTATTCCGGTACGGATTCACGGCTTGGATTTAAAGACCGAGGTTATCGACCACTGCACGGCGCTGGCCAAACGGTGCCGTTATACGGATTTACGCTTTGCGGAAGGCAATATCGCCGATCATCCGCTGGACGACGGTACCGGCATGATGGTGTGCCTCCATGCCTGCGATACAGCAACCGATCTGGCGCTTGCACAGGCTGTCCGGTGGCAGGTACCGGTTATCTTTGCAGTGCCCTGCTGCCAGCATGAGCTGTACGGTCAGCTGAAAAACCGGAAATCGGCGTTCCGGCAAGAAAATCATCTCCTGCTCCCCTTTATGGAACACGGCATTATCACCGAACGGTTTGCCTCGCTTTTGACCGACACCGTCCGCGCCCTCCTTTTGCAGGCATGTGGCTACACCGTGCAGATTATGGAGTTCATCGAAACGGAGCACACCCCTAAAAACATTCTCATCCATGCAGTCAAAAAAACACAGAGCCCGGAAAAAGACGCCCAATTAAAAGAAACCGCACTCCGCCGCTACCGCCTCATCAAAGAGAGCTTCGGCATCGAACCGGTGTTGGAACCGCTGCTGACGCAACAGGCAAATCTATTACCTGCATAAATAACAATATAACCGGCGACACCTTGGTACTATGGAAAATTTTTGCTATACTTTGACTAATTACGCGATAAGACAGTTAAAGAAGTAAGAACATATTGATATATCGTGATGTGTAAAAATCACCATGACTTATCACAATCAGCCCCAGGAGGATATGCTCTATGCGTAAGAGTTACGCTCTTTTAATCGGAATACTTGGTCTTCTAGTCTTTACAACTTGTAAACAATTTAGGGACGATATAGACGGATATCTCAGCTATTGGGCATCAGAGGCGTTGATTAAAAGCGCAACGATAGAGACGGCTTCTCAAAATGATCAAAGCGGCATCGCAAGCGTCGCTTCGGACAAAGATGCCGAAATTACCCTCAGGCTGCACAATCCTCATGGGTTTCAATTGGTGATGCCGTCGGCTACCGAAACACGGAAAATCGTCGACTTTGCGCATCTTACCGACATACAGCCAGTTGTCGGTACGGATTACGAAATGCGGCAATCGACGCCCGACACATTGCAACTCATATACAAAGCCGATTTTTTAAAAAAGGCCGAATGGGGCGAAAAAGATATCTCAGCCAATATTGCCCTTTATGCAGCTGACGGACGTCCATTTCAACAAACATATACCATGAAAATTAAAGCGAATACGCCTCCGCCACGGATAACGCACTACAGCATTGCCAAAACCGTCGGGACGCCTGCATATTACGCGCTGTGTTTTATTGTCCCGGAAATGGATAAGAAAGTTCCGGGCGGACTTTTGCATAAGGACATTGCGCGTATCGATATAAACGGCAGCGGTTCCGCGCTTTCGCTTAACGCAGATCAAACAGCCTTTGTAAAACCCGAAGGCGGCGCTTTCGCGGATTATGCAGATGTAACAAAGCTCACCGAACCCGATGCGGACGATGTGCCGGTAAACACTGCAAGCGAATGGGTACTGTACTACAAAACCGATGTTGAAGTAAAAGACGGCAGCGCAAAGAAAGACTATACGGTACGGCTTGCCGATGCGAAAGGACTTGTAGCCCCGGTATTGAAAGCCAGCACAAAACCCAATAAAGCGGAACCGGTAACACTGCGCATCACTCAGGGCGAAAAGATTGATGCGCTTTCCGGCGACGGTTCTACCGAAACGAATGCCATCGTTGTAAAAGCAAGAACAGGCGACCCCGAAGCTCAGCTTGAAATTAAGACACCCACAGCAGCAGCGCTCGTATATGCTACGCTGACGGAAATAGCGAGCGGTTCAACGTCGCAATATGAAGGTAATCCTATCCTAGTACCGCTTTCAATAAACGGTGCAAACGAAAAGACCTTTAAACTGGCATACTACACCGGCGGGGACGGGTTTAAACCGGCAGCTATCAAAACGCTGTATTATAAAGTGGGCAAAACTCATACGGTTACCTTCAACGCGAACGGCGGCGCATACACGGGCGGCGCAACCGCAACAACTAGAACAGCGCTGCACGGACAGAAAATACCGGAGCCTACTGCAGCGGAACAACCGAACAACACCGGCAAGACCTTTGCAAGCTGGTGTACGGATGCCGCCGGTACAACCGCATGGAACTTTGCAACCGATACGGTTACACACGATATCACGCTCTATGCCAAGTGGGTTGCCGGAACCGGCACGGCGTATTATAAGGTAGAGCATTATAAGCAGAAACTCGATGGAACCTATCCCGCAACAGCAACGGAAACCGATACCGGTTTAGCCGGTATTACAGGAGCACCGTTGTCTGTCGGCAACGGCATCACACTGAAAACGTATCCCGGTTTTGAGTTCGATACACTTGAGCCCGCTTCTCCAACCATCGCAGCTGACGGTTCAACGGTGGTAAAGGTGTACTATAAACAGAATGTTGTGACCATAACGCTCAAGGTGGACGGCGGAACAGGCGGTTCTCTGAAAGGCGAATATAACGGCACTTCGGAAACGGCAAGCGGAAACACACCGAAAAACCTTACCGTCCCGCGCGGAAGCACGGTAAGCTTTACCGCAACACCGGCAACGGGTTATGCAGTCCACAGCTGGACGGGACTTACGGCCAGTCCGTCTACAAGCACCACCGCAACGCTTGCCGTTACGGCGGACACCGCTGTTACAGTCAAATTTTACCAAAATACCCTGGACGCCGACGATCATCCAGCTACGCAATGGCTAAAACTGAAAGAACTGATAGCCGCGGCTCCTGACGGCGGAACGCTCAAAATAAAAGGGAGCATAACGGCAACCAATTCCGGCACTAACTACGGTGAACTTATCATAAATAAAGACCTCTCGATTGAAGGAATCGGCACAAATCCGACGCTCGACGCAAACAAAACTACCGGCAGCAAACCGGCGCACCGCATCTTTAAAGTGGCAAGCGGCAAAACACTCACGCTGAAAAACTTAACGCTCAAAGGCGGAAGAGTCGAAGCCTTCGGTGAACCGGGTGGCGGTGCTATCGACGCAGAAGGTACGCTTACCATGACGGACTGCACCGTTACCGATAATAGAACAGAATACGGCAACGGCGGCGGCATTTATGCAGCAGGAGCCCTTACCATGACAAGCTGCACCGTGAGCAACAATACGGTAAATGATGCCGACAGCTTGGGCGGCGGCGGTATTTACGCAGGATCTACGCTTACCATGACGAACTGCACCATCAAAAACAATGAAGCAACATCCAGCAGTGGCGGCGGCATTTACGCAAGATCTACGCTTACCATGACGAACTGCACCGTTGCTGAAAATACATCAAAATCCAGCAGCTCAGGGGCCGGCTCAGGGGGCGGCATTTATGCAGCAGGTACGCTTACCATGACGGGCGGTGCCGTTACCGGCAATGAGGCAAAATCCAACGGCAACGGCGGCGGCATCTACATTGGCGGAGCAGGGAGCTTTATCATGACGAGCGGCACCGTGAACAACAATAAGACAGAATACGGCGACGGCGGCGGTATTTACATTAACACAACCGGAAATCTCACCATGACGGACTGCACCCTTACCGGCAATGAAGCTGTAAACAACAAAACCGGCGGCGGCGTGTATCTTAAAGACGGCACGTTTACGATGCAAGGCTCCTCATGCGTAACCCCGTCAACCGACAACGCCAAGGGCAACAACGACGTGTATTTGGCGGACGGCAAGATGATTACTGTTGACGGTGTACTGAGTCCCGCAGGCGGTATCGCCGCGCGCATTACGGTAGGTTTCACTCAATACCTGTCGACCACGCAGGTGCTTGACGGCAGCAAAGTCAACACGGAATACACCAAGTTCACCGTAACGCCGAAAGATTTAAGCGGGGGCATTACGCAGCAATGGAACATAAAGAATAACGGCTTCTTGCAAAGGCCACCTGTAACCATAAGCGGCTCGGAGGGCGGCGCATGGAAAAAGCTGAAAACTGCGGTTCATGCGGCAGAAGACGGAGACATTATCAGCATAAGCGGCACAATTACAGCGACGAACACCGGTTCAGGCTCCAATGCCAACTTCGGCAACATAGACATCAAAAAAAACATCACGATAGAAAAAGCCGCCGGCGCATCGTCCGCCGTGCTTAACGCAAACCGCAGCAGCCTCAGCTCGAATGCTCATCCCATTTTCCGTGTATCGGACGGCAAAACGCTCAAGCTGAAAAACTTGACGCTTAAAGGCGGTAAAGGCACATCCGGAACATTCGGCGGCGCCATTAATGTTACCGGCGGCAGTAGCAAGACGGAACTTGAGGACTGTGTTATCGAAGACTGCGAAGCGGACAAAGGCGGAGCTATCGGATGCGGCAGCGGCACCACCGTAACGCTTACAAACACAACCATTCAAAACTGCAAAACGACCGGCACAAACGGCACAGGCGGCGCAATTTACACCGAGGGTGGCACCGTTACCATGACGAGCGGCACGCTTACGGGTAACACAGCAAAGAGCGGCGGCGGTGTGTATCTTAAAGACGGCACATTTACGATGAAAGGCGCCTCATGCGTAACCCCGTCAACAGGAACCGAGGCAAACGAACAAGGCAAAAACGATGTATACTTAGACAGCGGCAAGATGATTACTATTGACGGCGAGCTTAATCCTGCAGGCGGTATCGCAGCGCGCATTACAGTACCGAACACTAAATACGCACCGACCACGCAGGTGCTTAGAGCCGGTTCGGGCGTAACGCTTGCAAACGAACGCACCAAATTCAACGTAACGCCGAAGAGCGGCACTCCACCAGAATATTGGGGCATTAACGATACCGGAAACTTAACACAAGATAAAGCCGCGATTCTTAACACTATTTCGAAGGAGCAGATACAAGCCGCCGAATCTTCCATGAATAGTACTCCAATTACCGACCGCAAGACAGCGTTGGAGGGCAAGCTGATACTCTATAAAACAAATCTCAATAATTACGGCATTATGCGCGTTACCGCAGTAGACAACACCGGATCCGGATATATTAGGATTGATTACAAGACCTTTAATTCCGATGGCTCTATTAAAAAGAGCGAGAACAATAGAAAGGTAAACGGAACATATTCCTTTGATTTAGACAAGGGAATAGACTCAGGAGGAGACTTTGATTTTTGGCTTGAAAATCTCAACAGTACCGATGCTGGTAGACTCTTCAAGCCTGCAAACGGCGCCAAGTTTTATGTGCTGCCGTAGGCGAGCGAGCGCCACGTTTAACAACACATCAGGGAAAGCAGCACACTAAAATGACGGTGGGACGGTCTCTTCCAACAAAGCAGACAGTCCCGCCGGTTCATCTACGGGTAGCGACTACAATTACAATTACACGCCGAATGGTTTATCACTTGTGAAAATTGTGTTATGTGCTTTCTTCTTCTGAACTATCATTATTGTCTTTTAAATTTTTATAATAAGAACGAAGTCCGTCTATATGTTCAAATAGCTCCGCATTAATTTTTTTTCTCCAAAAAAAAAGACTTGTAATCTTTGGCACACCCTTTATGATAAGGAGGCTTTTTCATTACAAGTCTATTAAAATTCAATCAAACGATTGTTATTTATAATATATATTTCAATAAATAAAATATCAAGTTTTTCGTTTTCAGTATTATCAGAGTTCCTTTTACCTTCCGCAGCAGTGCTTGTATTTTTTGCCGGAACCGCAGGGGCACGGATCGTTTCTGCCGACTTTGGGCGCAGTGCGTACTACTTGGACATTTTCCGGCTGGCTGCTGGAACCCATCGGCGAGCTGCTCTGATGGAAGGACCCCATGGAGCTGTGGTGCGCGGAGCCTTGCGGGATTCGTCGGTTAGGGGTACGCGAAGCAGGTTCTTCGGTGCTAATTCGTACCAATACCAGTAAGGAGGCAATGGAGAAGCGGATTTCGTCGAGCATGGCGTAGAAGATGTCGAACCCTTCGAGCTTGTATTCCGTGAGCGGATTTTTTTGACCGTAGGAGCGGAGGTAGACGGCTTCGCGTAGAGCTTCCAGATTTTCCAAGTGATCGAGCCATTTACGGTCTATCGCTTGTAAATACTGATAGCGGATGAACATATTGAGGTTTTCGTTACCGGCGAGTGTGACTTTCTCTTCGATATTTGCTTTGAGCGCGGCGTAGATTTTCTGCTGCAATGCGCTGGTGTCAGCAGCCTGCGCCAGCTTTGTGTCCTCATCACTGAAAATGTAGCCGAATTTTGCCTTGAGATTTGCTTGCAGCTCTTTCAGCTCTTCCGGTTTTTCCTTGCGGGAACCGTGCTTGAACTGCTCAAAGGCATCATCAAGGTATTCTTCTACCGTGGCATAAATGCGCTCAACAAGATTCTCGTCCTGCAAAATCTTATCGCGCTGCTCATAGATAAAGCCGCGCTGTTCGTTCAGCACGTCGTCGTATTCAAGGAGGTGCTTACGGATATCGAAGTTGCGCTCTTCAACCTTGGTTTGCGCCTTTTCGATACTCTTGTTGAGCCACGGGTGTTCGATCGGCTCGCCGGGTTCCATACCGACCTTTGCCATCACCCGCTTGAGATTTTCGCCGCCGAACAGACGCATCAAATCATCATCGAGGGAGAGGAAGAATTTTGAACGGCCCGGATCGCCCTGCCGTCCCGAACGGCCGCGCAGCTGATTGTCGATACGGCGGCTTTCGTGCCGTTCGGTACCGATAACATATAAACCGCCGAGCTCCTTTACCTCTTTATAGTCTTCCTGCCACTTTTTGTATTCTTCTTCGTATATTTTTTGATACACTTCCGGCTCAGCTTCGGTTCCTGCACGCTTGCGTGCCCTAAATTCGGGGCTGCCGCCGAGCTTGATGTCGGTACCGCGGCCTGCCATGTTGGTTGCAATCGTAACCGAACCTTTTGCACCTGCTTCCGCGATAATGAGCGCTTCCCGTGCGTGGTTCTTGGCGTTCAATACCTCGTGGCGGACACCTTTCCGGGTGAGCAGCGACGAGAGCTTTTCGGATTTTTCGATGGATACCGTACCGACCAGTACGGGCTGTCCGCGTTTATGCGCTTCGGCAATCTCGTCGCACAGTGCGTTCCACTTTTCCGCTTCGTTCAGGTAGACCACATCGTGCTCGTCCTTGCGGCTAACCGGCAAGTTGGTCGGGATAACCACAACATCAAGCGAATAAATCTTGTTGAACTCAACCGCTTCGGTATCTGCCGTACCGGTCATACCGGACAGCTTGTCGTACATACGGAAGAAGTTCTGGAAGGTGATGGTTGCCATCGTGCGGTTGCGCTGGGCAATGCGGATATGCTC
>CAUTXW010000057.1:0-14209 GCA_963542655.1 uncultured Treponema sp. | reverse complement strand
ACGGAAATCAATTTTTGTCTAAAAGCGGTAATAAGCCGTGAGGATTCATAAGCGCTCGAAACATAATACCGTTCAAGGGTAATTTTGATTGTATTTCCCTTAGTTCTATAGCCGGACTGTGCTGCTGCAAGATAGACTGTGGTTCCGGCGGACAGCTCCGTACCGGATGCTATTTCGTCAGTGAGAGAAGGATTGCGATACGCTTTTGCCTCGCGTATTCTGCAGGCAGTACATCACAAGCGTCCGATGCGGTTGCTCCGAGCCGACGCTTATCTTTTCCATGCAGGTGTGCTATACTGATTCCATGTTGCCAAAAGTATGTCTTGTACTGACTGAAAATACCATCGAAAAAGATATTCAGCTGCTTGAACGCTACCGGCAATGGATTGACGCGGTTGAGCTGCGGGCCGATTTTCTTAATCCGCAGGAGCTGCTCCATATCCGGCAGTTTCCGCGTCTTGCCCGCATTCCAGTGATTCTCACAATCCGCAGACTGCTGGACGGTGGAACGTTCCGGGGCGGCGAAGGCTCGCGCATTACCCTGTTTGCCCGCGGGCTTGCGTTTGCGGATTCCGATCCGGCTCACAACTTTGCCTATATCGACCTTGAAGCCGATATGGAAGTGCCGAGCTTGGAAGAAGCCGCTCAGGCGTTTAATATCGGTATCATCAGAAGTTTTCACAGCATTAAAGGCCCCATCCGCGATATTATCGTGAAAGCAAAAGAGATCAGGCGGACGGATGAAGAAATTGTCAAGATCGCGTATAAGGCCAATACGCTTGAAGATGTGACGGCCTTGTTCCGCCAGGCGCCGAAAATTGAAGGCCCGAGCACGTTAATCGCAATGAGCAAGTACGGTATTCCGTCCCGCATTTTATCGTCGCGCCTGCATTCGTCGTTCGTGTATACCATGCCGCAGGAGTATATGACCAAAGCGCAGATGGAACAGGAATTTCTTGATCCGATTACCTTGCAGACCGTGTACCGCTTCCGTTCAATTGATGATGAAACAAAGATATACGGCGTTGCCGGAGCCGATACGTCGAAGAGCCTCAGCCCTTCCATTCATAACGGCGGGTTTGTCGGAAAGGGAATTAACGCCGTGTATATCCCGATTTCGGCAACGAATATCGGCGACGTGATTGCATTTGCCGAATGTGCCGGGGTTTCGGGCTTGTCCGTTACGCATCCGTTTAAGTTTGATATTATCCGTTTTTTAGATTCGATCGGACCTGCCTCAAAAGCAAGCGGGGCGGTGAATACGGTGCTGTGCAACGGAGGGAAGCGTCAAGGCTTCAATACCGATATTGACGGATTTGCGCGGGCGTTGCTGGAATTTTTGCATGTAAAAAACCTGCGGTTTAAGCATGTCGCAATTATCGGGACGGGCGGAGCTGCTCATGCAGTCGCCAATGCGGTGTACCAGCTGCATGGAAAGGCTTGTGTGTTCGGACGCACTGCGGAAAAGGCGCAAAATTTAGCGGAACGGTACCGCTTCCGGTGGGCGGTGCTGGATTTGGCTTCCGTGCACATCCTTAAAAAATATTCCGATGTGATGATTCAGGCAACATGTATCGGGATGCAGGAAAACGAAGACCCGCTTGAATTTTACAGTTTTTCGGGACATGAAAAAGTTTTCGATGTCATTTACACGCCGGAAAAAACGGCAATGCTGAAACGCGCCGAACATGCCGGTTGTGCAGTTGCCAACGGATACGACATGTTGAGGTATCAAGCATATAAGCAATTTGAACTGTTTACGGGAGGTTCCTATGAATAATACGGTAAGTATTGAAGATCAAAAGGTGCTGGTTGCGCATACGGCTATCGATAAACTCATTGCCGAAGGGGTAATCCATTCGGGGATGAAAATCGGGCTGGGCACCGGCTCCACGGCGCTGCCGGCGGTAAAACGTTTGGCGGAGTATATTGCAAAAGGTTCGCTCCATGATATTGCCGCCGTGCCGACGAGTTTTCAAACCTCAATCGCGTGCGAAGAGTTCAACATCCCGATTTTCTCGCTCAGTTCGGGACGGATAAGCGGCTCGTTGGATGTAACAATTGACGGCGCGGATGAAATTGACTGCAAGCGGAATTTGATAAAGGGCGGCGGCGCTGCCTTGCTCAAAGAAAAAATCGTTGCGTATAACAGCGACGTGTTTGTCGTTATCGGCGATGAAACAAAGAGCGTCAAAAATTTGGGCGTTGCGTTTCCGCTGCCGATCGAAATTGTGCCCGAAGCGCGGCTCAGCATTATGAAAAAACTGGAAGTGTACGGCGTTTCGATGATCCTCCGCGATGGGGTGCGCAAAAAGGGGCCGGTTATTACGGATAACGGCAATTTCATTTTGGACATTAAATGGCCGCCGAATGCAAAAATCAATCCGGCCAAGCTGGAATCCGAGCTGAATGCCATTCCGGGCATTGTTGAAAACGGCTTTTTTACGCAGAAACCGCCGCGGGTCTTTTTAAGCAGATCGAACGGCCTCGTTGAAGAATTATAAGGATAGACAATGAGAATAGGGATTTTTGCGGCGGAACAGCAAGAAATTGAAAATATCCAGCAGAGTTTGCAAGGAAAGAAGACCGAACGCGCCGGACTGTCGTTTTACGAGGCGGAGTACGGTACGCACACGGTGATCAGTGTGTGCGGCGGTATCGGCAAGGTGAATGCCGCCGTCTGCACTCAAATACTGATTTCGGAATTTCATGTGGAAGCGCTGATCAATACCGGAACCGCCGGCGGCTTACACGACTCGCTGCATGTGTTCGATCTGGTCGTTTCGACGGATGCGGTGCAGCATGATGTGGACGTGTGCGCGTTCGGATACGCAAAAGGGCAGGTTCCCGGCACGCCGTCTCCGTTTTGGAAGGCGGATGATACGCTCCGCGCTGCGATAATGAATACGTTTACGCAGCTGAAAACCGATCACGCCGATGACTTCCGTCATACCGATAATATGATTGCAGGCCGCATCGCATCGGGCGACCGGTTTCTTGTCGACCCTGCCGTAAAGCAAGCGATTATCACGACGTTTAGCGCCGACTGCGTTGAAATGGAAGGCGCTGCCGTTGCGCAAACCTGCGTGATGAACGGCGTGCCGTTTGTGATACTGCGCTGCATCTCCGACAACGCAGGCGAACCGGCGGCGCTCTCCTATCAGCAGTTTTCTCAGGAAGCTGCTCGTATTTCCGCAATGCTGGTACTGCACACGATTGCGTTGCTGTAAATGTTAAGGTATGCCGGATAGGCTTGGGCGGGCTCATTCGGTCATCACACGATTATCACACCACTCATAAGGGAATACTGGAATGGGAAGTTTTTTTGTTGCGTTTAATGCGGTTATGCCGGCGGTCTTGTTGGTCTCGTTCGGGTATTTCCTTAAAACACAACGCTATTTTAACGAGAAAACGATTGCTCAATTAAATAAGCTCTGTTTTGATCTGCTGCTGCCGATCGTCGCGTTTAATAATATCAGAAAAACCGATCTGAATGCGATGTTCGATATGTCGTTTGTGCTCTATGCGGCAGGCAGCATTCTTGCGGCGGCGTTTGCGCTGGTGATCATCATTCCGCTTTTTGAAAAAGACAGAAAAAAGCAGGGCGTTATAATCCAGGGCATATATAGAAGCAATTTTGTTATGCTGGGCATCCCGATTTCAACCTATATCGCCGGGGAAGCAAGCGCTGCGTTGGCTTCCATGCTGATTATGGTGATCATCCCAATTTTTAATGCATCTGCTGTTATTCTGCTGTCGATTTACGGCGGACATACCGTCGACAAAAAAAAACTTATCGTGGATGTGCTTAAAAATCACATGATTATTGCTTCTATATTAGGTATCATTGTTTCGATTGTGCATCCGCCCGTTCCCGGCTTTTTGGATAAAGCGCTGTTTGACATTACAAAGGTCGGCAGCGTTTTTCCGATTATCGTACTGGGAACAATGCTTGATTTTTCGCAAGTGTCAGCTAATTTCCGCAATTTGGCTATTACGCTCACCGGCAAGCTCATCATCATGCCGCTGGTTTTTCTGGCGATTGCTATACGGCTCGGCTTCAGCTCCGATGAAGTGGTTGCACTGATTGCCCTCTACGGTTCGCCGACCGCCGTTATTTCGGCCGTTATGGCGGAGCAGCTCGGCTGCGACGGCGAACTTGCGGCGCAAGTCGTTATCTTTTCCACGGTTATGTCATGCGTTACGATCTTCGGCATCGTTTTTGTCCTGAGCTTTATGCACATAATCTAACGGCTGCCTTTGGCGATACGTGTGATCCGGTGATTGACATTTCATGGTCAAGCTGGTACAGTTATAAACTGTCTTATTATATAAAAAACCAGTAGAAATTATATAAATTGAGGAACAAATTTATGGCAGGTGTAAAAAAGAATACTCTCGCTATCGGCAGTATTATCATCCTTGTGTTTTCGGTAATTGCTTTTGTCTTTATTCCCGCAGCAGGCGGGCAGGCCGGTTCCGCAGCGAATGCAATGATCGGAAAGTGGAAAAATCAGCGGCTGGACTATACCGCCGACGGTCTTTTTTTACGCGAATACCGCCAGCTGCATCGGTCGGCGGAAATGCAAGGCTTCTTGCGGAGCGATAATAAGATTCAGCAGGAATTTATGGAACGGCAGATCATGCGTACCGCTTTTAATGTGTCGATGGTACAGCTTGCGGCGCAGCACGAAGCGCTGAACGCCGGTTTTCATCTTCCAAATAAAAACATCAACAAGGCTTTAATGGCATTTTATACGGATTCTTCGGGCGCCTATTCGGAAAAGCTGTATACTCAGACTTCCGAGCAGCAGCGGCTGGCGTACCGGCGGGAGGTAATCGATTATCTTACTGCGCAGCGCTATATCGAAGATAATTTCGGAACCTATGATAATATGTTCGGCTTGAAGACGAGTTCGGCCGAAACGGCTTTTGTACAAAAAATGGCGGAAAAAGAACGGAGCTTTAACTATGTCGTTTTTGAAGAGAGCCAGTTTACCGCTGAGAAGATCCGCAGTTACGGTGAAGAACATGCCGATTTATTTGCAGAGCATAGCTTTCTGATGCTGACTTTTGCGTCTCAGGAGGATGCCGATAAAACGGCACAGGCGCTTCAAAAAGATGAAATCAAGTTTGAAGATGCCGTTGTTACCAATTCTACAAAACTCGGTACCGATTCAAGCGGAAAGCTGCTGTCTCCGTACCGCACGACGGTCAACCGCACCTTCCCCGAATCGAAAGACCTGGATACCGTGTTGAAGCTCGGTGTTGATGAGGTCAGCCCGGTTGTGAAAACCGCATCGGGTTATGCAATCGTCAAGTGTACCGCTCCGGTTAAGGCCGCCGATTTTACGCTTTCGGAAACGCAGGATCGGGTTTTCTCGTATATGAAGTCAAATGAACGAGGAATTATTGAAGATTATCTGGAAGAAAAGGCGAAAACCTTTGCCGCAGCAGCGAAAGCGGGCGGAACAGGCGGTTTTGCACATGAGGCCGAGCTGAACGATTTGGTTGTGCAGGTGAGCAATCCGATGGTGTTAAATTACGGAAATGCCGATATTTTACCGCAGATTTCCGCGCAGTCGGATTCCTTCTTTTCAGCGGGAATGCGCAATGAAACGTTTTTCAAAACGGCGTTTTCGCTCAAGCCGGAGGAAATTTCAGAGCCGGTTCTGCTGGGTTCCAATGTGCTCGTATTGCAGTTGAACGAAGAAAAAGACGCATCCGAAGAAGCAAAAAACAAAATCGCGACGTCTTACCGTCAGTTTGCGTCAATTTGGTATTATGAATATCCGCTCGCGATGCTCGCTTATCAACAGCTTTCGTGGGGACAGCAGACTTTTATCAATTTTGTTTTACAGAGCAAGAATCTTACCGACAACTTTAACGAAGTATTTAACAAATAGCATCCGGACGGTATGCAATGCAGCGGTATCGGATTGCTGAACCGTTTCGGCGGTAATAATACGAAATGATTCAAAATGATGAACATGAAAAGCCCCAACTGGTACAAACAGCACGGGGCTTTTCCGTTTTATATCGAACTAAATACTTATATTCAAAATATAATCCTCGGCAATCGATTGTGACGCAAATTGCGCATTTGCAGATTCCCGATTCAACACTCATTATCTGTTTGTCGCCGGTATTGGGATACGGGTTGCAGGAACTGGCGGAAAAACTGCCCGCAGCTTCGTACATCCTTGCGGTGGAGTGCGATCAGCTATTGATGCGGCTTTCGCTCGATACGGCTGATCCTGCTTGTTTTTCTCATCAGCGGTTTTCGTATATCCGGACGAATGCGGTTTCTGAGGTTATTGCAAAGATAGAATCGCTGCCGCTTTTTCCGTTTAAAAAATGTATGACGCTGGTTTGTTCCGGCGGTGTGCAGCTCTATCCCGATTTTTATGAAAAGGTGCGGATGTATGCGGATGAAGTGATTTCGCGCTTCTGGAAAAACCGCGTAACGCTGATGCACCTTGGCAGAAACTATGCGCATAACAGCTTTCGCAATTTGCTATCGCTGGCAGGTTCGTCGATTGAGCGCTCATCAGTTGGTAACCCGGGGGCTCGTGCTTCATCGGCTGACGGTTCGTTTGCTGATGGCTCGCTAGCCGACGGCTGCACCTACCGGTTGTTGAGCGGCAGCGACCGTATCAATAAGCCTATTCTAGCCGTTGGGGCAGGGCCTTCCCTGGATTCTGCGCGGGACTTTATCATCAAAAACCGTAAGGCCTTTTTTTTGCTGGCGGTCGATGCCGCGGCTGCTGGCTTGCTGCCGGATATTGTTCCCGATGCGCTTGTGCTGGTGGAATCACAGTATTGGATAGACGCAGCGTTTATCGGCCTTCGGAAATATCGTATCCCTGTGTTTGCCGATTTGACGGCATCGCCCCGCGCGATCCGCGCGTGTGGCGGCCGCGTTGCCTTTTTTTGTACCGAATATGCCAAGCTCCGGTATCTGCCGCATCTGTATCGCGCAGTGCAGCCGCTTGTGCTGCAGCCGATGGGATCGGTCGGTTTAACAGCGCTCCAGCTTGCACTCATGCTGACGAATCCCGGTGTGCCGGTGCTGCATACCGGATTGGATTTTGCTTGGCAACGCGGCCTGACCCATGCAGCCGGGAGCAGCCCCGTCCGCAAGCTTTTTACGGAAATAACCCGCTTTGAATCGTGTTATAAGCTCAACTTCCCGAACGACACCCGGCAGATTGCCGGCAAACGGGGTGAATCATACTGGACGACCTCGGTGCTGACCGGCTATGCCGAATTGTACCGCCACAGTTTTGCCGGTAACGGCAGGGTCTTCGACATCGGTACGGAAGGCTGTATGCTTTCCGGCCGACAGATACGCGCGGATGAGGCGGTACAGCTCCTTGCCGATATACGAACCCCTGCTGCCGACACGGATACGCCGCTGCCGATTGCGGGAGGTTTGTGTACCGGTGCGGATGTAAGTCGTACGGGGACGGAAACTTCCGGTTCGAAGACGGCGCACTCGGCTGCTTCTTTTTGGGAACCGGATACATCGGGTAGGCAGGGAAGCGAGCGGCAGCAGGCGGTACGCCGTTATCTGCAAACGGAGTACGAAAGCCTATCCGCACTTGCCGAGCACCTCCGGGGCAAACGCCGGTTACCGGACGGGGTGATGGAGCAGCTGCTCGCGGAGCGGGACTATCTGTATAGCCATTTTCCCGATGCGGCACGGGGTTATTCGCTCAATATCGGGTTTTTAAAGCGGGTGAGTATTGAACTCAGCTATATGCTGAAATATGCGCCGCTTCTGCAGGATGGGCTTGCATGAACGCATTGGGCGGTTTGACGTCTGGTTGTTGCGTTTAAAGCTGAACGGGTACGCCATCGTGCACCCCTGTGGAAGAGCCGCATGGAACGTTCGCATAAATTGTTCTATCTTTACAGCGCAGCCCTGAAAAGCCGGGCGGCAAAGCCGTTGATACATGCCGCCGTAGAAGCGCTGTCCGTAATTGCAGCCGGATGCTCATAGCGGAAGTACACCGTTCCGTCTTGGCCGATCACGCTGAGCTTACTCGTTTCCGCAGTGCAGAGCACGGTGAGCGTAAACGGTGCATCGGCGGAAACGGTGAAAAGCGATTGCTTCAAAGCTGCAGCAAGCCGCTTTTCGGTTTTTTTGGCGAGCTTCTCATCGGAAGCGGCGCAGGTCAGCCTGACCGGCAGCTTTATCCAATGTTCCGGAAAGCAGGCCGGATTGCGCGTGATCAGTTCTTTTAACAGCGCTGTTTTTAACGCCTCATTCCGCGTACAGGTGATCAACACTGCGGATGTCTGTTCGCGCAGCTCTTGTTCCCAAACGGGATCGAGCGTCTGCAGCGCCTGCTCTAAAAGCGTAACATCGCGGAGCAGTATACCCATTTCGGCTGTGTAAGAGGCCTGCGCCTGCGGAATGACTGCGGTTTCAAGCTGCTGTGCCTGCCGTAAGTATCGCTTCGCTTTAAACGGTATGGATTCAAAGGCTCGGTAGTAAAAGCTGTTTTTATAAAATGCATGCATACTGCTCTTGCTGTCCACCGCGTGGTATTCTTTTGCAAGTTTCAGATTGCAGATGCCGGAAAGCGCCCGGTAGTATTGCAGAAATGCCGAATATGTCCAGAGATTCCGCTGCCGGAGAAAAAAATCTTTTACGGTTTCGGCGACTTTCATTTTCTCCGCTGCATATTTTTTTTCATATAATACCCGATAGAGGCCGTATCGTTCCGCATCGAATTGCGCGGCGCTCATCCCAAAATTCGCAATCCATGACTGGTCCGTAACCCGTTCAATTTGCGCGATGTACTGTTCCGCCTGTTCCCAATGCCCCATGCGCAGGTAGATTTTTGCAAGATTGATCAGCGGAAGCGGCGTTTGGTTGTGTTCGGTCGATTGCACGTAATAACCGATAGCGCGGGTAAAATTATTTTTCCGCTCTTCCAACTCTCCAAGGATTAAATAGCCTGATGCGCGTTCAAAATACTCGGATGCATTCCGCGCATCCTCTTCAGCCTGCGCAAAATGATAAAATTCGGTCTCTAAAATCGCTTTATTATAGGAATACACTGAAGCCGAATAGCGCGCATTGTTTTGCAGTGCAAGCGTAATCCCCTTGCGGTAATAGGATGCGGCATTCGGATAGTCGAAAAGCTCACCGTACAGGTTGCCGAGGGCGTTTGCAATACTGCCGTCATCGCCGTAATTGTTGCGTGCATCGAGCATTGCCTGAATGCCTTCTTCCGTCCGGTGTGTTTTAAAGCAGAGCCATCCATATGTCGACCACCCGAAAATATCGGTAGGATTGTAGGAAAGATATTCTTGCAGCAGCTGGCGCGCCTCTTCTTCTTTGTTTAACGCCGCCGCCGCGTTCGCCGCTCCGTAGAGGAGCTTGATGTTGTACCGGTTAATGCGGAGCCCTTCGGTAAAGCATCGGTAGGCAGGCTCATACACGCCGTTATTAAAATACATGTCGCCGAGTTTCAGCTGAAAGAGTTCATTGGCAGGATATTGCGCGATTCCCTGTTCAAGCAGCGCGGCGGCGGTATCCCAGTTTTCTGCTCGCAGCGCCTGATCGGCCTTTTGCAGGAGGTCTTCCGCCGCTGATGCCGGAAAGAGCTTGAGCGGCATCAGAAACAACACGAGAATCATCAGTATGCCGCTACGAGGGGGATGCCGATCCTTTGGTTTCGTACAGCGTGTAGCGCGATGTGCCGTATCGGTGCGGTGTTCCGGCTGCGAGCGTTCGGATTGCGTTTTCGCCGCGGCATTTTGCCGTGTTCGTTTTTTTTCCGTTCGGTACAACGCCTTCGCTGCGCTGACATCCTCCTCCGTGCAAACCGGAGCGAACTTTGCTTTTTGTACGAGCGCATGAAACGAGCCGCTTTGCTGCCGGTGCAGTTTTCCGAGCGTCAATATGATTTTCCGCTTATTTGATGAATATCTGATGATGAGATGCGGATAGATGCGAACTCCCAGCAGTGCGGCGAGTATACAGAGCAGCGCGAACCCGATTAGCGCGGTTTTATGCGTACGCATGAACCGCGAAACCCGCTGCGTGAACGACTGCGGTTCGGCACCGGGGAGCGAGGCTTCATGTTTGATGCGGAGCGCGGAGCGGTTCAGCAAGATTTCATCCAGCAGCGTAGAAAACCGGTCGCCGCCTGCTTGGAAGGAAAGGTCGAGCTGCTCACCATCGGCAAGCTGTTCCGTTGTCGGATCGATATCGACCCATCCGAGATACGGGAAAAACACTTCAACCCACGCATGAGCCATATTTGCTCGTACCGGATAGTAGTTGAGGATACCCGATTCCGGCTGCAGGAAAAATCCGGCTGCAACCCGCGCAGGAATGCCGAGGCTGCGGAGCATCAGACAGTAGGCAAAGGCGAAATAAGAGCAATATCCTTTCTTCGATTCGGTGATAAAGTGGTGCAGTTGATTTCCGTCGGGGGCGTGTCCGGGCCGGAGCGAATAGCGGTAGTCGCCCTCGCGGAAGTAATCGAGCAGCGCATACACTTTATCGTAGTAAAGCGCAAAATCGGCCGTGACCGCCTCCGCGAGCGGGAACAACGTACGTTTCGTGTCTTCATCGACGGCGGTGTAAAACTTCAATGCCTCTTCCGATAAGCCCTCTTCGATATTTCCCGACGGAGGCTCGGCGGTAATCAGGTCAAGCGGTACGCCGTGCAGCACGCTGCTTTCCGTTTTGTACGCGCCTTTAAAACTCGCCGTATCCCACACGGTATATGGCGTTACCGAAAGCGGAGAATCGAGCGCGACAAAGGATGACGGGTCTAAATTGACGGCAAAAATTTCCTGGCTGACGGTTTCGCGGCATTGTAAAGACTGATGTGGCAGTTCCGTAAATTGTCCGGGAACGGTGAGTTGCTGCGCCGGTTCGCCGGGAGCCTGTTTTTCATAAAATCCTTTTTGAGGATTCCAGCCTGAAAGATACATCCGGCGGAACAGATGCGAGTCGTATTCCTGATCAACATGCACAACCATCACAAGGTGCGTATTCATCTTGACTTCATCTTGCAGTTTTAAAAGCTGAGAAAAATCGAATTCAAATAGTTTTTGCTCCAGAAGCCCGCCGTTGTTTCCGACCGCATTCTTGTTGAAAAAATGAGTGAAAGCGATCAACATGGCAGCGGTTAGACCGAAAAAGAAGAGCAGAAATACCGGGAAACGGCGGCGCTTGATAAAGGGTTCACAAACAAAGATGATTTGCAGCAGCATAAACAGACCGGCAAATCCCGCTGCAAAAAGCGGATTGGAAAACACGGTCAGCCGGTAATGCTGCTGCGGTAAAAACAACAGCGAAAAGAGCAGGATGGCAGCCAGCGGTTCATAGCGCCGCCATCGCTCGGTGTATAAGAAGAGCACAGACGCCGTAACGGTAAGGAAGGATGTACCTGCCAGTACGCCTAAAATGAGCGTGATGCGAAGATAGAGCGTGTCGGCAATCAGTTGAGGCATTACGGAAAGGAGGCCGAGTGCTGCCGCCGGTACGATCAATGCAGCGGTAAAGGCTGCGAACCACGCCGCTTCCGCACGTATCCGTTTCCCGTGCAGGTAGTGTACGGCAGCCGTTGTGCACAGTGCCCAAAGCGGCAATACGGCAGCGGGCAAAATCCCGGCAAGGTAGCGGTGGGGAACGGAAAAAAGCAGCAACAGCGAGCACATACGGAGTACGGCTGCCGGTTTAGAGCAGTTCTGCATGACAATTTCCTGCGGTAAAAACGGCCAGCTCTTGCCGGGCTGCCTGTGCGAGTCGGCGGTAAACGCGTTCTTTTCGTGCGGAAGCGGCGGAAACGTACAGCAGCCGGTTGAGGTACTCCCTGCGGAGTGATGCGGCTGCCGTACGTTCGCGCCGGACTCTGGAATGTTCAGGCGTTGCTGTACTGCCGGATGGGGACGGCGGCAGCCCAATGTAAAAATATGTTTGCACTCCGGCGCGGCGGCATGCCGCTATTTTCGCTTCCGCGCTGTGTGCTTCCATGGCCGTCGGCTTTGTATCGGCGGCGGATGTACTCCTGCTGCGTAACGGATCCGACGCAGGCAGCGCACAGTACAGCAAGCAGCTGTCTTTAGACACGGCGGTAAACACGGATGCTGCATCGGGAATAGTGTCCGGTGCGCTCCGCACGGCGGGGATGGCCAGCAATGTCCGCACGTGCATCATCGCGGCGGAATTGCCGGGCGGTATATCATAGCGCCGTACGGGTGTCCGCGGCGCCGCTTGTTGCGCCGATTCAGGTAAAAGCAAGGTGCATTGTATGTCTGCTTCCAAAAGCCGCAAAATCAAAAAGGCAATACGCCCGATAAAGGCGTCGAATACGGATGCAAGCATCGCACGCTTTTTTTTCTTCATTATGCAATATTCTTCTATATATATAGTCAATTGCTTGACCGGCGGCGGCTCAAACGCGCCCAGTTTGATCGATAAGGTTTGCGTATGCGCATAGAGTTTCCAATGGATTTTACGGGGGTCGTCGCCGGGAAAATACGGGCGCGATTCATAGAGTTCCGAAGTCCGCTCCATCGACGGCGCATCCTGCACGGCGCGAAAGGCGAGCAGGGGAAGCGGATTGTATTCAAACGGTAATACCGGTACCGGTACCGTGTACGGCTGATGGAGCCGGATCGGCTGTCTAAACACGAGCGAAAAGAATCCGGCAAAATCAGTGATGCGGATGTATTGACGTTTATAAAAGTATCTGCCGCGCGCCGCATCCGCCGTATAATGAGCGGTTGCTCTCGTGTGTAACGGCACGGAGACGGTCAAGACGGTTTCCGCATCGGAAGCGGGGGTGAGTGCATATTCAAAGATATAATACACGGCAGTTCCGACTGCGCAAAAGGGAAAGTATCCACCGCGTTTTAGGCCTGGTTCGGGGCTGACGGTGAAACGCCCATCCCATATTTCACACTGCGGTTCTTCGTTTCGCCAGCAGCAGGCCGTTATTCCTAAGGAGGCTGCCGTAAAAACGGTATACAGCGTGAGTGCACCGCCGCAAACCGTACTCAGCAGTTCGCCGCGGAGGAAGCCGCTTATCAACAGAAATGAGCCTAACGCGATATATAGGGCGCCGTGAATTGAAATCCGTATCCGCATCATGCTCCGGGTGATTGTGTCCAATCCGTTGTCTTATCGGCTGCACGGATAACCGTTTCCGTAATGGCTGCGATCAGTTCGGTTGCCGTGCCGCTGCCGGTTTTAATCACGCAGCGGTGAGCAAGAACGGACGGCGCCAATAAGCGGATATCGCCGTCTTCAACCCAGCTGCGTCCGTTGATCAGTGCAAAGGTGCGGGCGGTTTGTAATAAATGAATTCCGGCGCGTGGAGATGTGCCGAGGGTGAATGCCGGGTGTGTCCGAGTCGCTTTACCGATACCGGCAATTATGTTTTCCAGCGCTGGATGCACGAATACGCGCTGTTGTTCTTCCCGCGATGCCTGAATATCCTGCATGGACACGACCGGCTCAATCGGTTCTGAGGCAGCGGGTTGCGTCTGTTCATGTAACAGCGCGCATTCGGCTTCCTCATCGGGGTAGCCGATCGAAAGACTCATGCTGAACCGGTCAAGCTGAGCGGCGGGGAGCGGATAGGTTCCTAAACTTTCAACGGGATTTTGCGTCGCCGCCGTAAAAAAGAACGGGCTGAGCGGGCGGGTTACCGTACCGGCAGTTACCTGCCGTTCCGCCATCGCTTCCAGCAACGCCGATTGTACCTTAGGCGGCGTCCGGTTCAGCTCATCGGCCAGGAGAATATCGGTAAAGACCGGACCTTCCATAAACTCAAACGCGTTCAGTCCCGCATTAAAGATTTCTACGCCGGTTATATCATACGGCAGAAGATCGGGTGTGCATTGGATACGCTTAAAGAGCGCCGGGTGTCCGCCGTTTTCTATCAACGCCGCAAACGTTTTGACCAGCGTTGTTTTTCCAACTCCCGGAACATCTTCCAGTAATACATGCCCGCCGGTCAAATATGCGGTAATAAAAAGGCGAAGTACGTCCCTTTTCCCCTTAATCACCTTCTCAAGAGAAGCAAGGAGCAGCTTTGCCGTTTTTTCTGTATTCATGGCGGCGATTATATCACAGTATTGCAGAAGCCTCAACTTTCTGCATACAGGGATTCAGCGGTGAAAAAAAACAACGAAAGAGCGGAATATAGTTAGAAAAGCGTGAAAAAAGAGG
>CAUTXW010000056.1:0-14603 GCA_963542655.1 uncultured Treponema sp. | reverse complement strand
AAACTTTAAGATGTTTTATTCCACATTTATTTTATACGGAATTATGATTATGACACTGACCTTTTTTCAATCTATTGGAGACGGTAAAAAAGCAGGAATCATTGTACTGTTGCGACAATTGGTATTATTTGTTCCGGCGATACTTCTGTTTCCGCAATTATTCGGAGCGTCAGCTGTTTGGTGGGCGGAACCTTTTGTAGATTTTACAATGATTATAGTCGGATTGTTTTTAATGCTCAACGAAATGAGAAAAATAGAAAAAGGGGCTCAATAACTTCATTCTATTGCATTATTTTATTCTACACAATAATATATGTAGAATAGATGTAGAGGTAAAAGCTATGCCAACAAATCTTGCAATCAATGAAGAATTACTCAATACCGCGTATAAAATCGGCGGATACGGCACAAAAAAAGAAACAGTAAATACGGCGCTCGAAGAGTTTATTGAACGGCGAAAATCTGAAGAACTCATACAGCTGTTCGGAACAATTGAATATCACCCTTCTTACAATTATAAGAAGATGCGGTTACGATGAAATTTGTATTAGTTGATACTGCTGTATGGTCACTTGCGTTTAGGAAAAAGCGTCCGGATAGTAATGATAAAAAATTAATAGAGTATCTTTCATTTCTCATCCGTAACTGATATGCGGTGATGATCGGTCCGATACGACAAGAAATCTTAAGCGGTATATCAGATGAGGATAAATTTAGGGAACTAAAAGAAGCATTAAAGGCATTTCCTGATTTTGAAATTACCATCGAGGATTATGAGCAAGCGGCTGCATATTATAATATATGTAGAAGTAATGGAATCCAAGGGTCACATATCGATTATTTGATATGCAGTGTAGCTCATAATAACGATTTCTTGATATTTACATTAGATAAAGATTTTGAACAGTATCGGAAATATATCGATATTGAATTATTTACCTATTAAAACGATCAGTGAGAATCTTGTATGTTCATAACCGACCTCAAAGTTAGATATTCAATTCCATTTCAATACATTCCCATGCGCCATCCGGCATCATATAGGTTATAACTTTTCCTGTTGGTTGAAAACCGGCGGATTCATAACAATGTAGTGCACGTTCATTATTCGTAAACACTCCCAATGTTATTCGTGCGGAGGGTTTAATACCCCGACGCTTCTTGAGTCGGGGTATGTTGATTTTATGACGCTACTGCGGCTTATCCATATATTTTATGCGTTTTTGCAATCGTTTCATCATAGTGAACTTTTTTTCTTTTTTATATATTTTAATACACTGCTCAAATTGAGATTTCGCTTTTTGCCGATATTCAGGATGAGCCATAAATTCCTGAAAATCCGGAATATTCAGCGTCATACCGGGGCGTATCTTATCGGGATGCTTTATTTTCCCCTTATTCATCACCATGATAATGGGAAAATAGTAGGCTCTATCAAGACTCCCAAAGTGCTTCAAGGCAATTCGTGAAAGAATATCTCCTTTAACAACGGTGTATTTTTTGACACTTACCGTTTTCGGTTTTGCCTCTGGAACAGGTTCCTTTGGTTGAGGCCGTTCCGTTTTGGGAGCCGGGATAGGATCCGGCACCGGTTCTTTCGCAGGCGCCTCCTCTATCCGTTGAGGTTCTTCTTTCGGCGGGGGCGGCGATGTTGCACACGATGTAAATAAAGAAAACACCGCTATTGATAATAGTAAAAAGAAAATTGCTTTTTTCATCTGTATAACTCCTTTTCCGTTATTCGTGCGGAGGGTTTAATACCCCGACGCTCGCGTCGGGGTTGTTGATTATACATGAGAATAAAAAATTTTATCAATAATGGCACATTTTTACTATAAAATAGAGAGTTTTAAGCCGCAACTTTGTTATTCGTGCGCGGGGGGAGGGGGCGATGCATCTTGAGTCGGGCCGGTTGATTTGCTCAAAAAGCGTTTCGTACATGATAGGAGTCTCTCTTATTGCAGGATATCAATTATGTTTATGCCGCCTGATATATGAAGAAAGGCGAATCATATACAACAATAGTATGAAAAAAAGCGATGAGGATATCAAGCCGTCAAATCTTCTCCCAAGACATCGCTGCGATATTCCGGAGCGGCGTACCCAGTACCAACACCGTTTACAAAGCGGCTTGAATGACCTATACTCACATCTGACTAAAAAGCGTAGACAAAACTCTGACTTATCAATCCAAACGATTAAAACATGGAGATATATATGAATACAACGATGAAGCCGTTGAAGCTCAATTTGTCACGGCTTGATGCCGGTATGGTGCAAGCTGTAGCAGAATTAGGAACGGGCTATCCGCTTACCGTCGGTGAGGACGGTATTCCGGTGCTGTTTAAAAAGAGCGCAGGAGCGGAGATTTCTGCTGCGTTCAAAGACGGTATCTGCGAAATTACGGCGGATTCCGCCCCTCATTTTTATTTTGCCTTGTCGATGCTGCTGCTGAAAAGTCAAGCTGTTGATGATGCAAAACTGTATACCGATGCGGCAGCGCAAAAGCAGCTGGAATTCCGGAAAGAGCATTTTTTTGCAAAAAACGGTCTGATGCTTGACCTTTCCCGCAATGCCGTTGCACATGTGCCGATGCTCAAGCAGCTCATCCGGGAAATGGCGTTTATGGGGCACTCGTGGTTCATGCTCTATATGGAAGATGTGTATGAGGTTGAAGGCGAGCCGTATTTCGGCGCATTGCGCGGCCGGTATTCTATTCAGGATTTACAGGAGGCCGACCGCTATGCGCAGTTGTTCGGTATGCAGCTGGTGCCGTGTGTTCAGACGCTTGCGCATGTCAATCAGTTTTTCATGTGGGAAAAAGTTGAGTATGCGTACAAGGATATTGATGATGTACTGAATGTCGGCAATGAGAAGGTTAAAGCGCTCATTGAACGGATGATCTCCTCGCTGCGAAAAGCGTTTTCTACGGATATTATCCATATCGGTATGGATGAAGCATACAACCTTGGACGCGGGCATTATCTTGATGAAAACGGATTGAAGAGCAAGCCTCAAATTATGCTGGAGCACCTCGATTTTATGAAAGGTCTGTGCAAAAAGTACGGATTTAAGCCCATCATTTGGGATGATATGTTCTTTATGCACTATTCAAATATCGAAGGAGAATCGAGTTTTTCCATTCCCGATGACATCGGTTTGATGTACTGGGATTATTATAACTGTACGCGCGAGCACTATGCGGGGCGGATTAAGCAGCGCCGCTCCATTGCTAAGCAGACGATGTTTGCTGGCGGTGCGTGGCGGTGGACGGGCTATATGCCGCACCATAAAAAAACGCTTGAGTCGACGATTGCGGCGCTTGCAGCCTGCCGGCAGGAAGACATGCGTGATGTTATTGTTACCTCATGGAGTGATGACGGCAGTGAGGCTCCATTCTACACTGCACTGTTTGGCGTTGTGCTGTACGCCTATCTTGATTACCATGCGGACTATGTGCAAGAGGAGTTCTCGCAGTATCTGCGGTTGTACACAGGTATGGGCTTTGATGAGTGGATGCGGCAGGGCGAACCTGATTTATTTGCAGGCTGCTCCGGTAAAAATTACGATATCACGCCGTCAAAATACCTGTTGTATCAGGATCCACTCGGCTCAAAGTTTTTGCACTATATCAAAACGCTCACGACCGATATGGACTCTGTGTATTTGAACCTTGAAAAGGCCTTTGCCCACGATGCGGCGAATGCCTGCGGTGCCTTGCAAAAGCATATTGCCGAATTTTATGCACTGATGATGCGCGCACTGTATTACAAGTGGCGGCTCCCGCTGGATATTTGGGAAGCCTATCACAACGGCGATAAACAGGCGCTGCAAGCCCTTATTGGGAAGAAGATTGAGCCCTTACGGAAAACGCTTGCGGAAACGGCACGGGCGCGGCGGCGGGTATGGCTGGATGAATGCAACGCATTCGGCTCTGAAGTATTGGATCACCGCTTCGGCGCGATGATGATACGGCTTGATGCGGCGCAGGAGCTCATTACCGATTATGTACAGGGAAACATTGATACCATCGGCGAGCTGGAAGAAGCGCGGCTTGATCCCTGTCCGGAGATGGATAAGGTACTTGAACCGCAAGCGGTACACTACAACCGTGCCTTGCGTATTATGACCGCTTGCCGCGAAACATGGTAAAAAAGACGGGCGCTGCATATCAAACATCGAGCGATGGTGTGCACAGCGTCCGATAGCCATGCGATACACACAGAGGCGCCGCGCAGTAACCTTCAATCAGCTTTTGACCGGCGCCTTGAAAATACACAAGGAGACATACATGAATACAACGGATATGCAGCGGCCGTTTCCATGGGAAGATCGGCCAAGCGATTGCAGCGATGTGCTGTGGCGGTATTCGGGAAATCCGATTATTAAACGGAATGCGATTAAGCGGAGCAACAGTATCTTTAACAGCGCGGTTGTGCCGTTCGGGGACGGATATGCGGGCGTATTCCGCTGCGATGATAAACGACGGGAGATGATTCTCCATGCGGGATTCAGCAAGGACGGGATGCACTGGACAATCGACGAGGAGCCGCTGGTTTTCACCGGTGCGGATAGCGAAATCGGCTCGTTTGAGTACGGCTATGACCCGCGGGTGTGCTTTATCGAAGACCGTTACTATGTAACGTGGTGTAACGGCTATCATGGGCCGACAATCGGCATTGCATACACGTATGACTTTAAGACATTCAGGCAGCTGGAAAACGCCTTTTTACCCTACAACCGGAACGGCGTACTGTTCCCGCGTAAGATAAACGGCAAGTACGCAATGCTGTCCCGCCCGAGCGATACAGGGCATACGGCCTTCGGCGATATTTTCTACAGCGAATCGCCTGATATGGTCTACTGGGGAAAGCACCGGCACGTGATGGCACCGCGCGGGTGGTGGCAGTCTACCAAGGTAGGGGCAGGCCCAGTACCGATTGAAACCGAAGAAGGCTGGCTGCTGTTCTATCACGGGGTGCTCACTTCCTGCAACGGCTACGTGTACAGTTTTGGGGCGGCGCTGCTCGATTTGGATCAGCCGTGGAAAGTATTGTACCGTACTGAACCGTACCTGCTTTCGCCGCAGATGCTCTATGAATGTGTTGGAGATGTCCCGAACGTAACCTTCCCCTGTGCCGCCTTGTATGATAAGCCGACCGGCAGAATCGCTGTTTATTACGGCTGTGCGGACACCGTAACCGGCATTGCCTTTACCGAACTGAAGCCGTTGCTGGAATTTATCAAAGCTCATTCAAAACTGTAAAAGCATACACGCTTGCTGGGTATCGTATCAGATACAGAGATATAAGGATGGAATAATTTATGGAAGATTTATTGCGGAATGTGGAAGCCTGTTTCCCCAAAGGCTCTGCGATACCCGTTTTTTTCCGCAGGCTGTTTACGCGGACATTGGAAAAAACCGTATGCCATGCCGATGACGGCGGCGTATACGTTATCACCGGTGATATTCCCGCGATGTGGCTGCGGGATTCTTCTTGCCAGTTTGAGCCCTACTTTGCGCTTGCCGCAAAGGATGAGCGGATCGCCGCTCTCATTGCAGGACTGGTAAAACGGCAGATACAATGCATCCTGCATGACCCGTATGCCAATGCATTCAATGAAACGGCGAACGGAAAACACTGGGCCGAGGATAAAACTGAAATGTCCGATTGGATATGGGAGCGCAAGTACGAAATCGATTCCCTGTGCTACCCGCTGCGGCTGGCTTATAAGCTGTGGAAAACCACCGGCAGTACCGAGCATTTTACTCAGGACTTTCATCAAGCGGTCAAGCGCATCCTCGCCGTTTGGCACGTTGAGCAAGACCATGAAAACCGTTCGCCGTACCGTTTTGAGCGGGACGGCTGCTATTTTACCGACACGCTTTCGCGGAACGGCAAGGGTGCATTGGTCAATTCCGGCATCGGGCTGTTGTGGTCGGGCTTCCGTCCGAGCGATGACGCCTGTGTGTACGGATATCTTATTCCATCCAATATGTTTGCATGTGTCGTATTAGGCTATGTAAACGAAATCGCTTCGGCCGTGCTGCACGATGATGCGCTTGCGGCGGAGGCCTCCGCGATGCAGCAGACTATCCGGACAGCGCTCGACCGGTATGCGCTCGTTACCCATGAAAAATTCGGAACCGTATACGCCTATGAGGTAGACGGCTTTGGCCAATACTACATCATGGATGATGCCAATGTTCCGAGCCTGCTTTCTATCCCCTTCCTTGAATATGCGCCGATTGATGATGAGCGGTATCAAAATACCCGCCGGATGATTTTGAGCGACATGAACCCCTATTTTTACAAAGGAAGCGCCGCAAGCGGTATCGGCAGTCCTCATACGCCGGTCAACCATGTATGGCCTGTGTCTCTCGCTATGCAGGGACTGACCTCTACCGATAAACATGAACAATTGCGTATTTTGGAACTTTTAGTCCATACCGATGCCGGTACCGGCAGTATGCATGAAAGTTTCGAGGTCGGTAATCCGCACGTCTACACACGGGAGTGGTTCTCATGGGCTGATGCGCTCTTTTGTACACTCGTATTAGATTACTGCGGTCTCCGGTGCTAGGAGAAGCCGCGGCACAGCGCTGTCAAATAATACAACAAAGTGTTTATGTGCGCGTAAGTTTTCATACCCCGGTAATCAGTGTCGGGGTTATTCCCTTTTCTCTTAAAAGGCTTCTTCAGTTCCGCTGCTTCTCCTGCTAAAAAATGATGATTTGCTCATTTTCTACTTGACAAGTCGAGGGGGGGGGGGGGGGGGTAATATGGAAGAAAGTTTACCTTATGCACAGCAAGGGTATACTTACTTTATAGGAGGAAACAATGAAGAAACTTGTTTCATTAATGGCATTGTGTACCGTATTACTCGGTGCAGTAGCGTTGGTTGGCTGCGGAACGAAACCCGCAAAAGGTTCCGTATGGAAGATAACAAAAAGTGTTCAAAAACTGCCTGACGGCGCAGAGGCGTATTACTGTTTCCACTCCGATGGAAATCTTTATTTTGCCACTAGAATTAATAAAGTTCTAACGGCTCTAAGCAGTGGTACCTATACGATTGACTCAAAAACAATAACAATAAACTCAGTATCCGTTCCATACACACAAAAAGGCGACAAGATGACTTTCAAATACCCGAATGGCAGCAACGAAGAAATGCAGAAAGTCAGCAGTCCTACCGAAGATGAAATAAAAAAAGCGGTTGGTAAGTAATAAGCGTGCATACATTCTTTTGAATGTGTCTATTACCTGATGCACTCTATAGTGCATTAAAAAGAGCGGGTTTTGTGGTACAAAGCCCGCTCTTTTTGTATTTTCATCTATTTTATACATGACGAGTACCGGTAAGAGCATTCGGCGTTATGTACAACATTCACAGTATGAATTACTTGTGTATCATTGCATCTACGAAGCATCAAGGTTGGGTATAAAACGTTAGGTATATGAGCAATTTCTTCTTGGTATAAGAACTTTAAATTGCTCTCCTTCAACATCATTAATCATTTCAATATTAGGTTGTGCTTCTAGAGCTCGTGTAATCCCTGAACCGAATCCGCGGTAATGCATCAATTTTGAACAATACGAAACCAATAAATTATTGCGAACAACTGCATTTCCCATTTTTATATTTTCGACCGTAAGGCTGTTCGGTAATGTTCCGGGACTTACAATTTCAACCCGGTTATCGAATATCATTATTCTAATAGGTGCGTTTTTAGAATAATCCCGATGCACGAACGCATTTTGGAGTAACTCCTCCAACGCAATCCGGGAAATTTCTAATTTACCGACGGAATTGAAGTTTTGTTCGGTCTGTACAGCATGGAGATTAGATGTAAAAAAACTCATGCTCTCTTCAAACATTTCAGGGATGGTTCCAATAATGTCTTTGCTGTCTCTATAGTCTGTTCCGCCAATACTGTTACCAAAAAATGAAACTGCTTTTACACAAAAAGCAGGTCTATATTGCTGCGGAGTTTTTCCGTAGAATAAAAGGCCCCCTAACGTCAGCCGCCCGTTTTTTAGAATATTCAAATTCTTGAGTAATATTTCTGTTATTTCGATTTTTTCTTCCGTTTCCTGTTTTTGTATTGCTGCTATATATTGCGATACTTTTGACATATCGATATCCGTAGTAGATGTTTGCGGTACAATTAACTCATCCGTGTACAGTATGCCGCTTTGCTGAAAAAGCCGTGCTTGTTCATTGTTATCAGTAAGCCGTCTTTTATCAGGCCCTTGTTTTATCCATATAGTACCAATCTTATCTTTATACGGTTTAGCGCAGCCTTCAGGGATTGTAACCATAAGAATGTTTTTGTCTCGGGAATCAACGTCGGAAATAGTTATAACTTCTGTTGTAATAAAGATTTGTGGTTTAATAAAGTCGCTTGCAATTGTAGCGAGTCTGTTACCTGTTGCTTGTAATTGTTCATATTCAAGCCCTCGTATATCGCCGGTTTTATCTTTGATACCGAACAAGATAATGCCTCCTTTTGTATTGGACATTGCGATCATTTCAGCGGCTATACTCGTATCATTATCTAATAGCTCTTTAAATTGAACGGTACTGGTTTCTCCTAAAGCGATAATATTCAGTAATTCTATCGTGTTCATAGTTTATTTCCATATATCATAAATGTATTTCCGTTTATTAAAAGCCTCTTTACCGCCTTCCATAATATCTACTATCGACTTTTGAATGGATGGCGTATCAATTGTACCGGCATTTAAAGTTATGGCGGAAGAGTCTTCAAAGGAACAGGAAAGTATTTTTTCACTATCGCCTAATACCGGGATGTTTGCATTGTGTGTTGCAAATATAAACTGCATAGAGTCTTTTAATCGCAAAATTTCTTTGATAACCTCATCGTAAATCGTCTGATTATCCAGATCATCTTCAGGCTGATCTATTATCAGTATATCGTTATCCTTTTGAGCTAACAGAAATAAGATTAATGCCGATGCCCGTTGCCCAAGAGAATGATTATTCAAAGGTTTCCCTTTATAGTTTATATTCACTTTATCTTCTACCCTGAATGTTAACAATTCTTCAAGGTTTTCTATAAAACGTTTATCAAAAGCGGCCTTATTATTGTTCCCTAATATACCTAAGAGTTTATCCGTATCTCTATATAGTTCAATAAAATCGGCAAATTCTTCTGAAATAGTTTGATATGCCGTTTCGCGTATGCCGGTTCCTCTGAATATCTCTTTTATTTTATCTAAAAACTGCTGTTTCGCGCCTTTAAAAGTAATTTCAATGTTGAGGTTTGTCTCTCTTTCATGTATTTTGTTTTTTTCGTCATTTAATATGTTAAATTCCTTTAACCAGAGTTCATTTAATTCGTTCAGTGCCGTGAGCAAATGAGATTTTAGTGTATGTTGTTTTTCTTCTTGTTTACTTATTTCTTGAAGTTTAATTTTCGATGTTGTTATAAGTCTATTTAATGCCAGAAAAGTATCCGGATTTAAAGAATCGGAATTAATTTCTCTTTTTACTTGTGCAAACTCTTCTGACATTTCTGTTTGCTTTACTTCAAAAAGCTTCATCATTGTGTCAAATTTTTGTAATGCTAACCGATTTCGCTCATTCAGTTCTTTTAATTTATCAAAATCTTTTTTCACATTAGTAAAAATATTATTAACTTCTTCAAATAGTGGTTTATTTATTTCGGCAGAAGCATTCAACGGTGAAGTAAAGAGAGCATCATAATTCTTTGCAAGTTCTTCAATAGCAGATATATATGCACCAAGGTTATTTTTGCAACTTATTAAAGTATTATTGTCTTGTTCAAACTGAGTCTGTAGTTTTAATTTTTCTTCAATACCGTTTTCTTTAAAGTACAGAAGTTTTTGTTCCGCATCTTTAATGATTTTATGAGTGTCATCTTTTAATCCCTCCAAGTTGGAAGATTTTTGAAGTTCAAGAATGATATTTGCTATTTCCTGTTTTTTTGCGTCTATCTCTCTGCTTATGTTTTGCAGTTTATCGCCGATCAATCGTTTTAATAAATCGGATTCAAAATCATCTTTTTTATGAGATAAATCTTTCTGCCCGAAATACACAGGAAGATTAAAAACCGCGCTTATAGAACAATCACATATTTCATTAGTGCTATTTCTAAAGATAGTCTCTGTCTGACCGTAAATCTTTTCTATACGAAATTCTTGACCTTGCTTATCAATGATATGAACGATTACTTTTCCTCCGCTGCCTAAAATATACGTGATTAACTCATCTCTATACGATTTATCTGCTGATGAATTGGGTAACTGCATACCTAACGCATATCTTAGTATTTCTAAGATAGCGGACTTACCGCTTCCTCGAATACCGATAAGATTATTTAATTCCGGAGAAAAACCGATGCATTTCCCATCAAGTTTTCCCCCTATAAATCGAATAGATTTAATATATGACCTAACGAGAGCCGGTTTCTTGTCACACACACGATGTTCTTTGTCTGTTAATGCGTATTTCAAAGCTTCAAAATTAAAATTACCGATTTTAATATATGTTTTTTTCTCATCATCTTTTTGCGTAGATGTTTTACCTACCTCCTCAATGGATTTACAATCTGAGCCTTCAACAAATGCCGGTAAAGCACCTCCAAACCACTTACGATATGTTCCCAATTTATCGTAAGAACGCATTTTTTGAAAACCTAAAACGAAACTTTTAAAGAGATCAGAACAAGCAAGTTGTTCTATACGACCGCCTTTTAACTCATTGAAGAAACCGCTTTTCTGCTCTACATGGGCAAGAATAACAAATGAATCGCGTCCTTGTTTGCGATGACCATCCAGTTTATTTAATAAATCAGTCAAATTGTAATTGCATCTTGTGTTTTCATTTTCTCTATTTGGGATTCCTTCAAAAGCTGCCGTCAAAAATTGATTGATATAATCTTCGTCACTTTTGTTGAAAAGCCATGTAGTTTCATCAAAAATGATGAGGCAATGAATACCATTCGCTCCGTCATTTACGGAAAGCTCCGTACCGGCTAATATCATAATATTTTTTTGTTTTGCTTTTTTCTGTAGATCTTTATATTCACCTTTGTCGAATTTATTGTGATTGGTTATTACGCCTATTCCAATCTCTTCTGCAACCAACCTATCGATAAAGCGTTTTACAAAATTATTGTTATTATCTCTTTGAGCAAATTCTTTATCTTTTCTTGTATGTAAGTGGAAGTCGGCGCGAAGCCACACTGAACCGTTTGCAAAAATATCGGTTTTTTCATTTTGGGATTGTTCCATCGTTACAGCATCCATCCTAGACCGTCCTAAACTTCTCGCAGGAAGCGCGCATTTGCAGTGTAGTATAAACTTTTCAGTTGATTATTGCTATCAATCGATCCGCGTTATTTCGTATCGGTGGGCGGCTCTTGTTGCCGCTGCTGCTTTAATGCTTGATAAAAGGAGCGGACAACCGGACAATACTGCTTATCTTCGCAGGCGACATGTGAAAGTATCCAGTCGCGCAGATAATCGGCAAAATCGAAACCGAGCGTCAGCGACATCCCCTCAAAGTCGGCGAGCACTTTGCTGATTGTCTGTACAAATTCTCTATGATGCTGCCGGTGCTGCTCGTAATCGCTGAAACGGCAGGCTCTCATCAGTCTTTCCTCATCTGAAAAATGCGTTTTGGTATACTCAACCGCTTGCCTCAGCACACAACTGACCGTCGAAAGCCATTCATCTTTGTTGCGGCCTTGGCGGTTTCTGAGCGCTTCATGCAATTCATTGCACATACCGACAAGGTGCTTATGTTGTTTATCGATAAGCGGGATGCCGAGTTCCAGCCGTTTATCCCACTTTACCCACGCGACCGGCGCCGCATCCGTTTCGTTCAGTTCTTCCTGCATACTTGCTCCGATATTTCTTTATGAGATGACTTTATGTGATGACGTTTTCCAAACCTTCCTAAGCTATTTGGTCCGCTTAAAAAGATTCGCAACCTTTTCAAAGCATCAATTATGATACTCATTACTAATAGCATAACGCCAGAAAACCGAATTGTCAAATCAAAAATCGATATACCCGTGGACAGCACTATTTCAGCTTGCAAAAGCGAATAAATGTGTTATAATTAAAAATATATTGATTTGCTGCACAGGTTTGAGCGAATGTGTCTGAAAATCAATAGTATCTCATAAATATTTTATTAAAAGATAGGTGGAAAAGTGATGAAAAATTTTACGCAAGATTTAACCTCCCCCCGCCCCTCAATTCAGGAGGTCAGTATGAATGCAAAAAAAGTAAAAAAGCGTTTTTCAATTCGTGCACGGTTAATGCTCATTTTCGGCTGCTTAATTACGATTTCGGCGCTGGCTGCAGGGGCTATTGCGATTCGTGCGGCACGGAAAGCCATCATCGAAAGAATCGAAACGCATCTTATGGATAAAGCGAATGATGTTGCAAAAATTATTGACGGACGGATCGGCTCTATTTTTCAATTTCTTGAAGGCATTCAAAACATTCCGGGGATGCAAGATGAACAAATCACCTTTGCGGAAAAAAGTTCACGGTTCGCAGCTTCTGCGGCGCGTAAAAATATCAAAAATTTCGGTATCAGTGATGCAGCCGGTAGCCGTTATGCCTCCGATGGAACCGTTGCGTCCATCGCGGATAGAGCCTGGTTCAAGGCCGCAATCGCCGGGCAGCCGTATGTGTTTGAACCGCATATTTCGCGCTCAACCAATACCTTGCAGATATTATTCGCCATTCCGATTTATGATGCTCAACATCGAATTATCGGCGTGTTTGATGCGCTCTTTCCAAGTTCGCTGTTAAATGATGAAATTGAAGACATTGTTATCGGAAAAACCGGCGAATGCTATATTTTGGGCTTGTCCGGCGCGATCATCGCTCATAAAAATAAAACGCTGGTAGAAACCTCCTACAATGTCATTGAAGATTCCGCACGGAATCCTGCGTTAACGTCCTCCGCAGCCTTTTTGCGTAACGCGCTTCAAGAGAAAACGAGCAAAGTGGGCTATTATACCTACGAAGAAAGTAAGTATATCGCCTCGTACTCCGGCATTAAAACGACCGGCTGGACGGTTATCATCAAAGCGCCGGTGGAAGAGTTTATGGGAACGGTGAGTGCGCTGCAAAAAACGATGATCGTGTTCGGTATCGCCATCTTGCTCTTTACGCTTATCGTTATTTATTTTGCTGCGCGCGCAATTGTCAAGCCGATTCAAACGGCGGTGCTTGCGTTAAAAGACATCGCGCAGGGTGAAGGCGATCTGACGGTTCGGCTGCCGGTGCATGGAAACGATGAAATGACTGATATGGCTGAAAACTTCAATAAAACCATTGAGAAAATCGGCGCCTCGGTGCGGTCGGTCAGCGCCAACACCGATTTGATGAAAACCGTTGGGAATGAGCTTGCCGCCAATATGACTGAGACCGCAAGCGCCGTTTACGAAATCAGCACCAATATCGAGCATGTTAAAAAGCAGGTAATGACGCAATCAAATAGCGTAATTGAAATCGGCTCGTCGTTGCAAGCGATGATGCGTACGATTGAAAAACTTGATTCGCATGTCGATATCCAGACGGAAGCGGTTGATAATTCGCTGATTTCGATCGATCAAATGGTAAAAAGTATTCACACGGTAAACGGCGGCATAGAAACAAATGTACGGATACTTGATGAATTAAACCATGCAACGGATAACGGCAAAACGGCTGTTACCGAATCTGTCGGCTTGAGCAAAGAGGTAGACGCGAGCTCTGAAATCCTTTTGGAAACCAGCAGTATTATTCAAAATATTGCCGCGCAAACCAATCTGCTTGCGATGAATGCCGCGATAGAAGCGGCCCATGCAGGGGAAGCGGGGAAAGGTTTTGCCGTTGTCGCCGGAGAAATTAGAAAACTGGCCGAAGAATCCAGCGCACACGGAAAAAACATCACCAACATCCTGCAAGCCTTGAAACACAAAATAGAACGGATGACCGCTTCCGCCGAATCGATTGAGATGCAATTCGATACGATTTTCGGACTGGTCGAAAAAACGAAAAACCAGGAACAGGTAATTATACAGGCGATGCAGGAACAAAAAAACGGCAGTATGCATGTTGTACAGGCAATGGAAAAGATTGGGAGCATGACCCACGAGGTTCAGCTGGTCTCTCAGGAAATGCTGAAAGGAAGTACCGCCGTCTCCGATGAAATGACGCTGCTTGCCGCAATGTCCGATGCCATTGCGTGCAGTATGAACGAAATGGCTTCCGGCGCCATTCAAATTAACAACGCCGTCCAGGAAGTCAACGATATTACGCAGAAAAATAAAATGAGCATTCAGAATTTGTCGGATGAGGTCTCCAAATTTAAAGTGTAAGACGGCAATATACGGGTAATTACTTCGTCGTTACGCAAAAGCAAATGCTCAACGTACAGCAAGTACGCCTCCGCTTTGCTTTTGCTAAACTCCTTGTACTTACCTCGTCTCTTGTCGTCTTATGATGTATCCGAGTATCAGAACCGCCATGGAGGGCGGTGAAATAAAATAAAAGCGAGTTTTTTGCAAGGCAAAAAACTCGTTCCTGTTTGGAACCACCGGCATCCGT
>CAUTXW010000055.1:0-15372 GCA_963542655.1 uncultured Treponema sp. | reverse complement strand
GGTATATTATCTCTATTAAATCTCCGCTTTTTACATCTTGAAATTGTGTTCCCCCAAAAATGACCATACTGCCATTCTTAGAAAGCACTCTGTATGATTCGTCCAACCATTTTGCTGCCCACCCGATATAATTTTCATAACGGTCCCAATCTGCTAAATCTAAATTATACGGAGGATCGATTAAAATAAGCTGAATAGATTCATCGGGTAGGGATTTCAGTAATTCCAAACAATCTTTATTGAGTAAAATACAATTTGTTTTTTCAGGTACAACAAAATCAACACTTGTTTTATGTTTAATATTGTCTTTGCTCATTCTATTAAGCTGCATTAACCCGGAATTATTGTGTGATTTATTGTGAATAGCCATATTGTAATTCCTATTTTTTTGTTTTTGTAAGTTGATTGAATAATTCGCTTGCCAAAATTTGAATAGAAGTTTTCGCAATATCAAGCATAATCTTTAACATATCATCATTATCCCAAGCATCCCCATTTCCTTGTGTATATATAGATGCTGCTTGTAACATTATCATTTTATTATTAGATTTTACAAACTTATTTTTACATAGATTTGTATTTATCGGCATTCCATAGTTTGCAGATGTTAAACGATCAAGACGGTTTAAAGAGCCTGTATTATAATTTATTGTCACAATTCTACCATCAGGTCTTTTAACTGAAATATCTGATGTTAAAAAATTTGTTCCTTCGAGAAATAAAACATATGGAAAATATGATTCTTTTAACATAAAATTTGCAATTTCTGATATATTTTTATGAGAACGTTCTATTGCATTTCCTGCAACCATTAAGTCTTGATCATTATTTTTGCCGACCATTATGCCGCTCTTTATATTTTCAATATCTTTCCCTTGATGTTTTGCTTCTGAAACAAGTACTATTCGCCATGCACCATCATCATCTTTTACCTCAATTAAGCCACCATCAGGCTTGATATTAGAATCCGCAACAAAAAGTGTTTGCCCTAAATCTGTATCTACTTGTTGTAAGGCTCTATTTATCTCTTTCTTCTCTATACCGGTTCTATAGCGGAAAGTCAACTGCGGATATATTTTTTCAAGTTCAATCTTTGCTCTTTTTGATATATCACTAACTAAATCATCATGTTTTTTTGCATTATCTCCAAATATTCCTATTACGCCATGAGAATCTTTATGTTGTTCCGTAAGCCTTATAGATTGGTTTTTCTTAGACATACCTGCCTCGTGACTAACTTCCTACCGACGATTGTACCATAAATTTGATTTTAAGACTATTATCCTATAAAAATGCTGTCCGCCGGGTGCTGATGCCGTTTGTATATCCGAAACTCATATCCGCCTCCCTTTCCATTTGCCGTTACATTTCAATATCATCGTTTTTTACCAGCCGCTCGGTTGCAAAGAAGATCACGATAACCAGCGCCATCATCACAACACCGATCGCCGCGCCGCTCCCACTATCCCTAATCGTTGCCGCCGCCGAAGAAGCGCCGAACACCAGTTCATACATATAATTCATCGGCGCCACCGTATCGTTCGACAGGTTGACCGGGCTGAACAGCTGCCCCCATACAAAAAAGCCGACCGTGTACACCGTCCACATCACGATATTGGTACGGAACACGCCCCGCAAAAACGGCACGGTAATATACGTGAACCGCTGCCACACATTACAGCCTTCAAGATACGCCTCTTCATAGTAGTCGGCAGGTATCTGCTCAATACCGCTCATAAAAATCAGCATGTGATACCCCACCATCCCAAAGCAGTACGCAATCAGCATGCTCCAAAACCGCATTCCCGGCCCCGTCCACAAAATCTGCGCCGCGGCATCAAACCCTAACGCGCCGAACAGCTTGTGCAGCAGTCCGTAATCGCTGTTGTAAATGTAGTTAATCCACATCGTCCCCATCGCGACCGCGCTTACCACATTCGGCAAATACACAATGCTGCGGTAAAACGCCTTCAGCCGCGCCGGTACCCGATTGGTTAAAATCACCGCAATCAGCAGCGCACAGCACATCACCCCGACGCCGCCCCAAAACCACAGCCGCCCGATATTCTTCATCGCCTGCAAAAACATCGGCGCCGTAAAAAGCTTTTTATAATTCGCCAGCCCCACAAACGACCACGCCGCCAGCGGATCCGACACGCTCACCACCGTAAAAAAACTCATCGCAAATGTCCGGAGCGTCGGATACAAAAACACCAGCGCATAGCACAGCACCGCCGGCGTTAAAAAGATGACGATCATCGGTTTATTCTTTCGTAACATATTTTAATCCATCATGAGGGGGTGTCTCCCCCTAGCTCCATAAAAGACCGGCGCTTTCAGCCATACTCTCAGCAGTCTTTTCACTCACGCTCAAAGCCTGCGTTTGCGCCCTTCCTGCGCCGGTCTTGTTATTCCGCTACCCCCCAACCAACCGGAAATAACACAGTGTTCAAAAGCGTACAAGTACGCTTTTGAACAGCGGGATTTATTTTGCCATCGCAGCGGCAAAGCCTTCGGCGTCCAAGTCTCCCTTGATCAGTTTTGCAAAGTTTTCTTTGATCTTCGCATTGATTTCCGGATCGTTTTCCATGCCGACCGCCCAATCGAGCCGATTCGTGGTGTTATCGACAATCACTTTCGCCTCTGCAAGCTGAGTAGGCCATTCGGTGTTATTACCGGCGGGAATGCCCAGGCTTTCTTTTGCCAAGCGGGCATCCCATTCGCCGGTGGTCAGCCATACGATCAGCTGAAAGGCTTCCGCAGGGTATTTGCTGTTTTTGTTGACGCCAAAGCTCTGGCAGCCATAGTTGTTCGCCTCGATGCCGTCGCCTTTGTCGGACATCGCAGGCCACGCAAACGCGCCCCATTTCAGATGAGGCGCTTGAGCCTTAATCTCGTTCGGCAGCCATGTACCGTTCAAATACATCGCGACCTTCCCGGCGGCCATCTCCTCAACCTGCCCTGCAGGCCAAATATTGGAAGCAGCCTTTGCACTGATGTAACCTTTTTTCGCCATATCTTCCCAGATTTTACCGAATTCCAGCACCTGCGGGCCGGTAAAGTCCTTATTATTGACCATATTGAGCGTGGCCTGTTTGCCGACGAGCCGATCCATATTGTAGCCGAAAAAGGATGCCATATACGCATCGTCTACCGTAATGGCCGGTATCCCAATCGCTTTCAGCTTTTCGCATGCGGTCAGGAACTCGTCCCATGTCTTCGGCGTGTCCGTAATGCCCGCTTGCGTGAATAAGTCCTTGTTGTAAAGCGTAACGAACGCGGACGGCTGATACGGAATGTTTTTAACGGTGCCGCCGCCGAGCTCTTTCGCCAAGTTATATAGTGTTTTGTTGACCATCGTGTTATAGGGCTTGCCGAAGGGGGTATGGCGCGTATACAAACAAAAAAAATGATGTTACAATACGCGCATGGATTTAAGTATTTGGGCGCTGGTATTCCTTTGCTTTTTTGTATTTTTAGCAGGTTTTATCGATTCTGCAGCCGGAGGCGGAGGGCTGATTTCGCTACCAGCGTATTTGTTTGTCGGGCTGCCGCCGCATATCGCCATCGGCTGTAATAAATTTTCAGCAGGCTGCGGCACAACATTTTCCGCTGCCCGTTTCTTTAAAAACGGCGCCGTTGACTGGCAGATAGCGGCAATTTCCGCCGTTTTCTCGTTTTTATTTTCTTTTCTGGGCACAAAACTTGCATTGAGAATCAATCAAGAAACGCTGAAAACGGTCTTAGTCATTGTCCTTCCGATTATCGCCGTGATGCTGTTGTTCAAAAGAAACTTCGGATCGGAAAATCAATCTGATAGCATCCCTAAAAAGAAAGCATTCATACTCGCCGCCTGTGCAGGCTTGACAATCGGGTTTTATGACGGGTTGATCGGCCCGGGAACCGGCACTATCGCCATCATCGTCTTTTCGGCCTGGATGAAATACGACCTGAAAACGGCATCGGGAAATGCAAAAATCCTGAACCTTGCATCAAATTACGCCTCGCTGATTGCAGTCATCTTAGGTGGAAAAGTAATCTATTCCGTCGCGGTACCTGCCGCCGTGTTCGGTATCATCGGAAATTACATCGGCGCAGGATTTGCCATCAAAAAAGGTACAGCTTTTATTAAACCGCTGATGATCGCTGTTATTGTGCTGCTGTTCGGAAAACTTTTCTACGATGTTTTCGGGGCTGTGTTTTTTAAATAACGCCGGAGTTGCCGATGCATCTTTATGATCCTTACGATTACCCGCTCTACCGTCCGCCGAGCGAAGCTTACTCGCTGATCCTGCAGGTAACGCTCGGCTGTTCATATAACCGCTGCGTTTTTTGCGGCATGTATCAGTCAAAGCAATTCCGTATTAAGCCGATTGAAACCATCAAACAGGAGCTCGCGATGCTGGCCGAACATTACCGGCACATCGATAAGGTGTTCCTCGCCGATGGGGATGCGCTGTCCGCCCCGACGGAGTTTCTCGTCACAGTGCTGGACGCGGTCGCGGTTGCGGTTCCGCAGTGCAAACGCGTTTCTTGCTATGCGACGCACCTCAATATCCGGCAAAAGTCGGCGGAGGAGCTACGGCTACTTGCGTCCAAGGGGTTGACGCTCTTGTATCTCGGCGTAGAAAGCGGCGATGACGAAACGCTGAAATTTATCAGGAAAGGGACGACCGCGGCAGAGCTTATCAGGCTTTCGCACAAGGTAAAAGACGCGGGGATGGAATTATCGGCTACGTTTATTTTAGGGATCAACGGCCAGGAGCGGGATAACACGCAGCATGCCGTTAAAACCGGCGAGCTTATCTCAAAGATGGCGGTAACCTATGTCGGGCTTTTGACGCTCCGGTTAGAGGACGGCAGCTATCTGACCAAGGCCGCAGCGGAAGGCAAATACACAGTCGTCGATATTGAAGAAGTCGTGAAAGAATTAAAGCTCATTTTAGAGAATATCAACACCGACGAGATGGCTGCTCCGGTTATTTTCCGTTCCAATCATGCCTCGAATTTTTTAACGCTCAAGGGTACGCTGCCGCAAGACCGGGATGCAATGCTCGATCAGGTAAACCGGGTGCTGAAACGGGGCGTCTATCCTCACCATCAGAAGTATTATTTGTAAGATAGGTATAGGAACGGTTAAAAATCAGTTTGTGAAAAGAGCCTGAACACTTCGGTACCGCAGGGACAAAGAGGTCTTGTTATTGCCATAAGTAAAAGCGGTGAATTGCTCTGGTAAAAAAGAATAAGCCGAGCGTCAAGGCCGCAATACCGGTTGCAATAAAAAACCACGAACTGGTATGGAGCAAAAGTGCATACGCCGCCAGTGCCGTCAACAGCCACAACGCTGCGTGCCGATATTCGGGAATGCTGCGGTATATGCCGACAAATAAAAACGATAAGACGGCTAACAGGCAGATAATCCCGTTAAATGAATACAATAGATACAGGTACGATTGCGAAAAGAGTAGAAATGATGGCGTATCGGCGGTATTAACCGGAATCGTATGAGCGAGCGAAAACGACATAAAGCTCAGCAAAAAGATAATCGTCCATGTTTGTCGCGTAAATGTCTTATGAGCGAATAAACTCGACGTTAAAAGCGATAAACAAGCGCAAAACCGAAAAAAGAAGATTACCCGTGCAAGCGGGGCGAAAAAAACAGTTAGCAGCGGATACAGTTTTTGCAATGGGAACAAAAGCTGGAGCGCTTCCACAGAAAGCGAAAAAACAAACAAACTGAAAAAAGATATCTCCAACGCGTGGGTTTTTTCAAACAGTACAAACGTTGTAATCAGAATAAACAATGCGATAAGCGGAAAAGACGCAATACCGATCATCTTAGCATAATTATTGTATACAAAAAGCTGCTGCCGAAGTAACCACAGCGGGTTTTGCACGCTTACCGGAAACGAAACCAACAGCTTTTGCGCAAACACCGTAACGCATCCGTAAATGGTACCTACCAGCACTATTCCCGTAATGCAAATGCCTAAGATTAAAACTCTATTACGCCCCGCTATTGTCATAAAACGCAGTATAATTTGAAACCGGCGTCCGTGTCAAATACCGCCGATAGGCGATCCAGGGCATAAAAATAAACGGAACACCGTTCCCCTTCGCTACCGACGGCGCAGCTTCCGTACCGCAGCGGTAAGAAGACTGTCTCCCGTTATCAAAAGAAGCGTCAAAATAACCAGTGCAAAAAGTGCCGCGCTGATAAAGAGCGGCAGTCCCTGCGCAATGATGCGGGGATACTCTGCAAGCGGCGCATACAGCCGTGCGCCGAAAAAGTAGAGCGGTGCGGCGGCAATCAGCGAAAAAAGCAGCATCTTAACGGAAAAGCCTGCGGCCGATACCAGAAAACCGCGTACGTCGATTGAATCGCTTTTGGTAAGAAACCACAAGAGCAGTCCGGTATTGACGGCGCTCGCAAGGGTCAGCGCCAACGCAATGCCGCCGCCCTGCATAAGACCCGCCAGAACCGCCGCCAACGCAATATTGATTCCGAAACAGGTAATGCCTGCAACCGTCGGGTGCTTCGTATTGCTCTGCGCATAAAAAGCCGACGTTAAAATCCTATTCAGCGCAATAAAGAACAGCCCCGCAATGTGCCACTGAAAGGCCTGCAAGGTCAGCCGGACGGACTCGCCGGTGAAGCGGCGGCTCTTATACACCAAAATGATGACATGCTCACCCGAACAGAGCAGGAACACCGTCGCGGGCACGGTTACCAGCGCAATAATCTTTGCGGCGTTCAATAGGAGCTTTTGGAACACTTCCCATTGCTTATTCACCGCATGTGCGGAGAGGTCAGGCAGGATAACCGTACCGACGGAAACGGCAAAGATACCGAGGATCAGCTCTTGCAAGCGGATCGAATACTGCAAGCTCGCCGCAACCCCGACTCCGGTATATGTCGCAAGCGCCGTGGAAACAAGGTCGTTAATCTGATACACCGCCGTACCGATCAGCGTCGGCACAATCAGCCGCAGTATCTTCCGTGCCCCGGCGTTCTGCACACAGCGGCGGAACGGAATGGGGTGAAACGAAAAACCGGCACGCAGCACAAAGGGAAGCTGGAACAGCATTTGGAACGAACCGCCGACTACCACGCCGATCGCCATCGCAAGCGCCGGATTTCCGCACGGTTTTGCAAGCGCAACGGTACAGCCGATAACCGACAGGTTGAACAAAATCGGCGTAATACCCGTCGGTAGAAAGCTGCGGACGCCGTTCAATATCCCCTGAAAAAACGCCGCAAGAGAAATCAGCAGCAAGTACGGAAACATGACCCGCGTTAACAGTACCGTTGCGGACACATCGCCGATTTTCGGAAAGAACAGCGCCACAATCAGGCCGCTGCACAGAATACCGATGACGACAGTGCCCGTAACCGCAAAGGACAGCATCGTAAACGTTGCGGAAAGGAACTCCTTCATCGCGGCCTTTGCGTCGGGAGCGTTGCGTTTTTCGTCCTCCAGATAGGTTTGAAAAGTAGGGATAAACGCAACGGTCATGCTGTTTTCGGCAAAAATACGCCTCAAGAGATTGGGAATCATAAACGCAACGGTAAAAGCATCCGCAAGGGGGCCGGTGCCGAGAAAGGTCGATTTCGTCATTTCCCGTATCAGCCCCAAAATCCGCGACACAAGCGTCAATACGGATAGGCTCATACCGCTTTTGAGTAAAGATGATGTTCGTTTCATATCTGCTTTATACGATCGGTAGGCGTTACCTGTGCATCCGAGCTCCTAAGCATCCGAGTAACAGGATACCTGAACGCCTGTGCCTTTGAGTATCCGAGCATCCGTTTACCGGCACAGCAGCCTAGCGGCGGAGCCGGACGCCTTCGATATCGGTGCTGAACAATTCACGTAAATCGTTCAGACCCAATGCCATCAGCGCCATGCGGTCAATGCCGATCCCCCATGCGAGCACGGGAACATCGATACCCATCGCCTTGGTAACTTCGGGGCGGAAGATGCCAGAGCCGCCCAGCTCAAACCAGCCGAGTACCGGATGCTTGATATGCACTTCTATTGAAGGCTCCGTAAAGGGGAAGTACCCGCCGACATATTTCACTTCGGTAGCTCCGGCAATCTCGACCGCAAACATCTTGAGGATGCCGAGCAGCGTCCGCAAGTTGACCTGTTCGCCGAGCACGATTCCTTCGGTCTGGTAAAAGTCGGAAAGGTGCGTTGCATCGACCTTATCGTAGCGGAAGCAGCGCGCAATGCCGAAGTATTTACCCGGAATTTTTGCCTTTGCCAGCTGATGAGCCGAAAGCACCGTACCTTGGCTGCGCAGCAACAGCTGACGGGTAAAATCACGGTCAAAGCGATAGTTCCATCCGCGGCTTCCGCTGTCCCCGCCGGTTTCGTGAATTTCCGCAACCCGCGACAGGAACGGTTCCTCAATCGATTTGGCATGCGTCGGATTTTTCAGATAATACACATCGTGAATGTCGCGGGCGGCATGGAACTGCGGCATAAAAAGCGCATCCGAGTTCCAAAAATCCGTTTCAACCAGCGGCCCGTCAAACTCCTCAAAGCCGAGCGAGGTAAGCTTATCCTTAACACCCTCCAAAAAATCGACGTAGGGGTTGGTCCTACCGGGGATCACGCGGGCAGGCGGCAGCTGGATGTTGTAACTGCGGAAGGTGTGCGTTTTCCATGCGCCCGTTTTCAGGCTTTCGGATGTCAGCTGCCCCGTTTCATCGCCGGTAATACCTGCCGCATTCAACGCCTTCTGCACAGCCGCAACCATATCCGTAAAAGCGTAGATAATTTCGTCACGCTCAATGATCTTGAATGCGGCATCGGCCGCACCGCGCTTTTTGGCAATATCGGCAATGCACGTCTTTTCATCCTCCGTTAAGGAATCCTCAGGTAACCGACAATCGGCCGCCTCCGCTGCACGCTGCAGCAGCGCTTTCCTTAATAGGAAGCTTTTATCGTCAGGGGCTTTTAGATATGCCGCTTTTTTTTCCTCATTCATCGCAGCGCAGCCCGCCTTGGAAAGCTCCCCAAAGGAAGAGCCGACATCTTTATTCTGTAAGCCGAGCTTTTGCGCAATTTCCGGCAGCTTGAGCGGCCCCGCTTCCTTCAAGAGCAGGATAATCCGTTCGGCAGGCATCCCGTTCTTCGCATACTCCTTCCCCAGCTCCGTCAACTCGTAGACAACCGTCGTCTTTCGGGTCTTCTCTTTTACCAACTCCTTGAGCTTGAGCCACGAAAACGCCTGATTCGCATGCCCTTCTTTATATTGCAGCACCTCTTGCAGCTTCTTCGCGTATAATCCTTCACCTATCGTAAAGTTCTTTAATACCTTGATTTCCAGCGGATGCAGATTTTTTAATACCGATTGAATATCCATCTCGGACGCCCCCTTTTTTCATAAAACGAGGAAGATGATACTCCTTTTAACGCGTTTAGTGAATAGGATACGTTGCTGAATCCCTGGCGGTGCAATGTGCCGGATAGACTTTTATCCCGCTTCGGTATACAATTACCGGACATGCGGCTTGGAACCGGCACTGTTTCACAGCTGCGTGTCTATTTGCATAACACGCGTTTTGCCCGCATCTTATTCCATATCCGGCGGTTTCAAGACGCGCATCAAAATCAAGGATACCCTCTAAAAACTGATTCGCAATCCATGTACGCGGATATAATCATCTCCTTACAGAACGAAGCCGATGGCTGACTGTTTTTAGAGGCACCCATTACTAAAAAGAGGTTTCCAGATGGCTATCAACTGCGGTATTGTCGGGCTGCCGAATGTCGGCAAGTCTACTATTTTTTCAGCATTAACACGTGCTCCGGCGGAGGCGGCAAATTATCCGTTCTGCACAATCAATCCGAATGTCGGGATTGTGGACTTGCCCGACGAGCGGCTCACTCATCTCAGCCGCTTTTTTGAACCGAAAAAAACAATTCCTGCTGCGGTAGAGTTTGTCGATATTGCAGGGCTTGTGAAAGGAGCTTCCAAAGGCGAAGGGCTCGGCAATCAATTCCTGTCCCATATCCGTGAAGTCGGAGTAATTGCGCATGTGGTTCGCTGCTTTGACGATCCCGATATTGTGCATGTCAATAACAAGGTTGATCCCGCCTCCGACATCGAAACAATCAATATTGAATTGGCGCTTGCCGATCTTGCGTCGCTGGAAAAGCGGGCGGAACGGGCGGATAAAGCAACACGCATGGGCAAGGACATGCAAAAAGAAGCCGCAATTGCGATGAGCGCTATTGCAAAAATCAAACCGCTGCTGCAGGACGGGAAAGGTGCCCGCAATGCAGACCTTACCGATGAAGAGCGGGCGGTCATATACGATACGCACCTGATCACCATGAAGCCTCAGCTGTATGTGTGCAATGTGGATGAAGACGGAATAAAAAACGGCAATGCTTATATCGAAGCGGTCAAGAAAATCGCTGCGCAGGAAGGCGCCGAAACGGTTGTTATCTGCGGCAAGTTCGAAGCGGAGCTCGCCGATATCAGCGATGCCGAAGAGCGGGCGGCTTTTCTGGAAGAAATCGGTTTAAAAGTTTCGGGACTTTCGGTGCTTGCCCATGCTGCATATCACCTAATTGGGCTGCGTACCTTTTTTACCGCCGGAAAAGATGAGTGCCGTGCATGGACAATCCACGCAGGAGATACTGCGCCCAAGGCGGCCGGCGTTATCCATACCGATTTTGAACGCGGTTTTATCAAAGCGGAAGTGTACAGCTTCGAAGACTTCCTTAAATACGGTTCGGAACAGAAAATTAAAGAAGCCGGCCGCTATCGCCAAGAAGGTAAAGAATATGTCGTGCAGGACGGCGATATCATCTTCTTCAAATTCAACGTATAGGCCGCAGTATGGATGTAAAGCAAAATTTTGCGGTGATCGGATTAGGAGAATTCGGCATCAGAATCTGTGAGATGCTGGTAGAAGGAGGCGCATCGGTCGCCGCATTTGATCACGATGCGTCAGCGGTAGACCGCATTAAAAAAATCGTTCCGGCGGCAATGGTCATCGATACGACCGATGAAAATGCATTGCGGAAAGCTCCGCTTGATGATATTGATGTTGCTATCGTCGCAATCGGCGACAATAAAGAAGCAAGCATTCTAACGACCACGCTGTTAAAAGAGCGAGAGGTGCCGTATATCGTTGCGCGGGCAGTGTCGCCGCTGCATGCAATCGTATTAAAAAAAGTCGGCGCTAATCGGGTATTAAAAATAGAAGAAGAATCGGCGCTCCGCATTACCAATGAATTGATTAACCCCGAAGCGCTCCATTCACTTTCCGTCGCCGGAGAATATAACATCAGCGCAGTAAAAGTTCCGAAATTTTTTATCGGGAAAAAGCTGCAGCGGACGGAACTCAAGGAAAAATTTCATTTAACGCTGATTGCCGTCGTCCGGCTTGAATTGGATATCGATACTGCCGGAAATCCTTTAAACAAAGAAGTGGTGTACGAACCCGATGACAGCGGTTTTGAGCTACAAACCGGGGATACGCTTTTTCTCCTCGGCACCGATGAAAAAATTGCCGATTTTCGCTCTATTTAGAGAAAGGGTAAAGGAACGATTATGGTCATTATCGGAAAAGGGAAACTCATCGGCGCGCTCTTGTTTTCATTTTTACTCATTTTGTTGACAGCGGTGTGGGCATATACCGTTGGAATGCGCAGCGGGCTTAAAAGCGATTCCGAATTGGCGCTTTTTTTCGGTTTTATCGGAGCAGGCCTGCAACTAGCGGTCTTACTCGTCATGCTGATATATGCAAAGCGGAAAGAAAATGACTTTTTGATGATCGCCAAGGCGATTCAGCTGAACGGCGTTCTGTCCCAGGCACGAGCCCAAAAACTGGGGAACCTCGGCAGCGTATTACAGGAAGCGCTCGACGACGCCTATCGAATTACCGAACAAAAAAGCTTAAAAATCGCAGGCCTGCACGGGCTTGTCGCTGCGCTGCTCCAGATGATCGACCGGCCGGTACTGGCTGTTAATCTTACCGGAGAAATTCTGGACTTTTCCCCGAAAGCGCATAACGATACCGGCTGCAAAAAAGGCGATCTCCTCTCCGACGTGGCTCCTACGGTAAGCCTGAAAGAGGCGTTTCAAAAAACCGAGCTTACCCGCTCCGCAGTACAGCAGGGCGAGCACATTGTCTGTATGCCGGTGTTTTCCGCAGCCGGAAAGCTCTCGTTCTTTTTGGTCGATCTTTCGCAACAGCCCATCGTAACAAAAGTCATGGAAAACATGAAACACCTGATACAAAACGCCGAACCGGAAAAAAAACGACGCAATCCACTGTTAAAGCTGTTTAAGAGACGGTCTTGAGATTTGTACATCCGTGTACAAATCTCAAGGTGAGTTTGCTTGCCACAAACTCACTGCTGCGTGGAACCAGCGGCATCCGTGCCGCTTCTGAACAGGTACATCCGTGTACAAGTCTTAAGGTGAGTTTGCATGCCGCAAACTCCTATGTTTTTTGTCAAGCAGAAGAGCAAAACTTTTAGTTTTTTTCTGCTTTGACCGCTCCCCCTTGTATTTTCGCATTTTCGACTCTATAATTATGCATCTATGGAAACTATAACACGCTGCCCATAGGCGGAGAAAAGTGAATTGGAAAAAGCATACCATGATACCGAATGGGGCGTTCCCGTTCACGATGATAAAACATTGTTTAGAATGCTCATTTTAGAGGGTATGCAAGCCGGTTTAAGCTGGGCGACTATTCTTAAAAAGCGGGAAAACCTGTGCGCAGCCTTTGACGATTTCGATCCTGCTATCATCAAGGATTATGACGAAACAAAATGCGAAGCGCTGATGCATACTGACGGCATCATCAAAAACAGACTGAAAATAAGGGCAGCCGTTACCAATGCGCACGCCTATTGTACACTCTGTGAGGAATTCGGATCGCTGGATGCGTATCTTTGGCGCGCGGTCAATAACACGCCTATTATTAATACGTGGAAAACGATGGAGGAAGTACCCGCGAAAACGGAATTATCCGACAGCATCAGCACCGATCTTAAAAAACGCGGTTTTAAATTCGTCGGCTCTACGATTATCTATGCGTTTATGCAGTCACTCGGAATGGTTAACGACCATCTCATTTCGTGTTCATTTAAGAACAACAATCATCTAACGAAAAACTAAACGTATAACCCAATTAATAGCGGGATTCCGCAGTCGCAGATTTTGGCACTGACCTTTACGAACAAGGCGGCGCGGGAGATGGAGCAGCGGATTAAGGAACTGACGGGTAAGAAGTTACAGAATTTAACGATTAGTACTTTTCACGCGCTGGGGGTGAAAATCCTGCGGGAATATATTGACCGGCTGGGATGGCGGCAGAATTTTAGCATTTACGATGAGGTAGACCGCAATCAGCTGATTAAGGAGTCGGCGAAGGAACTGAAAATTGCAACGGAAACGCTCGATGTGTACGGAGTGGGGACGCTGTTTTCTCAGATAAAGACGGGGCAGAAAAACTTTACGGCGCAGACGGCGGTGTATCGTCCGCTGTACAACGAATATCAGGCGGGGCTCAAGCTATTCAATGCGGTGGATTTTGACGATTTGATTATGCTGCCGATTAAACTTTTTACCGAACATCCCGATGTGCTTGCGGTGTACAAGAACCGCTACCGGTATGTGATGGTGGATGAGTTTCAGGACACGAGTATTCAGCAGTATCAGATGATGCATTTGATTGCGGATGATAATGTCTGCGTGGTAGGCGATGATGATCAGTCTATTTATTCGTGGCGGGGGGCGTTCGCGTTACCCTGTTGTTTTACTGTTTTTGTAAATGGTAGTAAAACAACAGGGTCGGGCTTTTCGCTTGTAGCTTTTTGCCGTTACTTTCTACAGGCGCAACGTTTTTCCGTCTGCACTGCAAAAGTTGCTGCTGCTTAAAACAAACGGCAAAAAGGCTATCGCTGCAATCCCTAACGCTGTTCAGCGGATGCCCTCCATGGCATCCGCTGAACGTGAGTTTGCGTACCGCAAACTCACTTCTGCATGGAACCAGCAACATCCGTGTTGCGAATGAATAAGCATCCGTTTCACAAACGCTCTACAATTTTTCAAAAAACGATTAATTCTATCTGGTGGAATCAGCAACCCCGACGCAAACGTCGGAGTATGTTGTTCTCATAAGATGGTTGTAGTCGAATTTCATCCCCTTTATTACGGCGTAGAGCATTGCCGGGGGACAACGGGTATTAAACTGCACGAATAAAATACACAGCTTCTCTTTAATAAAACAACTTATGATGATTTATCATTACAATAAGCAAGTTTATACCGCGTATAGTAGAAATATGGACTATGTAAATGCATACTTACTATTTCTGCGTGCGGATGTTCTGTAGAGGTAAATAATCTTTTTTCTTTTCCAAAAGAACCTGCAGTTCCACCTGCAAAAATACAAGAAGTATTGATGAATATCTCATCCAGCAATTTATCTTTCATTAACTGTTGGCAATAAGTCGGAGATTCAATTAATGCTCTATCAATACCGAATTGTTTTAAGATTAATAATAGAGCATTATCATCAGTTTCCATATTTTGACCTGTAACTAAAATAATAATTTTTTTATCAGCATTAGATAAGCTATTTTTATCTAATAGTTCTTTTCCCATATCTTCAGTAATAACCGTATAACTGAAAGGAATTTCTTTGACTAATGTTTTTAACCCCACTGGAGATACATTAATGATTAATGGTATCTCATCACTATGAAAGATTTGATGCTGATAAGGAATATTTCTTCCTGTTCGACTTACTATAACCGTAACAGGAGTAACTGATTTGTTGTTTTCTATCCGCGCAGCTAAGAGATCAGCGTCATGTATACGACCTGAATAGGACGGTTCTTTTCTCAATGTACCGGAACCGATGATAATAGCATCGCAAGATGCTCGTAATAAATTTAAAATCCAAAAATCAGTAACTCCTCCGTTTATATCCATATAATTATTTTTAGCAATTAACGGTCCTACCTCATCATCTTCAAAAGCGATTTTTCCATCGATAGATATAACGAAAGAACCATATGTGAAAGAGCGAGATAAAGCGGTTATATCCGGAAACAAAAATTTTCCGTAGATAGTATCTACTTTATCGCATTTCAACCCATAATCAGTATATTGTAATTCATCACTACGGGAAAAAAGCGGTATTAACCGCATCGCATTAGTATTAAAATCTATCATATCATTGTTCATAACAGCATCTCCTCTGCTAAGATAAAGACGGCTTTTTTGCCTTCCAGTACGACATAAAACAAAGAAAAGCAAGCAACACGTATATCAAAACAAATTTTATATTGTCGTGCGGAAAGAGTGAGATCGTATGTTGATGAATAA
>CAUTXW010000054.1:0-15855 GCA_963542655.1 uncultured Treponema sp. | reverse complement strand
ATCCTCTACAATATAGCCGTCGTTAGCCGCCCACGAAACATACACCTGATCCTTCCATTCGATTTCGGGTCCGTCTTCCAGGTAATTCTGATGCTGCTTAAAGACTTGCACGACCGTACCGCATTCCAGTTTGACAAAAAACTTGGACTGAAAGCCCGAATAAATCGGCTCTTCCACTTCACCGCGGAACACATTCAGCTCCTTTGTTTGCGAGGACGGCTTTTCCAGCGAAATGCGGATTTTTTCCGGCCGCACGGTAAAGCAGACCGGCTGCCCTACTTCGGTTTTATCGTAGTCGGTGATTTTAACCGCAGTTCCCAGCACGGGAGTATCAAGCGTAACCATAAAGCCGTCCGTATGCGGCTCACACGCGGCGACAGTGGCGTCAAACAGATTCGTTTCGCCGATAAACTTAGCGACAAAGGCGGTTGCAGGCTGTTCGTAAATTTCATACGGACTACCGATTTGCAGCACCTTCCCCTTATTCATCACGGCGATACGATCGGATACAGACAGCGCCTCGCTCTGATCATGGGTAACAAAGATAAACGTAATACCGATTTGGTCGTGCAGCTTATCAAGTTCGATTAAAAGATTTGCTCGCAGCTTTGCGTCGAGCGCCGAAAGCGGTTCATCCAGCAGCAGCACCCGCGGCTCGTTGATCAACGCACGGGCAATGGCAACCCGCTGCTTTTGCCCGCCGGAAAGCTGAGACGGCTTTTTGTAAATATGCCCGTCGAGCTGTACCAAATGCAGGTATTCTTTCACCCGCCGGTCGATTTCATCTTGCGGACGCTTACGGATGCGAAGCGGAAAGGCGATATTTTCGTACACGGAAAGGTGCGGAAAAAGCGCGTAGGTTTGAAAAACGGTATTCGACTGCCGTTTATGAGCTTCTATACCGACAATATTTTGCCCATCAAAGGTGATAACACCTGAATCCGGCTGCTCAAAACCCGCAATGATACGCAGCAGCGTCGTCTTTCCGCACCCGGAAGGCCCCAACAGCGAGAAAAACTCCCCGCGCTTAATGTGGATAACGGCATTATCCACCGCATGAAAATCTCCAAACGTTTTTGAAACATTTTCTATCGAAATTTCGCACCCTTTCACAGACGCATCGGCCCTCCTTCAGGATCGATATAAAGTCTCACGCAAGAGCAGCCGATGCCTCGGCATACCCTTCGCGGAAGTAGTACCATGCATACGGTGTTACGTAATAAGTTAATATAATTGAGACATTTATTAACTTCTGTCAATATGATTTCAGCATATTATACAATAAATTTAGTGTGATTTATCAATACGCAGGATGCCGGTACGGATTTGTGATCCGCACCGGTTTAAACGATCGTTTTTGTTATGGTTACTGTATCACAGCACGCTATTGCCGGATTGAAGTCAGCGCTTCATGCAGCCGTTTACCGCTCGCAGCCAATGCGCTCAGTTCATCTTCCGGCAGCACCCCTTCAATGATACGCTCGGCACCGTTTCTGCCGACTACACACGGAACGCTCAAACACACATCATGCAAGCCGAATTCGCCGTTCAATGTCATCGAAACTGATAAGATACTGTGCTCACTCCGCAAAATGGCTCCCGCTATTCTGGTTAATGCCAAACCGACTGCAAAATATGTTGAACCTTTATAATCGATAATATGATATGCGGAATGGCGTACCTCTTCGATTATCTTTTCTTTATCAAAATGAATACCCGAAACACAGCTACCGCTCGAACAGTAATCATCGATGCGCCGTCCCGCTATGGTCGTCATTGACCACGCCGCAAATTCGCTATCACCGTGCTCGCCTAAAATGTATCCGTGGATATTGCGTGCATCAACTCCGCATTCTTTGCTCAGCACATAGCGGAACCGGGCAGTATCCAGCACCGTACCGGAACCGATTACCCGGCCGCGTTCCCAGCCGCTTGCTTCAAGCGCAACCTTTGTTAAAATATCGACAGGATTGCTGACCAACAGCATCACCCCGGTACATCCACTTGCGGCGATGTCTTTCGCAATCGCTTCTATAATAGCTGCATTCCGTTTCAGCAAATCTATCCGCGTTTCGCCCGGCTGCTGCTTTGCTCCGGCGGTGATCACAATAATATCACTGTCGGCATAATCGTCCTGGCTGCCGGTATGTATATCAACCTGCGGCAAGAAAGGAAGCCCGTGAACCAAGTCCATCGCCTGCCCTTCTGCAAAATTTTTATTCATATCGGTTATCGCAATTTCATCCGCAAGACCGCTTTGCGCCAACGCATACGCAAAAGTCGATCCGACGGCACCTGCACCGACAATAGTTACCTTTCGTTTCTTTTGATCCATGATGTTCCTCCACAAAATACATCGTAATTATCTAAAAAATTTCTAAAATCGGAACTTTTAGAAATTCCTTATGCATCACTATACACTTTTGAATAGATAGATTATAGCCTGCAACAGCACTTTCTCTTTAAAAAAGATGAAATGCATCACAAACAATGAAGATATTCGCAGCGAACAGCCGCCCGCTATTCGTGCGTGTGCAGTAATGCCGCTATTTCCGGCCGCTGCCAGCGGGTTGCAACATCGGCGGGAGTATCCCCTGCAAAATTCTTTTGCGTTAAATAAGGCTGCAATGCCGATTGCAGCGCTTGTACCGTTTCGGCAGCGGCATACCGCGCCGCATAGTGCGCAAACGTATTGCCCGCCGCATCGGTTTTTCCGGCAGCGGCATTCCGTACCGCCGCGAGCAGCTCGGTATTGTCCACGCACGCAATTGAAACCGCCGATTCACCTGCATTATTTTCGCAAAAAGGATCGGCCCCCGCCTCCAACAGCACCGTGCACAGCGCATTAGTTTTTTGCTGTGCCGCAAGGAGCAGCGCACTGCAGCCGGTTTTATCCCGTTTATCAAGCGGATATTTTTTCGATATAAGATACCGCATCGTTTCTTCCGGAACCTGTTCCTGTACGGCGATATGAAGCGGCGTTTCACCGTCGGAATTGCTGAGCGACGGCTCGTTTCCCAGCGCGGCATCAAGGATATTCCGCCCAAGCCGAAATGCCCGGGAGATGGGCGTTACACCATAGCTATCGCGGATGAGCGGATCGGCTCCGGCAGTCCGCAGCGCAGTGATGACGGAAACGGGCGCTAAGCCGACCGCTTCATGTAGGGCTGTTCTGCCCTGTATATCCTGACGAGCCGGAGAAGCGCCGTATTTCAGCAAAAGCATAACGGCAGCGGTTTTACCGTACCGAATTGCTTCAACAAGCGGCGTCTTACCGGTGGCGTCATCACTGTTACTATCAGCATGTTTCTCAAGAAAGAGTGTCAAAAACGGAAGCGAGCCCTTTTGTGCTGCAATATGAAGCACGGTTTTCCCTGCGGTATTTTTTGCATTCAGCAGCGCATCCCCATCGGAGCCGGTATACCGCAAAACCGCCTCCGCTGCCTCTGTTGCGTTCCACCCGATTGCGGCATGGAGCGCAGTATTTCCCATGACATCCCGTGCGCCGAGATCGAAGGGCGTATCTCCGGCTGCTTCGCACAAGGTTTTCACGGTTCGGGCGTTATTCGCCTTGACCGCAGTAAACAGCGGCGTTTCGCCTTTGACGTTTTTCGCATTGATATTGCCGCCTTGAGACAGGATAAAGGGGATCATCGTATCCATGCCCCACAGAGCGGCATAGTGCAGCGGCGTATCTCCGTTCCCATCAGCAAGAGCAACGGTTTCAGTAGTCAGAAGCCATTCTACGCGGCCTCCCAGCTTGGTAAACGCAATCTTCAACGGAGATTCGCCTTGTTTATTGGTCGCAAATATATCGCCGCCGTTGGCAAGCAGCACTATCCCGGCAATTTTCCGGTTATTACTGACAGCATAATGGAGCGGAGTATTCCCAGCCTTGTCTCCGGCATTCACCGCCGTCTTTTGTTTTATCAGATATTCGATGACTTTACTGTCGGCTTTCAGCAAAATTGCAAGATGGAGTGCATTGCGGCCTTTTGAATCCCGCTGTGCGCTGGTCTTTTTGGTTACAAGATTTCCGATGAGTGCCCTGTGCTGCCGCACCGCTTCCACAAACGGTGTTCTGCCGCCGGTATCTTCCGCGTGCATATCGGCGGCGCCGCTCATTAAAAGTGAAACCAGCTCTTTCCGTTCCCGCTCTACCGCAAGTAGGAGCGGCGTTTCACCTTTTTTGTTCCGTTCATCCACTACGGCGCCGCCTTTGACGAGCGCCCGCAGCGCATCGGTTTCCGCTCCGACCCGCACCGCGATATGCAGCGGCGTTTCACCGTAGCCATCCTTTACGGCAGGATTGGCCTTCTTAGCAAGCAGAAGAGATATCAACTCGTCGCGGTGCGGCGCAGTTACCGCAAAATGCAGCGCAGTGTTTCCCAACGCCGCGGCGGCATTGGGATCGGCTCCGGCATCCAGCAATGCTGCAGCTGCGCCGACGTGCCCATTCCGCACGGCTTCGTGCAGCGGGGTGGCGTTTGCGCTGCTTGTAATATCCGCAGGACAGCCCTGTTCGAGCATAAACTGCACAAAGCCCGTATACCCCGCAGCTGCGGCAATGTGAAGCGCGGTCTGTTCTTCCGTAAAACGCATCGTGTAGTTCCGCTGTACGGTTGCCGTTTCAAAAGCGGCAAACTCCCGGTTGAGCGGCGCAGCTCCGGCATGCAGCAGCAACGCGGCAATCGCGGCTGCCGACTTTTCTTCGGGCCACGCATACACGATTTCCAAAGCCGTCCGCCCATCGCCGTCCGGTTCATCGATCATTGTTTGCAAGCCATCCCCGGCAGCCGCAAGCAACACGCTCACCAGATTTTCATCCAGCTGCGCGGCGGCATAATGCAGCAAACTCGTCCCGTATTCATCTTTCTGCAGTACGGTCTGGGGATTTAACAGTATCGGAAGTTGCTTTTTTTCATTAAAACGCTGGAATGCGGATTCGCCGTCGGCATTGGCAGCAAAAAGATATGCATTATGCCGCGCAAGCACTTGAGCAGCCTTAAAGGCATTTGCATCGGCCGCGGTAAGCAGCGGCGTGTTTCCGGTAGGATCAAGCGCTTCCTTTTGCGCCCCCATGCTGAGAAGATACTCCGTCATACGCTCATCATTTTGCCGAGCAGCGATATGCAACAGGCTCTGTCCGTCATCGTCTATCGCATTGATTTCGCCGGTATCGAACCGGGCTTTTACCCCGTCTATATCGCGGTTTCGCACCATGCGAACCAGGCTATTTTCCTGCGGTTCCGGTTGGCTTACACATGCAGCAAAGATCATCGTCAAAAACATAAAAAAAAGGGCTCGTCCCGGCCCTTTCAGACAATCATATCGATGCATGTAAAACCTCCGCATTTCATGTATCGGCACATAGGGAAGAAAACTTGAATACGTGCCTGACGAAGGACTAAAAAAGGGGGATGCAGAGAGGAGCTTTATCGGTAAGGACAACCGCATCGGATTGCGCTGCTATAACGCACATCCTTCAAAAAAGAGTAATCCGGTTGTCCTCCATTTTTTAGTTATCAGTATTAAGCGTTATTAGTCTTAACCGATCAGTATTAAAACCGCTGTACGGCATTTTCAATAATGCGGATCAATAAATCGATTCCCTTATGGATGGAGCTGACGGGAATACATTCAAAACGGCCGTGAAAGTTAAAGCCGCCTGCAAAAATATTCGGACACGGAAGCCCCATAAACGACAGCCGCGCGCCGTCCGTACCACCGCGGATGGGATGGATAATCGGCGTTATGCCGAGCTGCTCCATCGACTCCTTTGCAAGGTCGATAATTTCGATATGCGGTTCAATTTGTCCGCGCATGTTGTAGTAGCTGTCTTTAATAGCAAGCGTAATGATGTCCCCGTATTTTGTATTTAAAAAATCGACGGCGCTTTGCAGCAGCGCCTTTTTTTGCTCAAACTTTTCGGCGGAATGGTCGCGGATGATGTACGACATGGATGTATGATCCACCGCGCCGTTCAGGTGCGTCAGCAGGAAGAAACCTTCATAGCCTTCCGTGTATTCCGGCTTTTGCTCCACCGGAAGCATACCGTCCAGCTCGTTCGCAACCCGTAGCGAATTGATCATAATATTTTTTGCCGTACCGGGATGGACATTCTTGCCCTGAATTTCGATCTTAGCGCTTGCGGCGTTAAAGTTCTCGTACTCCAGCTCGCCGATTTCCCCGCCGTCGATGGTGTAGGCAAAATCCGCCCCGAACTTTTTTACATCGAAAAGGTCTGCGCCTCTGCCGATTTCTTCATCGGGGGTAAAGCCGATTTTGATGACGCCGTGCGGAACCTGCGGATGGTCGCGCAGGTATTCAACCATTCCCATGATGATGGTGATGCCCGATTTATCGTCCGCGCCCAACAGCGTAGTGCCGTCGGTGGTGATAATATCTTCCCCTATCAGTTTATCAAGGAAGGGAAATTCCTTTACCGTCAGCGAATAGGTATCATTCAATGCAATATCGCCGCCGGTATAGTGTACAATCCGCGGATTGACGCACTTTCCATCCAAATCGGGCGCGGTATCCATGTGCGCGATAAATCCGATAACCGGCAACTTCTTATCGGTATTAGAAGGAATGGTACCGTAGACATACCCGTGCGAATCCTGTTCGGCATCGGTTACACCTAGCTCGTGCAGCTCCTGCACCAGCATTTTTCCGAGTTCAAGCTGCCCCTTGGTGCTGGGACATTCGGGATTATCTTCATTTGACTTGGTATCGACCGCGATATACTTAAAAAAACGTTTTACTGCATCCATACATTACTCCTGTACCTGGTATTGTCGTGTAATGCCGTTACTATATCGCAAAAAGAGAAACACGGTAAAGAGTTTTGCATCAGGATAAACGTATTAGCAGGGTAACCATATTGGAAAAATCAACAACCCCGACGCGAGCGTCGGGGTATGTTGTTCTCATAAGGTGGTTGCAGTCGGCTTTAATACCCTTTGTTACGACGCAAGCGTCGGGGTATTAAACCCTCCGCACGAATAAAGGTCAAGTTAAAAACAGGATATGCCCATCATCACACTTTTGCGTTTATTGCAAAAAAGACCGAACGCAAGCCAAATTTTTGACTTATGTTCGGTCTTTTTTTATATCCCGTCGAGTCGAGATGTCGCCGCTACGCGAGATAATTACGGGCACTGCATTTACTGAGCATTTTTAATACTATCTGCTGTAACACTTGCGTCTTTCGTCATCTTCAGATCTGTTACACCATTGAATTGTAGTTCAATAGCCTCACCTTTTTTTACAGGGGTCAGAGCGTATCTCCCAACTGTAAGCGTGCCATCCGAGTTGTATGTAATGTTGTACGGAAACTTTACAAACTGTCCAGGCATACCGGGAATTTGAGTAGCAGCATAGACTGTTGCACCCTCAATATACATGTGCATTGCATACTCGGACCCGCCGCTTACTTTCCATACGCCCTGTAAGTCGGCTTTAGAAGCTATATTGCCGCTGTTTCCAGGATTAGTTCCAGGATTAGCCCCGGGATTTGTTCCAGGATTTGTTCCAGGTGTGCTCGGCGTAGACAGTGCATTTTTAATACTATCTGCTGTAACACTTGCGTCTTTCGTCATTTTCAGCGCCGTTACACCATTGAGTTGCAGGTCAATACCGCTCCCGTTTTTCACCGGCGTATAATTTGTTCCTGCAACAGAAATCGTATTACCGTTTTCGTTATACGTAATGGTTTGCGTATACCTTACAAACTGATTACCGGATTTGACCGCGGCATAGACAGTTGAACCGTCAAAATACAGATGCATCATATACTGACCGGCCGCATTGTTTACGTTCCATACACCCTGTAAATCCGTTTTCGAAACCTTATTAACCGATTTCTTACTTCCCTGAAGCTGATTACATCCGGTAATCAGCGTTACGGCGCTCAGCATCATAAACGCCGTAAGTAATGAAGCGAGCTTGTGCTTCATCATAGCACTCCTTTTGCAGCAACCTGTGTGCCGCAAGAATAAGATCCGGCCGCCAAAGGCGTCCGTAAGACTATCTCTTGCTGGTGACAAAAAATAAAACTTATCTTCCATAATGTCCCCCCCCCCTCGAAAGTCAAGAACTTTCTGTGAAAAGCCAGGGATTCCGGATGATAAGTATTTAAGAAAATGTATGCCCTTGTATACTCTGCTTTCCAGATACGACAGAAATATGCTATACTATCAGGGGAGAAAAAATGCGGAAATCCTTTGATGATCTCACAATAACCGACGATTATATGTTCTGTATCGTCATGCAGAATAAGTCCATCTGTAAAGCTGTATTGAATATGGTACTCGCTCAGTCCATCGGTCCGATTACTGATATAACCTATCAAAAAACATTTGACCAAGTCGGCTATGCAAAGGGTATACGGCTTGATGTGTGGGTTACCGATAGTAACGGTACGGTATATGATGTAGAAATGCAAAGTGCGAATAAGCAAGACCTTGCCAAACGCCTACGATACTATCAATCGGTTATTGATGTCAGCAGCCTCGAAAAAGGCGGACACTATACTGACTTGCCCGATTCATTCATCCTATTTTTTTGCTCATTCGATTATCTGAACAGCGGCTTACCGGTCTATACGTTCAAAACAACATGCAGTGAAGATAAGACAATCATCTTACCGGATGGTATAACAAAGGTACTTATCAACAGCACCGCCGCAAATAAGGCTGTAGAGCCGGAGTTACAGAACTTTTTGGGATACATGAACGGCACTATGAGCGATAGTCCGCTGGTACGCAAAATAGACGGATATATCAAGGAACTGAAAGAAAGTGAAGAGAGGAGGAAAGAATATATGTTAATGCAAGCATTTGAAATGGATGCACGAAGAGACGGCATACAACAAGGTATACAACAAGGTAAATCCCTTGGTATTGCTGAAGGTTCCCGCCAAGCAAAACTAGAAACGGCAAAAAATCTCCTGAATTTCGGATTATCTATTGAAAATATCGCACAAGCGACAGGTTTAACCATGCAGGATGTGGAGCGGCTCAATCTATAATTATGAATTATGGAAACAGAACATTTATCTCGAAAAAAATATTTCATTCTCTATAATGCAATCCCTGCGGGAAATCCGGTTTATACTTGCGAATTAAAACCGGCCGGTATATAATTATGCTCATTGCGGCAACAAGGATAAACGCCGGAAAACGCCAGCGAATAGACGGCGCAGTACCGCGCATGTCCTTAACGGATATTCTCTGCTCACAAAAGGAGTAAAAAATGGAATTAAAACGTGAAGAATTAGCAATTCAGGATTTATACGGCGGGCCGTACCGGCACTGCTTCGGATGCGGGCCGGATAACGAACGCGGATGGCATATCAAGAGTTACTTACGCGGAGACGAGGCGATTGCACACTATTTGCCGCATCCGGAATATACCGGAGGGGTTCCCGAAAACCTGTTTGGCGGATTGATTGCTGCCATTCTCGACTGTCACGGCACTGCCGCCGCCGCTGCGTTCTCGCATGAAGCGCAAGGCCTTCAACTGGGAGTAGCCCCCCTTGTCCGCTGCGTAACGGCATCGTTAACCGTCAACTACCGCAAACCGACACCGATGGGGCAAGAACTTGAGCTTTTTGCGCGGTGTGTCGGCATTGACGGCCGGAAAGTGAATCTGGAACTCGGCATCCGCATTGGCGATACGCAATACTGCGACGGAAAAATGCTTGCTATTCGCGTAAAGGAATAATCCGTATCGGAATTCTTTTTGCGGGGGAAGTCTCCCCATGTAAAACGTGCGCCAAAGATGGCGCAGAAGAAACATACTATGCGATGTTTTGCATTTCGCAAAACTCGCGTCCATCATTTTGCATGGACATAAAATGATAGATACCGCTTCTACCACGCGATGCACTTCCGGTGCAGCGCGTGTTCGCCCGTTTGCACAGCAAACGGGCTTCTACCTCTTCCTCCAAAATCCATAGCGACTCCCTACTGCATAAATATTGAATATGTGCTAGTATGCGCACTTCTTAAATCTATCTAAAAAACCGGAGCAGAGGAGTATTCTATCTTTTATGGAACATTTTGGAATGTGGGGCATTATACCGCCTGTTTTAACGATTGCGCTTGCCTTTATGACAAAAGATGTTATCGTGTCGCTTTTTGTCGGCATTTTATCGGGGTGTTTGATCGTAGCCGGAGGAAATCCCGCGGCTGCGTTGATGAAATTAACCGACTTGCTCGCAGGAGCGCTCGCTGATAACTGGAATATCCGCATCTTTCTTTTTTGCAGCCTGCTCGGTGCGCTGGTCGGGATGCTGTCAAAGACGGGCGCGGCGCAAGCCTTTGGGTTGCGGATGTCGCAAAAGCTGAAAAGCGGCAGGGCATCGCAATGCGCCACCTTTTTCTTCGGTTTACTCGTTTTTATCGACGACTATTTTAACTCGCTGACTGTCGGAACCGTCATGCGGCCGATCAACGATAAAAACAAGGTGTCCCGCGCCAAGCTCGCCTATATTCTGGATTCAACGGCCGCACCCGTGTGTATTTTAGCCCCCGTTTCAAGCTGGGTGGTTACCGTCATGTCGATTATCAGAAATTCCGAAGGTTTTGAAACGCTCGGCATCAGCGACTTTGAATTTTTTATCAGAGCCATTCCGTATAACCTCTACGCGCTCACCACGCTCCTGATGGTAATGACGATTATTGTTTTTCAATCGGACTTCGGCGCCATGAAAAAATCCGAGCACTTAGCAAAAGCGGACGGCTTTTTATGGAACGAACGCGTATACGGCGGCATTTCCGGCGATGTACGCGAAGAGCTGACCACGCGGGCGCAGCCGATTGATATGCTCGTGCCGATTATCCTGTTGATCGTCAGCGCCGTTACCTTTTTTCCCGTTGTATCATGGCTGAACGCAGTGGACGGCACAACGATTGTCAGCCTTTCGCACGCCGCCGCATCCATGAGCATACGCCACGCCTTTATCACCACCGACTCTTCATACGCGCTGTTTTATGCCATCATCTTCACACTATTCGTGACATACCTGTATTATCTTGCCCGCCGTCTCATCACCCTCAAGGAAGCGGGCGAAGCCGTCCGCGACGGTATAAAATCGATGGTTCCGGCCTTAATCATTTTGACGATGGCGTGGTCAATCGGAACGGTGATACGCTCTTCCCCTGCGGACGGAGGATTGGGCTTAGGCCGTTACCTTTCGGAATTAGTCGTCACGAGCAGCTTTCCGCTGCAGATTGTTCCCGGCATTGTGTTTGTGTTGTCTGCCGTTATCGCCTTTGCGACCGGTACCAGCTGGGGCACCTTCGGAATTATGATTCCGATTGTCATGCCGATTGCCGTCGGCCTGGCGCAGGCAGCTCAATTACCGCCAAGCGCCGCGCTGAATGCCGTGTTCATCTGTATTTCGGCAGTGCTGGGCGGCGCGGTGTTCGGCGATCATGCCTCCCCCATTTCGGATACCACGATTTTATCATCTACCGGCGCAGGCTGCCCCCATCTGGAGCATGTCGCAACGCAGATGCCGTACGCGCTTTTCGCGGCGCTCTGCTCACTCGCCGGATTCATCACCGGCGGTATTTTTATGAACGGCCTTTCCGCATGGCTCGCGGTACTGGCAGTATTTACCGGCGGCATGATTGTGTTACCTAAAGTCAGTAAAGCGTGAATACCTCATGCGTAAAAGAGCCGCCTCAAAGAGCGCGCTAAGCATTGCCGAGCGAGGCCTGCCGTTCAAAAAAGAGGTGAAATACTTCCTGTGCCCGTATCGGAAACAGCCCCGGCTCCGGCGATAAGCGGATCCAGCTGCCGTCCGTCCTCATTTCAAATGTCTTGACATTATCGGCAAAGCAGACGCTCAACACATACTGCAACAGCTTTCTATTCTCCGGATCCAAGATAGGAAACATGAGCTCAACCCGCCGTTCGAGATTCCGCGGCATCCAGTCTGCGCTTGATAAATACCAGGCAGGATCGCCGCCGTTTTCAAAATACAGTATTCTGCTATGCTCCAAATAGCGGTCGATAATACTGATTACCCGGATGTTTTCGCTTTTACCGGCCTGCCCGGGAATAAGCAGACAGATGCCGCGTACCAGCAAATCGATATGTACACCGGCCTGCGACGCCCGATAGAGCGCATCGATCAGCCGCGGATGCGAAAGGTTATTCAGCTTTGCGATAATACGAGCCGGACGATGCTGCTGCGCAAACGTAATTTCACGTTCAATATGGTCTAACAGCAGCGGCTTTAACGCGTCCGGCGCAGTGATAAGGTATTGCCGGGGGATATCGGCATCGGCGCCGCACAGCCGGGAAAAGATGTTATGCGCATCTGCCACCATCCCCGGATTAACCGTAAACAACGAAAAATCAACGTATAAACGAGCAGTCGTATCATTATAATTTCCGGTGGAAAGATGCACATATCCTTGTTCACGCTGACCTTCCCGCCGCATAATCAACATCAGCTTTGCATGAACCTTGAACCGGGGGAAATCATAGACAACCCGCACCCCGTGTTTTTGCAGCCGTTTTACCCACCCGATGTTCCGTTCTTCGTCAAACCGCGCCTTCAGCTCTACAAAAACCGTAACCTGTTTACCACTCTTTGCGGCCTCGGCCAATGCCTGCACGACCGGCGATTTTTTACTGGTACGATAGAGTGTCATACGGATAGATGTAACGGCCGGATCGTGTGCGGCATCGGATAGCAGCTTGATCACCGGTTTATAGGACTGATACGGTACGTGTAACAGAATATCCTGCGCTTTAATGCTCTCCCAAAGTGTACCGGACGAAGGAAACGCCGGATGAGCCGCATGTTTCCATTTTTTATTCCGTAACCGTTTAAACCCATCGATTTCAGTAATTTTTGCAAAAGAAGCAAGACCGATCGGCGCATTGCTCAAGTACACATCCTTTTCGTTCAGCTGAAAAAGCTCGGTCATCCGCCGGATAAAGGCCGAAGATTCCTGCGTGCTGGTCATCCGCACTACAAAAGAATACCGGCGGCTGCTTAATACTTGCTGCAACGCTTCAATAAATTGATGATCGTTTGAATCATCGACCGTCATGCTGGCAGACCGATTGATTTTGAAAATACCCGTACCGGTAATCCGGCACCCTGAAAAAATTGCAGGGCCGAAATACCGGATCAGCTCATCAAGCAGCACAAATGCCGTCTTTTTATGACCGCCGTGCAGTTTATCTTCAAGTTCATCTTTAATAGGTAAAAAAATAAAACGGGGTGAATCCGGCACTGCAATGATCGCTAACTTATCAGTGCCGCCGACGTTATCGCAGAGCAAAAAGCCGATATGCAGCTGCACATTCGTAACGGTGTCAGCCAAGGCATGTTCATTGTCCGACCGCTGAATTTTCAAAAGGGAATAGATATGCCGATAAAAATACTGCGCTAAAAACTGCTGCTGTTCCGGTGAGCATTCTTCCGGCTTGCAATACAATAGGCCTTGCGCTTTCAGCTCCGGCAAAATATCATCATTTAACACTTCTTCTTGAATGTCAAACAATACCCGCGTCTTTTGCACGATGGCTTCAAGCAGCGTTTCCGGTGACCACCCGTCTAAATCGAGCGGCTTACGGCCGCTTTTATACAGCTCTTGTAAGTCGGCAACTCGCACCATAAAAAATTCATCGAAGTTGGAAGACACAATCCCGATAAATTTCAGCCGCTCCAATAGCGGGACTGCATGAGAACATGCCTCCGCTAATACCCGCGCATTAAAGTCGATCCAGGAGAGTTCCCGATTGAGATAATCCATAAAAGTGAACGTTTACAGGCAGTGATCTACAGTTTATCTATCAGCATTGAACATTTGCCGGAGGGAATAGGCAGTGTCTTTTTTTTCTGCCCCAGAATATTGATCGTAAAATAGTACAGTTTTTCGCTTTCCATGTGGATTTCCCATCCCCGCTGCGTTTTTGACGACAGAATCGTGACCAAATTCCGCTTGAGGCTCAGGTTTTCGATTCCCATGACCTCAAGGTTGGGGATAATCCAATCCACGGTTTTACGCGGGAAACTGATGGAAAGTCCGATGACGTTTTCTATCATCAGTGTGATGGTTGAAAGCGCGGTTGAAAAAAGGTATTGCTTCCGCGGGAACCAGTCATGATCCGGCCAGCGCGCGGGGCCTTCTTTCTGCGGTAAATAGGCTTCCCACAACGCGCCCTTCTTGCTGTTGCCTTCCGGCGCCAATCCGTCCAGTACATAGTAAATATGGCGGATTGCACACTCCCGCGCCAGTTCCCAGCGTTCGTATTTTTCCAAGCCTTTAATCACGATGAAATTCAAATGGGGGAAGACGCTGCCCCGCGCGCCCATGCCGTGCTCATCGTATGCAGGATCGTCCATCGACAAACAGGGAATCGGATGATCTGAGCCGAACGTTTCGGGATTGAGCAGATGAGCCGAAAGATGCTCGGCCTTATCTTCATTGGGAATTTCAGCAAGCAGCGGCCAAAAGCCAGCGATTGTTTTTTGCGGTAATTGCTGCTCATCGGCATCAATATCATGGTAAAATCCCGTTTCCTCATTCCACATCAAATCATTGATGCGGGTTTTGAGGGTAAAATAGACACGCTTATATTGAAAACTCAGCTCTTTATCATTTAAAATATCGCCTAAAGCCGACATATAGAGCGCATTGAGCGCTAAGGCTGCGTTAAAGTCCACCAGATAAGCGGCCTTATCCCGCGGAACATTGTACATGCCCACCGCAGCAAGCGGTACGCAATACAGACCGTTCGGCCGCTTAAACGAGGCTTCAAGCCATTTCATATAGCGGGTCAGCACCGGCATGACGTCTTTTACCCGCTTTTTATTCGCGGTCTTATGAAACATATTGTATTCCGCCCACGCAAAAAGCGGTAAACCGACTCCTTCGGGATTATCATCGGAAAGTACCGGCGCCCCCGTTTCAACATTGTAGCGAGCCCGAATAGCCCCTGATTCTTCTTGATGCGCGTAGAAAAAATCAAGCCCTTGATTGGCATTATAGTTTCGATTTGAGTACACAAAGAAAAATGATGATAAGATCGTTTCTACCTGATTCAAAAACCACCCGTTAGGATCAGGATAGAGGAAGAAACTTTCCGTTCCGCCTTTTTCGGTTTTTACATTAAACAAAAAATCCTGGATGAATGACCATGTCCTATCATAGATATCAACAAAATCTTGATCATAAAAATGTACTTTTGGAAAATCGCGCTTATTCACTGCTGCTCCTCAAAAATCCGCCGGATTTATTCTATCAAATACAATCTATAAAAATAATCCATTGAATCGTAAGTAACACAGTATATCACATTTTTGCATAAAATTATATTATTTTTTGTTTTTTCTTGAAAATTGTACGGGAAATCAACACCCCCGACGCAAGCGTCGGGGTAGTAAACCCTCCGCACGAATAAAGGTAACATGAGCGCAGCGGCTAGGCTCACTGCCGGCTCATCAACGGGATGGTTCGTATGCAGTAGCAGCGGAAATTTCACGCTCCGTTTTCCGCAACATGCCGTCCCAATTCGGAAAGCATAACGCGGTCTTGGGCGATGATATAGCCCGCAGTGGTAAGATAGTTGCCGGTTATGGCTGCGTTTGCACCGCTGAGAAAGGCGGCGCGCCCATTGTGCTTTAAGAGGCGGCGACCTCCGACAAGACGAATATCTTGTGCCGTCTGCCGTATATTCATAACGGTATAGTAGGGCAATGCGGATACTATGTCAACTTTCTTCTCTTATCCATGCCCCATTACAACAAAAAAAATTGTTCAGGCGTGTATGTCGGAATGCGTGATAATTTAAAATCGGAGATATTACGGGAAAGTATAT
>CAUTXW010000053.1:0-16120 GCA_963542655.1 uncultured Treponema sp. | reverse complement strand
CGTATCGGGTATACGTTGAGTATTTATTTCGGCGTAGCGACAACGCAGATGCCCGCTTATTTTCAAACTATCTGGCGAGCCAGCCGCCGTCCACTGCTAAAGTACACCCGTTGACGTATGCCGCCGCCGGAGATGCCAAAAACACCGCCGCCCCTTTCAGATCGGCAGGCGTTCCCCATCTTCCGGCAGGGATCCGTTCCAAAATAGCTGCGTTACGGTTCGTATCGGCGCGTAACGCGGCGGTATTATTGGTTTCCATATAGCCCGGCGCAATCGCGTTGACCGTTACGCCGTCCTTTGCCCACTCGTTTGCCAACGCCATCGTCAGCCCTTTTACGCCGCTTTTCGCAGCCGTGTACGAAGGCACGCGTATGCCGCCTTGAAACGACAGCATCGAGGCAATATTGATAATTCTTCCGTTTTTCTGCGCAATAAAATGTTTTGCCGCTTCCTGCGATAAAAAAAAGAGCGTTTTCAGATTAGTGTTCAGTACATCGTCCCAATCCTGCTCTGAAAAACGGATAGCATCTTCGCGGCGGATAATCCCGGCGTTGTTCACCAAGATATCGATATGCCCGTACGTTTGTACCGCTTTCTGCACAATGGAAGCGGCGACGTCGCTGCATGATAAATCCGCTTGTATACCCTCAAAACGGCGTCCGCATTGCGCTATCATCGCCGGAGTTTCACCTGCATCGCTGCGGTACACGCCGAAAATATCAGCGCCCGCCTCTGCAAGCGCACACGCAATGCCCTGCCCTAAGCCGGTATTGCAGCCGGTTACAATCGCAACCTTTCCCGTCAGTCTGAAATCATCTAAAATCATATAAAGCTCCCCGGCTAAATCCGTGTATAAACGTTGCCGTTAAAAATACCGCGCAAGGAACGCCAAAAATACTACGAAATAATACGGCTGGTATCGGCTCCCCTTGCTCATCTCAATTTTACGTTTTTATCGTATCCCCTCGTACAGTGAACCGCAACCCTTATTTTTTCCGAAGTATCCCGATATCTTACAATGATAGAATGAACCGAGTCAATTCTTTCCATCTTGAAAACGCGTCCTGCCGCGTGCACGAATGCTTGTATATTATGGATAAAATCAGCTATGCTGGAATAGAAATCGTAAAATGAAACCGTAAAAAGTGCAGAGAGGGATACAATGACGCTCCGGATCAAAAATATCAGAATGCAAATAGTACTCGGCATGATGTCGCTCATTGCGCTGATTATAGCGGCGAGTCTTCTCGGATTTGCGTTTTTTTCCCGTCATAAGCTGCGCCAGATGGTGCTGGAGCGGGCAATCAATCAAGTTACCGCTACCGTGCGCTATGCCGAATACATTCTTCAAAATGTCCCCGACTATTTACCGGCATTACAGAAATTGGTCGACACGGAGGCAGCGCAGGATTCTGTTGCCTATGCCGTTATTATCGATAAAAATATTACCGCAATTGCTCATAGCGATCATATTAAGCTCGGCAAAGTATATGATGATGATTATACCGTCGAGGGCGCGTCCAAGGGGATGATGAAAACCTCACGTTTTTACGCAGACGTGCAAAAATACTGGACGTATGACATCATGTATCCGCTCTATAAAGACGGTGCGATTTTCGGTGCGCTCGATATCGGGGTGCCGGAACAGGGCATTCAAGAAATTTCGCTCACGGTTACCAAAGTACAGATTACCATCGGCATTGCCGCACTCGTACTCGGACTTTCCTTCATTTTGTGGCTTGCGCATCTTATCATGCAGCCCATCGAACAGATTATGTTGCTGCTCAAGGATATTTCGGAAGGAGCAGGCGATATTACCCAACGGCTCGGCATTTCGCGCACCGATGAATTGGGGCAGCTCGCCGGGTATTTTGACCGTACGTTTGAAAAAATTCAGGCGGCCATCGATACTCAAGCGAAAACGGTTGGGCAATCATCCGATGCGGTAACGGATATGGTGGCCAATATTCACAATGTCGATTCTATTTTGGAAAAACATTCCGGTGACCTCCATGCGCTTGAGCACGAATCGGGGGCAGCGCGCGAAGCCCTTGAGCAAGCGGCTGTCACAACCAGAAAGATCAGCGAGGCGTCGGAAGGGCTCATCGATGCGAGCGCTGTTATCCAGCATATTGCATCGCAAACGAATCTGTTGGCCATGAACACTGCGATTGAAGCCGCCCATGCGGGAGAAACGGGAAAGGGCTTCGCGGTCGTTGCCGATGAAGTCCGCCATGCATGAGCACAATGCTGAAGCCGAACAGGTGCTGCAAGCGATGAATGATATGAAAAAGATGACGGAAACGGTCAGCAGCGGCGCTTTTTCCATGCTGGATGACACAAAAAGCATCTCTAACAGGATTTCGCAGCTTGCACTCTCGAACGGTACAACCGATCAGATGGTACAGCATATGCTGAGCGCAACCGACGAGCTGAAAATCGCTGTTGAGTCCGCCGCCGCATTGGAAAACAAAAATTCGGAAAACATCGCGGTTCTCACGAAAGACATTTCAAAATTCAAAGTATAGCAAAATATCTCAACACCGAATGAATACCGGTTGTTCAAGGCTTGGTAACAGCCCCGGCTTCCACACGCTGTCGGCTTTTACCAATGACCTACATCGAAGAGTTTGCGTTGCAAGCTCAATCGGGCGTCTTTCAAAACATATCGGCTTGGTAAAGATGCTCATTATTTTTAGTGCGCTTTGCCGCACAATTCACGATCACAGCCGTGTACGCATAATACGCATCAAAAGTCTTGCCGGGTCTTCGGACGGATATCCGGCGGTATCGCGTACGTTTGCGGACACAGCCTACAGGAGTTATTATGCAAAAAAAATTAGTGTTCTTTGCTGCTTTTTTGTCCATCGCATTCGGAGGGTTTGCGGCCGGTAAAGCCGACACAGCGAACCGCGCCTCCGGGTCAGACAAAATCATCATCGCGCATCGCGGCGCATCGGGCTATATCCCGGAACACACGTTGGAATCCAAAACGCTTGCCTTTGCTCAGGGCGCGGATTACCTTGAACAAGACTTGGCCATGTCTAAAGATGATCATCTTATCGTCATCCACGATCATTTTTTGGATAACTTAACCGATGTCGCGATAAAATTCCCCAACCGTGCCCGCAGCGACGGCCGTTTTTACGTGATTGATTTCACACTTGATGAACTGCGCCAGCTCAACATGACCGAAAATTTCGAGGTAAAAGACGGAAAACAGGCAGCCGTCTATCCCGGACGCTTCCCGCTCTGGAAGCCGTCATTCAGACTGCATACCTTTGAATAGGAGCAATTAAGCTGACATTGTTGGCGGAAGAGATTAAAGCCGCAAAAGCGGACTGCCACCCCTATACGGTACGGAAGGATGCGCTCCCTGATTATGCCCGCACCATCGATGAAATGTTCTCTATCCTATTTGATCAGGCTGGAGCGACCGGACTCTTTACGGATTTCCCCGATCTCGGCGTTCAGTTTGTCGGTAAAAAAAGCCGTTTCTAATATCGGTGTTCCAGTGTCATTTTAAGGTAAGTCATTTTATACAAAAGACTTACCTTAAATCCTATTATCAGCGCTGCGTATATTACGGATTTTTCCGCTTTTTATACGCAGCGGCGGAACCGGCGCTTGCCGGGTGCTTTTTCCTGCCGTCTTTTTCTCTCAGGAACGCCTCTCTCCGTCCGTTTTCTCGCAATTTGCGGGCGCTGCTCTTTTTTCCATAGCCTGCCCCATGGCTCGGCTTTTCCATAAAACCGTCACTTTTTACATCGATATGCATATGCGGAAGGCCTCCGCGTTTTTTTGACAGTCTCATCGCCTCATGTGCAGCTTCGGCGGGCAAATCCGCCAACGAGAAGCGGTCAAACAGCTCGATGCGATCAACAGCATGCTCAGGAATGGAAAGCAAGCCGCTAAAAAGCTGCGCAATATCCCGTTTGCTGGTACCATCCTTACGGCCAAGCCCGATGTAGAGACGGATGGTATTCTTTCCGCCGAAGCTCTTTTTGTTTTTGCTTTCGCCGTCAGCGCGCGGCACCTTGATATTCCGGTAGTGGGAAGCCGAAAGAGTTGCACCGTAGTGCAACTGAAGCACCGCAGCCAGCAGCTCCGCTCCGGTATCGGGCACGCCGTCTTCAACCTGCGTCTCCGCTGTCGATGCACCGCTCAACAATTCACGGGCAAGATCAAAAAACGGCGTATAGACCGTCTGCTCTGCCTGAAATGCTTCCAGCCGATGCCGTAGTTCGGTAAACAGCCGCGCTTGCTTTTGCGCCAAGACCTTTTCTATAGAAGGAATTTTGCCTTCCTGTAGTTCCCCGCGCGCATGACGGCGCAGATAATCGATTCGCCGCCGCTCATTGGGGCGGATAAAGCTGACAGCCGTTCCCTTTGCGCCGGCTCGTCCGGTGCGTCCGATGCGGTGGGTATAAGTCGGTCCATCGTAGGGGATAGAGTAGTTTACCACGTGGCTGATTCCTTCAATATCGATACCGCGGGCTGCAACGTCGGTGGCAACCAGAATGCGCGTTTTACGAGACCGGAACCGGCTTAGGATTTTTTCGCGCTGACTTTGCGGTATATCCCCATGCAGAGCGGCGGCTTCGTAGTGCCGTTCATCCAGCTCTTTTGCAACCGCATCGGCATCCACCTTGGTCTGGCAGAACACCAGCCCGTAAAAGTCGTCCGCCGTATCGATAAGGCGTACCAGCGCTTCCGTTTTATCTTCTTCCCGCACCATCCAAAAGAATTGCTCGGTAAGCGGAAGCGGCTCCTCGGAAGCGTCTTCTTCGACAATTTCGTATTCGCCCATAAAGTCGGCGGCAATCTTGAGTATCTGCTTCGGCATCGTCGCGGAAAACATCAGCACCCGCGAATCGGTATTGGCTTTTTGAAATATTGATTCGATGTCCTCGATGAAGCCCATATTGAGCATTTCATCAGCTTCATCCAAAATGAAATATTCGATACTGTCCAGATTGAGCGAGCCCCGCTCCAAATGATCAATAACACGGCCGGGTGTCCCGACGACAATTTCGCATCCGCGCTTTAAGTTTCTTAGCTGTTCTACAATCGATGCCCCGCCGTATACAGTTGTTACGCGGGGGTATGCGCCCTCTTTAAATGATTCTACTTCTACCGCAACCTGCAGCGCAAGTTCGCGAGTCGGCACCAATACCAGCGCGCGCGGTTTTTCCCGTACTTCCCGCAGTTCTTGTACAAGCGGCAAGCCATACGCAGCGGTTTTACCGGTACCGGTTCTGGCTTTTGCAATCACGTTTGCATCGCCGTTCAGCAGCCGCGGAATTGCCAGCACCTGAATAGGGGTCGGCTCTTCAAACCCCTTGGCAAGTACCGCGTTCAAAACAGACTCATCAAGTCCTAAATCTTTAAAAGATATATCCATAAGTTGCGCAAGTATAGCAGATACGCGAATAAGTTCATAGAGGATTGCCGGGACAATGACATACGATATTATCTTCTTCGTCATGCTCTGCCCCCCGGCGGCATATAAACAGCAGGATTTTCCTCAGTATCTGACAGCTACGGCCCAGCCTACTTCCGCCACTGAGCAAGCTGCTCCTGTATCAGCGCCTTGCCTTCTTCCAGTATTTTTACTTGCGCTTCCTTTGTTTCAGGCACCGGATACACTTTCAGCACTTTAACGCGGTATGCGCCCCCGCGCAGGTTTGTAGCAAGCCTAAAGATAGAAGAAACTTTCCAGCCGCCGTCAACCGCTGCCACGACAACCGGCATCGGAGCCTTCGATATCAGCCGCCGAAATCCCGCCGAATGAAAAATCCCGACATCGCCGTTACGCGAGCGGGTTCCTTCAGGAAACAGCACCGGTATCCAGTTATTGCGCTGTACCCGGACGGCAAAAGAATCCATCGCACGCATCGCTTGGCTCGGACTTCCGGTACGCTGCACCAGACAATGTTCGTCGCTTTTCAGCATAACAGACACCAGCGGTACGTGATCAGCAAGCTCCTTTTTCGCCACAAAGCGCAGCCGTTTCCCGCCCAGGTAATTCATGTATGCAACGATATCCAGCAAACTCTGATGATTCGAAATCAGCAGATACTGTTCCGGCAGCTCAGGTACCAACGAATAATCGCCTGCGAAACGAAAATGTAAATATGTAGAAAAAATTGAAAAAATGCGATGAGAGACAACCGTTGAGATATGCGCATTCAGTTTTTTACACCAAGGCCGATACACCGCGTACGCAATACGGTCAAGCAGCGCCCAGCCCATCAATGCGCCGAGGCAGCATATAATACAGAAAATTCCCAGCATAGAAACCTCATTTAGAAAACACCCATCGGAAGTAAAAAGCCGCGGTACATTGAGAAGCGGCATTCAGTACATTCAGTACAAAAAATTTTCGACAGTATAGACTATTTCCTGCAAAGATGCAAAGCATTGCTTGGTCTTCGGAATACTTTCGATAAATATCCGGCCGTACTGCTTGACCAGCGCACGCTTGTCGAGCAGCGTTACAATGCCCCGATCCGTTTGCGACCGCATCAGCCTGCCGAACCCCTGCCGAAACTGTACCACCGCTTCAGGCACACTGAGCTGCATAAACGAACTGCCTCCCTTCCGTTCAATCGCATCGGCTCGGGCGCGAAAAAGCGGCGCACTCGGCACGGCAAAAGGCAGCTTCACCAGAATCACATGGCTGAGCGCCTCTCCCGGTACGTCAATTCCCGCCCAGAACGAGGCCGTCGCAAACAGGCTGCTTGCAATACGACTTTTAAACGTCTGCAAAAGGCGGCTGCGGTCATCCTCGCCCTGCTGCAACAGCTCCATATCGGGGAGACGGCTGCGGGCATACGCGCATGTTTGTTTCAATGACTCGTACGAAGTAAACAGCACCAGCGTTTTTCCGCCGGACATTTCAATTAATTGCGTTACCGCCTTATTCACAAATTGCTGAAACTGATCATCATCGGGAGCGGGCGCATCGGTCGGGATATTCAAAAGGACGTTTTTATCGTACGGAAACGGCGATTCAAACGTACCGGTACGCACCGGCTTGTCGGAAAAAGGCCGCAGCCCTACCCTCCCCAACCAGTATGAAAAACTGGCGCCGATCTTGAGCGTTGCCGAAAGCGCGATAACGGTATCAAAAGGCGAAAACACAGCCTCCCGCAGCAGCGACGACATATCCACCGGTGTCTGATTAAAACGGGGCACTTCTCCTGCAGCGCTCTGGAACTTCTCCACCCAAAAGACGTAATCGGGCAGCTCCTTCCAGCGGAAAAAGCTTTCAAGCGTTTCCGAAATTTCCTGCAAGCGGTGCAGCGTGAGCGTTCCTTCCCGTACCGCTTCTTCATACGGAGAATCTTCCAGCGGTTCGGCACTGGTCAGTAGCACCGCCAGCTTTACCGTCAAGATATTCAGCTCGGCGTAAAAATCCTTACAGCAAGCAAGCAGGGCTGCGGTCTTCGAGGCCGGTACCTGTGCAAACCCAAGGCTGCTCACCGGCCCGCAAAACGATAGCGCCTGCGTTTCAAGCGCGGTATATGCCGTTTGCGTTTTGGTCAATGCGTTGAGGATTTCCGGCATGAGTTCAGCCTTGGTCGACACGGCCGTGATCTTTTCCAAGCATCCGGCCGCCTTGCCCTTCTTGGTACGGGACAGCGTGGTAATATACCGGTTCAGCTCATACCGCGAAAAAGTACGCGAAAAAAAGCCGCTGGCCGACTCTTCTATCGTGTGCGCCTCATCAAAAATCACCGCGTTAAACGGCGGCAGCACCGCAGTCGACGCATAGCCTGCGCCGTCTTTCCTACTTGCAAGGTCGGCAAAAAGCAAATGGTGATTCACAATGAGGATAGCCGCTTTCTCCGCTTTTTTTCGCAGCTTCATCACAAAACAGCTCGTAAAAAACGGACAGCGCTGCCCCAAACAGTTATCGGATTCCGAACAAATCTTTGACCAAAGACCAGCGCTCGGCATGAACGGCAATGCGGAACGGGCGCCTTCTTCCGTCGTTTTTGCCCATTGCTGAATAGCAGCCAGCTCTTCCGCCTCTTGCGTAAATAAGTCCGGCTCCTGAGCCGTTTGTATCAGCCGCCGCAAACATAGATAGTTCTGCCGTCCCTTGATTAACACCGCTTGCGGCTGATCCTGCCGTTCGCCCAGGATTTTTAAGGCATCGGGCACATCTTTTTCAATCAATTGATGCTGTAAATTGATGGTTCCGGTGGAAATAACAATGCGGACTTTGTTCGCCAACGCCCATTCAAACGCAGGCAGCAGATAGGCCAAGCTCTTGCCAACGCCCGTTCCTGCTTCAAACACGCCGATTGAGCCCTCGTTAAAGCAACGAGTTATCGCCCTCACCAGATCAAGCTGCGGAGGGCGCTCTTCATAATGATCAAAAAAAGACGCGAAACTGCCGGTTTCTTCAAGATATCCGGCGATCTTACCGGCATCCAGCGTATGATATACTTTTTCTTCAGATTCTTCGCCGTACAGCATCGGGACTAGTCCCGTAGCCATTCAACAACAGCAGTACCGTATTGAATATCGATAATGGCGGTGTCGTTATACTGAATCTGCGCATCAACCTTCGTTCCCGAAAGAATCTTCTTATCGGCCGACACGAGGAACCGCCACTGCGGAGGATTGATTTTCTGCACGGCTTGCTGTGCAATCGTATCCGGTAAATTGAGAAATTGACGCGGCTGGAGATTCCCCTTCTGCGTTACCAGCAAATAGCCGTTATCAATTTTAAGCTCAAGCGAAACCGATACGCCGCTTGAAAACACCGCCATACCGCGGCCGCCGCGCAAAATCATCACCCGATCCAGCCCCTGCTCGCCCTTCCACGAACCGGCAAGGGAATCGACCGTTTCGATGTATTCAAACTCCGTGATTTGCTGTGTCTGCGGTGAAGAATCCGCAAGGCCTTCCAGCCGTACCGAAAAATCAAACAGGTTAAGCACCAAAAGCCGCGAATCCAGCAAGATTTTGTTGATATTTTCATATACTTTCGATATTTTGCGTGTTACTTGATCTTCTTTCCCTTGCAAAATCAGTTCAAGTTTGATCCCTTCCGGCACTTCCTTCAGCACTCCGTAAAAAATATAATCGACGGAGATATCAACCGGAAAATCCGCCGGAACCGGCTGCGCGCGCACATCGAAAATCGTGTATGTTTTCAGCTCTTTAATAAAAGAAAAGACTAAGTTATCGACGGTTTGAACGGTTTGCTCGCTCATAGTCGGAGCCTGCAATTGATAGACAGCAACCTTCGGTACAGCGCAAAGCATTGCGTGTATACCGGTAAGCAAGAGAAGTGCTATATATGCTGTCTTTTTGCCGCTCTGTTTCATGCCTCTGCTCACCTATTTCGTAGGTGTAATTCCCGTTGCATATCCCGCTTAATATCCCGATCCTTAATATCGGCACGTTTATCGAACTGCTTTTTCCCCTTACAAACGCCGAGCACTACCTTAATCCGCCCTCGTTTGAGGTAAAATTCAAGCGGGATAAGCGTATACCCCTTTTCTTCCGTCTTACGGGTCAGCCGTTTTATTTCATCCCTGTGTAACAGCAGTTTTTTAGGACGGTCGGGATCATGGTTGAAGATCGACGAATACACATATTCCGAAATATGAAAGTTTTTCAGCCATACCTCATTCTTGATAATTTCGGCAAATGAATCGGGAAAAGATATACGCCCGTCCCGTACCGATTTGATTTCGGTACCTTGCAGCGCTAACCCGCATTCGATCCTGTCTTCAATAGTATAATCAAAATGCGCTTTTTTATTCTTTGCTATAATTTTTACCGGCTGTCCGTCCATTAAATCTATTATATTCATCTAAAAATACTTGTCAACGTAGATACAAAATGGTACTGTACCATGTATAAAATCAGTGAGCGCCTGCATTGAGCCCCACATATCAACACAGCGTTCAATGACAGAGAGCACAGGATAGGTATGTTTTTTCAGCGTTATAAATTTGCATCATATACCGAACGGCGCGAAAGCCGGTTTAAGATACTCCGCATTTGCGGCATCATTTTTTTGATTTTTATTTTCCATCAACTGATTAGTTCTTATATCATAATGAATTATCGGATTCAAGCCGATACCATGCAACCGACTTTTTCTGCAGGCGATCTTATTATGACGGCGCCTTTTTATACAACGCAGACGGACATTAAGCGAGGAACCCTCGTCGTCGTTGAACCGATTGAAAAACCGCAGCAACAATTCTTCCACACGCTCGTTCAAAAAGGAATTGCGTTTTTTACCTTTCAGCTGATACATCCGTTCGGATCGGGTGCATCGTCACAAGCAAAGCCGTTTATCAGGCGCGTCGTCGGTATTCCCGGCGATACGGTATATATGGAAGATTTTGTACTGCATATCAAGACGAAAGACGGCGGTCATTTTTTAACCGAGTTTGAGCTTGGTGAAAATGATTATAATGTGAAAATTGAAAACCTACCTGAAAATTGGGATACAGCCCTGCCGTTTTCGGGCACAAGTCCGCGCATCGTACTACAGGAAGATGAATATTTTGTGCTCTGCGATAATAGAATCGCGTCGAATGATTCCCGCCTGTGGGGTGCTGTGCAAACGGAAACACAGATCAAAGGCCGAGTATTGATGCGCTACTGGCCTTTTTCACGTATATCATTTTTTTAGACACGATAAACGATTGTGAAACCGTGCGGTCTTTACATTCATATCCCGTTTTGTACCCAAAAATGCCGATATTGCGATTTTTATTCCATAACGCAGAACATCGGCTTCCGCCCGTATCAACGAAACGTCCTGTTTATTGAACGACTCCTGCAGGATATCCGCTTTTTTAAAGAGCGCTACCGTATTGACGCATGGAAGACTGTGTATATCGGCGGCGGTACGCCCTCGCTGCTCCATCCGGAAGATATGCGGCTCCTTACCACGGAGATTTATCACAGCCAGACCGCGCCTATCGCAGAGTTTACCATTGAAGCAAATCCCGAAGATATCCGCCCCGAATGGCTTGCCGCATGCAGCGAGGGCGGCATTAACCGGCTGTCCCTTGGCGTGCAAAGTTTTGATGATGCGGTTCTTGCAAATAGCGGACGGCGCGGCTCACGGGCAAAAACACTTGCCGCCTTGGATACCGTCAAGCAGCGGTGGCCTGGGGCGCTTTCGTGCGACCTCATCGCCGGGCTTTCGGGGCAAACGGCAGCAAGCCTTTCCGACGATGTACGGCGGCTCATCGATTACCGCATTGAACACCTCTCGCTCTACGGGCTCTGCAGCGAGGACGCCCTGCCTGAATCCCACGAGGATTTTATTTCCGAGCTTTTACAGAAAAACTTTGCGTTGTTAACAGAAAACGGCTATGTTCAGTACGAAGTTTCCAACTTTTCATATCACGACGAACATCGTTCGCTGCATAACCAAATATATTGGCGCATGGAACCCTATATCGGTATCGGCCCTGCTGCATGCGGAACGCTGATACACGAAGCGCCGAACGGCAGCGTTATCGGCGCCGAACGGTTTGAAGGAATAAAAAACGCCGCCCGCTGGATGACTGCTGCCGACCGTACATCGGTATATCCGCACGAACATATCGACCGAGAAACGTTGTTGGAGGAAACGCTGCTGATGGGTTTCCGCCTTTCGGATGGGATACGGCGCGAGGATTTTACCCGGCGGTTCGGCACCGATTTGAGCGAATACATCGGCAAAACGCTCACCCGTTGGAAAAACGCAGGCCACTGCCGTATCCTCCCTGATCGGGTATCCCTTACCCCAGAAGGACTTTTCTTCCTCAACCGGTTTTTAATAGACGCCTTCCTTGAGCTTGATGAGCAAGGCAACCGGCAATAATCACACGCACAGTTTTTGCCTCCAAACGAGGCGGCGCTCCGGGCATAAAAAAACGCTCGACAAAGCGAGCGTTTTAAATGCAGCCTTTGATTTTACATCAACGGCCTCAGCATACGGGAAATCAGCATAGCAACTGCTCTAGCGCCGCACTGCGCATCTGCCAGTCAGTTGCTGCAATTCAGCAGATGCACATACGCATATACTGTCGGGCAGATAATTACTCAGCCTTTGCTTCCGCTGCTTTTTTGTTCTTCAGCATGGCGCGTCCGATCTTAGAGATATTGACTTTTTTACCGTCAATCTCCTGCTCATAGAGCAATTTAACCCCGGTCTGTCCGGTAACGGGACACGTTCCCCGTCCATGATTGGGAATGCTTTTTATTCCCTTTCCACGATGCGCTTTCGACATAGTTTAGCCCTCCGCTGCCTTTGATTTTGCAGCACTTTTATCTGCGCCGTCTTTTTTCCCTTCGGCCGATTTTTTCGTGCTCTTATCAAGCGTATAGTCAACAAGTTCCAAAATAGCAACCTGTGCGGCATCTCCTTCGCGCAGCCCTAATTTCAGCACACGGGTATATCCGCCATTCCGCTCTTTCATACGGGGAGCAATATCGGTAAACAACTTATTCAAGATTGCTTCATCCCAAATATACGTTGCAGCCTGTCGCCGATTATGCACCGAATCAATCTTTGCACGAGTGATAAGCTTCTCTGCAGTACGCCGAATTTCCATCGCCTTCTGTTTTGTCGTAGTAATCCGCTCGTACTTAAACAGTGATGTAACCATGTTACGATGCAATGCGCGGCGATGTGCACTGGTACGTGAAAGCGGATTAAAGCCGTTCTTATGCTTCATCTGTTTCTTCCTTTTGTCTCGATAACTTGATCGAATTCTTTAAATGACTGTAATCAGTCATACCCAAACTCAAATTACGTTCCGCTAATTTCTCTTGTATTTCCTGCAAACTCTTTTTTCCGACATTTCGAGTTTTCGAAATTTCATCTTCGCTCATCATCGTTAAATCGCGAATCGTCGAAACATTTGCATTTTTCAAACAATTAAAAGCCCGCACAGAAAGCTCAAGTTCAGTTATCGGCGTATCAAGCAGTTGTTTGATCATTTCATCGCTTTCATCGGCTTCATCATCGCTGAGTAATTCACTCTCGTTGAAATTTACAAAAACGGTAAAATGTTCTTTTGCTATTTTTGCAGCTTCTGCCAAAGCATCCTCAGGGCGAATTGTTCCATCCGTCCAAATCTCAAGCACCAGCTTATCATAATCGTTACGTTGCCCAACCCGACACGGCTGAATCTCATAGCTAACCTTCCGCACCGGGCTAAAAATCGTGTCCAGTGAGATTGTTCCTACAATTTCAACGTATTTATCGTTGGTTTCAGCCGGTACATAACCGCGGCCGAAATCGACCTGAACTTCCAATTCAAGATGAGCGTTTTCCATCAGCTCCATGATATGGAGATCAGCGGATAAAATTTCAAGTTTACCGGGCTTTGCAAAATCAGCCGCAGAAACCGAGCACGGACCGTCAAATTCAAATAAAAAGGTATCCTGCTCAATTTCATCCGGAAGCCGTAACCTCATTTGTTTAAGGTTATTCAAAACCTGCATTGTGTCTTCAGTCACGTGCGGAATTGCTTCAAATTCGCTTGAAATACCATGCTGAACACCGTCAGCATCACGAGAAGTGATTTTCACAGCCGAAATAGCATACCCCTGTATTGAAGACAACAAAACACGCCGTAAACAATTGCCGATCGTTGTGCCGAAGCCTGTTTCAAAAGGAGATGCCGTAAACTTACCATAGCTGTCATTTGAGACATCTGCTGCAAATTCCAGACCTTTTGGTTTTTTGAATCCTTTCAAAAGATTTTTACGAGCCATTCACACTCCTTTTTATTAGATGCGGCGAGTCTTACGAGGGCGGCAACCATTGTGAGGGATAGGAGTTACGTCGTTAATGGAACGCACCTTCAATCCCATGACGCCGAGTGTTCTAATTGCAGATTCGCGGCCTACGCCGGGGCCTTTTACAAATACATGCACTTCCCGCAAACCATATTGCTGAACGCGTTGCACCGCTGTTTCCGCTACGGTTTGTGCAGCAAAGGGGGTAGATTTTTTTGCGCCGTTAAATCCTAACCCGCCGGAGGATGCCCAAGACAACGCATTTCCCTTTAAATCGGTTATCGTGATAATGGTATTATTGAAGGTTGCCTGAATATAGACATTTCCTTCATAGACGCTTTTCTTTTCTTTTCGTTTTTTCGCGGTTGTAGCCACAGCTTATCCTCCAAAATTACTTCTTTTTACCGGCAACGGTCTTTTTCTTACCCTTGCGAGTGCGGGAATTGGTTCTTGTACGCTGACCGCGAACAGGAAGACCCTTTCTATGCCGTAAGCCGCGGTAGCATCCGATATCCATCAACCGCTTGATATTTAAAGCGATTTCCGTACGAAGACGGCCTTCAACCTTATAATCCTGATCGATAACGGCGCGAATAGCAGCAAGCTCATCCTGATTCAAATCATTAATCATCCGCATAGGATCGATCTTAGACTTTTCACAAATGACTTTTGCAGATGAATGAGATATTCCATAGATATACGTCAACGCAATGTTAACATGTTTATTGGGGAGGTCGACCCCAGAAATACGAGCCATTCTTCAGTTTCCTCCATTAGCCTTGGCGCTGCTTGTGTTTGGGATTAGTGCAGATAATCCGCACAATTCCGTTGCGTTTAATAACCTTACATTTATCGCAAATAGGCTTTACGCTGGTTCTTACTTTCATATTGTTTTTCTCCTTAACAAAAGAATAACCTTTACTGAAATGCTACAGATTGCGAGATCTGAGCTTTCCTCGTTTTACCAATCCCTCATGATGATGCATTTTCAGCTGCGCTTCAATTTGGCTCATCGTATCAAGATCAACGCCGACCAAAATCAGCAACGAAGTTCCGCCCATCAGCATCGAAATTGATTGAGGGAAGCCGAAAATCGTCTGTATTACAGTAGGTAAGACAGCGATCAGCGCCAAATACAGAGAACCCGGCAAAATCAAACGATTCAAAATTCTTTGCAAATATTCCTCGGTTTTATCTGTCCGTATTCCGGGAATAGAGCCGCCATTTTCCCTTATCTGCTTTGCAATTTCAGTGGGGTTTAAGGAAATCTGCGTATAAAAATATGCAAAAAACACAATAAGGAGCAAATATAAAATATTATACCACCAACCGTTCGGACGTAAAAAATGTGCAAGACTATTCAGCCACCGTACATTCGGCCCTATCGTTGTTGCAATCGAAATAGGAAAGGTCAAAAACGAAGACGCAAAGATAATCGGAATAACACCTGACGGATTAATTTTGAACGGAATATAGGTATTTTGACCGCCGTACATTTTCCGCCCGACAACCCGCTTTGCATAGTGCACCGGTATTTTCCGCTGACCTTGCTGCTCATAAACAACCAGTACAATAATCCCGACAAACATCAGCAACGCGATTACGACAAAAACCAAATTCAATTCGCCGAGGCGCACTAAACGCACCATCTGCGAAATGGCATGCGGCAACCGCACGATAATACCGGCAAAGATGATGATTGAAACACCATTCCCGATACCGCGCGCCGTAATCTGTTCGCCAAGCCAGACGGTTATCATAGTTCCCGTCGTTACCGTCAGCATCGTCACGAAAATATACATAAACCGACTTTGCAGCACAATCGCGCCGGGGATTGAATTTGCGTAGAATGTTACTGCATAGGATTGGATCAAAGCCACAAACACCGTCAGAATACGAGTCCAGACTTGAATCTTCTTCCGACCGCCGTCATCCTCTGCAATTTTTTTCAGACTCGGAAATACGAACAGCGCGAGCTGCATCAAAATTTGCGTCGAAATATACGGCATTACCCCAAGCATAAATATGGAAAAATTGGAGAATGCGCCTCCAACAAAGAAATCCATATAATCAACAAAGGCATTGCCGCGAACCTGCGATTGGAAATATGCCGATAAGGCATGAGGATCAATACCGGGAATGGTCAACACCGAACCCAGTCTGAACACTACCAAAATTCCTATCGTAAACAGGATGCGATCGCGCAGTTCTTTTATCCGAAATACATTTACAAAAGCATTATTAGCCATGTATGAAGCCCGCCCGTTTAGCCGTTTTGCTTAACGACCGTCCCGCCGGCTTTTTCAATCTTTGCCTGCGCCTGTGCGGAAACTTTATC
>CAUTXW010000052.1:0-16352 GCA_963542655.1 uncultured Treponema sp. | reverse complement strand
GCCCTTCCTGCGGCACTGCGCTTGCGGATGATGAGGTCGACCATGAGGAGACCAAGGGAGGGATGTACCATATCCTGTACCCCATTGCGGATGAAAACGGTGTGCCTTCCGCGTCGGAATATATCGAAATAGCAACAACCCGTCCCGAAACACTTTTGGGCGATACCGCCGTTGCCGTCCATCCCGATGATCCCCGCTATACTCATTTAATAGGGAAGAAACTCGTGCTCCCGCTGACCGGCCGCTGTATTCCGATTGTTGCAGATAGCTATGTCGATAAGGAGTTCGGGACGGGTGCCGTAAAAATAACCCCCGCCCATGACCCCAACGACTGGGAAGTCGGCAAGCGGCACAATCTCGAAGTTATCAATATATTGAATCCCGACGGTACGCTCAATGCAGCGGTACCCGAAAAATATCGCGGCATGACGGTGAAAGCCGCCCGTGAAGCGGTTATCGCCGATTTGGAAGCGGCGGGCTTATTTAAAGAGAAAGAAAACATCAAACATGCCGTCGGACACTGCTACCGCTGCCGTAATGTCATCGAGCCGTATCTTTCGGAGCAATGGTTTGTCAAAATGAAGCCGCTTGCGGATAAAGCGCTTGCCGCGTGGAAAAAAGGCGAACTCGTGTTCTATCCGCAAAAATGGGAGAATACCTACAGTCACTGGATGGAAAACATTCGCGATTGGTGCATTTCACGGCAGCTGTGGTGGGGACACCGAATCCCCGTGTGGTATTGCCGAGACTGCGGTAAGATGACCGTTTCGGTAAAAGATGTAACCGAATGCCCCCACTGCAAGAGCGCCGCTCTCAAGCAGGATAGCGATGTGCTCGACACGTGGTTTTCCAGCTGGCTCTGGCCGTTTTCGACGCTTGGCTGGCCGCAAAAAACGGACGACTTAGCGCGCTACTACCCAACGTCCGCCGTTATTACCGGCCATGACATCATCTTTTTCTGGGTTTCCCGTATGATCATGGCAGCTCTGGAGTTTACCGACTCCGTTCCGTTCCGCGACATTTACCTGCACGGCCTCGTGCGCGATAAACAAGGGCGGAAAATGTCGAAATCGCTCGGCAACGGTATCGATCCGCTGGCCGTTATCGACGAATATGGCGCCGATGCCCTCAAGTTCACACTGACCTTTATGTGTACGCAGGGGCAGGATATTCTCATCGACAATGAGTCCTTTAAGCTCGGCTCACGGTTCGCCAACAAAATCTGGAATGCGTCCCGTTACATCTTGGGCAATCTTGAAGGGCGCCGCATTGTCCCCGTATCCACATTAACCGAGCTTGACCGCTGGATTTATCATACCCTCAATGAAACCGTGAAAAATGTGCGGGCTGCCTTTGAAGGATACCGCTATAACGAAGCGGCGCAAGGCGTGTATGAATTTTTCTGGAATAATTTCTGCGATTGGTACGTTGAAGGGACAAAACTTTCCTATAAAAACGGAGACGAAGCCGAAAAAGACCGGATTACCTCGGTGCTGCTGGCCGTACTGGAAGAATCCCTCCGATTGCTACACCCGGTATTGCCCTTTGTAACCGAAGAAATTTATCGTAAACTGCCCGAATACTGTGCAGAAGGAGCCACGCGCCGTGCAGCCGTACTGATGACCGCCGATTACCCGGCGTACCGCACCGAGCGTATTGACAAAGCAGCAGCAGAACGCTTCAATGCGTTACAGGATATTGTCCGGCTGATCCGTACGTTGCGGGCTGAATGCGGCATCGACCCGCAGCTCAAGCTGCACATTGCCCTCTTTATTGAAGCAGGGACTCCTGCGGCAGCTGCGCGGGAAAATACCGATTTGATACGGCTGCTGGCCGGTATTGCCGACATCGTCTTTATTGCATCTCCGGCGGATAAACCGGCAAACTCTATCGGTACCGTCGGAACCGGCTTTGAAGCGTTTATCATCACCGGCAGCGAAGTTGACCGCAGCCAGCTTACAGCCCGCTTTACGAAAGAGCTTGAAAAAGAAAAACAAGCTGCATCCCGCTTAACAACAAAACTTACGAATAGCGGCTTTACAAACCATGCCCCAGCCGAAGTCGTTGCCGCCGAAAAAGAAAAGCTGCAACAGGCAGAGCGGCGTATTCAAAAATTTACTCAGTATTTACAAGACCTCGTATAACGAAATAAGGAGCAGCAAAATGGAACAACATGAAGTGAACCTTTTAAAGGGAATGTATCTTGCCCCCTATATCCATCTGGCAACCAGTTTGCGGGGCAAGGCGCGTCATGCGGGTGGCAATATGTTTCGGCATCAAATCGACACCATGGCGACGCTCATCGACTACGGCTACATCGACAGCATCCTCCTGAAAGCCTCTATCATCCATGATGTATTGGAGGATGTTCCCGATTTTAATGTCAATGAGCTGCTCGCAATCGATTCGGAATCACCGGCTGTGTATGAATTGGTTATGGAAGTTACGCGCAGGAAAGGCCAGACCAAACCTGAATATCTAAAACAGATTATTCGGGAAGGGTCTCATCGAGCAAAGGTATTAAAATGCGCAGACAGAATCAGCAATATGATCAGCTTGGGTTTTGTCAATGATCCTGAGTTTATTGCACGGTACTGTGACGAAACAGAAATATACGTTTTTCCTATTGCATTAGATGTAAACTTTGACATGTACCTTGAGCTGTTGTATCTTGTGCAGTCCCGATTGCAGTATCTGTCCGACTTTCAATTTCTGCATCAGCGCCGAGCTGAACTGAATGCCGGTAAGACTGATAAGACATAACAACCGAACACTCATCATCCTCAGCCTCTAAAAGCTATCGCATACGTGAGAAGGCCGTTATAAGAAGGCTATGAAAACGGCAATCAGGCCCTTTCTCTACGGAATAAGTCTTTTAGAGGCACTGTTCTTCGTTCACTCCACAGAAAAAGTAAAATCGATATGTAATTGTATTTATGTATGAAGAAAGGAAAAGCCGCCCCGACTGCTCAAATAAAAAATCACATAAAGGCGGCGCAGATGCTACTTTGAGACGTTATTCTTCATCATCGTAGTCAAAACCGTCATCGTCGTAATTATCGTCGAATCCGTCATCATCAAAATCATCATCGTCGAAGTCGTCATCGAAATCATCATCAAAGTCATCGTCGTCGAATTCGTCATCGTCGAAATCATCATCAAAGTCGTCATCGTCGAAATCATCATCAAATCCGTCGTCGTCGAAATCATCGTCATCGAAAGGATTTGCAGACAAAAAACGATCTTCCGAGAAGAAAAAACCTTCATGCTTCATAGTAAACCATCCATAAAATTTTAAAATTAGGAAATCTGCAATCGAAAACAGACATATTTCCGATTGAAAAGAAATCCTGTGCCGTATCGACTTCCAGCGCCGGAAAGAGCGCCGTTCAGCTAGAGCATAATAATAACTGTCTACAGCTCTGTCAACAGGGAGCAAGTCTAATGTATATGCTAACTTAACCGCGCAAGACATCTGCGGTATTTATCAGGATTCACTCGAAAGGCGACAATCGGGTCTCCGCCTTCTTGTGTGGCTTTGTCGATCGCCGCAGCCGCTTCTTCGATCATACGATAGGCAGGGATAAGCCTACCGGCGCGGGTCGTCAACCCGATACCCAGCGATTTTTTATTCGCATCCTCTAAAAGCGGGTATATCTCATCATACAAGCTATTCGCAATCTGCATTGCCTGATCCAACGGCGCATAAAAGATGACAAGGCCAAGCGTATCTTGATTAAACACAAAGACTTTATGAATACGATCGAGCGTTGCCCGCAGCAAGTGAATAATTTGCTGATTGTGTGGAATATCATCGGCATGAATCAAAAGAAGGGCTAAGTCTTCCTCCGCAACGGCGGTTTCCGTCAACGCAGTCGTCAGCTCTTCAATCAACGTAGCCTGCTCAAGCGAAGAGGCCGCGCCGTAGCCCATATCGGAAAGCGAAGCAGTCCGGTGCAGCGCGGAAGCCGGTGTTTCGGAATCGAGAGCCGGTTCCGTTGCTGTCGGCTGTCCCGGTTTTTCAAAGGAGCCGTAGCTTTCGGCGTACAAATCTTGGGCAGCGGACGATGAAGATGAAGGCATGTTATTCGGTGCCGACGAGGATTCCGCCTCTGCTGTTTTCGGCGGCTGCACCGTATCCGCTTCCGGAGTCGTTTCGACCACCGGATAAATATTCGGACCATTTTCCTTTTCAACGGGAGCAGCCGCTAAATTGCCGCTCCGCTGTGAGCCGGATGGTTCACTATCGTAGATATGCAGACGGTTGAGCGCTTCAAGCTGAGTACTGAGCGGAAGTGTCGATACGGCAGGCTGTTGCGGTGTGCGAACAGCTGTTGAGGCTGGGACTGCCTTAGGCTGCTGCGCAAACTCGGCACTTACAGAAGTAGGTTCAGAGTCTGTAACATCGGCTGCGGGCATTTCAGCCTCAATGGCAGGAGTCTCTTCGCGATCGATTTTTTCCGCAGGCTGTTGCGGTTCATGCCGTTCGATACGACTGTCGGCGGCCTTACCGCTCGGTTCCGTCGTGTTATCGACAAAAGCGCTTTTTTTCGGAGTAGGCACCGAACGAGGGTCGTTTTCTATCGGTTTCAGTTCGACATACGAGAAAATCAACGCCATTATTGTCATCAATACTATGAATAACAAGAGAAAAAAGACGACTTGACCGCGGCTATAAATAGTCTCTACCGGTAATGTTTGCAGCGCTGCATGTACGGTAACCGTGTCGCCGGTTGTCTGAACGGGAATATGCATTTGAGCCGCAGTAAAAAAGAGCGGCATGTTTTTAACTTCTACGACGCGTTGATCGGTATATGAAAAAATATCGTTCTTTTGCGGCCACGTAAACAGTACTCCGGCCGAATCTCTAATCAGCACAGTGTGAACATACTTCCGGTAATTACGGCACAGCTGTTCAAGTCTTATTTGTAAACGCGCAGAATCAGTTGCATCGGATCGTTCAACCAGAATCTCAGCCGTATGTTGTGCGAACGCCTTAAAACTATTGAGAGCCTCCGCCTTTCCCGTAAGAGAATCGCTGCGGAGCGTAAACACAAACCATAATAAACTTCCAGCAATAACAAGCATAGCACAAGCGGCGTATACTAACATCAAGATTCTTTTCATGACAAGTTAGTATACCCGGAAATCAATTCAGATACAAGTTCCATACCGGGAAAATTTCCGTTTGGATGCGCCTTGCACCACGCAAGCGCCGGTAATACGCTCATCAGCATCTGCTTATCGTTGTTTTTGAGATTTCGATGCAAAAATTCGATAAACCGTTCATACGGAAATTGCTTAAAATCGGAAGATTTCCAGCGGATGCTTCGCGTCTGCTCGGCTTTAAAGGCGGCGTGGTACGAATCCAACAGGGCAGATCGATAGGTACGGACTCCTTTCGAGCAATCGCAGTAAACCGGCGTACGGAACATCAGCTGCGCAAACGAGTGCTCTTCCGGCGCAATCCGCAGCGCGCCGACCGCATACAACGTTGAAAGATACGTGCCGCGCGCATAGGCCTTGCCGCCGGTGTACGCGAAATCCATGCCGCTGCATTCAATGCGCCGAAATCCAAGCGACTGCGCAGCATGGTAGGCAGCCACGGCAACAGTGCCCGAACCGGTATCCAACAGCGGAAACGGAGAAAATGCGGCGGCAGCCTGCGCAAGCGGATGCCCCCCTGCGGTGAAGAACATACGATTCCCGTTTTGTAAAAAACGGCGCGCCACGGCCGCCTGCCCCGAAAGATCGAAAATCCCGATGGTCTCTTTCGGAATCCGCCCGAGGATATGCAAATAAGAAATCTGCTGCGGATCAAGCGAAACAAAAAACTCCGGTGTCAGACCGTGCGCGCAAACCGCAGGAAGCGCCGTATCGGTACAAAAAAGCGTATAGCGCTGCCGGTTAGTCGCCGCTACCCGAAGCCCGTCCTCCAAACTCGGACCGGCGCCGAGGATGAGCGCAGTCCGAGAGCTGTCCGCCTCAGGATACGCAGGACACATCGCAGCGGCGCATTTCAAATTTAAAAAGATATTGCGCAGCCAGATTTTTCCGAAATGCGCCTGCACCGAAAAATCAGCCTTGATCTTTTCCAATGCCTGCTCAATACGCTGTGATAGGCCTTCCGTTTGCCGTTTGAAATGTTCGCTCCACGTTCTAAGTATATGGCAGCCGAAGGTACCGTGCAGCGCCGGGAGATAGGTTGCGGTAAGCGCATCCGCAAAAGAAGGCTCGGTGCAGGGCGGCAGCAGGAAGACCCGCTCATCGGACAGCAGCTCGGCGTAATCGATCAGCGAAAGCAGCTGCTTAAACGATGCGTAATCAGCTTCCGTGATGGCACAAAATCCATGCGGATTATCGCGTAAAAACACCTTGAGTTGCACACCGCTGCCGAGTCCGCAAAAGAGCATAAAGCCTATAGGAACCGTAAATGCCCGTTCGGCTTCCCGTACGGGATTGTAGAGCGACTGCAACGCCTGTCCCGACGCGAAAAGCGGTATCGGCTCACCTGTTTTTGCCGCTGCAATGCCTTTATAAACCGTTCCTTGCGGACTTTTTAGGATGGCCTCTGCAAGCTCAGGATGAGTACGGCGGATGACGGACAGATTGCGTTCAAAGGCTGTCATACATCAATCCTTTCGATGAGCATACCGAGCGTACGGTCAACCTGCTCCTGTAACTTTTGCTGCAACTCACGATTTGCGCTGTCTTTTACCACATTACAGTACGCAGTGTAGCTGCAGAGCGCACAAACCTGCTTTTCAATACCGGGGGCGTCGTCCGCAAGCCGGGCGGGATCAGCGGCAATCAGCTGTGTAACCGAACTGCGTACAGCGGTCAGTAGGGCGCGCACCGCCGGTATCCGCTCTTTACGCGGCAACACCCGGTACGGCTGCACGGAAAGCCCTGCTGACCCCCGAATGCCTGCAACGGGAGAGCCCAGCGTACCGCACCCCGTGCAGCCGTGCTGCTGCCGTCCGTCCGGCAGATGATTTTCAGGTAGCTGCACCCGTTTTATAGTAGGAATTGATGCACCTCCCCTTCCCGCCCGGGATAACCGGACAGCAGCTTCGGGCGGCAGCTGCAAAAACCACTGCCGGTATGCTTCAAGCGATTTCGTTTGAAAGTTTTGTTCAGCGAGCATACCGGCCAGCGGATGCATACGATCCGCCGCGGCGCACACACGCGCCATACTGCTGTGCGGCTGCGCATGACTAAAGCCCGATCCGGCTGCAAGGTCCACACCGGCCAGCACGATACGGCGATCCGTGTGTGTCAACAGCAATTCGCAGGCCGTTCCCGTGACGGTGCCGTTCTCGCGGGCGGCAAGCGGACGCAAACCGACTGAGCTGCAAACGGCTATCTCCAGCGGAGAACCGTACGAAAGCGCGATGCAAGGGTTCCGCTCCATAATTGCAGCGGGAACCGCAGCCTCAAGCGGAAACGCAATGGGCACATCCCGATCCATACCGTCAAAAAGCCGCAGCGCCCAATAACCGGCATCCGTACCGATGCAGAGCGCCGGGGTGATATGCCGCGCAGCAAGCGGACGATAGGCAGACGTTACCGCAACAATCGAATAAGGAGCTGCTTGCCCGGCTGTAAGCTCATCAAGGCTCGGCCCGGCACCTGCCAAAATAAAATCCTGCGCGCCGAAGCTCACGGCGGTGGGGTACTCTACACGGACAGCATTGTACACCGTATTTTGAAGCCACTTCTTTCCGAAAAAGGAACGCGTGTGCATCACGCTCGTCAATACATCAATTGCAGCGCGGATTCCTTTCCATACGGTAACCGCGGCATCAGGAAAGGCCTTATCCGCCGCCTTCCAGCTTAAAAAACGCGTTGCGGACAGCTTTTCATCGGGCACATGAGCCACGAGAAAAAAAGGCAGACTACCGCTTTTCGGCCGCCACACGGCATCCCACAACTGATCCGAATCGGTAAATAAGTCATCGGTATAGCGCACCGCGATACGTTTTGTGCACGGAAAAGCGGCTTTCAGTACCGGTGCAAGATAGGATTCCCCCGGTTCGGTTATAACAATAATTGAAGGAACCCCTTCAATAGTATCTGCAAACAGTTGCGCTTCTTTATGAGGATTGTATTTTGAGTGTAAACGAAAGGAAGGCATAGAAAAAGAAGGCCGCTATGCAGCAGCTGCATAGCGGCGTAAAAGGATGATTAGGAAATTCCCAGTTCTTCAAAGAGATGCTTATACGTTTCAAAATATTCTGATTTAGCAAACTCTTCAATCTTTTGTTCCGGCAAGGCTTCCAACAGCTGATCCATATATGCAAGAACCGATTTAATTTCATTTTTCAGCTCTAACGGTATAGAAACCGTCTGCTCGCGTTTTCTGGTTGCCGCTCGCAGCAATGTTTCCTGCCGTACGATTCCCTGCACGGGAGCGGATCCTTCCGGTTCAGCCTCCAACTCAGGTATGTCGTCAACCTCTTCAACCGGGTCCGCTGTAGAAACTGCAGAGGAATCCTCTGCAGCTACTTTCGAAGCAGCCTGATCACCGGCAAACGGTTCTTCAATAATTTCGTCTTTTATTTCGAGTTCGGCGTCATGCGCTCCATCGTTAAACGGATTAACAAACTCATCATCTTTCTGAAGTTCATGGATGGTCGGCGCCGCTTCCGCATCTACCGGCTCCAGTTCCGCTTCTTGCAGCGCATCGGAAGCCTCTTCCGGCGGAAGCGCGATATCCTGTTCGGCAGGAATATCAAACTCTTCTATATTTATATCTTCAAGCGCAAAGGCGTCTTCCGCATCGTCCGCGGCACCATCACCCGCAGCGTCTTCATCATCAAGATAGCTTAAATCCTCAGGAAGCGAGGTTATCGGTACCGGTTCCACATTGAATACGGGATCCGATGCAAGAGTTTCTTCTCCGTCAGCTCCGGACGCTGCAGGTTCGCTATCGCCGCTTGCGGCCGTATCATCCGCGGTTCCGTCCTCGTCGTTTTCATCGATTTCGGGAACAATCTCTTTTGTCAGTACCGGCGGAACTTCGTAATCCTCAGAAGCATCCTGCTCCGCAGCCGGTTCTTCTTCGGCATTCCGTTCCTCGGTAAAATCGGCGGTAATAAGGATATTATTCAATTCGTCGCCGGTCAACGCAATCGTTTCATCGGTATCATCGTCGCTAAAGAAGCCTGAGTTTTCAGCTCCCGGCGACGGCTCGCTTTGATGCGCCTCCGCTTTTACCGGGCTTTCGGAAGAACCGGTAGATTGTACCGCAAGCCCCGCTTTCAAGCTGTTTAACTCCGCCCGGATATCGCTGATTTCATGCGCAATCTGCCTCAGCAATTCGGTTGCTTTGTCCTGATCCGCCGAGGGATTATCCGAAGTCATAGCCGGTGTTTTCATAGCGTTTTTCCCCTGTTCATTATCATCCGTCTGTTCGACATCCTGATGTGCAGAAAGTAAATCTTGTTTTACCGCCTCAATATCGTCAAAGAACGCAGCGCCTGACTGCTGATCGGCCGCCGCATCTTTTTCCGCTTCATCGCTTCCGAAAATCGAAATATCGGCATTGTTTTCCACTACCTGCGAAGAAACCTCCGTAAGCGGCTGCACTTTCGAGCCGTCATCATCAACGGTTACATTCAGATCGAGGTCTGCCGCCGTATTGGGCTTTTCCGCCACTTCTTCATCCTTTTGACCGTCATCGGATGCAAGGATATCGTCAAAGTCATCAACATTTTCAAAGCCGTCGAGCGTTTCAACGTCAACTTCCGTACCGTCGATCTCTTCCGGCGTAGCATCTTCAAATTCGTCAAGCGAAATTTCGCTAAAGTTTTCCAGACCTGCCGGTGCGGCATCATCCTGATCCAAGGTTTCGCCCGCCGGTTTTTCAGGATCGTCGGCAATCTCCGCAAAGTCAAGATCGATCGGCTCTTCTTCGGTATCGTCTTTTTCTTCTAATTCGGCAGCATCGTCTTCATTAAAAAAGTCGTCTAAGTCGAGCGATTCAAACCCATCTTCATCAACAGCAATACCCGACGTATCAGCGCCTGATGAACCTGAAGAAATTTCTTCCAAGGGTTCCATGTCGGAAATGATGTCATCTTTTTCGGCTTTGCTTTCATCAAGTTCCGATATATCATCCAAATCGGAAAAAGAATCTGAAAATGAAAAATCATCATCAAAATTTATATCATCTTTGCCTAGATCGGTATCGCTTATCGTTTGAGAAATATCCGAATCGACCGGCTCCGGGGTATCCTTCTTTTTTTTGACCCATACGCCGTACATATCCAACTTTTCCGTATTACTGCTATCTATAGAAAAATTAGGATCGTATAAATCATCGTTTTTGTTAAAATTATCCATAAAATATTCTCCACGAATGGCGGTGTTGTTATATCATATATCGGCAGCTTCCGTATATAACATGAGTGAAAGCATCTAATATCTCTAAAATCCGGCGGATTTTCAGCCGTTTTCCGATGCTGCAGCCTTAAAACGCGCAAAGCAAGACCGTATGAGCGACAATGCGCCTGTTTTTATTATACTCACTTTGAAATAAAATTCAAGAAAATATTTTTTTTGCCGTTATTAGAATGAGGTATGAAATTTTATTTGAAAATTATTACGCCTATTTTTATGTTCGCACTTGCCTATAGCTTTTTAGTGATTTTTTTCGGGCCGCGCGGTTTTTTTGCGCTCCAGCAATTGAAACGGCAGCGGGAGTCGGTCTTACATCATGTGCAGCTTCTTTCCGATATTGGAGAAAATCTGAATATCCGCATTGCAAATCTGTCGTCCGACCCGCAAACAATCGCCGTCTATGCGCATGACTTGGGGTATATTCATAAAAACGAGCGGCTGATAAAACTGATGAATTTTTCGGGAGCAACGGGATATACGGATGACGCAGGCGTGATCTATCTGATTGAAGCGCCCCGTTTTTTGCCGGATACCGTCTGCAAAACGATCGCCGTATTTGTCGGGCTGATCGTTATTCTCTGTGAAATGATTATGAGTCAAAAACATGCGTATTCAAAAGAAAAATCCTGATTCCGTTACCCTCACCGCATCAGCACTGCAGCAAAATCAGATTGTTATCATCCCGACCGACACGATTTACGGCTTTTCCGGCCGTATCGGCACAACAGCCGACCGTATTGCACACATAAAGGGGCGGCGGGAAGATAAGCCGTTCATCGCTCTGATTGCAGAGCCGTCGGATATATACCGGTATACCGATTATGAGGTGCCCGATTACCTGCTGCAGCTGTGGCCGGCCCCGCTGACCATCATTGTGCCCGTCAAAGGAGAGGAAACGCAAGCATTCCGCTGCCCTGCCGATGCGTGGCTTAGAAATGTTATCGCCGCAACGGGCGACGCCGTGTATTCGACCAGCGTAAACCGTGCCGGGCAAGCTCCGCTGACTGCCATCGATGCCATCTGTACGGAATTTGAAGAAGCGGTTGCGTTGGTGGTAGATGACGGCCCGCTCACCGGTCTACCTTCTACTATTATAGACCTCAGCTCCCCTACCCCGCGCCTACTGCGGCAAGGCGCCGTTACCGTTGACATAAGGTAAACACATAAACGGCGTTTACCCCCGATAACTGCGCCGGATATTTTATCATCTTTTTATCCTATGTATGGACCGTTTTTATCACCAGACGCATTGTTATTATTAAATGAAATAAACATCTCCATCTATGGAAATCGTAAGATACTGACCATTATCGTTTATAAGCAGCGAAATAGCATGCTCCGTATCATTTGAATCTTTAATTTTACCTGCCGCTCTCCAATTTGTACCTTGCACATCTATTTTAGAGAAATTCACTGTTATTGTTGCATCTGCTGTGAGCATTAAGCTCGCCGTCTGCTTATGAGACGCAACTTGTAGGCCGTCCGTACCGCTCCAACTATTGATGTAATAGCGATTATCATCATCTGTTCCGGCAGCCTTTGCAGTAAAGATAATTTTTGTATTTTTCGGAAGTGTATCGCCATTATTCACCTTTGCCCCGTTTCCGTTTTTGCACTTACAGTACCCCCTTCAAGAGGATGTGCAGAAAATTTTACCGTATAAGTCTTACCCGTCTCTTTTTCGAATGGTGTTCCGCCGTTACCGCTGTTATTGTTGCCGCTATTACCGGGATGGGGAGATGGAGTATTTCCTCCACCATTATCGGGATGAGAAGCAGGCGTCGGTTTACTGCCATTCTTATCCGGCTCAGGTTGCTTTGCATTATCATCGTGTGCTTCAGCCTTTTTTTGAAATGCTACGGCGATAACCGCATCGGCAGTCAATTTCAATGTTGCCATTTTCTTATCGGGTGCTACCTGTAAGCCTTTAACGGTACCCCAGTTGCTTACGATATAGCCGTCTTTTTACGTTGCCGTGAAGATGACTTCCGTATCTTTAGGAAGGCTTGCACCGCTCTTAATGGCGCTGCCGTTTTTTATTGCAGCCGTTATGTTTTCTCCTTCAACAGGACTAGACGAAAAACGTACCGTATACTGTGCCGTTTGTCCGGAGCCCGGCAGCGCATTTTTAGAAGGCCCATTGCCCAAATTGCAGCCTGCAAACGCTATCAGCAGACAGATACCGCATATCACTAATTTTTTCATTTTGATCTCTTATACAAAAATCTTGAGAGGTCTCTTTTCAAGAATATGGACTCAACGCCCGGTCAGGCGGTAAGAGTCTTTTTTGTTGCTCCCGGATAACAACAAACAGTGCAAGAGATAACATATTTTTGTATTTTTATCAGGTTATTTCGGCAGCAGAATTGACGGATTTTGTTTCGGAAATAGCCGTAATGGAGTGCCCTTCTATTCGCTTAATTTGAAAATATGCCCGGTCTGTTCCGTTGCGGAGACGGCCGTTTCCGCATCTGCCGAAGTTTTCTGCGCTTGCTGCAGGGCGGTATAGGCTTTTTCGGTTTTTTCAGCGATATACGGTATTTTTTTTAGTATATCTTGCGAAACGGCCGTATAATCTCTGAGCAAGGCACGCGTATCGCTCCCGAAGCGTTGTTTTTCCAACATCGTGTAGAAAATGCGGAAGAGATCGGGGATGCTCGGCTCCGGTGCAAACAGCTCGGCCAATGTGTTTGTGAGTTCGGTGTACGTTGCGCTGGAAAAATAGCGGTTATCATGGTGTAAATCGGCGGAATCGTTTTCCGCAGCGAGAACGGAGAGGTATTCGCGGAGGCTGCGGTCGATGGCTGCGTACCACTCACGTATTGCCTCAGCAGTATCCGGCTGCGGTTCAAACGGGCTTTGCCGGAATGCCGCTGCATTTTCGGCACCTGTTTTGGCAACGGAAACCGAAACCTGAGCAACGACCGCCGCTGCAGCTTCAACAGTATCCGGGATGAGGGCTGCCGTTTGCGGTTTAAGGCGTTTCCATAGGCGCCGCGCTTCTTTGTGCAGCTGTTTTAGCCGCTTTTTTAGGATGCGCAGCCGCTTCCATGCGGTTCGGGGCGTTCGTTTCCGTAAGTTGCGGAGCACCAGCCATATTCCGGTACCGATGAGCAGCAAGATACCCACACCGGTAACCGCGGCGCCGTACAACAGATAATCGGTGCCCGGAAGCAGCAGCGGCGGTTTAGGCGGCTGCAGACTAACCTGCTGGCCGGTTTCAAGCAGCGACGAAACATAGACGGACGGCAAGGCGCGCTTGAGCCTGAGCAACGGGAACGCCGGAAACGCAATGTCGCCGATTTCCCACGGTATAAAGGTAATCTGCAGATAAAGCCCGTTATCCCGCTTTACCAGCCGGAGGTCGTTCACGCTCATCAGCTCATTTTGCGCAAGATCATTGAGCGGAAGCGGGATATCAATATCGAGCCCCTGCTGCACTAATACACGCCCTTCTTGTTCGGATAAGGGGAATAAAAACTGCGCGGTATCGCCGACAAAGATGTTCTGCGGAATGAGGATGCCGTTCATTGCGCTGCATCCGTGCGGGAATATCGAACTGCCGATTGGGCTCGGTATTTTCCGGTTAAAAAGAATTGATTGAGTATGGCAACCGTGTTCCCGTTAAACGGGAGAAGCAGCGGATATGCATTTGAGCGGATGCAGGTTCGTTTCCATTGCTGAAGCGATTCGGATGCGCTGCGCGCCCGTTCCCGTTTAAACTCCGGTGAGCCGGTCGGTAACAGACGTTCAAGTCCCGTTTCGGGGTCTGAAAACCGTATGACGCCTGCAGCGGGGAGCTCTTCATCGTAGGGCGCGGTAATGCGTACTGCGGCAACATCATGCTTGCGCGCTAAGACGCCCAGCTCTTTTTCAAAATTTTCTACTTTAAAATCGGATAAAACGATGATCAGTGCCCGTTGCCGCAGGAGCTTTGCTGCGGCTTCCAGCGCCGGGCCTAAGGCAGTGCCGCGTACGATGCTGCCGGAGATGATCGCCCGTTCAAGAGCGCGCAATATGGAAAGGCTCGCGTGCTTTCCCCGCTGCGGTTGTAAAATGCGGGCGATTTTGCCATCAAAAAGCAGTATACCCAGCGCGCTATTCAAGTGTTCTGCTGCAAAGGTGAGCAGCGCAGCGGCTTCCATGGTCTTTTCCTGCGGGGATTCCTTTGCACTGCCGGAGCGCATCGAGGCCGAAATATCAACAATTAAAAAAAGCCGAAGGTCGCGCTCTTCCCGATATAATTTGACAAAGGTTTTGCCGCTGCGCGCCATGAGATTCCAATCGATGCTGCGGATATCGTCGCCTTGTTCATATTCACGCAGCGCATCAAACTCAATGCCCCGTCCGCGGAAATGGCTGCGGAAGCTGCCCACTTGCATTCCTTGCGCAAGCGACAGCGCTGCGAGCTGCAATTGTTTGGACCGCTCGGCAAAATATTCGGTTTTCATTCCGTGTATTTTACGGCACCGGACAGCCTTTTGCAAGAGCCGTGTCCCAGAGGACAATCGCCTCAGCTTGACAGATGGAATAAATATCCGTAGGTTATAATTTCAATATGGATTCTACGATAAAATTGCTTCCTGCCGATAAAGTACAGACGGTCTATGAACGGCTGCGGCAGGCGATGCCAAACCCCGACAGCGCGCTTCAATGGAAAAATATCTATACCTTGCTGATTGCCGTGGTGCTTTCGGCGCAGGCAACGGATACCGGCGTAAACAAAGCGACGAAACCGCTTTTTGAACATATTGATACGCCCGAAAAAATGGTCGCGCTTGGAGAAGAAGCGCTTAAAGGCTATATCAGCTCGATAAATTTATATCCGACAAAGGCGAAACGGATCATTGCATTAAGCCGTATCTTAATTGACCAATATCAATCCGCTGTTCCGCATGACCGCGCCGCGCTGGAAAGTTTGCCGGGCGTCGGACGAAAAACAGCAAATGTCGTATTAAATGTAGGATTTGGAGAGCCGACGATCGCGGTTGATACCCATATTTTGCGCACGGCGCCCCGCATCGGGCTGTCTAACGGCACTACTCCGCTTGAGGTAGAACAGGACTTACTACGCGTAACGCCGGAAGAGTTTTTACTCAATGCCCACCACTGGGTACTCCTGCATGGCAGACATGTCTGCAAAGCCCGGACGCCGAATTGCAGCGACTGCATACTCAACGACATCTGTCTGAAAAACGGTATACCCATGTAAATGGCGTTCAATACCGAACCGATCGTTTTTTCGGCACGGATTCAAGGTATCGATTTGAACCGAAGAGTGTAAAATAAAAGCGTACAAATAGTGCGTCTTTTATTTACCCGCGTTTGCTTATCGCAAACTTGTATATTATGTGCACGTTTCCGCTTCACTGCGAACAGACATAACAAGTCAATTGAAAGGTGATGCTTTCTTCTTGACGTTTTACGGGAGACCCTATGAAAAACACATTGTACCGATGGCTGTTGATAGGAGCGGCGTTTGCGCTGGTAAGCTGCCGCGATATGACTGGAACTCACAAGGCGCAACAGTCCACGCAACATCTGATCGACCAAGCGGTAGATGCGGTTGTATTAACCGTTACCGGAAAAGAGAATATAACTGCCGAAGCGCTGACAAGCAAAAACATCTCGGCAAGCGGATTCGATGCAGCAATGTATAGCATTGAATACCTCCATATCACCGGACGCAATGCACAAAAAGAAGCGGATATCACCTTCCGCTTGGCAAAGGGCTCCCTCCACTCAAAAGAACGCACCGTAACTCTCACAGGCTTTAAGGCGAAAGAAGCGGCAGCGGCGCCTACCCCTCAAACATATATCAATCAAGCGGTAGACGCGGTTGTATTAACCGTTACCGGAAAAGAGAATATAACTGCCGAGGAGCTGACAAGCGAAAACATCTCGGCAAGCGGATTCGATGCAGCATCGTACAATATTGAGTACCTCCA
>CAUTXW010000051.1:0-16379 GCA_963542655.1 uncultured Treponema sp. | reverse complement strand
CCGAGCATATTGAGCGTATCCACCGCGCCGATGATACCTTTTTTGCCGGGCGGGGAGATAAAATCGAAGTTTGCAAAGTCGTAGATGCCGAGCTCAGCCATCCGCATCACGACCTCCGAAAGATCGGTACGGTAAATTTCCTCCGTGGTGTACATCACGCGGGTTTCAAAATCCTTGCGGGAGTAAAGGCGGTAGCACACGCCCTCCTGCGTCCGCCCGGCGCGTCCCCGCCGTTGATTGCACGACGCCTTCGACACGGGAGCCTCATCCAGACTGGACGTGTACGTAAACGGGTTATAAAAATTCAGCTTCGACAAGCCGGAATCGATAACGGCGGCTATATCGTTGATGGTGATGGACGTTTCGGCGATATTCGTTGCAATGACAATCTTCTTTTTTCCGAACGGAGGGGACTTAAACACCCGCTCCTGTTCCTCCTTGCTCAAGCGGCCGTACAGCGGCAGCGGATAGAGCTTGCGGAACCACGTTTCCTGCGCAAGCCGCTCGATACAGTTCTTAATCGCCCGCTCTCCGGGCAGGAACACGAGGATCGCGCCGGGACGTCCTTCGCTTAAAATCCGCCCGACAATCACTGCGATTTTATCGAGCAGCGCTGTTTCCGCCGCAAGCGTTTCCGTAGAAGCGGTCAGTGCAGGCGGATCAAAGATGAGCGTAACCGGATAGGTCATCGCATCGATCTTGATAACCGGGCATTCGTTAAAATACATCGAAAACATATCGGTGTTGATCGTCGCCGACGAAATAATCACCTTAAAATCCTGCCGCTCCTGCAAAATCCGCTTGAGCAGACCGAGGATAAAATCGATATTGAGGCTCCGTTCATGCGCTTCATCTACCATTATAACGGAATATTTACTGAGCCACGGGTCGAGCTTGAGCTCCTGCAGCAGGATTCCATCGGTCATAATCTTGATTTTGGTTTCCGGCGAGGTATGATCTTCAAACCGCATCTTGTACCCGACCGTATCGCCGAGCTGCACCCGCAGCTGCTTCGCGATAAACTCGCTCACCGAAAGCGCTGCAATGCGCCGCGGCTGGGTAACGCCGATCATGCCGGTCTGCGTGTAGCCTGCTTCATGTAAAATCACCGGCAGCTGGGTGGTCTTTCCCGATCCGGTCGGGCTTTCAACAACAATCACCTGATGCCGTTCCAAACTCTCTAAAATCCGCGTCTTCTGCTCGTAAACCGGCAGCTGTGTATACTTCATATTGTAATGCGCTCCTTGCTGTAATCGAATCAACAACCTCGACGCAAGCGTCGGGGTATGTTGTTCTCATAAGGTGGTTGCAGTCGGCTTTAATACCCTTTGTTACGACGCAAGCGTCGGGGTATTAAACCCTCCGCACGAATAATACTGCTATATCGGCATTTATGCAAATTGAGCGGTCGCGTATGTCATCAAAACACCGGGCTTCACCGTAATTGATACATGCGTACACAGCCTGAGGATTGGCCGCGGTCATCTGCTGAAACGGGTATTTAATGATGCCGGGCGTATTTGCACCGACGCCGAGTTCCAAAAAGAGTATCCGGCTTTCTTTATGCGCTGAAAGAAAATCGGCATACCGCTGCGCGGCCCGGTGCCAACCGGCGTCTTCTACAAACGTTGAATCGCTGCGTAAATTCATCGTCATCGGCTTTCCGCAGCGGGGACAATAGGGCACAAGGTCAGGCGGAATGCGCATATCCCGTTGCCGCTCAAGCATTTGCCGTACCACGGTCTCGTTGTCATACGTGGCGGCATGGCACGGTTCGGAACATTGCCAGAGGCCGTAGTCGCCCTGCGTGTAAAAGAGCCGCGCCTTATCAAAGCCCGCTTTTTAAAACTGATGGTCGACATTGGTCGTCAGCACAAAATAATCGGCGTTTTTGACAAGATCGAACACGTCCCGGTAGACCGGCTTCGGCGCTTCCACATATCGATTATAAAAAATATGACGGCTCCACCATGCCCAGTATTCTTCATGCGTCTTGAACGGATAAAATCCGCCGGAATACATATCGGTAATGCCGTACCGTTCGCGAAAATCGGCAAAGTATGTTTCAAACCGTTCGCCCGAATAGGTAAAGCCCGCAGCAGTCGAAAGACCCGCGTCTGCTCCAATCAGAATCGCATCGGCGTCCGCCAGAGCTGCCTTCAGCATCTCAATCTTTTGCCGGTACTCTTCCGGCGTCTCATATATAGTGGGGATTGTGTTTTGCATCAATTTTACCGTCTTTCAAAATGATTTGTTTTACAGTAAGCGGTCATCTGTGTTGTTACCGTGTTCTGTTAATGGAAATACGAGGGGATGATCGGCTGCCGGATACGCCTCACTGGAATACCCGGCAGTTGTCAAGTTGACGTGCTCAAGTGTTTATGCACGAGAGCGAAAGCGCCGGACGGCTTACCGAGCGCCGGGTATTTTTACAATAATATTCGCAAGTTCAGGCTTCTTTTCCAGGTCTTTTTTCAAGCCCTCGGCACGCGCCTTGTTGACATAGTCGGGCGACTGGAACGAATAGGTGAAGTTCGTATGCACATCATACGTGCCTTTCATCAGCGCGTAGGCGTCTTCCGTCATCACGAGCTCCTCATCGGTCGGAATAACAAAGATTTTGACCGGAGAATCATCTGCGCTGATGCAGGTTTCCGCATTGCGGGTACGCGCAAGTTCATTCTTTTTCGGATCGATTTTGATGCCCAAATGAGTTAAGCCTTCGCAGACAGCGAGCCGCACATCAGCGCCGAATTCTCCGACACCGGCAGTAAAGACAACGGCATCGGGCTTTTGTCCGAGCGCCGCGATATACGAGCCGAAATACTTCTGCAAGCGGTATACTTCCATGTTGAATGCAAGCCGCGCCCGAGCATCGCCTTCGCCCATCGCTTTAGAAACATCGCGGCGGTCAACATACTTGCCGGTAACGCCCAAGAGTCCCGATTTCTTGTTCAAGGCAGTGTCCATCTCCGCCGGTGTCATGCCGCTTTTCCGCATAATGTAGAACGGCAGCGCAGGGTCGCAGTCGCCGGAGCGGGTACCCATGACCAAGCCTTCCAACGGAGTAAGTCCCATCGAGGTATCAAAGCACTTGCCCTGTTTAACGCAGCACATCGATGCGCCGTTCCCGATATGGGCAATAACGATGTTGGTATCCTCCGGCTTTTTACCGAGAATAACCGCAGCACGTTTTGCCGTATATAAAAAGCTGGTGCCGTGAAAGCCGTAACGGCGGGCGGAATACTTCTCGTACCATTCATGCGGGATAGCGTACATAAAGCTGGTTTCCGGCATGGTTTGATGCCAGGCAGTATCGATAACAGCGCAGTGCGGTACGTTCGGCAGCACCTTCTGAGCCGCTTCGATACCCATGATGTTTGCGGGGTTGTGCAGCGGGCCTAAGTCCTGCACTTCGCGGAACGTGTTCAGAATTTCCGGCGTTACAATGACGGATTTGATAAATTTATCGCCGCCGTGCGTTACCCGGTGCCCGACTGCTTTAATCACGTTCATATCGGTGATAACACCCACGGAAGGATCCGTCAGCGTTTTGATAATCAGCTCTACCGCATCGGTATGGGACGGACACGGTTTTTCCTGCACATACTTTTCCTTGCCTTTTGCCTCATGCGTAATCACGCTGCCGGGCTGCGTAACGCGTTCCACCACGCCCGATGCAAGAACACTCTTATCATCCCAATCATACACCTGATACTTTACGGAAGAACTCCCGCAGTTCAATGTCAAAATAACCATGAAAAACTCCTTTTCTTAATCAACATACCCCGACGCGAGCGTCGGGGCACAGTGCTCAACGTTTCGCACTGTGTGTTCTCATAAGGTGGTTGCAGTCGGCTTTAATACCCTTTGTTACGACGCAAAGCGTCGGGGTATTAAACCCTCCGCACGAATAAGATGCGCGCATTCCAGGCCATAGCGTTGAAACGCGCTTTTTGTTTATGAGCTTTTAGTATACCGCAGTCTGTCAGCGGCTGTAAAGTGTTCAATGCAAATGCGGCAAAGACATGCCTATATATCCGCGCAGAATAGTATGCAGATTAAATCTTTCCTTTCACAATCCCATATTCAATCGGGCTCCATGATCCGTGCCCTGAACATCGTTTCAACCTCCGGTATTGCACCGTTTATCTACTTCGGGTTTTAAGTGAAAAAAAGAATATACGGCTATACAACTCACAAAAAACAGGCTTTATTGTTTTTTATAACTATGCTACACTCCGCTGCATGAGCAGTATCATAACTTTTCTACAAAATTGTATAGCCTTTTTAAAAGAAGAAAATAACAGAATAGTCTCTACAAAAATTTGGCATATTGTGCAATTTATATTCGTTCTTTTCATCATCTTTCTTTGCTTTAAAATCCTCAAAACCATTGTAAAAAAAATTACTCAAAAAAAGTGTTCAGTACAAATACAATACATCATTGATAAAGGTATCCGCTATACCGGCTTTACCGTTATGGTGATGACAGTATTTCACCGGTTAGGAATAGATATCAGTGCAATACTGGGAGCTGCAGGAATTGCCGGTGTTGCAATAGGTTTTGCCTCTCAAACTTCAATATCAAATGTTATCTCAGGATTATTTGTGATAACAGAACGCGCATTTAAAATCAATGACATCATTGAAGTAAACGGAACGATGGGAACAGTACAATCGATCAATCTACTGTCCGTTTCCTTAAAAACATTTGATAATCAATATGTAAGAATTCCAAATGAATCTATTATAAAAGCAAACCTCATCAATTACTCTCAATTTCCGTATAGGCGGGCGAAGACTGAATTATCAGTCGCGTATGGAACTGATTTAAGAAAGGTTGAACAAATTCTTTTAGCTGTTGCTAAAAAAAATGCCTTTGTTATTGAAGAGCCTGCGCCTTCCATTCTTTGGACCAGTTTTGCAGATTCAGGTATTAACTTGACGCTTATGGCATGGACAAAAATCGAAAACTTTGGAAAGTTACGCAACTCGCTATTTATCGAAATAGATGAAAAACTCAAAGAAGAAAATATAGAAGTCCCCTTTCCGCAGCTTGATGTTCATATAAAGGATACACAGCCGTCAACTGCTCAGGAATCTTAATAATACGGTAAGGTATCTATGAACAATTACGTATGATACAGCTCTTATTTATTGAACTTGTAACCTTTATTTCGTTAATAAAAAGAGACTTTCCTCAATTAAATTGAAAAAGCTGTGTTTTTGCATCTCGGAGGCATTTGAAGCGGTAAAGGCATCGCTAAAAATGAGTGAGGTTTCTTCCATTAACGCGCCGATACTGCGGCGGTCAATCGGCAGGCTTTTACCGGTTAAAAGATTTTCAAATTCCTTGCTTTTTATTATATGTGTTCCGCCAAACAACAATTTCACATCGGAAAGAAGATTTTTTTGAGTGCGAGCCAGAAACACAAACGAGGCGCTATCATCGGCAATAAAACCGATCGGGCCCAGCCGCTTATAATAAGAAATCGTCCATTCTTCCAGCGGTACACGGACGCGGAGAATGATATGTGCGGTATGCCGTAAGATATTGCTGCTGTCATCGCAATAACGGATGAGCGGCATCCAGAACGTTTCTTTGCGCGTCCGTATTTCGATTTTTGTATCAAGCGCAATCAGCGGAATGAGGCAAGAATGTTGTATCGGCGCTTGAGCGATGTTGCCGCCGATGGTCGCCAGCAGCCGCACGCCCGGGTTTGCCGTACGCGAAAGTGCCTGATACAGAATGTCCGGCACATTTTTTTTCCCCAGCTCAAGGATGGTGTTCAAAGCGGCGGCCGCGCCGAAGTCGATAAAGCGTTCGCGCTTTACGATGGTTTCCAGCTCCGGGATATTTTTAAGGAGCACGACCGATTCCGGCAGATAAAACCGATCGGCGCGACAGTCCTTGAGTACACCGGTTGTCCCGGCAAGCGGCGTAAGATCGGTAACGTTTTGGATCAGTGTGTAGAGATCCTGAATGCTCTTTACGGTAAACCGGGCGGTGTTATTTTTCACGGCGCGCGCTCCTCCTTGATTTACACACCTGCTGAAGCGCAGCCGTAATCGAGATAATATCGGTACAGCGGCACATTGCGCCCATGTATGCAGTCCGTATCTGCTCTTCGCTCAGGCTGCGGTGTTTTTGTATCAAACTCCAGGCCGTTAATATCGCTCCGGCCGAGCAAAAACCGCACAGTATTATACCCTGTTTTTCAAAGGCCGATATAATTGCGCGGTATTCGGCGGTCTCGTTCAATGCTTCAAGGGTGATAATGTCCTTTCCTTCAACGGCAAAAAGCGGCAGCATACAAGAAGGAACGGGCTCATCATTCAAAAGAACCGTACAAGAACCGCACAGCCCCTGCATACAGCCCTTTTTGACGCTCAGTATGCCAAAATCACGCCGCAGCACATCGACCAGCCGTTCATTTGCTGCCGCTTCAATTTCTACTGCCTCATTATTCAGCCGAAACCGTGTCTTCATATCACCTACATCCTTACATGCATTTTAGCGGTGTTCCAATACCTTGAATATATCTTCCGTAAAAATCGGCAAAGAATCGATCCTGCCCGGAACACGCAATAATATCTGATTCAATGCAGCAAGGTAGGCCGCAGGAAGAATATTCGCCGCGCAGGAATCAAATGTGTTCATCGGCCCGTCCCGTTCTGAAATACTGACCGAAACGGGAGGTATTTCGTTCGGGAGCATTGTCCGATATACCGAATACGGCAGAAGATTATCGGGTTGAGCGTCGCCGGGCTCGGTATGTCCTGCGGAAGGCTGCATTCCCTTGCATATCCGTGAAAGCGCTGCGGTAATATTTTTCCGTACATAGCTCAGAGCCTGTTTCCGTTCATAGACCTTGCCCGACTCACAGGCGAACCAAATGCCGCGGATGATCACCTCATAGCAGGCCGTATCCAGCTCAAGTTCGACCATACAGGTTACGGGCAGCTGCGAGATACACGCAGAACCGATTAGTCCTTCCGTACCCGTATCCATATCCGCCGCTTGGGGCTGCGCCATCGGTGCCAGCGGAAAGCTCCGTGAAATATTGATCGGCAACGGATTACGAAAGCGCTGATCCTGTAAGTCGTTCAGGCACTGCTCTATCAACGGCAGCAGTATGCTGACCGTATTTCCGGCGGTCGCAGGTCCCGAAACGTTCATATCGGCCGTGGTAAGCCCGGCAAAGACGACATCGCTTTCCGCAATACCTAATTTTTCAGCGGCAAGCGCACGGATGATTTTTTTTACGTCTTCCCCGGCAGGTTCGGCTGTCACGACCAACTGATTGCGGGTATTCAACTCCATTTCCGCCGTATAGGTAAAACCGGCAGCGTATCCGCTGTATTGAAAGCCCATGGCAAGGCCGATTCCGCGCCAGCGTCCGTCATTCCTATCCCGTTTTCCGCTATTAAAAAGATGATAGGCGGCATACTTACACGCAAAATCGCTTTTTCCTTTGAGCATCTGAAACAACGAGGTAAAAGCCTCGGCATGCTCGTCTTGTATATGAGCCAACCGCCACTGGGCAGGAGAAAAGTTATAGTCTTGAATAATCTTAGCGAGGTGATTTTCCAGCGCATTTGAGGTGTAATAATCGCCCCAGCCTTCAAAGATATCGATAAGCCCCTGAGGCGTTCGCGCAGCCCGCGCCTCAATCCGGTAGTTCGGAATGCGGTACGGCCCCAATGCCGCGGCGGTCATCTGTGCCAGCATCCTATCGATGAGCGGACAGCATGCCCCTGCATTCACGAGTATCGAAATTTGCATTGCCGCAATGGACGAATCCTGAATGACCGATTTATGCTCGATGATTATCTCCGGAGTCTTCGGAGCCGCCGCATAGCTTTCTTCCGCAGACAGGAACAGGCGAACCGTTTTCCGCTGTAACACGGCTGCAACGGCACATTGGCAGGCAAGCAGCGACGGATACCACAAAAGCTCATTGGCGGACTCTCCGGTTCTTGTCGGATAAACCACTACCTGCGTTTCCTCAAGCTCCGTCGCTTTTGCAACTGCCGCGCGGACATGGAACGGCCACTGCGTCGGTACATACACATCCAGTCCGTCCTCGCGGAAAACTGTGATAACCGAAAACGGTTCGGAACGCGCGATATATTGGGACGCTATTTTAAGCGATGAAAACACCGTTGACGGCGCGACTTCAAAAATCGAATCGATATCGCCCGCTTCATCGGTCTGCTTCGCGATAATGGGATAGTCGAACAGCGTATGCGCGTGTCCGGCTTCAAAGCTCTCATCGGGATGCGGGGCAATATCTATCCGTATCGAATCCCGCAGGCTTTCCAGCAGCGCCGGATCCGCACCGGTCAGTATCCCGACCGCTTGCCCCTGATACATGATGCCTCCCGCCGCAAAGAGAGGCAGCTCATGTCCGCATACCTCGACGGTACGCCGGGCGGGCAACTGGGCAGCCCCGTAAAACGCGTACCCTTCCGGCAGCGGCGGAAGCTGCACCTCGGACAAAATCCCGGACGGCGCGGGCGAGCGGACAATCACTGCAGAATCCTGCCGTTCAAATTGAAGATCGGAAACGAATTGGTCTATCATATCAATCTACCTATGCGAAGACGATACCGGAGACGCGCCTGACATGCGCGGACTACAGCCCCGCACATCACGCACAGCGCAGCTTACCGGCGAAACTTTTCCGCCGTACCGATCACCGTATCGATCACATACTGTACGTCTTCATCGGTCATATCGGGCCAGAACGGCAAGCTGATGCTCCGGGCATAGTGCTCTGCCGCGTTGGGGAAGTCATAGGCGCGCAGGCCGTACCGTTCCCGTAAAAAAGTCAGCTCAAAGTGAGGAATAAAGTGAACGGAAATACCCAAGCCGTGTGCCTGCAGCGCACGGGCAAACTCATCCCGGCCGACGGAAAGCGTCTCAGGATTCAGCCGGAGAATATAGAGATGCCAGGCATTCCCCTCGCCGTCCGGCGGAACATGGAAAAAATCCAACGGTTCAAAGGCACGGGTAAAGCGTTCGGCGATGAGCTTTCGTTTTTGATAAAACGATTCGGCTTTTTGCAGTTGAACCCTGCCGATTGCCGACAAAATATCAGGAAGATTGCATTTATACCCTTCTGCAACGACATCATATTTCCAACTTGCGTGCTTATCGGTATAGCGGTCCCAAATAGTACGGTTGATACCATGAGAACGCATCAGTTTAATCCGCTCAGCGGCTTCGGGGTTCCGGACACAGATCATACCGCCCTCTCCCGTAGTGATTGTTTTAGTAGCATAAAAAGAAAACACGCCGGCATCGCCGAAAGTACCGCCGTAGCCGTCCGCTGTTTTTGAGGGGAACGCATGGGCTGCATCTTCAATAACCGCGACACCGTATTGCTTTGCCACCGTAGTGATCGCCTTCATATTGCAGAGGTTACCGGCAATATGAATAGGAACAATTACTTTGATACTCTTATCTTGTTTGAGCATATCTTCAAGTTTTTCAGGATCGATACTGTACGAGTCTGATGCAATGTCGGCATACACCACTTCACCGCCGAGATGAAGGGCACTCGTCGCTGTGGAAACAAAGGTATAGGGACTCGTCAGTATCTTTGTCCCCTTCCCTATTCCGAACGCATCCATTGCAAGCATCAACCCGTTTGAAGCCGAATTAACTGCAAGCGCATATGGACTATGCACCATTTCGGCAAACTCCTGTTCAAAAGCAAGGGTTTCTCTACCGGTCGTCAGCCAACCGGAATGGAGCACTCTCACCGCAGCTTCCTCTTCCATGCGGTCAAAAGAGGGTTTAAAAAAAGGAACTTCCCGTATGGGCTGTTCTGTATTCATAATACTTGTGCCTCCTATAAAAACTTTTGCAGAATGTTTTAGAGTATCCGACTCTGTTCCGGAACGGAATTCAGCCACTTGGCTGCTAAAGAGAACTGCAAATAAGTGATATACGGTAAAATCTATCAAAGCACTGCATTATAATCTTTCAACCTCATCTTTGGTAAGACCTGTAGCCTGTGAGATAATTGCTATGGAAACACCCAGTCGTTTAAAATTAATAGCATCCTGTAAGGCTTTTTGGCGGAAACCGCGTGCTTCACCTTCTACTAAACCGAGCGCTTTGCCACGCTCAAGACCTTTCCGCTCCGATTCGCTTATCATCGATAGACGGTCGCTCTCATATTCCCACGCCGCTTCATACCTTTTTCGCTCTTGTTCATCCAGATAAAAAATATCCATCACTCGATTTGCCTTGGTCATTACCGGATTCCCTTGTGCAAGCATGTACCGCTCCTCCTTACTATCTGTTTTGATAAACATAAGCCATTTCTCTAAGCTTGTCAAATTATCCTTTTTTAGCTTTGTTAAGTCTAAAAAATGTATCTCCAAGAGTTCATCCAGGAGACTCTTATCTTCACGTTCCCGTATCTGATAGACTGAATGCACTTTTCCGCTCAGCTTAAAAGAACTATTCAACACATTGATCGCAATGCATTTTTTCAAGTTTGCATACTGTAAACCACTGATGAAATGATCATGGAGCAGTTTAGAACAGTAGAAAATACTGCGCTTCGGGTAATAATCAAAGTAAGAGTTCTGCATCTCTACATCGATTTTACGGCCGTCGTTTAAGCGGATTTTTATGTCCAGCCGTCCGGTCTTATCGTTGTAGAAACGCGGAATTTGTTCACTGTTTTCGATACGTACATCATCAAAATCATCTTTCCCTAAGCTCGTGACCAGCGAGATAAACTCGACCATGATGTCTTTGTTTTCCTCAGTACCAAAAAGCTTTTTGAATGCGTAATCGTTTCGGGCGGTGAATCGCAGTTGGGTATTCAGAGATTTTCTCATTTCTGCCTCCATACGCTCTATATATAGCACGGATGCAAAAATGGCTAAAAAAATTACCGCAACTCATAATTATGATTGATGCTCTCGCCATCCTATTGCGCTGCATTTTATAGAAATGAGCGTATAGATCATTGTATCAAAAGCGGAACTTTTTTATTGCGCCTCCCTACATGACTTACACGCACTGCAGAGCACTTGAATAAGATACTCTTTATTTCGGTATAAGGCGGGATCTGACGAAGGACAGCACACCGGCTCAAGTGCCGAAAGCAGTTTTTCAAGATCGGCAGCGCTGTATTCCGCTCTGTTTTGCAGCCGGAGAATTTTAGGATAGTCGGTTGGCTCCGTGTACTCAGTCTCCGAAATAAGCGGCTCTTCAAGCCGTTCTCCCGGCCGCACCCCGATGATCTCAATCGGAATGTCCTTTTCCGGTTCGTATCCCATATAGCGGATTAGCTGACGGGCGGTTTCTAAAATATTTACCGGCTCGCCCATGTCTAAAAGATAGGATTGCCCGTTAATACCGACTCCGCCGGTCTGCAGCACGAGGGAGCAGGCCTCCGGTATCGTCATAAAAAAACGCATCATATCGGGAGAGGTAACCGTTACCGGCCCTCCTTTTTTTACCTGTTCAACAAAGAGTGGAAAAATCGAGCCGCGGGAACCGAGTACATTGCCGAATCGGACAAACATATAGGCATAATCCGCCCCGCCGAACCGTTCTTTAATTCGCTCTGCAGCATTCAGCACCATCTTCTCATTGAGCATTTTCGAAACCCCGTAAATAGATACGGGATTAACTGCCTTATCCGTAGAAATCAACACAAAACGCTTTACCCCGTTTTCGATACAGGCATCGAGCAGGTTCTTAGTACCAAACACGTTATTTTCGATCACGGCAACAGGGTTCGCCTCCATGAGCGGAACATGCTTATACGCCGCCGTATGAAATACCGCATCGCAGCGGAGCTTACTCAAGATATAGTGCATATACGCACGGTCTTTTAATTCCCCGACAATCGGGACAATCGTCGCCTTATCTCCGACACCTTCTTCCTGTAAAAGGCGCAACTCTTTATCAATCTGATAGATAGAGTTTTCTCCATGCCCGAATAGATAGAGCCGCTCAGCTCCGCCGGATAACAGCTGCCGCGCAAGCTCACTCCCGATAGAGCCGCCCGCGCCGGTAATCAGCACCCGTTTGCCGCGTAGATAGGACAGGCTGCTTTTCAGACTAATCTTGATCGGCGTACGACCGAGTAAATCCTGCGGGTTGATTTCCCGCGCCTGTACGAGATGTGCATTACCATCCACAATCTGCGAAATGCCCGGCAATAGTTTTATGGTTGTAAAGCCGGCATCTTTCACAATCGTGTAAATTTCCCGCAGACGTTCGGCCTTGATGCTGGGAATCGCAATGAGCAGCTCATCCCGCGGCTCAACTCTAATCAGCCGTGCAACATCTTGAATAGGCCCCAGTACCGGAATACCTTCAATTTTGCTGCCGATTTTCTGCGGATCGTCATCAAGAAAGGCTGCAACACGGCCGAAAATACCTTTCCGCCGTATCTCATGGGCAATCATAGTTCCTGCGAGCCCTGCGCCGATAATATAAATCGTCGGTTGGACTTTATTATTGGAAGATATCATCGTTATTCCCTCATTTTGAAACAGCGGCCACCGGCTGTATTACCTCGAACGCTAAATCGATCACAAACCCGTCGGTATACATATCGAGCATGACCTTTGCCCGCTGCTTTCGCTTATCAACTTTCAGAATTTTTCCTTCGAGTCCCTTTAAGGGCCCTTCAACAACGCATATCCGTGCATTTGCATCAAAATAGACCTTAGATGGCTCTGCAATCTCTCCGAATGACAGAAAGTGCCGCAAAAGAGAAAGATCATGACCGGTAAGCGGCAGCGGATCGTGATTATTCGGTAAAAAATGATAAAAATCCTTCATCCGCCGAAGTTGCCAATAGACTGGAGCCGATAAATCATCAATTGCTAAAAAGATATACCCGGGAAACACCGGCGCATCCGTCTTTTGCCGTATGCCTTTCTTTTTGATATACAGTACGCGGCGCGGAAAATAGACTTGTATATTATGTTCGTATTCATCGGATATGTCCCGTATCTTTTTTAACAGCTCCGGTTCTCTACCCGTCCGTACCTGCACTGCATAATAGTCCATATCGGTTGAGTATATCATAGCCGAAAAAAAAACACTAGAAGGATGCCGAGACTTCGCAAAGATAACTCACCAATGAAAATCGCTTCATGTTTTTTACTGAACGCCGATATTGAAAAGAGAGGTTTTTTATGATTAGAGGTTGGTACACTGCAGCAAGCGGTATGAATGCACAGCAAAAACAGCTGGATGTTATCGCTCAGAATTTAGCCAATGCGGATACGACAAGCTACAAGCGGGATGTTGCAACGCATAAAAATTTTTCCGAGCTGCTGATAAGGCGTCTCAATGACGATGGCGTTATTAAAAATCCTTTCGGCTCATCCGACGTTGCCCCCATCATTGGGAAACTCGGTCTCGGCGTAGAGCTCAATGAAATTTTTACCGAGTTTGAACAAGGATCGCTCAAGCAGACGAATGCAGCTTCCGATCTTGCACTTGAAGGCAAAGGTTTTTTCTGCGTAGAAACACCGTATGGGGAGCAATATACCCGCAATGGGAATTTTACCGTTGGCGTTGAAGGCTATTTGATGACAAAAGAGGGCTATCCCGTACTCGGAGAAAACGGCCGCATCTTCCTTCAAGATACTGAATACAAAGTCAATCAGAACGGTGAAGTCTATGCGCGACCGCTCACTGAGCCAGAATCGGATTCAACATTGGCGGATCGGCTGAAAATCGTTACCTTTGAAAACGACCGCTATCTTAAAAAGAAAGGTTCGAGCTTTTATCTTGATACGCCCGTATCCGGTCCTGCTATCGCTGCTGAAGGAGGAGACCGGCCCGTTGTCGTGCAGGGATTTGTTGAGACCTCAAATATCAAAGTAGTCAATGAGATGGTACGGATGATCGAGGTCAACCGCGCGTATGAAGCAAACCAAAAAACAATTCAGTCCGAAGATACGATGATGAGTAAACTTTGGAATGAGGTTGCCCGCGTAAAATAATGATAGGAGAATAACGATATGGTAAGAAGTTTATGGACAGCTGCAACCGGTATGAACAGCCAGCAAGCAAATATTGATACAGTTGCAAACAACTTGGCAAACGTCAATACCAGCGGCTTTAAAAAACAGCGGGCGGAGTTTGAAGACCTGCTTTATCAGACAATACGGGCGGCAGGAACACCTGCAACGGAAGATACGATTACGCCGGTCGGAGTAGAAATGGGACACGGCGCAAAATTGGCGGCTACTCAACGGAATTTTGAGCAAGGCTCGCTGCAGCAAACAGGTGTTTCTACCGACCTTGCCATTGCAGGAGAAGGTTTTTTCCGAGTCTTGCAGTACGACGGTACGTATGCCTATACACGGGACGGCTCTTTTAAAGTAGATTCAGACCGCCAGCTGGTAACCTCCAACGGATTACGCTGTCTGCCGGAGATTATCTTTCCTGAAAACTATATTCAGCACACAATAGCTATCAGCCAAGACGGCCGCGTGTCCGTGAAGGTCGGCGAACAGGATGATCCGGTAGAAGTTGGACAGATTGAGCTATACCGTTTTCAAAATCCGGCGGGACTCTCTGCACAAGGCAGCAATTTATTCCGCCAAACACCTGCATCAGGTCAAGCCATCGCAGGACGGCCCGGATTTAACGGCTTTGGTAAAACCGAGCATAAATTCTTGGAAATGTCGAACGTTTCTACCGTCAGCGAAATGGTCAATATGATTGTTGCACAGCGTGCCTACGAGTTTAACTCAAAAGCAATTCAAACGAGTGATAATATGCTTGGTACAGCTGTCGGACTAAAACGATAACATATTGAAAAATTGATGCCGGTCACGGCACAAGGGCAACTGCACGGAAATAGGTTAAGCAGTTCCTCTGATTGAAAGGAGTAGGTTTGATGATTGAAGCGGTAAAACAAGATATCCATACAGCAGCACAGCAACCGGTAGCAAAAAAAACGGTAAAAGCAAAAAACACACAACAGTTTTCCCAACTACTGGATGCATTAAAGCGTGAATCCGCTCAGGATTCGGCTGCACAAAAGGCCGCCCATCCAAGCCTTTCTACCCGGCTGCCCGGCGAATATCTCAGCTCATTTGAAATTATCAATCCGACGGCAGCCGACCGAGCAGCACAGCCGAAAGGCATGGGAGCGGTATCGTCTGTAGCTCAGCACACCGGCAACACCACAATTGACAAGACCTCGGAACTGTATCAACAAGCGCTTGAGCTTGAATCATACTTTGTCAAAATCATGCTCGATTCCATGCGGAGCACGCTCGGTAAAAATAGCCTTACGGGAAAAGACAGCTTTGCCGGTAAAATGTACGACGATATGATGTACGAAGAGCTTTCCCGCACCATGACTAAAAATGCCGGACTCGGCCTTGCCGACCAAATCTACCTGCAACTTAACCAACAAGGATAAAAGCAGGCCGTCTAACTCAGGGGGAGGCTTTTATGCATACATGAGTTACCTGCATAGAAGCATAATTCATGCGCCTACCCCTCTCCCATACTAATCAATTTTTCCATCCCGCCCCCTTCCGCTTGAGTAAAATTTTACTCTGTTGATTCTAAAAGAAGCGCAATCTCCTTAAAAAAGGAGATATTTCCGCCACGCTTGACACAATAAGAAGGTTAGCCCTTACCGTAATGTCATTGCCAATATGAAACAATGCCCTTGAACGAGAACTGAAAAATAACTAAAATACCTACTCATTATAGAAATTTATAGAAAAACGAAGTAGGAGGTTGGTGTCATGGAAGACATGTTGCACACGATTGAATTGGAAAAAGCGTATAACCCTAAAGATTTTGAAGACAGAATTTATGCAGATTGGGAGAAGCAAGGCTGCTTTAAGTCGGTAAAGAAAACGGCTGAATCCGGCAGCTATGTCATCGCAATTCCACCTCCGAATGTTACCGGCATCCTCCACATGGGGCACGGCTTGAACAATGTTTTACAGGATGTCATTGTCCGCTATCACCGGATGAAGGGCGACGAAACCCTTTGGATACCCGGGACCGACCATGCCGGTATCGCAACACAAAATATCGTTGAACGGCAGTTAAAAAAAGAAGGAACCTCTCGGCGGGAACTGGGACGGGAAGCATTTCTCACCCGCACATGGGAAGTAAAAGAAAAACACCATGCGATTATTACCCAACAATTACGTAAGATGGGCTCTTCCGTCGATTGGGGACGGGAACGCTTTACAATGGATGAAGGATTGTCCCATGCCGTCCGCACCGTATTCGTAGCACTCTACGAACGAGGCCTGATCTATCGCGGTAATTATCTGGTTAACTGGTGCCCTTCCTGCGGCACTGCGCTTGCGGATGATGAGGTCGACCATGAGGAGACCAA
>CAUTXW010000050.1:0-17985 GCA_963542655.1 uncultured Treponema sp. | reverse complement strand
GCTTCGTCCAAAACGGTAGAAGAAAAGTTCAATGCAATATTCAGCCTTGCCGAACAGGTAAAAGAAATGAGTGCGCGGCTTACCGAAGCGATGCGGGAACAGGAAAACGGCAGCAAGGAAGTATTAACCGCGATTAAGAGCATCAACACGGTAACTGTGGAAGTCCAGGCCGGTTCGGAAGAAATGCTGAAAGGCGGAGAGGGTGTCGCAAAGGAGATGCAGAAGCTGGACGGTCTGACCCGCGTTATCACCGACAGTATGAACGAGATGGCCTCCGGTGCCGTGCAGATCAACAATGCGGTGCAGGAAGTGAATGAGCTAACGCAAAAGAATAAGCGGAGTATTGAGAATCTGGCACAAGAGGTCTCCAAATTCAAAGTGTAGCCTTTTGAAAATATGCGGGCATCTGCGTTGTCGCTACGCCGAAATAAATGCTCAACGTACAGCAAGTACGTCTCCGCTTTATTTCGGCTAGGCTCCTAGCATCTGCTCCACCTATTTTCAAAAGCGTTGGGTCCATCTTTGCGTCTATCTCGATTCAAAAATGACGACGAATCCCTTGTTGTCTTATGATGTATTGGCGTATCAGAACCGCCCATGGATGGGCGTGGTGTTAATCAGAAGTAAGTTTTTCGATAGAAAAACTTATCGTTAAGCAGTGTACACGGAGGTACACTGCTTAACAGCGCAGCAATCCAGCCCTAAGAACCCGTCTGGGTTCCAAGGCTTAGTTCTAAAATAAAAGCTGAGCAGGTACGGTTTCAATGCCGCTTCCGAAATATCTGACGGCATAAATAGAGGGAGCAGATACGAGGCGCGAGAAAAAATAAAGCGGAGGCTCGGTAAGAAATGTACTTCCATGTACATTCCTTACCTACGAGATTTGCATTGCGCAAATCTCGCTTCTGCGTAAACCACCGCCGTCCGTGGCGGTTCTGTTACGCCTTTACAATCGGCACCCAGAGTTCCATCCGGTAATCGGGGCTACACATATCCCCCTCCGAATATGCTTCAAAGTCGGGGGTGCCGGCATGGCAGTAGCCTTGTTCGGGGAAGAAGGTTTCCATGACATACTTCCAGCCTTGGTGGATACAGCCGGGGACTGCACCGTGCAGTCGGACGACCGCGTATTCGGCTTCGGGAATGTGCATCACCGTCAAGCCGAGCGCTGCCGCTTTTTGTTCGTCACGGCAGTCGTACGCTGCAGTATAGATGAAAGTATTTCCGTCTTTCACCTCGGAACAGACGCCGAAGCTCTTACCGTTTCCGAGTTTTGCAAGCTCCTCATGCGGTACTTTTTCAAAAAGACTGTCCCACACTTTCGGGAACTCGCTTGTCTGATCCGCTGCAATCTGCACACCGGCAAGCGTAAATCCGCTCTTTTTTTCAATGTTGACTTCCATAGTTTGCCCTCCGTTGACGGTTAAAGATAGTTTAATCGGAGCAAACGACTTAAATGCTTTTCCGTTCCGAACTCCACTCGGACTTGCGCCGTGGAATTTTTTAAACGCAGCGGCAAATGAGTCGGGAGATTCATAGCCGTAGGAGAGCGCAATGTCGATAATCTTTGTATCGGTATTGCGTAAATCTGCGGCAGCGCGACTGAGCTTCCGAAAACGGAGATATTCAGTTAACGGATACCCGACCAATATCGAAAAAATTCTGCTGAACAGCGGATAGGAATAACCGGAAATGCGCGCAATCTCCGCTTCATCGTATCCCTTTTCAAGTATCTTTTCGATATAAGCCATCGTTCCGTTAAATGATTGAATGATATTCATCTTTTGCTCCAAATATACGGAGAGTATAGTGCATATAAAAAGAACCGTCCCGATATTTGCCGTACAAAAAAAGTCGTTAGCTAAGCGGTGTACATGCGGGTATATTCAGAAACGTAGTTGAATTTAAAGAAACTATCCAAAACCTGAAGTTTTGGAATAGCCCCGTTGTTTCTGACAGTGGTTTCACTCTAACTCGCAAATAGGCGAGATAAGTACGAGGCGCGTACAAAAAACACCCGCAGGCTCGGTAAGAAATGTACGTCCTGTACATTTCTTACCTACGAGATTTGCATTACGCAAATCTCGCTTCTGCGTAAACCACCGCCGTCCGTGGCGGTTCTGTTACGTTGAGCATTTTCAGTAGCAACGTTTTGCCATTCGGCAAAACTTGCAAGTTGAAGCGGCAATGCCGCTTCAACATTGGCACGGATGCCGCTGGTATTAAACAGCAGCGATGTTTCGGCTTTGCCGAAACTCGCCATTAAAAGTGTACACGGATGTACACTTTTAATGAGGCAACGAAGTAATTATCCGCCTATTTGCGAGTTATGCCGACCACTGATCACTTTCCCGTTGCAGCCTATACATCTCCCGATAAATACCGCCTTTGTCCATCAGCTCGGCGTGGGTGCCGGTTTCGGCGATTGTGCCCTTGTTGAGCACGATAATCTTGTCGGCGTTTTCGACGGTGCGGAGGCGGTGCGCGATAACGATAACGGTTTTGTCTTTGATCAGCGTGCTGATGGCATGCTGGATAAGTGTTTCGTTTTCGGGATCGAGGGCTGCGGTCGCTTCATCCAACAGGATAATCGGCGCGTCTTTCAAAAGGGCACGGGCAATGGAAAGCCTCTGCCGCTCCCCGCCTGAAAGCGTGTAGCCGTTTTCTCCGATTTCCGTGTCGTAGCCGTGCGGCAGCTTTTCGATAAACGAGTCGCACTGCGCGGCTTTCGCGGCGGCGAGCACTTGTTCCCTTGTGGCATTCCGGTTGCCGATTAAAATATTGTTGTACACCGTATCGTTAAAGAGGACGACATCTTGGAACACAATCGAAAACGCTCCGAGCAAGGTTTCCGGTTCTACCGTAGAAACATCGACGCCGCCGATGCTCACCGTGCCCGATGAAGCGTCCCAAAAGCGCGCCGCCAAGCGGGCAATCGTAGACTTCCCGCAGCCTGAATGCCCCACGAGTGCGGTAATTTCACCTTGTTTGGCGGTAAAGCTAATGCCGCTCACCGTGTTCTCTTCCGCATCGTCGGCTGTAGTTTCTGTACCGACAGCTGTAGTTCCGCCACTGGCTGCGGATGTCGAACCGTTTGCCGGTTCATTATACGAGAACGACACATTATCATAGCGAATGTCATAGCCGTTAGGCTTGAACGCTTCACTTCCCATCTGTTTAGGATAATTGACAATCGCCTGTTTGCGTTCAACGGCAATCAGCATATAGAAAAATTCACCGAGCAGCATAAACACCGTCGTCAGCGGATCGAATATCCGACAGGCAACCAGCAAAAACACGATATACGTCAACAGCTCGATACGCCCCTGCGACAGCAAGTACGCCCCGTACGAAATCACCAACGGAAACCCGAACCGGATCAGCGCCGCCATACCGAAAATTAACGCTCCTACCGTAGCTTCCGATTTGAGCGCCGCGCCCGTCGTTTCAGTAATATCGTCCTTGAGCCGCTGCACATAGCCCACCTTTTTATCGGAAGACTTGAGCACCTTGATATTATCGATCATCTGCTGGAGAGAATCGTATATCGCATCCTTCCGCACAATCACGCTCTTCATCTTTCGTTCCGACAGCCTCCGGCAGGCGATAATAATAAAAAAGCCTGCAACCGCACAGATAAAAAGCGCAACCGTCATTCGCCAATCCAAAAACGCCAAAAGAGAGGCCGCAATCACAATCGAAATAATCCCGCTGAACATCTCCGGCACCGCATTGGAAAGCGATTCCTCAATCGTTGTAACATCGTTCAAAAGCGTCGACGTCAAATACGATAAATCCTGCCTGCCGAAATACGACAGCGGCAGCTTCCGCAGCGATTCCGCCAGCGAAATACGCACATTCGACGCTTCTTCATACGCACCGTTGTACATCCTGCCGTACTTGAGTTTTTCAAGGATGAACAGCGCCGCGATCATCGCGAGCCCGGCCGCCGACACCGCCCACACATTCGGCGCCTGAAATCCTTGCTGCACAATGCGCGCTAAAAAGTATTGCAGCACATACAGCGCAAGCCCCAGCGGCACCATCAAAAATAAATTGATAATAACCCCAAGCGTAATCGACAACCGTACATTGCGCGTTCCCGCATCCGATAACGCAAAAAATCTTTGTAACATAATATTCTCCTCATTCATCAACCTCAGATTTTATCAAGCCTGTCGGCTTGTTCTGTAAGGAAACGGTTTATCATATCCGCTTTAGCGGATTGCGAATCAAAAGTCGAGGATTGATGAATACCCGCACTTTCTCAACGCTGGTTGAGAAAGTGCAGTCAATAGTTGAAACGCCGAACGGTACTTCCGTGAGGCAATTCAACGTTTCTCCCGTGTATTAATTGGTAATGTTTAACCATGTCCTCACTACGATTACCAATTATTGTAAGGCTGCTACATCTGCTTTGGAAAGCCCTGCAATTTTACAAATATCGTCAAGCAAATAGCCCATCGTCAGCATTGTTTTTACCATTTCGCGTTTTGCTTGGTACGTACCATCAGAAAAACCTTGCTGAATACCTTGCTGAATGCCTTGTTGAAGCCCTTGTTTGATACCTTGTTGTATGCCAATCCTGAGGCTTTCTTCTCTCTGTACTGCGATATCCGTATCATAATCATATTCGGCTAATAGCATATTAATTACCTCCCGTGATTTTCTCTGTAAGTATTCTTTTAAGATGCCTTTTTCTATACATATCTTTACTGCATTGGTAAAACCGTTTTCAGGGTCGCGTTGTGTTTGCACACGTACTTCTTCTACAAACAAACTGTATTCGTCTAACGTTTTGCAGCGACTTAATACTTCCGAGCCTTTACTTTTGTTTATATTATAGACCTTTACTTCCAGCTCTAGCGGCAGCGTATCAAGCTTTGTCATAAAAGCATCTGACAGTTTGAGCATTGTACTTTCAGGATAGTCTTCCAATCCATTGTAAAAAACATAAAACTCCGGCGTGGGGATTTTTGAGAGCTTTCGTAGATACCTATCGGCCGGTGCTTGCAGTTTTTCATACAGCCGTGCTATGTATTGTAAAAAGCGTAGGGGCATGTTCTCGTTTATGGTGGATTGGTGTTCTGCTAACACGATAATTTTATTGTCTACCAGGCATGAAACATCATTGATTATATTCATGTACATGACGTTATCAAGCCGTATGTTTTCTACAGGACATGAAAGCGGTAAATGGGTATTATGTAACGCATTGTACAGCGATAAAAAATTTTCTTTTGCCTTTTCATCTTCACTGAAGAGATCAACAAAAACGGAGTCTTTGTATTTCCTATTTGTCGTACTCATAGCTGTTCCCCCTCACTTGCTGTAGTATAGTACAGATTACAAAGATTTTGAAGAAATACGAAGAGATATTTCCCGCAGTGACTTCAAAGAATTTACTCCCAGCATTACCCATTACCAATTGTTCGGTTCCCTTCCAAATATTCAAACACCTTTTCCGCCTGCGCTGCGGTAAATGCCGTGTGCGAAACGATCGTTCCTTTTTCCATTAAAAGCATTTCGTCGGCGACGAGGCTTAAAAATTCAAAGTCGTGGCTGATGATGAGGATTAGCCGGTCGGCAGCGCGGCACGCATTAATGAGCGCTGCGGTTTCTTTCATGTGGAAGTAATCCATGCCGCTGGTCGGTTCATCAAAGATGAGCAGCTGTGCTCCTGATGCAACGGCAGCACCGATCGACACGCGTTGTTTTTGTCCGCCCGAAAGACTTAACGGATGGCGTTCTTTTAATTCCGTAAGATTTAAAGCCGAAAGAACCCGCTCGGTATCGGTTTCGCAGTTCACGTTATTTTTCCCAAGCGCTATTTCATCGGCAACGCTTTCGGTAAAAAGCTGATAACCGACGTCTTGCATTACAAGATAGGAAAGGCCGAGCCGCTTTGCTGTGTTCAGTTTTTCCGCACCGATAAATACCGCTTCCTGTTTCGGTTTGGTAAGCCCGGCCAGGCAGTGCGCAAAAGTGCTTTTACCCTGCCCGCTTTTCCCGACAAGAGCGGTTATGTTCCCAAAAGAAAGGGTAAGGTTTTCAACCGCAACGGCGGTGGTTTTCTGTTTAGGAAAGCGGTATGTCAGCCGGTCGATACGCAGCGTTTGCAGAGGCCGTACGGACTGTGCAGTAGGTTTAGCGCTGCCGGATGCAGCGGCAGCGGTATCGGTGATCGGAGCATTCTCCGCGAAGGATGTGCCGCCACCGACCGAGGTATCGGAAGGCGTACCGGTATCAACGGCAAACGCCAGATTACCGTCCTGAGACTCCCGTGCAAACACATGACCGTCAAGCGTAACCGGACGCAGCAAAAGCTCTTTGCGCCTTTGCTCGGTTAAACCGGCAAATTCGGCGCCGGAAAGCGAATGCGCTATCTTCCCGTCTTTGATAATAAGCGCGCGGTCTACAATGTCTTTCAGAAAATACAGGCGGTGCTCGCTGATGATAATCGTTTTACCAGCCGCCTTCAATTTGCGCAAAACCTGCGCAATCTTTTCGATATAAAACACATCCAAATTGGAAGTCGGCTCGTCGAACAAAACAAGCTCGGTATCGGATGCGAGGGCAGACGCAATTGCAATCATCTGTTTTTCGCCGCCTGAAAGATTGAAAATATTGCGGTCAAGCAGATGTCCGATATGCAAGAACGAGGCTATATCGGTAAGCCGCTCGCGCATGGTTTCAAACGGCGTTCCCATGTTTTCAAGAAAAAAGAGAATCTCCGACGTAGTATCCAAATTGAAAAACTGCGATTTGGGATTTTGAAATACCGTCGAAGCCTTTTTCGACACTTCATAAATAGGCAGGTTTGCAATGTCTTCATTCCCGACGAACACATTACCTGAAAGCGTACCTTCATAATAGCGCGGAATTAAACCGTTCAAGAGTCGCAGAATGCTTGTTTTGCCGCAACCCGACAGCCCGGTGAGCAAAAGACATTCGCCCTTGCGCACGTGAAAGGACAGATCGTTCATCGCCGCAGCATCGTTTTGCGCTGCATAGTTAAAAACGATATTTTTTATTTCCGCCGCAGGCGAAGCGTCTGCAGACGGAGACAAATCACATATTTGTTCTAAATCTGATACATTAATAGCCATTATTGTATTGCCTCAAAATATTTCACGGCTCAATACCAATGATAATGAGCGGTACTGCCGGTACACCTCGTCCTTGACGTACAACATTGTATAATTCACCTTCATAATACGAAACACCGGAACTCATTTCCGACTGTAGCGTTTTCATTGGTAATATTTCAATTCCGACATCAATTTTATCACCGACATAAAAAGCTAAATGCTTTACGAAGACATCATACGCAACAAATGAATATTTACCGAACTGTACTTCAATCGCAACACGATTTTTGACGAAATCGGTTTGGTTATAGCTGAAAATTGCCGTTTCATTTTGTTTTTCAATTTCTTGCTTTTGCATATCAGGGGGCATTGATATTGTTCGTCTTATTAATTTCTCATCTTTTGTAACCCAATAGCTTACCCTGCTTTCTTCCCATCCATGTTTGTAAAGCTCTTTCTTAAACATACAATTTAAGTCTATGGGACTGTACAATATTTGCCCTGCCTTGGTTTTCTCTTTTGAAATTTTAGTTTTACATGTTTCGGCATCGATAGATTGTATTACCGTTTCTATTTCTTGCCATAATTCCGGCTTATGCACCAATAAAAATTCAAGACCGTTTAAATGCGAATATTTTTCTACTATTTTCATTTCGCAAGCCTATAATCTTCTTCAAATAATTTTTGTTGTGTATCGGATATGTGCGGTACATTCTTGCATGGAAATTCAGGGGTATAAACAGGTGTGTTCATCGGTCTTGTTTTAAGCTCCCCGTTGACAGCCTGTACGGTTCTTTCGACAGCGATATCATAATATTCTTTTATTACTTCGCATCCTATACCTATCCGATTATTTTTAGCAGCTGCCGCAGTTGTTGTTCCAACGCCTAAAAAGGGATCAAAAACGTAATCATATTCATTTGTCATCGATAAAATCAAGCGTTCCGCCAACTCAACGGGAAATTGACACGGATGAATCGTTTTTTCAACATGATTGTTCTTTACATTCGGAATTTCCCATACATCACTCGGATTTTTCCCTAACGGATTACAGGAAAGTTCCCCTTTCCGTTTCCCTTTAAAATATTTTTTATTCGGGTATTTTTGAGGAACGCGCACCGCATCCAAATTAAATGTATAGTTATCAGTTTTAGTAAACCATAAAATGGTTTCGTATCTACCCGAAAAACGTTTAGACGCATGAAGCCCGTGCCCGAAATGCCAAATAATGCGGTTCCGTAATTTAAGATTATGTTTTGCAAAGATAGGATACAGCAAAATGTCCAAAGGGATAATACTGCTTTTTTCTACATAGTTCCCAACTTGCCAACAAATACTGCCGTCATCTTGCAGAATTCGGATGCACTCATCAATTATTAATTCCTGCATTGCATAGTAATCTTGCAAATCATGCTTTTTTTCATACTGTTTACCGATGTTATACGGTGGTGACGTTATGATAAGTTTAACTGCGCTATCGGGTATTGTTTTTATGAATTCATAACATGAACCATTATAAAGAACCGGTATGCCGCTATCCGTATAGGTAGAAGCAATTTTTTGCGCCTGTGTTAATAAATTCATAGTGCATCTTAGCATGTTTGCTTCATTTTGCATATTATTAACAGTCTCACTTTCTACAACCACCTCACCATGCATACAGCCGCGAACCGATGACTGCGCAAAAACCAGCGATAATGTACAGCGACACAAAGATATCGGCGATACCGAAGCGGGCCGTTTTGTAGCGGACTTTTTTACCCGGAGCGTCAACGCCTTTTGTATGTCCTGCCGCCGCAAGTTCATCGCCGATACGCGAGGCCGATGATAGGAGCGGCACCATCACGTATTCGAGCGTTAGGAGCGGATGCCTCATAACGTTCAGCACATTCAACCCGATACCGCGCATTTTCATTGCATTTTTGATGCTGCGGTATTCTTCGCCGAGCGTTGGAAAAAAACGGAACATCACCGAAAGCGTGATCACCAAACTGTGCGGCATTTTTAGTTTTTCGAGTGCACTCATTAAAAGTCCGACCGGGGTAGAATCGATCAGGTATTTTCCCGCGACAATCGGCAGCATAAAACGCCGTATCATAAACGACACCGGCAATACTATGGAAGCAAGCGCTCCTGTATTCTGCGGAATATACGAGAGTGCCGCCAGCACAAGAAATAAAACCATCAGTTTTACCGCTGTTTTTGCCTGTCCGTTTAAAAGGAACAAACAGGCAAACAACGTTATATTGACAGCTTCAACATACAGCGGAACGAAAACCGTAATCGAAAACCCCATACACAGCACAAGAAAAAATTTGGTTCTCGGATCAAGAATAAGCCGTGCCTGTTGTCCCGCCAAATTCCTTTCATTCCCCATCATCGCATTACCCATTACAAATTATTTTACACCAGCCCTGCTTTTGTAAAGTGCTTTTTTAATACCTTTGCACCGAAAAGCCCGCCAAGGATGCCGCCGGCAAAGGAAGTCACATAGAGCATCGGCATAATCCATATCGGCAGGCTGACAAGCTGCTCTGCGTATGCAGCCCCCATCATTTTTTCGGTTAACGTATAGTATTGATCCTTTAACAGGAAGATTTGCCAAAAGGCGCCGCACAGCCACAGGGACATAACCGCGTAGCCTACGATGCTCCCCTTTATGGTTTTATAACCCAAGAGCTTACGCACCAGTTCGGCAAGGATGGCAACGATAAGTGAGTGAATCACCACCACCGGCGTATGTCCCATCAATGTCATAAGACAGCCGGGAAATGCTGCAAAGATAAACAGCGCAAAGGGTTTCGGCGTTTTCGCCAAACAGAACAAGACGGCGATACCTAACACCACGCTTACCGTAAAAGGAAACGCCAAATAGGTTACTACGAGAAAACCGAGCGGCGTTCCGATTACAAAAAGCCCGACAAAATAAATAACGCTGAAAATAGCGATATTAACCAAATCCTTCAACACAAGGCGGTCTTTTCCGCCTGCCTGCAATTGCGTTTGTTCCATTATTCCTCCTCATTTAATCCACAATTGATAATTCATTATACTATTAATACATACTTTTTTTACTCTTTTATCAGGAGGGGGAAGTCTCCCCCTAAGTTCCATAAAAGCCTGCTGCGTTTGAAGTACACGTGCAAGGATTTTCGGCTTCCCTCAAATCTTGCTGCTGTGTCATACGGGCAGCAGTCTTGTTATTCCACTACCCCCTCATCCAATTTTTTCTGATTATGCAGCCGGACACGGCCTTGTCCCGCAAGTAAGCGCATGGAAACATAACTTCGTTATAGTATAAAATCAAAGCAATTTTGTCAATAATCAGCGCGAGGGCAGACAGGGATTCAAAGGCTATTCACACCCTTCTTTTTTCACGCTTTTCTCATATATTCCGCTCTTTCGTTGTGTTTTTTCACCGCTGAATCCCTGGTGCACACTGTAATTCATCCTTGACGGAAAGCCCATTTTTAGGGTATCATATTTCATTATGCATTACCGTACGCGGCTTTCATTTTGATGAAGTACGGCAGGCATGCAAACGCAACGTATCATATCTATAACGATTGATAGGCATTGCAAATAGGCTTTTGCTCATAGAAAGAGTATGTTTGAAAAGGCCTGCGCTCTTTTTACCGTTCCCTAACAAAAGAGCTTCCAAAACCTCAACTCTTGAGGTGCTAATGAATTGTATGAGGTGAAAAATGGCAACAAAACAGCCTAAGGGTAAATTGGTCCGCCGTTTCGGATCAAATATTTTTGGAAATCCTAAGTATAGCAAGTTATTGGACAAAAAGCCGAATGCTCCCGGAAAAGAGCGCGGCGCCAAGCAGCGGGGCAAGCTCTCCGTTTACGGCGAGCAGCTGAAAGAAAAACAGAAATTCCGCTTTGCTTACGGCATGTCCGAACGGCAGTTCAGTAATCTGTTTAAAAAAGCCTTTAAGATGTCCGGCGTTACCGGCGATAACATGCTGAGCCTGATGGAACAGCGTTTTGATAACACCATTTACCGGATGGGCTTTGCAGTCAGCCGTGCACAGGCGCGTCAGATGGTATCCCATGCATATTTCTTATTAAACGGAAAACCGGCAAATATCCCGTCCATGCGGATTAAAGCCGGGGATGTGATTACCACGAAGGATAAAAAAGGCTTTCAAAACCTGATCCGGCACAATTTAAGTACCGTTCAGGGCGCAAAAGGTTCCTGGCTTTCGGTTAACGATGAAAATCTTTCCGCGACGGTAACCTCGCTGCCTTCCGCTGCAGATATCCAGCCGGTCGGCAATATTCAGTATGTCGTTGAATTCTATTCACGCTAAGCGTTAGTCAACTGCACAATCAAAGGCTTCCGGACGTACACACCGTACATTCGGGAGCCTTTTGTTTATTCCCACTCAATTGTTGCAGGAGGTTTCGGCGTAATGTCGTACACCACCCGATTGATACCTTTTACTTCATTAACAATGCGGAGCGCAATTTTCTGCAATAACGGGTATGGAATTTCAGCCGCTTCGACCGTCATGGCATCTACGGAAGTTACGGCACGGATCGCAATCAGATTATCATAGGTGCGTCCGTCACCCATTACGCCGACAGTGCGGACATTGGGAAACACGGTAAAATACTGCCAAATTGAATCGGCAAGTCCCGCAGCGGCAATCTCTTCGCGTAAGACAGCATCGCTTTCGCGTACCAGATGCAGCCGCTCCGGAGTTATCTCACCCAAAATGCGCACGGCAAGTCCCGGCCCGGGAAACGGCTGCCGGTGTATCAGCTGAGAGGGAATACCGAGCGCCGTCCCCAACGCACGAACTTCATCTTTAAAAAGCATCCGCAAGGGTTCAATCAGTTCCTTAAAATCGATATGTTCGGGAAGTCCGCCGACATTATGATGAGACTTAATCACCGCCGCTTTTTTACTGCCGCCGGATTCGATGACATCAGGGTAAATAGTACCCTGCACTAAAAACTCAACCGTACCGATTTTTTTCGCTTCTTCTTCAAATACGCGGATAAATTCTTCACCGATAATCTTCCGCTTGCGTTCCGGTTCCGTCACGCCTTCCAACTTCTTTAAAAACCGTTCGGAAGCATCAACATGGATGATATTTAAACCCAGCGTCTCACGGTACGTTTTCAGCACCTCGGCGGCTTCGTTTTTGCGGAGCAGCCCATGATCGACAAAAATACAGGTCAGTTGGGATCCGACGGCCTTATGCACCAACACCGAAGCGACCGAAGAATCAACACCGCCCGACAGAGCGGAAACGACTTTTTTATCTCCCACCTGCCGCCGAATTTCCGCGATTACCGTATCGGCAGCGGCGGCAGCGTTCCAAACGTCCGTACATCCGCATATATCGCGCACGAAATTTTTCAGCATTTGGGTACCATATACCGAATGCAATACTTCAGGGTGAAACTGTACACCGTAGAGCTGGTTCGCCGTATCGGCCATCGCTGCAATCGGGCAGTTGTCTGTATGAGCAATTACCTCGAAGCCTGCAGGGAGCGCCGTCACGCTATCATTGTGATTCATCCAGACGATAGAGTCGGCAGGGCAGTCTTTCCACAGTCCAGCCGCCGTATTGCTGATATGAAGCTCCGTTTTTCCGAATTCGCTTTTTCCGGCAGGCTGAACCGTTCCGCCAAGCAGATGAGCTGTTAGCTGCATACCGTAGCAAATGCCCAATACCGGTACGCCCAACCGGAACACTTCGGCATTACACTGCGCGGCATCTTTCGCATAGACTGAATCGGGGGCGCCGGTTAGGATAATGCCTTTTAAGGAGATGCTTTGGATGCGGGAAAGTTCGGCATCAAAGGGAAGAATTTCACAATAAACTCCGCACTCGCGGATGCGACGGGCAATGAGCTGGCTGTACTGACCGCCGAAATCAAGGATAATAATTTTTTCTGTATGCATGATACACTATATCAAGAGCTGCGCTGTTCGACAAGGCGGAAAAAGAGCATTATATTATGCTTATATAAAGTACCGGCTTTTACACCGGTAGTTGTTCATTAGTTAGTTCAATGCTTCAACTTCTGCTTTAGATAGTCCGGCATTAAATTGATCTTCAGAAATTGTCGTTATATCGCTTTTTAACTTCATTCGCGATTCATACAGTTTTCGCTCTACCGGTGATAAAGAGAGTATATCTATCTGCTCATTCAGCATTTGTAATATCGGTGATGTTTGTGCTAACATGGCTCGCTCCTTTTTATCGCTTGTCCCGATAAATTTAAGCCAGTTGATAAACTGACTTCGTTTACTCTTTCTGTTCCCTTCTTCTTTCGCTCGTTTTGCTGCTTGCAAGTCTAAAAAATAGACTGATTAGAGGATATTCTTCAATACAGGCCGGTTTAAATAGTAAGAGGTTGCGGGGGTATTGTATGCTTCAGAGGCAACAGAGAAGCCATCGTCAAAATCTTTTTTCATCATTCTATTTCGGTTTGAAAAAAACCGGGGAACTGCTGCAGCCAGCAGTTCCCCGTGAAGCGTTATTGTAAGTCGATTATGTATGTTTGTGACACACGTTGATTATTAGAAGTATCCTTAGCGGAAACTACTAATGTAAAAGTCTGGGCAGGATATTGCAGTGTTGAGAACGTACAGCTTTTACCGTCAGGCGCGGATATAAAATTCACTTTGCTCCATGCTGTTGCTCCAGCGGTAAAATAAGCCGTGCATTCCATATCTTTATATTCAGGTGTTGACGACAGACCGTCAAATTTAACGGTAATGAACATAACATCAGACCCAATACGTTTCGGAATGACCAAGTGACCAGCAGCATTCGGTGTAGCCGCAGTATTGGTAGTACCGCCATCTTTATCATAAGTAATTTTAATTTTAGTGCGATTCAAATCATTGAGTTGTCCGGGAATAGTTATCGTCCCATCAAGCCCATATCCGTAATCGGCTGCAAGCTCCGCATTTTTATACTTGTATTCTGCAGGTTGAGATGACGGCACCGATTCCGTGATTTCTGCACCGGTTCCTGGATTGATCCATTTCTTGAAGTCAATGATAGGCGGATGTGCTGCAGAACCCCTTACAAGAGAAGTACCAGACGCAGGTAATGTTAAATGACCCGGTGTACCTGTACAATGATCAATATGTAAAAAACTCTTTGCTGTACCAGTATAAGAATCATACGCTATGTATTGATCTTTATATTCATTTCCAGCTGCTCCGTCCGGTTTTGTAACATCAAGTTTCAACATACCGCCATTTAAATTGTAGCGAATACGCCTACGATTGATGCGTTTCTGCGGACTACCTCCCGCCTCGAAATATGTGTAACCTGTAATTGCGGGCCCCGATGTTTCGACTATTCGCGAAACGAAACCTTTTGTTCCTACAAAATTGCGCGCTTGGATTTCAATATCATACACTTTCCCCAATTCAAGCTTAAGTTCGCATCCCGTACTACCGTATAAAAGACTACCGGCGTGGTATATTTCGGAACCTACAAAATCTGTCACAGATGCTTCTGTCGCTTTGAAGCCGTACATCTTTTCCGCTCCGGATCCCGTTCCGTCATCAGAATAGGTTATCAGTTTTAGTTCGTAGTTTACAACAAAAGGAGAGGGCGTCCATGTAAGTTTGGTATAGAAATAGCCGGGCTCCCTATCTTCGCTCTTATCTACAAGATATGCTCTCAGCTCCGTTGGCTTTTCAGGCTTTTTGTTCAGTACATCAAGCGGATCCGGCTGGATTGTTTGCACAAGAGCATTACCCGGATTTACAACGATTGTATCGGCATACGATCCAATCGGAATGAACGAAGTCGATGTAGAACCGGTTTTATAAAACACCATCAGCAGGTTGTAGGTACCGGGATTAAGCGTGACAGTGTGTCCACCGTGCGACGTATCTCCATAATACAAGGGAGTATTTCCTGCTGACGGAGAAGAAATAGTGTGTTCTTCTTTTGCATTTGTCGGTTGTGCACCGGTGCCATCGGCGGGATCGTATTTATCTACAAGGTTTCCCGTAATTACATCGTAAATACCGATTTCGTATTTTGAACAAATACCGTCATCGTCTTTTAAGTGTCCTGAAAGCTTTACGGTTCCCGGTGTTTTAAGTCCTTTCGTAGACATATTGAACTCTGCGCGATTGTTACCATTGATTAAATCAACTGTACAATATCCGCGTAGTACCGGCTTGCTATTGAAATAAGCGGTCAGTTCCAGCTTCCACACGTGAGCCGAAAGTGTGTGGGTAAACGTGCGGCTGTTTGCACCGCTACCGGTAAGAGTACTAATAGCTTCATCGGAGAACGACTCACCGCTTTCAGATGAGCCGGAAAGTTTAAAGGTCAGCCCTGAAGCAAAATCAAACGGTGCATTCGGTAATATACTTCGCGCAGTGGGATTTTGCGCTTCACGGATCATTGCGGCATAATCCGGCGGAAGATTCGTAACGGAGAATGTGACGGTGTTTTCGCCGTTGCCATCCCCCGACATGCGTCCGACCAAATTGTTCGAACATCCTGCAATGAATAATGTAAAAACTGCAAGTACAGCTACATAGCTTCTTTTCAATCTCATACAAACCTCCTTATCAAGATTGAAAATGAGACATCTCCGTACAATGACCCTTTGGGAGATGACTTTTTATAATGATCAGACTGCCCATCAGTCTGTTGCATACAAGACCAAAACGGCGGTATCGGAATACTCTTTGCCTTTATATTTTACCGTCAGCGTTACATCATATATCCGGCTTTTACCGTCAGCGTTGAGAACCGCCGCATGCAGCGGGGTGTCCGGAATATACACTGCTAGACGCACGTTCGACTGTGTAAGATGTACGTTTTTTCCGCCGACGTCGGTAATCTTCCAGCTATAACTTTCGCAGCCGAGCGGCGCGGTAAGCACCAGCGTATGGCTAATAGCAACTTTATAGAGTTCGTGCAGCATCGAAGCGGCATTGCCGGAATCAAGAATATTGTGAGGCCTGGTTCCTTTTTCAAAATGCTTGTTGTAGTCGTTGAGTGCGTCCTGCGGCGTATTGCAGGATAAAAAAAGGAAACCGCTGCTTATTGCCGCCGCGATAAACATGACAGAAATACACCGCTTGATCATAACGAGTCCTTTCTTGATGCGGAAATACGGTTAAAATCGATCCTGCCTCCCAGCGTAATTTCTGGGAACAATTTCCACATCGAATCATAATTGAGCCCTACGGCAAAGGTAAAGAATTTCACACTGATACCGGTTGTCAGTCTGCCGCCGTAGGAAAAAAACGCTTTGGAAGCGGCAACTTTCGGCCGAGCCAGCGCACTCAGCCGTGCCGTCAGCGCAATTTCTTCAAATAACACGGCATACCCACGGCGGTCTAACACCACTTCTATCCCCGCAGGAAAGTATATTTCACCCATCCAGAGCAACGGCGGCGCAATCGTTTTGCCGCTAAAGTCTTCATACTGAACGGGAAAAGGACGCTTGGGCAGAGCCACGTGCGCGCGCAGCCCTGCGCCGATATATACCGGCGCGGTAACGTAGGTATTCCGGTAACAGGCGTCGAACCCAAACAGATACCGGAAGTTTGTTTTCTCCGGCTGCAAAAATCCCATCAGCGTCGAAACGGTCAGGAAATGCTCCTTTCCGGTTTTAAGCCCGATCTTAAACGGCTTGCCCGTTCCCGTAACCTCTTCTGCAAGCGGCGCATCCGAATCGATTTCTTCGTCCATCGCATAATCGTCCGGACTACTCATATCCTCCGAATCGTCGGGATCGGCACGCTGCGGTTCTGCCCGGGAAATGACTGCGCTCGGCTTCAGTTTATATACCGCGCCGCTTGCACAGCCGACAAATACCGCGTTTTCGGTATGGCAAAAGTCGAAAGCGGTAATATCCGATGTTTCCGTTTCGGGCAGCCGTATCACCCCGACGGATTTTTGCTGCTGCACGCTGTAGATTACGATTCTATTTTTATCATTTAAAACCGCAATTTTATCGGGATCGGAAAGCGGCCGAAGGGCTATAATCTTTCTACCGGTATTAATACCGGCGACCTTTTTTCCCTCTAAATCTGAAATTCTAAAAGAAGCGCCGTGTTCCATACTGATAATGCGTAAGCTGTCGGCGGTAAAATAAATCGGGATGTCCGATTTCGTATACACGCTCTCGATACGCCCCGCTTGCTCATAATCGGAACACCGCCAGATATACGCCGCTCCGTCTTTAGAAACGGACGCGAGATATTTTTCATTATTGCTGAATTCAAGTCCGTATATTTCCGACTGATGTCCCTCTATCGTCCGCGTGATCATATCTTTCGTAAAGCGCAATTTAAAATGAATTTGAATTGAAAAGTCCGTCAACGCGGCTGCACTGTAGTTTGTGTCTTTGCTGAACGCATTACACCTAATCGTTTTTCCTTCCGCGTAGTCGCTCAATCGATATTCTTCAGTTTTCTCGTAGGCCTTCTTATCGTCGGACGGGTGCCGATACAGCAAAAATTTACCCGCACGGGTCATGGTGATTAAAAGCTCATCATACGGCCCTTGGTAAAAAAGACTCCGGTTAATATATTCTTCATTGATATTTGAAGTACGTGTATAGCCTGAAATGTCGTAAGTTGAAATAGATGCGGAATCGGATACGGCCAAAACGGTATCATCAGCATTTACGGAAAGAGATGTTACGGGCAGCGGCAGCTTCACAACCTGTGCCGACAATGCTGCAAAACGGAAGAAAAGACAATAAAAACATGCAAAAAGGATGCGTAAGGGAGTCCGTTTCATCGACAACACCGCCCTGCCGCACAAAATATAGGTAACTTTCTCATCATGTTATCATTATACACCACTTAACCGGATGATTCAAGAAGTTTATAGAACAAATTTCAATCAAATACTATCAATTTGCTTACCCC
>CAUTXW010000049.1:0-18185 GCA_963542655.1 uncultured Treponema sp. | reverse complement strand
CCTCCAATGTTATTCAGCATATCGCGTCGCAGACCAACCTGCTCGCGATGAATGCAGCAATTGAAGCAGCCCATGCGGGCGAAGCAGGCAAAGGTTTTGCCGTTGTTGCAGACGAAATCCGCAAGCTCGCGGAAGAGTCTTCCATGCAGGGGAAAGCCATCACCTCAACGCTGAAAACCTTGTCGGGCGAAATTGAAACGCTTTCTTCTTCTTCCAAAACGGCGGAAGAAAAGTTCAATGCAATTTTCTCGCTCGCCGAACAGGTAAAAACAATGAGTAACCGCCTTACCGAAGCCATGAACGAGCAGGAAAACGGCAGCCGGGAAGTGCTGAAAGCGATTAAAAACATCAGCTCCGTTACAATTGAAGTCCAGTCAGGTTCGGAAGAAATGCTGAAAGGGGGCGAGCAAGTAGCTGCAGAAGTGCATAAGTTGGATGACCTTACCCGCATTATCACTGAAAGCATGAACGAAATGGCCTCCGGTGCAGTGCAAATTAACAACGCTGTCCAGGAAGTCAATGCAATTTCGCAAAAGAATAAAGAAAGTATTCAAAACCTTGCGGAAGAAGTCTCAAAATTTAAGGTATAAGTTAGGGGGTATTTTCTTTTTTTCCGATAAAAAGAAAATACCCCCTATAACCCCCAAAAGAAAAATGACGGCTTAGGGCTTCGCCCTAAGAACCCACCTTGGTTCTAAAGCATGGTTTGTAAAATAAAAGTTGAACACAAATGCTTTTAGCGCAACTCCGTCGCAGAACCGCCATGGATGGACGTGGTGGTAATCAGAAGTAAGTTTTTCGATAGAAAAACTTATCGTTGAACAGTGTACACGGATATATAACTGCTCAACAGGGCGGTGATTTCAACAGAATCGGGATTTGCGGAATGCCCATCTCGCAGGCAAAATTATTGTATTGCTTCCACTTCTGCCCGAGATAGTCCGGTTGCTTTTGCAATATTTTCCCGGGAAAGGCCGAAGTTCAGAAGATTTTTTGCCGTTTCGAGCTTTGCTTGGCGAGAGCCTTCTGAACGTCCTTTTGCTTCGCCTTCAGCAATACCCAAGGATTTACCGCGCTCAACGCCTTCATCTATCGCATCCATGATAACTGCCGGTAAGATGCGGTATTCTTTCCTCATCTGTTCACTCACCTTTATGGTTCGTATCATATCGTCTATCCTCCTCGTGTATTCCGTGGTTACCTCGCCTGTTCCAACATATCTCAAAAATCCACGTAGCTCTTTATTATCTGCCTCGCCTATTTGCAAAAGGCTAGCGAAAAACCTGTTTAGAAAACTCCATTTCAGAAGCGGCATGGATGCCGCTGGTGTTAAGCAGCAGCGATGTTTTGCCGAACGGCAAAACTCGTGTTTACCGATAGACACGGATGTCTATCGGTAAACAATATTTCAATGTCGTATGATCTTCCCGCTTCATCTTTTACCAGAACATCAAGGCGGATAGACTTAGCCTCCGAGCTTGAGGTGATAGCATTTTGGGACGACAGATAGGATATCTTTCCGATGTTATCGGCTACAACCATTTCCAGAAACGGACGGCACAGCGATTCGTGTTCCATGACTTGCCACGGATGGCAGGGGCATTAAGCAGGAGCGAGTTTTCGATAAGAAAACTCGTAGCGCAGCAATGTACAAGGATGTACACTGCTGCGCGATGTCGTCAGCAATGGTCAGCTCGTCAAAAGGTTTGCGGGTTCTCATTTTCAACCTCCAGCAATGCTATATGCATCGTCGAAGGCAAAATGGCTAAAAAATAGAACAAGAAAGGTACTTTAAAAAAAAGAGTTCTTCCGCTCTTTTTTAGGTTATAGGTTAAAACATCCGGTGCATTTATGCTCACAGCACGAGCGGATGGACGTCCACGGTGTTAATCAGAAGTAAGTTTGCGACGCAAACTTACAGCTCCGGAATATACAAGGACGTACATTCCGGAGCGAGCCTGCGGTCTCTTTACCGGTTGCTTGCCAGGCTGCCCAGTAATTCGTAGCAGACAATGTACATGCGCGGAATATGGAACGGCCCTTTGTACATATTTCCTTTCAGCGGGGTAGAGCGGCGCCCGTCGCGGTGGAAGTACCCGAACCATTCGCCGTATTCAGGATCGGGGAAGAGCTTATGCGCATATTCATGCGCAGCTTTGAACTGCGCTTCGTATTGCGTGTTGCCGGTCATGCGGTACGCCATCAGGTTTGCAATAACCGCTTCAGTTTGCGGCCACCAGAACTTCATGTCGTGCCAGTATTCGGTTGCACTTTTGCCGAGCGCATCACGGTAATAGATAATTCCACCGTATTCACTGTCCCAGCCGCGCTTCCACATCCAATCGAGCATCTGTGTTCCCAACCGGAGCAGCGTTGCATCGTTGTTCCGGTAGCGGGCTTCGTTCATCACAAACCAGGAGCCTTCGATCGCATGTCCGGGATTGAGCAGGCGGCCTTCAAAGTGCTCTGCTTGAAAGCGTCCATCCGGAGCGCATTGCTCCAGTACCGTTTCAAGGTCAGGGCGGATAAAGTAGGTCTGAATTTCAGTCAACAGCTCATCGATAAAAGCGGTAAGCTCAGCTTTCTTTTCAGGGTAGACCTTGCGCAATTCCTGCGCGGTATTGAGCAGAATCATCGGAACACCGAAACCGCGCGATGGGGCATTCTTGGGATCAAACTTGGGTATCAAAATACCGGGCGTGTTTCTAATATGCAATATTTTTTCAAAAATTTGATACGATCGTACCCGCATCTTTTCTGCTTCAGCCCCGTTTCCAGCCTTTGTTAAAGCGCGGCTGTAGGCAGCCATACCGAGTACGGCGAATGTTTCGCTGAAAAAGTAACGGATCCTTTTTATGACCGGCAACCCGTCTTTTGTAACTCGGAAGAACATCCGCCCATCGGTATCAAAACAGTGTGCTTCGATAAATTTGACGAGCGATTCACAGGCAGTTAAATACGCCTCGTTTTGCGCCACATCCGCATAAGCCGACGCAAACGACCAGAGCGCCCGTCCCTGAAACCACACCGATTTATCGGTATCAAGCAGGCTGCCGTCGCGGTCAACAGCAGTGTAGATACCGCCGTGCTCCGTATCCATCCCGTGTTTCAGCCAAAATGCCAATACGCTGTCCGTCAGCTGTGTTTTATAGTCCTGTTGTAATTGTGCGTAATCCATAAAAATACTCCTTGTAAGCCTTTCGATTATCCTTTAACGGCCCCCATGGTGATTCCCTGCGTAAACGATTTTTGGAAGATAAGGAAGATCGCAATCATCGGGATAGAGGCAAGGAGCGCTCCCGCCATCAACACACCGTAGTTCGCGCCGAACTCTTGCGCAAGCGTTGCCAAACCGAGCGGCAGCGTGAGTTTAATACGGCTGTTTAAGAACACCAACTGAGAAAAATAGTCGTTCCATGCAGCAATGAAGGTAAAAATCGCAAGCGCGGCAATACCGGGTTTGACTAACGGCACCACGATGCTCGTAAATATTTTCAATTCGCCGTAGCCGTCTATCTTTGCCGCTTCAATTAACTCCGTCGGCATCGTCTGAGTAAACTGCTTCATCAAAAAGATACCGAACGGCCACCCGGCAGCGGGTAAAATACAGGCAGCAAGTGTGTCGTGGAATCCCCATGAAGAAATCATCTGCACGAGCGGAATGAGGATAACCTGTTTCGGCAACGACATAGCGGCAATAAAAATCCAAAATATCGTTTTTGCCCCGATGAACCGTTTTTTTGCCAGCACATACCCGGCCAACGTTGAAGTTGCACACACGAGCAGCATCGTCAAAATTGCAATGATAAATGAGTTACTGATCCAACGGGCCGTCGGCTGTTTAAAAAGATCAATAAAGTTGATCATCGTCGGATTATGTGGAAACCACTCCGGAGGAAAGGCGACCGCCACCAGCTGATGCTTAAACGCGCCGGTTAATATCCAGTAAAAGGGAAAGATAAAAAAGACGGTTAAGGCCGTTAAGAACGTATAGATAATCGAATTCGATATGATTGACTCTTTATTCTTCTGTAACTGTGAACTCATGTTGTATCTCCGCTTAATAATCAACTTCTTGACCGAAAATTTTGTATTGCATGGTCGAAATCAACACAATACAAATACCGAGTATAATCGCCATTGCCGAAGAATAGCCGAATTGATACAGCGTAAACGACCGTTCATAGACAAGGTACATGATGGTCGAGGTCGCAAAGTTCGGGCCTCCGGCGGTCAGCAATTGGATGAGCGAGAAACATTGAAACGAGTTAATAGTAGAAATAATCAGAATATAGAGCGTTGTCGGAAGGAGCGCGGGCCACTTGATGTAGCGGAATACCTGCCAGCTCGTTGCACCGTCGATTTCCGCTGCTTCGATCATGCTGGTCGGAATGTTACCGAGCGAGGCGGTGTACAATACGATCGGCTGACCGACCGATGTAGTGAGCAGCACAGCGGTAACGGCACCCAGCGCATAGGCCGGATCACCGAGCCATGAAATCGGTTCGCTGATAATGCCTAAAAACATGAGCACATAGTTGAGGATACCGTAGAGCGGGTGATAAATCCATCCCCATACGACGGTGATACTGACAATGGAAGAAACGGCCGGAAGATAAAATACCCCGCGGAAGAAAGACCTGATAGCGGGCTTTTTCGTGTAAATATTCGCCGCGACAAAGATCGAAAAAATCAAAATGAGCGGAACGGTTCCTACGACCAAAATAAAGGTATTCAGTAATGATTTTAAAAATACGGGGTCTTGAAACAGGCGGATATAATTACCGAAGCCGATAAAGTTAAATTTCCGCAGTCCATAGTCAAAAAAACTAACGTATATCCCTCGAAAAATCGGGAATAACACAAAAATAATAAAAAAAGCAAAAGCAGGCAGCAGAAAAATGTATGAAACAATCGTTTCCTGCTTTAACTGAGGGCTTATATGTCTTACTCGAGGTATCGCCATTCGTATATCTCCATAAGGTGCTGGAATATTCCAAAACGTAATATTTTTAGAACGTGCGTATAAAAAAGGAATACCGCATCATAGATACGGTATTCCTTTCAAGCAAATGATTTTTACTTTATGCTGTTGGATTGATTAACAAAGGTATCAAGGGTCTTTTGTGCATCTTGACCGTTCAGCGCAGCCTGCATCGCCGGGAACCAATAAGTTCTCATTTCGGTAAAGCTCGGTACGGTGTTGTAGTATGCGCCGAAGAACTTCACTGCATTGGCATTCCACTTATGCTCGTCTGTTTTAAGCTCAACCTTAATCTTGTTGCTAACCGGGAATAATCCGCTTGCGGCAATAACTTTCGGCGCCCATTCAGGATCAGTTGCGATAAAATGCGCTAATTTTTTTGCCGCAACAATTTTTGCCTCATCGCCGTTGTTGAACACGCAGGGACCGCCTACGATAAATTCCAAAACAGGCTTACCGGCATCATTCGGGAAGGGCATAAAGATTGAAGTAAACTTCTTACCATTATAATTGATTTTTGATGCATTGATTTTTTCAAGTTGTAACGAATACAGAATGGTACTTGCCGCGTTTGCAGCGCAATACATATCGATTGCGTCTCCTGCCTGAAGTGCGGAACCGTTCATCATCCAGCCTTCTTTTACGGCATTTTGCAGCCACTGTACGTTTTTAACCGCATTGGCGTTGTTAAAGGTATATTTGGTCAAGCTGTCGTTCATCAGCGGTGCGTTTCCGTTCAGATTGACCATGAATGCGCGAGTACCTTGATCGCCGCCCTGAGACTTCGCGTAGAACACTGCGGGTACTTTACCAGCAGGGAGTTTTTCTTTTAATGCTTTCAGAAGGTCTTCATACTGTTTTAATGTCCAGGTGCGATCTGCCGTTTTGTACGGGAGCATGTCCAAAAGACCTAAATCTTCAAGCATCTCTTTGTTGAACGCCATCATAAAGCCGCCGGTATGAACCGGATACATGTAATATTTGCCGTCGGCACCTTTTGACGCTGCAAGAGCGCTTGCCGCTAAGTTTGCTTTCTCAGCGCCGATAACGTCATCGATCGGAGCCAGGATACCGTCGTTTCCCCATGCAATAATCCGTCCGGGAGCATCGTAGGTAAAATCCGGAGCCGTGTTAGAAGCAATGGCAGTGGTAATTTTTGCAGGTCCGTCTGCATAAGAAATCATTTCAAAATTGACCTTAATGCCGGGGTTTTTCGCTTCAAATGCAGCAATTAAGCCCCGCTCAAAGTCGCCTTCTCCGCCGAAGTTAGGGAATTCCCACCATGTGATGGTTACGGGGCCATTGCTTGCCCCTTTTGTCTGTCCATCACTACCGCCCATTGCAAAAACCGCAGAGGTTAGCAGAGCAAATCCGAGTATACAACCGAGTAATTTTTTCATCAAAATCCTCCTCAAAAGATATGTAAATATACTACGATGTAAAAAACGTTTTGTCAAATTCTTTTCGGCGATTTTCCGACAATGAAAAACCGCTCATCTTGTATACTGATCGCCCCGTCATCACGGCAGCGTCAGCATCCACGAAAAGGCTTCACCATTCGGATTAGTACCGATTTGAACAAAGACAAGCACATAATTCCTGCCGTTTTTCCGGTAGCACCGTACCACGGCCGGTTTCGGCGTATTGGTGGTGTAGCTTCTTCCATCTACGGAAAACTGCTGCAAAGCGGGAACAGTGCGTTCCTCTTCCGTAAACTGAAAAGCCGAACCGTTCAGCATAATGCTCTGCGTATCGAATACCTGTTTATGTTCAACAACGCTCTGTACGTTTCCGCTGCCCGTAATCCCGGTTTCCGAATAGCGCAGTCCGCTTGGGATAAACGTCCATTCTTTAACGGAATGCAGCGTATCATTCCAATTATGAAAATCCATCCGTACTGTTTTTGTTGCGGGGTCATATTCCGACGGCTGTCCGGTTGCCGGTTTATGCCCGTTCCGTTGGGCATTTTTCCCTTCCATATTTTCCGCAACTTCAGTCGTACCGGGAATAGAGCGCAAATCAGCTTCATGCCAAAAGAATCGGTAATTATCAGTCCGATCATAGATATAGACCATCCCGTCGCCGGTGTACCACCCTTGGGTATTTTCGCTGTTCATCGTTTCGTAATTGCCGATTTTGTTTGAATGACATGCCAGTCCGATTGCATATTTTTGAGAGCGGAAAAAATAGCGTTCCATCGCATGGAAGCAGTAAAGCTGCGGAGTATACGGCAGCGCTGCAAGAGAATCCTCAGCAGCATGAGCCAATGCGGCGCGGTAAAAAAGAGAATCCTGGGCTGCTGAATAGGTTCCGGCAGCAAGGAGCAGGCTGTTCTGCAATTCCCGTTTCACCAGCGCCTGTATCCGTTGCGCATAAGGAGCTTCGGTGCCTTTTCCCAGCAACACGAGCGCATTCAACGCCGCTTGTCCGTTTGCACCGTCCCAACTGTTTTTCCGGGAAACCGATCTGCCGCTGACAAAATCAGGTATACAGCCTTTGTACAAAAGCGGTTCAAAGGCGGTAAAAAGATGCGCATACAATCCATCAATATGAGGAATAGCCGTGGGGCTTTCCCCGGCGCCGGTAAGGTAAAGCAATTCACCGATCCCACCGATCAGAACAACGCCATAGGTTCCGGTGTACGGAATATCGCTATGCTGAATAAACGAGCCGTCCGCATAAAAACCGTCCCGCGCTTCACCCGTTTCCGAACCGGTCTTTGTCTCCCAAACCGGCGCCAATGCTGCAAGCGCAGTGCGAATTTCCGAGGCATCACCGGCAAGTATTCCGCGTAAAACGCAGAGCTTTACCAAATCGACACGGTTCGCGCCGGTTGACAGCCGCTTAGGGCTGCCGGAAGGATGGATCGCCACGGGATTATTGCCCGAATACACCGCATCGGGTTGAAAGTAGCGCGTTGCCTCAATGAGCGAATCTCGTAACGCCGGTTCGGCCGCTTCATCAAGCAGTAAGAGCGTATCAAGAATTTTGAGCGGAAATCCGATTTCCCAATGCCACCAATTCGTGTGTTCGGCTTGATTTCGATGATAGACGCCGGTGTGCAGGATACGCAGCAACGTGTTCACCGCTGCCGCAAGCTCCGGCTTCCTGAAAAATGCGCCGCCCTCCGTCCGGTAGGCTTTTGCAAGCGTCAGCACCCGGTTAAAATCGGCATACACTTCTTCGATGGGTTTACCGGCGGGGCTATACGATGCGACCCCTTCGTATCCGCCGAATGTTTTGAGTGCTTTCTCCGCCTGCGCATCCTGCTGTGCTGTAAAACTGCGGACAGTATCTGCATCGGCAAAACGGGCATCCGCCGTATCTATGCTAGTTAAAAAGCATCTACGGCGAGCTTTGAGCTCCGCATAATTAAAAGGAGCTGCAGGACTATTGCCAGGGTCTTTATCCTGAGTTCCGCCTTTGCCGGACGTTACCGGAGGTGTACACGAAATTCCCATGGCACATATACAGAAACACAGCATAATAACTCCTTTAGGAAGGTGTGCAGTAAACGGCAGCAGCCGAAAAAGCCCGCTGTTTATCAACCATGCAGATAAAAATGTCATTCCGGTACAACCTGTATTTTAAATCTTTTCAATTTCTTCTACTGAAAGACCGGTACCTTGAGCGATGGTCGCAATCGGTATACCCATCTTTTTTAACGATATAGCGGTTTGTAATATACCCTGCTGAAGACCCTGGTGTATCCCTTGTTGCATACCCTGTTGCCAGCCGACTTTCCATCCATCATTCCGTGCATCCCTCTCAAACGAATTAATCAGCATAAATTCCCTCCGTAATGTTTCATTTTCTTTTATATCTTTTATTCGTTGTTCTATTTTTCGGATAAATGGATCACTGCTTGCTTTTCCATTCATATAATGTAAAAACGCCTTTAGTTCGGCATTTGCCTCTTTTTCTGCGGCCTTGCTATTTACAATTATCTTTGTTATTCCGTCAGCAAGCCGTATGGTTGTATCTTCGCCACAGATTGTATGAAATGTATAAACAGGCAGTTCTTTATTTAAATAGTCGAATGTACAAAAGAATATAATAAATGAATCCGGTAGATTTTCATACGGCTGATTTTTTTCCAATACACTAATATCTATTGCCGATTGATAATATCGGATGCGTTTTGCCAAATCATTTTTGTTAATTGCCTGCATTTCTATGTCGTAAATCGAACCATTTTGGCTTTTAGCCCATACATCAAAGCGAACCCCTTTTGCCCGTCCGCCGTCTGCAATCGTTTTCTGCAGTTCTATCTCTGTTATCGGTTCAACTTTATCACGTAGGACGATATTCAAAAGAGTCTTACAAATATCGGTATCTTCCATTACGCGATAAAACATATAATCATCAACAATAGTCAAATCATCAAAGCTTTTATCCATAGAAATGCCGTCCTTATGATAAAAACTATAACAAAACATAGCAGCTGTTTCAATCTTGGACTATCGCGCCGCTTAAAGTAAACGCACCGGATATTTTGTACGGTCTATTTTTAATGCAGCCGCAGAACACGCGGAATTTCACCCGCTGAATTCTGCGGCATTGTTTTTACTATCTATTGTACCGATTATACGCAGCCTGATGCAGTTCAACCATTCGGTCTAAGCCTTGCTCTTTAATACGCTTTACGTAGGTATCCCAATCCTTATTGATATCGGAAGCACCGAGTATCCATTTTTGTATGTATTCGGTTGTCGTTTGATCGATTGCCGGTTTAATCTTTTGGATTTCCGCCTGCTCTTTCGGTGAAAATTTGAGCGTCGGAATATCTTCGACGGTGTTGCCTTTTTCCATGTACAGTTTCCATGCGTTCCGCGCAATATCATTTGAGGCAGTAGCAAACTCATATTCCGCATCCTGCCATACGCCGATACCGGAGACTTGGGAACCGGCGCGGTACAGCACCTGAAGGGGAACCAAGTTGTCGGGGTTTTTTAGTACGTAATCGGTAAAGACCGGTTTACCGTCTTTCATCGTATAATGTTTACCTTCGATACCGAAGTTCCATGCACGACGACCTTCTTCACTGAACCACCAATCCATATATTTGATAACGGCAACAGGATCTTTTGCCGCGGCAGAGATGCTCCATGCCCATCCGTTAGAATTACCGCGGGTGAGGCTTCGGCTGATGAGCGTGCCGGCGGCATCGCGAAGCGGCGGTATTGCCGTAAATTCAAAACCGGCGGGAGCATCGGTGCGGAAGTTATAGCCCGATGTAGAGGCCGGCCAATCAAATGTTACCGTTCCGAGGTTAGTCGGCAACAACTGATCACGGGCGCCCCATCCGCGGGTAAACAGCTCTTTATCAACAAGGCCTTTCTTATACCAATCGGCCATGGTTGCAATAGCGGATCTAAACGTCGGCTCAAGCGGGTTATAGTTGATCTTTCCGTTTTCAACATAGAATGACGTTGCATACCGCGCGCCAAGCATTCCGGCGCTCTGCCGCAGCGGATCAACCGTGTTTGCACCGCGTCCGAATAAGCCGATTTCATCTTTTTTACCGTTACCGTTTGCATCACCGTTAACAATGACCGTTAATGCATGTTCAAGTTCGGCAACAGTCGACGGTGTTTTCAAATTAAATTTTTTCAGCCAATCGGTACGAATAAAAATTGTTGTCGTAACATTTAATTGATCGTAATCGTAAAACGTCGGAATCGCATAAATTTTTCCGTCATAAGCATACATATCTTTTGCAAAACGGGGATTTTCTTGCATAAACCGCTTGATATTCGGCGCATGTTTATCGATAAGATCGGTTAAATCGATAACGGCTCCGTCTTTTAATCCGAGCGTTTCCAAATCGATTTGCATATAGCTGATAATATCCGGCAGCGAACCGGAGGCAATCATCAAGTTAAAGGCTTGTATTGCATCAGTGTTATTCTTTGATGCAGTGCCCTTCAGCATAACGCCCGTCTTTGCAGCAGCCAAACGGTAAATATCCCAGTTGCCGTCAAATACCATGCCGTTAAACACCATGTGAATAGTCAGCTGTTTATCCGCTTTTGCAGCAGCCGCTTCCTCCGAACCGCCCATTGCATACATCAACGCGGCAGTCAGAATAATACACATGCTCATCAATATCCGCTTTTTCATACTTCACGCCTCCTCATTGAAGAACACTTCCCATTTTTTCAACATAAAACCGATTTTTTCATTTCTACAACCGTTATGTTTTTCGAATTAACGGTAAATCTTATGAAATAGAAGCAATCAACCTGTACAGTATTCCAAATCCGATATTTGCCTTTTTTCAAGCAATTCCAAAGGACAAACAGCGCGTTTTTTTAATCTCTCCAATACGTTTATTTTTCATACAGCCGCAGAACACGCGGAATTTTACCCACTGAATTCTGCGGCATTGTTTTTACTATTTATTGTACCGGTTATACGCAGCCTGATGCAGCTCAACCATGCGGTCCAAACCTTGCTCTTTAATGCGCTTTACATAGGTATCCCAATCCTTATTGATATCGGAAGCGCCGAGTATCCATTTTTGGACATATTCGGTTGTCGTTTGATCGATTGCCGGTTTGATCTTCTGAATTTCAGCCTGTTCTTTCGGTGAAAATTTCAATACCGGAATATCGGGAACAGTATTCCCCTTTTCCATGTATAATTTCCATGCGTTCCGGGCAATATCATTTGAAGCGGTCGCAAACTCATATTCCGCATCTTGGCATACGCCGATACCTGACACTTGGGAACCGGCGCGGTACAGCACCTGAAGCGGAGTGAGGTTTTCGGAGTTTTTCAGTACATAGTCGGTAAAGACCGGTTTACCGTCTTTCATCGTATAGTGTTTGCCTTCGATACCGAAGTTCCATGCACGCCGTCCCTCTTCGCTGAACCACCAGTCCATGTATTTGATAACGGTAACAGGATCTTTTGCGGAAGCGGAGATACTCCATGCAAAATCGGTTGCGGGATTACGGGTTACGCTGCGCGAGATAACCTCTCCGGCGGCATTACGGAGCGGCGGTACCGCAGTAAATTCAAAACCGGCAGGCGCATCGTTACGGAAGTTATAGCCCGATGTAGAGGCAGGCCAATCAAACGTCGCCGTCCCGAGATTGGTCGGCAGCAGCTGATCGCGTGCGCCCCAGCCGCGGGTGAACAGTTCTTTATCAACCAGGCCTTTTTTATACCAATCGGCCATTGTCGCAATAGCGGGTCTAAATGTCGGCTCAAGCGGATTATAGTTGATCTTTCCGTTTTCAACATAGAATGACGTTGCATACCGCGCGCCTAAAATACCGGCCGTGTAGCGCAACGGAGTCTGCGTTCCCGTACCGCGTCCGAAGAGGCCTACTTCATCCTTTTTTCCGTTTCCGTTTGCATCGCCGTTTACAATGACTGTTAATACATGCTCAAGCTCATCGATCGTGGTCGGCACTTTTAAATTGAATTTTTTCAGCCAGTCGGTCCGGAGAAAAAAGGTTGTAGTTACATTCAGCTTATTGCTGTCTGAATAAGTCGGAATAGTATAAATTTTTCCGTCATAAGCATACATATCTTTTGCAAAACGCGGATTTTCCTGCATAAACCGCTTGATATTCGGTGCATGTTTGTCGATAAGATCGGTTAAATCGATAACGGCACCGTCTTTTAATCCGAGTGCTTCCAAATCGCTTTGCGTATAGCTGATAATGTCCGGCAGCGAACCGGAGGCGATCATCAAATTAAAGGCTTGTTTTGCATCGGTATTGTTCTTTGATGCGGTACCTTTCAGCATAACGCCCGTTTTTGCAGCGGCCAGGCGGTAAATATCCCAATTGCCATCAAAAACCATACCGTTAAACACCATGTGAATAGTCAGCTGCTTATCCGCTTTTGCAGCAGCCGCTTCCTCCGAACCGCCCATTGCATACATCAATGCAGCAGTCAGGATAATGCACATACTCATCAATATCCGCTTTTTCATACTTCATTCCTCCTCAAGAATTGCTGGGAATCGTCATACTTCATCATTATCGAAGACTTATTCCCTTCTCTTTTCAGCATAAAGCCGTTTTTTTCATTTCCGCAACCGTTATTTTTTCCGAATTAACGGTGAATCTTCTGAAATGGAAGTAATCAATCTGTCCGGTATTTCATCTCAATCAAAGACCCTGCGGTGAATACAACGTGTACAATAGCGGCTCTATTTATACCGGATAGATACGCAAATATGATGCGTGTGCCGTATACTCAAAATTGAGGCGTTGACAGAACCAATCGTACATTATAAAATGGTAATATTGAGCACTTCTAAAGGACGTTTCGCTCTTTTAGAGGCTGCTCTTCTATTCATTAAACAGTTATCTTAATCTGTTTCTACTTATTATAAGGAAGGGAATAATGGCAGAACAAAAGTATGTATATTTCTTCGGTAACGGTAATGCCGAAGGAAACGGAGAGATGAAGCAGCTGTTGGGCGGTAAGGGAGCCGGTTTGGCGGAAATGACCCGCGCAAAATTGCCGGTACCCGCAGGATTTACCATCACGACAGAAGTTTGTCAGCTGTACTATGCAAATGACAAAAAATATCCTGACGGCTTAGATCAGGCGGTAAAAGCCAACCTGGAAGCGTTGGAAAAAGCGGCGGGCAAAAAGCTCGGCGACCCTGATGATCCGCTGCTGGTTTCCGTCCGTTCGGGAGCTCCGGTTTCGATGCCCGGTATGATGGAAACGATTTTGAACCTCGGTTTAACCGATAAGTCGGTTGAAGGTTTGGCAAAAAAGACTTCCAATCGCCGCTTTGCATTGGATGCATACCGCCGCTTCATTATGATGTACGGTTCGACGGCTATGGGCATCGACCGTTTGAAGTTTGATGCTCTTTTTGATGAAGTAAAAGAAAAACGTACCCGCGGACGGCTCAATGTTACTGCGGATAAAAAAATCGGCGACACCGATGTAAACGAAGACGAGCTTGCCGAAGTTATCACAAAATTCAAGGCGCTCTATAAAAAAGAAATTAAAACCGACTTTCCGCAAGACCCGATTGAACAGCTGTGGGGCGCGATCGGTGCGGTATTCAATTCATGGATGGCGGAAAAAGCCGTTACCTACCGCCGCGTAGAAAACCTCGTCGGTATTAAAGGAACCGCAGTCAACGTTATGCAGATGGTGTTCGGCAACAAGGGCAATACCTCCGGTACGGGCGTCTGCTTTACCCGCGATCCTAACAGCGGCGAAAACGTATTCTACGGCGACTACCTCTTCAATGCCCAGGGCGAAGACGTTGTTGCCGGTATCCGTACGCCGATTAAACTTTCCGAATTTGAAAAAGAAGACAAAAAAGCCTACGACCAGCTCTGCGATGTCCGCGCACTTTTGGAAAAACACTATAAAGACATGCAGGATATGGAGTTTACCGTAGAAGAAGGTACGCTCTATATGCTCCAATGCCGTACCGGTAAGCGCTCTCCTGCCGCTGCGTTCAAGATGGCCGTCGATATGGTGGAAGAAGGACTAATCACCAAAGAAGAAGCCATCATGCGCATTAAGTCCAGCGATATTGAAGGTATCTTCTATCCTGCCATTGACTACAAGCAAGCGAATCTCAAACAAGCCTTGCTGGTCAGCGGGATTGCCGCCGTTCCGGGCGCCGCAGCCGGTAAAATTTGTTTTTCCGCCGCTAAGGCAGAGGCATTGGCTGCAAATAAAGAAAAGGCCATTTTGGTACGCAAAGAAACCAGCCCCGAAGATGTCGGTGGTATGCACGCAGCGCAGGGTATTTTGACTGCAACCGGCGGAAAAACGAGCCATGCAGCCGTTGTTGCCCGCGGATGGGGTAAATGCTGTATCGTCGGCTGCGAAAAACTCGTGATCGATTACGAAAAAGGCGAATGCAGCTACAACGGTACAACACTCAAGGAAGGCGATTTTATCACCCTTGACGGAACCAAAGGCGATGTGTACATCGGTGAATTGAAATTAGTACAGGCAAAACAGCCTGAATCATACAAGCAATTAATGGAGTGGGTTGACGAAATCCGCACCATCAAGGTACGCACCAATGCGGATCAGCCTGAAGATGCAAAGGTCGCGCTTGAACACGGTGCCGAAGGTATCGGATTGTGCCGCACCGAGCACATGTTCTTCAATGATGAAAAGCGCATTCTCGCAATCCGTGAGATGATCGTTGCGGATAGCACCGAAGGCCGCAAAAAAGCATTGGCGAAACTGCTCCCGATTCAAACGAAAGACTTTGAAGGTATCTTCAAAGTGATGGACGGAAAGGGTGTTACCATCCGCTTAATCGATCCTCCGCTGCACGAGTTCGTACCGCACGACAAAGAAGGCCAGCAGAAGCTCGCCGAAGCGCTGAATATCAGCTTTGCCAGCGTCAAGGAACGGGTTGAGCAGCTCCATGAAGCGAACCCGATGCTCGGTCACCGTGGATGCCGCTTGGCCGTTACCTATCCTGAAATCCTTGAAATGCAGGTAACCGCTATCATTAGCGCAGCGTGCAATATGCAGAAGAAAGGTATCACTGTTCTGCCGGAAATTATGATCCCGCTGACCATCGATCCCAAAGAATTTACCATCCTTGAGAAGAAAGTCCGCAGCGTGGCCGATGCAATTATTGAAAAGAACGGCGCGGACATCAAATACATGGTTGGAACCATGATCGAAACCCCGCGCGCAGCCTTACTTGCCGACAAGATTGCAGCGCGCGCCGAATTCTTCTCGTTTGGAACCAACGACTTGACCCAGATGACGCTCGGAATTAGCCGTGACGACGCTGCGAAATTCTTACCGGCATACGTTGACGAACAAAAAGCGGGCGTATTCCCCGCGGATCCGTTCCAGTCATTGGATCAGGAAGGGGTGGGCTTACTGGTAAAAGAAGGCATCGCAAAGGGACGTTCCGTCCGCTCCGACTTGAAAGTCGGTATCTGCGGTGAGCACGGTGGAGATTTGGAATCCGTAAAATTCTGCTGCCGCGCCGGTATGTCGTATGTTTCTGCATCGCCCTTCCGTGTTCCGATCGCCCGTCTTGCCGCTGCACAGGCCGCAATCGAACAGAAGAAAGGAAAGTAATCACTGCCGTAAAACCGATCCCTGCATCAGAAATATTTGATGCGGGGGGATGACAGATATGCTGTAACAAAACATAAAGATTTTCATAGGCTCGCAAAGAAAACGCTTTTTCTCTGCGAGCCTTTTTTTCAGGATAGTAGTTCCAAGACTCAACGAATGATTCAGGAGAACCGTGCATATCGTATTTCACCAAGCGGTTAGCACATCTTTCTTGATACAAGCGGCTCCATCTACCTAAAACCGGCCAATGACAGCTTTCGTATAATATATGAATTAACAGTCACCACCGCTATCTCTCATTATATTTGAATCTTCGTTATATTTTCTTTCACATTCTTGCAACGATATCATGTAACCGTAGGTTGACTTTTTTACTGTTCTGCGTATACTAGTTTACTTGTGAGGTATAAAATGAAAAAGTATATTGCTGGAATTTTGATTATCACCATCGGTCTACTGGTGTTTTTTGCACCATTCGGTTATGCGCAGGTGTGTATGCCGAAAGCTGACGGCAGCTTTATGAAGTGCCACTGGATGGGAGAAGCGGCAAGAATGCTCGGCGGGCTCATCGCAGCACTCGGAGTCGTGTTTTTACTGTGTAAGCGCGCCAGAATCGGTCTTGCATTTTCCAATATCGGACTGGGAATTTGCCTAATACTGCAGCAAACCGTTGTCATCGGTACATGTATGCATCAGACGATGCGTTGCAACGTTTACACAAAGCCGGTTATGCTGTTCTTAGCCGGAGCCTTGATACTCATCAATGCGCTCTATCTCTTCTTTAATAGAAAATCGAAAGAAAATCTCTAACCCCCGAAGCCGCTCAAGGTTTCAAAAATAACAAAACCGTAAAAGGAATCTCTGAATGCAGCACACATACAGGGATTCCCAAAGGACTGCATAAATGTTACTGCAAGCAAAGAATGTATCCCGATCCTTTAAAAGAGGCGATAGCACCTTTTTTGCCGTCAAAGATGCCGATTTTTATATTGAAGATTCCGATTGCGTGTTCATTGTCGGACGGTCAGGTTCAGGAAAAACTACTTTTTTGAACCTGATTTCAGGTCTCCTGGAGCCGACATCCGGTACGGTATTGTTTCAAAACCGGGATATTACCGCGATGAACGACACCGAAAAGAGCTTTTACCGCAACGAATCGATCGGGTTTGTGCCGCAATCGCTCGGCGCACTGCCAAATCTTTCGGTGTTGGACAATGTGCGGGTTCCATTTTTTCTCTTTGACCGCGACGGCGATACGGAAGGAAGAGCGCTCAGTTTGTTGGAGATGATGGGTATTGCGCATTTGAAAGATGAATTGCCGAGTAATCTTTCCGGTGGAGAAGCAAAGCGCATGCTCATTGCGCGTGCGCTGATGAATGCGCCTAAACTGCTCATCGCCGATGAGCCGACTGCAAACCTCGATGCGGAAACAGCCACGGAAGTAATGAAGGTAATACAAGATATCAACTGGCTCGGCACGGCGGTACTGATTGTAACCCACGATACAAATATTCTGGATTCAGGCCGCACGACCTACCGCATGGATTCGGGAACGCTTACCAAAGCCTAATACAGCCACGGCAGACACAGTGGAGAGTTTCATCATTCCGAATCAAAAAGGCATCCGCTGAAACCGATTAGTTTTACGGATGCCTTTTTCATATCGATCTGTTTTACCTCAGCAAATCTATGCCTTAAACGTCAATCCGCCCTGGCCGGCGTCTACCGTAATGTTGGTTTTACCGGCGAAGGCGCCCGAAAGCAATTCTTTGGCAAGTTTGTTTTCAAGCTCGGTTTGGATAGCCCGCTTTAAGGGACGCGCGCCGTACAAGGGATCGTAGCCGATATCCGCGAGGAAATCCTTTGCGGCATCCGTTACAATCAAATGGAGGCGGCGCGCTGCAAGCCGTGCGGCAACCGCTTGCAGCTGAATGTCGACAATCTTGCGAATGTGCTCTTTGCCGAGCCGCCCGAAGGTTAAAAGCTCGTCGATACGGTTCAAAAACTCGGGGCGGAAATGCTGCTTGAGCAGGTCTTTAATCTGCGCACTCATTTCTTCCGGGGTATCCGCCGCCAAAATCAGCTCGGAGCCGAGGTTGCTCGTCATAATGATAATCGTGTTGCGGAAGTCGATTACCCTGCC
>CAUTXW010000048.1:0-18627 GCA_963542655.1 uncultured Treponema sp. | reverse complement strand
GTATTATATACATATTTCTCATTTTGTCAATCCTCCTTTTCTATAAATGAATTTTTATGAGAATTTACCGTAAATATCGGCAAAAATACGCTATTCTCCTCTAGGCTCGATATAGCGTGCATTATATCACGGAATGGAAGCATCCGCAAGGATAAATATCGGTAGATTCAGAAATTTATGATATTTTTCGACAATCGGCACTCTGTCGATGTTGCCGATTAATGGCGCAATCGCACTTTTCTCATAAAGTGCCTGAACGCCCTCTTTTTTCACGCGTGCTGAAGCCCTGCTGATACTATACCTGCAACTTGCTTTTTGCGGGGCTTTTTCTTATAGTAGCATGCCTATGAATATTCTTGAAAAATTTTATACCGATGCGCTGCGGAGGGTGCGCAATCAGACTGCCGAACAAGCGCGGCAAACGCTGTCCTCGTTTTTTATCCAGACAATCCGCAGTTATGATAAGCACCTCCTTCCATTAGCGGAAGATGTTGCGCAGTATTGGCTTGATACCCATGCGTATACCACAGCAGAGGAGGCCGCCAACTGGTTTTATGCCGTGTTTTCGCTGTTTGACGGCAGCTTCGGCGCCGACATGGATTTTTCTACGCAGGATTGGGAAGAGCTGCACAGCATTGTCGATGCATCGGCGGACGCGCTTGATATGAACACCGTTCATACCATTATGAGCGTAATGGTTGAACGCCATAAACTTTGATACATACTGATACCGTGATACAAGATTTTTGCTGCAGCGAATACGAACGCTGCATCGCCTGTCCTAAAAAATGCGGCGTTAATAGAAATACCGGTACGCGCGGTTTTTGCGGCGAAACGGCAGAATTGCGCATTGCATGGGCTGGTTTGCATTTCGGCGAAGAACCTCCGGTAACCGGAGCGGGCGGTTCGGGAACGATATTCCTGACCGGGTGCAATCTACACTGCGCCTTTTGCCAGAACTTTCAGATTTCTCAAAAGGGAATGGGTAAAGCGGTAACGCAAGCGGAGTTCACCGCGATATGCCGCGCATTGCAGGACGCAGGCGCGGAAAACCTCAATATCGTAACGGGCAGCCATGCAATTCCGGCGTTGAACATCGCGCTCCGCACTGCAAAGCAGCAGGGCGTAACGATCCCTGTGGTGTGGAACTCCTCCGCTTATGAAACAGTCGAAGCGATAGAATCGCTGAAAGGCGCAGTTGACGGATGGCTGCCCGATCTTAAAACGCTCAATGCCAAAACCGCCCGCCACGTGTTTGCCGCTCCCGATTATCCCGAACATGCGTGCGCCGCAATCGAAGCGATGGCGCGTCTTGCACCGCTGACACTGACAGAGCCTGATGAGCGCTATCTGTTCGGAAAGCTGCTTTCGGGCGTCATTGTCCGGCACCTCGCACTTCCCGGACGGCTAGAAGATACAAAGGCTGTGCTGCGGCTCTTTGCGGAAAAGTTCAGGGGCAAGGCGCTGCTGTCGCTGATGACGCAATACACACCGGTAGCTGCTAATCCGAATGCGCGGCGCATTACTGCGTTCTCCAACCGGTTGCTCAGCGAATACGAAGACATCCGGCTCCGCACGTTTCTTGAAGACTTCGGTATCGATGACGGCTTTTATCAGGAGCTGGTCAGCGATACGGATTGGCTTCCCGATTTTACCCGCGTGCAAACGTTCTCGTCCGCACTGTCAAAACCGATTTGGCATTGGAATACCGGCTGGGTGGAATAGAACTTGCATTTTGGCATTAAATGCTCGTCATAACACATCTTGCCGGAAGTGATCATTTTTTAAGCTTCATCTTTTATAAATTGTTCAAGCCGTTTTACGGAAGCGTGATAATATGCAGGATCAATTTCAATACCGATAAATTTACGCGATAATTTTAATGCAGCATGTCCCGTAGAACCGACTCCCATAAAAGGATCGAACACAACATCACCCTCATTTGAAGCGATGGTAATAATATGCTCTAAAACGGCAAGCGGTTTCTGCGTCGGATGCTTGGGCTCTTTGATTCTTTCTTTGCCCATACAGATCGGCGTTTCAATAAAATTGTGCATTTCATTTTGCGTGGTAAAATTCCACGTATGCCCCTTATTCCACAAACATACGATCAATTCGCAGCTGTTTAAAAACGATGATTTTCTGATATTCGGAACCGGATTGGTTTTATGCCACACCATAAACTGAAAGGTATTGAATACCGGATCAAAAACTTCGTGATATTTCCCGATTAAGTTATAACTGGTGAAGATAAAAATATTCCCCGCCGGTTTTAATATGCGTTTAAAATCATCAACCAGATGTGAAGGATCAAACGGAGCTAAATCCCATTTTGCAACATCATTATTTATTTCGGTGCGCCAGTCGAATTTCATATTGCCCGTAGAGTATTCCGACAAATTATATGGCGGATCACATAAAATCAGGTCGACCGAAGAATCGGGAATTTCTTTTATTTTTTGAAGGCTATCGCCGAGCATCAATAATGCGTTGTTTATTTCTTTTACTGTGTGCATATTTATTCGTGCGGAGGGTTTAATACCCCGACGCTCGCGTCGGGGTTGTTGATTTCCTGATATTTTAGCGCTTTTTATATATGACTTTAGTAGGCGTTACCGTGTTACTCTGCGCATCATAAACAGGAAAGCGTTCTACCGTCAGCTCATTGCCGTTAAACGTACCCTCAAATGTTTTATACGGTTCTAAAGCGGTAGGCATCTTTTTTACTAAAGGAAATATTTCTTTAAAAACCTCCCGTATTTCCGAATCAGGATTTTCAAGCATTGGCAAGAGTGATTTGAGTTGTTGCAATCCTTCTTCCAGCTCCTTTTTCTTTTCCGCATCACCTCCAGCCTCTATCATTTTTTCCAAAAGGGCGATACCTTCTTTCACTTCGGTCTTCTGCACTACTATGTATTCATCTACGGTTATGGCGTTATAAATAGTAATCAGCGCCGATAGATCAAAGGTTATCTTTTCACCTTCTTTGCTATATGCTACCTCGCCTAAGCCGCCCATCCATACCGTATTTCCTTTTTCTCTAAAAGATAAAGCTAAATCTTTTCCGTCTATAGCAGCCCACACCGTATTTTTAAGCGCAGGCTCAGCTTCTCCTGTCGGCATTACTTCTATACTACCGGTGTTTGGAACATTTCCTCTACTGTCGGTGTTGCTCGTATGGGCACAACCGCTCACACATGCTGCCATACTCATCATTACGATTAATACGCAGGGTAAAAACAATTTCTTTCCGTTCATCATACAAATACACTCCTTTTGTACGCCTTTTCCGTACAAATGTTAAAGATATCCGCCTATTTTTGAAAGAACCCTTTTAAAAATAGTGGTACCGGATACAAGGCGCGAGCAAAAATAAAGCGGAGACCTGTTGAACAGCGTACCTCCATGTACGCTGTTCAACAACGAGTTTGCGTACCGCAAACTCGCTACTGTGTAAAACCACGGACATCCGTGGCAAGTTCAAAAATTGACCTCCTTGTCAATTTTTGAACGCGAATTTTGGCAAAGCCAAAATATCGCTATTGCTGGGAACCACGCCCGTCCTTGGGCGTTCTGATACGTTGAGCATTTTCAGCAGCAGCATATAGTAAAACATACTCTCCGTAAGCCTTTTGAAATAGACGGTGTAGATACAAGGAATACGGTAAAAAAGTACCGCAGGCGTATCTTTGATACGTTGAGGACACTTTTTTACCGTATGACGCAGTAGATGCACCGTATATTTTTAAAAGGACACGAACCGCCCCGGAACCACCGCCCTTATCGCATTATCATACATCGCCTGTGCGTGAACGGCCGGTATAAAATACTCCCCTTTATAAGCGACCGTTGCATGGAAGCGGTAGACTACCGAATCCCTGCGCGGTAAAGCGAAGTAGGTGTACACGGCATCATCCCGTATATCCTGATAGTCGAAAGAATCCGATCCGCCGTTGCTGTCCAAAGCGATCCGGTCGTTGCTGATTTCCCAACAGGTCGGAATCGGGAATGTCAGCGCGACATTTTCGATCTTCTTCGATGTTTGGTTCGCGACAAGAATTTTTATGACGAATGAATCCCCTACCTTCAAATCGGCAGGAGAAATCATGTGTCCGTCAGAATCAAAATACGAAACATCAAGATCAATATTTTCGGTCTGCCGCTGTTCGGTTCCCGGTACGGACATGCCTTCGGCAGTTAAGACGCCGTAGAGCGGAGCCTTTCCGGTATTTGTTATCTCCACAGTCTGTGTTTTTTCTGTTCCCGCAGGTAAGGTTTCGATAATCGAGGCATTTTTAAGCTGCCCCTGCCGCGCCGTTCCGTTCGCCGTAACGGCATAGCTGCACGAAGCCGCCTCACGGTTTTTATAATAGGGTAAAAGCGAGAACAAGAGCCATGCAGTCTCCTGTGTACTACACCAGTCATCCGAAGAAAGAATGCTTGAAACCTCGCGGGCGGCTTTTGCAGCCTTTACCTCATCCTGCAAAAGCGTGCATACCATCAAATAGAGCGCCTGTACGCGGGTGGAAGAACCGAAAGAGCCGCCGGTGTATCGGTAGGGGCTCATTGAAGTAAGCGCACTCAAGGCATCGGCGAATAGGTCTTCCGCCGTGTCTTTTCTGCCTGCAAGCGAGTATGCAGCCGCCAGCAGCAGCGAGCCGGAGGTGCCAAGCCGTTTGTTTTTGAGCCGGTTCGTCGCACCGATATTCGGACTGCCTGCAAGCGCAAGCGAGAACAGCCGGTACGCCTGTATTTCCGGCGTATCATCATCCTCATACGATTCCCAATCCGCCGCAGTAGAGGCAAGCCAAGATGTAAGCGGCTTTTTAATCGAATCGGGCACCGCATAGCCCTGTTTTTGAGCCTCCGTCAAGAAATGGAGCGCATAGCTTGAGCCCCATGCGGAAGGCTCACTGTTACCCGGCCAGTAAGCGAATGCGCCCGATGCAGTTTGATATTGCGGATACCGCTCGATAACCGACCGGATATGCTTTTGAATGCGCGCCGTTTCCGCAGGCGAAAGCTGTGTAAAGTCCGCAAGATAGAGCTGCGGGAAACCGCCTGAGGTAATCTGCTCGATACACCCGTGCGGGTATTGAATAAGGTATTCAAGGCGGCTCGCCAAATTGAGCGCCGGTACGGAGGATAGTTCCATCGAAAGTTTTGCCGTACTGATCTCTCCCGGACTTTGTACGCTCACTATCTGTTTCTCCGACGGTTTCAGCGTAAACGGTGTGCGGTAGCTGACGGGAATACCCCGCGCCTGCACCTGTACCGGCGTTACCGACCGGGCAGAACCTTTTCCGGTTGTTACCGCTGCGGTAAAGTCTGCGGTACCGGCGCCTTCCGTTTTTACTGTAAACGTAACGGTTGCCTCCGAAGAAGCCGGCACTTTTATGCTCTTTTCACCGGTAAAGGACGGAATGGAACCTTTTGTATTCAGCGTGATTTTTGCCTGCTGTACCGAATCCGTGCCGTTAAATACCGTAACCGGCACCTCAATACGCTCATTAGTGCCGAGTGTGCGGGGAAGTGCTGCCTGTATCATAAGATCAGCCTTTACGGGGATGCTTTTTTCCGCAACGCCGTATGCACCGTTAAAGCCTGCGACGGCAATCGCCCGCACGGCGCCGACATACTCAGGCATGTCGAATGAAAGCTGCTTTTTTTCACCGGCAGCCAGCGTAAAGGGACCGAGGTATTGCACCACCGGCTTAAATCTATTGGATCCTCGTTCGCGTGCGTCGGCCAAGTCTGCCTCCGAACCGCCGATTGCAAGCAGCGTTTCCAGTTTACCGCTGTAGGCGTTCATAACGTACTTATATAAATCCCAGCTTGAAAGCTGTGATGCTTCCTTCTTATAAAATTCACGCCTCAGTTCCGGCCCGTGATAATTCGTCAAGCCTAAAAGCCCTTCATCGACAACGGCAAGCGTGAACGTCATCGGCTTTCCGTTTTGTTCGGAGACAGAGATAACCGCCTTTTCGTTGGGCGCATACACAGCCGGAGCGGTGATCAGCGGGTTTAGCTGAGTAGCAGGGTTATCGACCATGACCGGTACGATACCGTAAAGCCGGATCGGCAGACTGTTCGCGGTCTGTAAATGCTGCTGCAATACCGTGATGTGTACATACACGTTCGGCGACATCGCCTCCGTCAATTTCAGTTTATACACTGTGGTGTCTTTAGCGGTTTCAAGCCAATCCTGCTTGAGGATTTCGCCGTTCTTTTCCACCGTAACGAGCGCCCTGCTTCCGGCGCTTGAGGCAAACGAAATAGAAGCGGTTTCGCCTGTGCTGTACTGCCGCTTGTCGGTAATAAGCGTAACCATTGCCGCGCTGCCCGAACCGTTTTCCTGAGCGCGTCCCGCCCAGCCCGGCCAGTCGATGTACACAATTTTTGCCGCGCTGTGTCCGCGCTGCCCGTCGGAAACCGTAACAAGATAGCGTCCCCATGACGGGTATTTTACTTCAAACTGAAAGTTCCCTTTTCCGTTTGCGACTGTTACCGAGCCGCTGTCAATTCTCGATGAAGAGCGGCTGGAAACATACGTTGCATCGGTAAGGGCGTCTTTTTCCCACCACCATTTCCAATCAAGTTTATAAATGGTGTATGAAAGTTCACCTGATGAGACCGGTTTTCCGTCTTGGTCTACCAGCAGTACGTCTGCGGTATGCTTGACATCGGTTAGAAGCATGCCGCGGGCTGCATCCCCTTTAGGCAGCCGTAAACCGACATAGCGGCTATACGGAGAATACGGAGCGGAGCTCTGCGCGGTGGAAAAACCTCCCGCCGGTTCAAAGATGCGGCTGACAAAATGCGCCGTCAGTTTTCCCGGTACGGGATATTCCGAGCCTACGGTAAAGTGTTCGGTAAATTTTGCCTTGGAAGAGCCGTCCAATGAACCTTCCCAAAGCGTAGAACGTTCCAGCTGCATTTCCACCGCAGGATTGGTAAAGCTGAAATCGGGATAGCCGAAATTATCAGGCGAGGAGGTAAAGAACACGGCGACATCTGCGTTGTAATTGGGCGCCGGGGCTCCATGCAGCCATGCCCCCGAAAGCGTAAAGCTGTTTGCGCCGTTCGTCAGCATCTTTTTCTCCGGTTCGAGCTTAACCGAAAGGCGGTTCGGCACTACCGTTTCGATACGGAGCGGACGGGTCCATTCCTGCCCGCCGATTTTTATCTTTGCCTGCCACAGCCCCGTTACCGCTCCGGCGGCGGTTTTTGTTTCCACCGGATAAAAGCCGTTCACCGAGTGCGTCAGCGTGCGCGACTCCGTTACCCGCCCGAGCGGATCGGAGAGCTCAAAAGAAACCGGAATATCCTCCGGCAAGGTTTTCTGTAAATCCTGCAGCACAAAGGTAAGATAGAGCGGATCACCCGGCCGCCACACTCCGCGCTCTCCGTAGATAAAGCCTTTTACCCCGCCGATATTTTTCTCGCCGCCGGTTTCAAAATGGCTGATACTCAAGCCCGTACCGCTTCCGATTTTGAGGTATGAGGTCTGTCCTTTGTAGCTTGCGGCAATGAACACCGCTTTGGAAGCGTCTGCAAGCACTGCCGAGCCGTTTTTATCCGACTTCATTTCGGCATTTTTTGATCCGACATACGAATAGCAGGTAACCTCAGCTCCGCTGATAGGCTGCGCCGTTTTAATATCGGCAACGGTGATATACAGCTGCCCGCTCGCCGTCTTTTTCGCCATAATTCCGATATCCGAAATAAGGACATTCCGTTTTATTACATTCTTACTATTAAAGCGGGGAATATAAAAGGCCGGATGATAGGGATTATCTTTATTCGACCAATACGCATCCCGCTCATCATAGTCCAAATCTTCCCAGTAATTCCACAAGCTCTTTTCGGTAGGCGGCGCATCCGCTTCGATTGTATCGGGAGGCTGCGGCAGCGAAGCAAAGGCTTCTTCGGACTCGGAAGGGGCGCGGTATTTGATATTCTTCTTTCTGAATGAGATACGTATCTGAAACATCCCCTTAGGATATTTTTTAAGCAGCGCCGACACGTCTATTCCGCGCGGAATATATTTGTTCTGCATCGACTGATCCCAATCGAAGGAGATATTCTGTGTCCACACCGGCTCTCCGACACGGTACAATTCATCCGTTCCGTCCAATTCGTTGACCTGTAAAAACTGAGCGATATTATAATCGTAGATAGCGAACGCCTGCACCAAAAGGCCGTTCACGTTCCGCGTCTCAACCGGCAGTACCGTACCCTGCGAGGACGGCAAAATCGTCCCTTCGGTCATAAAACGCACGGAGGGTAAGTCCCAGTTATCGGAAAGGGTGATATTTTTTGACGCGGCAAGATAGATGCCGTTTGCGCTTTTAATCCCGTTGGAAATACGGATATTCCGAATATTCTGCCAGTTTGAATCGTCGTACACCGTCAGGACATTGCCCCGCACGGAAACATTGGTTCCGCTGATCTGTGTGCCGTCCGCATCGTAGGTTGAAATAAAATCTTCTATATTTTCCGATGTGTCGATCACCCCTGAGAAGCTGACCAGTACAGTATTCCGCTTTGAGGTATTGATATCGATGACGGCAAATTCGCCTTTTGCCGGAATACTGAACGATTTTTCTCCTGCAAATGCCGCATCCTGTTTTCTCGACAAACCGAGCTTCCGTCCTTGCCACGCAACCGATAAGCTGCGCACCCTTTTTGTAATGCCGATATTTTTGATGAAGAATTTCCACACCGTTCCCGAAGCGCCTTGTTCCCATTGCACCGTATGAGCGCTCTTAAAAAAGCCGCCCGACTTCGCCGAAACGCAGTGCCGGACGGTTTCCGCCGTAACGGGAATATCCGTGGTGATGCTGCCGCCGAGTGAATAGGCATCTTCCGTCTGATTCAGCGTCAGGGTATCAAGGGCAACTTCGTAAGAAGGCGTTGCGGCTAAAAAGACATGGCGGTAGATGCCGTGCGCCGTCTCTTTTCCGAATAGCTTTGCGCAGTCTGCCGACAGGATAATCTTGCGGCTTGAAGGGTAGGGCGCCGAGGGGGTAAAGACTGCGGTTTTGCCGTCTTGCAGTTCCCAGCTCCCCGCTAACCGTGGAGAAAACTGTAAGACCTGTTCAGGCTCCCCGATAATATCGCAGGCAAAGCTGACGGCAATAGGGTCAAGCCGCCCGACATTAGTCGGAGAAATGGCCGTAACGTATTCTTCCGTTCCTGCGTCCGCAGCCGTTTGCCGATTGTCGGCACATCCGGTAAAACACGCCGCAGCAAAAATAAGCACGGCAGCGAATTTTAACGCAGCGGCAGCCGGCTTAAGGCTCATTTTTTTGACGCTTCCCGCAACTGTTCCGGAAAAAAGACTGGTCTGTTTCATAGTACGCTTCCTATCGTTTTTAAGTGAAATGATGAACAAGCTGAAACTTGATGCTGATATGCATTCTTCAATGTAGATAATAAATAAAACCGATACGGCGGTCAATGAGGAACGTTACGGACGCAGGGGGAGAGCGCGTAACATATTTTTTGTGCGGAGGGGCTTTGATAAGGATATTAACCCCGGTATGGTCCTATAGAGCAGCTCTCGGCTGCATGCTGCGTTCAAGTGCAAAGCCCCTTGCATAAAACGGTGCATCCGTGTAGGGTTTATCAGCCGTTATGGTCATGCCGTCCGAACGAAATGCAAAACGGCGCAAGGAGTGTGTTCAATGAAAAAAGCAATATTGTCGGCGCTTGCCGGACTATGCGTTATCACCGTCCTTTTTGCACAGGATGCGCAGGAAGAGCCCCAGACCGGGGTCAAGTATACTACTCATATCACGACAGCGTTCACCTATCCGTGGGGAGTGCAGCTGAATGTAACCGAAGCGTTCAAGGTTCCGTTTTTGAACTTTAACAATCCGTTTATGCGCGGAAACAATGTAACGTTTAAACTCGGTGCGGAACTGACTCCTATCACGCTGGAAGGAAAATTCGATGTTGTCTGGACGCCTCTTGCATTTTTGGAATTATACGGCGGAGCAAGCATCGGTTCCGGTTGGAGCCTCAAACATTTACACGGACTTGCCATCAATATGAACAAATCGGGAAAATCGGAGGCGGTTCCCGTCAACTTCAAACAGGCTTTTTATACGGCTAATTTCGGTGGCGCCCTGCAGTTCGACTTAGGTGCAATTATTCCGGGGGACTGGACTCATATCGTGTTTAGGATCGATCAATATGCCTTTTATCGAGGGATCACCGGGGCAAACGCACTCGATTCGTGGATATTCCAGGCCGATGAAGGGAAAAACAGAAACGGGTTTATCTATTGCGGTACCTATCTTTTGGGCTATCAAATGCCGATTCCGCTCAATCTCATTGCACTGCGGGTAGAAACGCAAAAGACATTCTACAAAGTGCTCGACGGACGCAAGAAAAGCGACTGGGGAGAAGATCGGTACAGCGTTGTATTCGGTCCGGTGCTGAGCTTTAAAGTAACCGATTCTCTGACGATTCTGCTGATTGCTCAGCTGAAAACCGTGCATCAATATCAATCCTCCGGACGCATATCGCAGTTTTATCAGACACGGTACATCGATAAATCGAAAGCCGATAAAATCGCGTTTAAACGGGTCGGCGTTATCTTTAACATGACGATACCGAATCATTAATCAGCCGTACCGATGAGGCGCATTCCGATCAGGATCAGAGCGTATGGATGGACAATCCTCCTTGCAGTTTTACTACAGCGGATATGAAAAATGTGAAGCCGCGCACTCGTTCGGGCCTGCCGTACGAGTGCATTACCTTATCCACTTGGTAATAAGCGGTAAGGGAACTTATCATGTCGGGAAAAAGGCCTATTCCGTATGCGCGCATCAAGCGTTTTTAATCCGTCCGCAAGAAGTTACCTTTTATGCCGCGGACAAGGCTGAACCAAAAAATATATCACGCTGCTGCGCATCGAGGCCGCCAAAAATCTCCTCCAGCATTCAAAATATTCCATCACGGATATATCAGCCGCGTGCGGCTTCCATTGTTGGGATAACACGAATCCTTGACTACGCATTTTTTTTGTGTTACTATTTTAGGGATATTCTATCATAAATAAGGATGTAAATAATGAATGCAATTCCATTGCTGCAGCAAGCCGCGTCGGGAGGCAGTTTTGTGCCGCTTGTCGCGATTGGTCTCATCTTTGTGATTTTCTACGTTTTTATTATTGGACCGCAAAAAAAGGAGCAAAAGAAAACGCAGGAAATGATCGCCGGTGTCCAAAAGGGCGATAAAATCGTTACGATCGGCGGTATTCACGGCGTTATCACGTCTGTCAAGGAAAATTCGATTATCCTGAAAGTTGATGACAACTGCAAACTTGAAATGAACCGTTCCGCGATTGCCAATGTTATATTGGATGAAAAAACAAAGGCAGCCCGCTTGGCAAATGCGCCTGAAAAAGGTTCCTTATTTGCTTCTTTTTCAAAAAAGAAAGACAAAAAAGCTGATAAACCCGATTCGGAAAAACCACAGCCGCCTAATTTTTCCGGCGGAACGAAGTAAAGAATACAATCCGATCACACTGAATACGGAGCCGTGGTATGATTGCCGTTCCCATGCAGTGTTCCATCGGTGTTCCTTCCGTTTATACCGGTAGTTATTATAGTATAAATGGAATATGTGTTCCCATTAAATTGAGGAGATAAACATGAAAAAGCGAACTCGATTCGTGATTGTTCTGGCTGTGTTAGGCCTCTGTTTTGCATTTTTATATCCCACCCTGAAATGGTATTTCTGGACAGGTAAAGAAGATAAGGCATTGGCGCTCGGTTCCAGAGAAAAGATAAAAGATTATGTGATAAACATGACCAAAGCGGATGTGAATGCGTTGATCGCTGCCGCAAAAAAAGGCGAAACCGAACCGGTATCGGCCAAATACGATTCGCTCATTAAAGCAGCAAAGCAAAACTTAAAAAGCCTCGGTAAACCGGTTCCTGCGGTATGGACTGCCGGGGAATTGCTGGCGGCGTTCCCCGAAAGCTCGGAGGATAAGGCTCGTTCGGTAATCAGTCCGATTTTGGAAGATGCATACCGAAGCAAGATTTTGAGCATTAAAAATGCGCAGGCCAACGCAGTAAAGCTCGGACTCGACCTTTCCGGCGGTATGAGCATCATTATCAAGGCCGATTTGAACGCAGTGAGCGGCGACGGCGGAGAGGCCGGGACATCCGCAAAGAAAGAAGCGATGAATCTGGCGATCGATACGATTAGCAGCCGTATCGATAAATTCGGTTTAACGGAGCCGGTGATTAGACAGCAGGGCGATGACCGCATCTATGTTGAAATTCCGGGTGCTGCCGATGCCGATAAAATCAATTCTATTATTATGGGACGGGGACTGCTTGCTTTCCATATCGTAGACGATGATGCCACGCAAGCGTTTTATTCCTATTATAATGCTAATCCAACCCGTACCTTTGATGCCGACTACAACCTGCTCGATCCTTCGATTATCCCCGAAGATACGATGGTGCTCGGCGTGTACAAAAAAGACGCCTACGGGCTTGATGAACGCGACGGCTTTCTTGTCGTTAAGAAGACGGCAGCCTTGGAAGGAAAGCATTTACAGCGGGTCAATACAACAACCAGCCAAACCAATGAGCCCCTTGTCGTATTTGAGCTGGATTCGGAAGGCGCTGAAATATTCGCAACTGTAACAACCGAAAACAAGGGCAAGCGGCTTGCGATCGTATCCGACGATAAGATTAAATCGGCGCCGAATATCAAGGAACCGATTACCGGAGGAACCGGTACTATCAGTGGCTTTAGCGCGGATGAAGCGGAAAACCTCAAGACGATTTTACGGACGGCATGGCTGAATGTGCCGCTGCAGCTGGAAAATCAGCAGGTTATCGGTGCAAGCATGGGCGAACAGGCGATTAACCAGGGCTTGCGCGCGTTGCAATGGGGCTTGATCGCCGTGTTGGTATTTATGCTGATTTGGTACCGCTCGGCAGGATTTAATGCGTGTATCGCGCAGATTTTAAACCTCTACATCGTATTCAGCGTTCTTTCAGCCTTTAATTTGACGCTCACGCTGCCGAGTATCGCCGGTATGATTTTGACGATTGGTATGGCGGTTGACGCGAATGTCGTTATCTTTGAACGCATTAAAGAGGAACTCGCACTGCATAAGAGCCGGGCGGCTGCCATTCAAACCGGATTTGATCATGCGTTCTGGGCAATTATGGACTCTAACATTACGACCTTTATCGCAGCGCTCTTCTTATCGATATTGGGAACGGGGCCGATTAAGGGTTTTGCCTATAGTTTGACAATCGGCGTTGTTTCTTCCGTATTTACGGCGTTGTTTGTTTCCCGGCTGATCTTTGATTTCGGTACGGAAACGCTGCACCAGAAGAAACTTCGCATTACTTGGAGGACGCTCGCATGAAAAAGTGTATAAAATTCAGTAAGCTTTTTACCGTGATGGTAACTTTGAGCTTCGTGCTTATCGTTTCCGGGATTATAGGATACTTTACGAAGGGCATTAACTTTGGTATCGATTTTCAGGCCGGTTTTATTGAAAAAGTGCGCTTTGCTCCGACGGCGTTTATTTTAACCTACAGCGGTGAAAAGAACATCCAGGTGGCGCAAAATTCCCAGGGCATAGACATAACGGTGATCTCCGTTGATACGGAAAATAAAGTATACCCGTTCACCTATGCCGAATATCCCGAAATCGGCGCATTTGTTGAAGCAGTACGGCAAATCGATGGTCTTAAAGTAAAGACGCTCGCAAAAGCGAACACCCTGATGCGGGATGTGTTTATCACTTCGGAAACATCCCGCGTAACAGCGGAACCGTTCCGCGCGCACTATGTTCCCGATCAAATCCAACCTATCGATGCCGATGAAGTACGCCATGCGCTTGCATCCGTTCCGTCCGTTTCGGTTCAGCAGATCGGCGAAGCGAAAGACCGTACTTTCCAAATCCGGCTGCCCGATAACGGTACCTATACGAATGCTAATGCCGAATTGCGTTCGTTGATCAGCACTGCATTGGTTAGCGCCTATGAAGCCGATAATTTCGCCGTATTGAGCACCGACTTTGTCGGTTCTCGCTTTTCCGGTTCGCTTGCGCGTCAGGCTATCTTGTTGGTATTCGGTGCACTGTGCTTGATCTTTGTCTACGCATTGGTGCGGTTCCGCTGGACGTTTGCGCTGGGTGCTGTTCTTGCCCTCGTACACGACGTACTGATTATGATTACGTTTATCGTCTGGTCCAGAATGGAATTTAACTCCACAACCATCGCGGCCATCCTCACCATCGTCGGGTATTCCATTAACGATACGGTCGTTGTGTTTGACCGCATCCGTGAAAATATTCGGTTGAATCCTAAGATGGTATTGGTCGATGTGCTTGACTTGGCGCAGAGCGAAGTATTGAGCAGAACGATTATTACCACCGTTACAACGATGCTTGCAGCCGTTTCGCTCTATGCGTTTACCTCCGGCAGCATGAAAGACTTTGCGCTTGCGTTACTGGTCGGTATGGTAAGCGGCGTATATTCAACGATCTACATTGCAGGTGCGTGTATTACCTTCTTTTCGGGTAAAAAACAGGCAGGCGATTTATTGATCGGTAGCGCGAAAAAAGGGCCGATTGCTGAGGTAACCATATAAGCCTTAGCTTTTTAAAACCGAACGCAGCTTTTAACCGCTGCGTGATACTGATAATATCCGTTTTGTAATTTTGAGCGAACCTCTAAAAACATTTGTTTTTAGAGGTTTTTTATTTTATGTGACGGATGGCATCGTACATCGGTAGAGAAGTACACGGATGTATAGTTTTGATAAATGCTCTGCGTCGGGGTTGTTGATTTTTGTGCAGCAATGCCGTAGATGGTATGCATATTTTTAAAAGATGATAAGGTAAACTCGAAACGGCCCGGCTTATGCGTTAGCGGGATTATCCGTCAACCCGAATTTGCCCTTGCGATGTCTTGAATATGTTACGCGGTTATATGAACATATTCAAAATCCCCGAGACCGCTATGCACGGACACTGAAAAAAATACCCATGCCTGAGTTCTATGTCTTTTACAATGGAACAGAAGCTATCGAAACAAATCAAACACTTAAACTTTCTGATTCCTTTATAGCACAGACGAAAGTGCCGAGGTTGGAACTGATTGTACAACTACTGAATATCAATTATGAGAACGATAATCCGATATTAAAGAGCTGTAAACCGCTGAAAGAATATAGGGCATCTCTAAAAACTTGGTTAGATTTTTAGAGATGCCCGACGAGTATTTTTGATAAGTCTTTACATTGTTATGACTTATCAAAAAACATCGCAACAGAAATCTAAGGGAAACCTCTCAAAACTGAAGTTTTGAGAGGTTTCCTATAGTTTATTTGTGGAAACAGTACGGCGACATAGCGCTGTCGATAAAGACCATGGATTTGAAAATGCAATTAAAGACTGCATCGAAAATGATATTTTAAGGGAATATTTACAACGTAAATCACGGGAGGTGATGAATATGTTATTCGCCGAATACGATTACGACACAGACATTGCAGTGCAGCGGGAAGAGAGTTTTGAAATTGGCTTAGCCGAAGGCGAAGCTCGAGAAAAATCTCTTGGACTTGCGGAGGGTAAACTTGAGGGTAAACTCGAAACGGCCCGGCTTATGCATCAGCGGGATTATCCGCCAGCAGAAATTTGCCTGATAACCGGATTATCCCCAGCCGAAGTTGAAGCGTTGTAAACCGCTTATTTTATCACAAACTCTAAGGCGGTCTTTACGATAGGCATAAAAAGGTCTGATATATTCAGATTGCTGACAAGGATATCCAATGTTTTTATAGCCAGCTTTTTTAATTTTTCCGTAGTTTACTTGCAAACCGGCAGCCGCGAAATAGACAGGAATGTCCGTTTCGCGGCGCGGATGTCGGAGGTTGCTCTATTCATTACTTAAAGTTTTAAATACCTAGTGTAGATTAAGAACTTTTTTATAACCTTCCATTTTTGACAGTTTATAGGTAAAAGCAGCATCGATGCCAGAATTTTCTAGCCTTTACCCCGTATTTCTTTTTTGATGGATTCAGGCTTATTGAATGTTTGCATACCTTTTTCGGTGCGTAATTCAGCAACGATTTTAGTGCATTCTTCTTCGAGTTTATACAACACGTCCAGATTTGTACAGATTACGCTTGCGCAGCACACGGAAATCAATTTTTGTCTAAAAGCGGTAATAAGTCGTGAGGCTTCATAAGCGCGCGGAACATAATGCCGTTCAAAGCCAGTTTTGATTGAGTTTCCCGCTTGTATATGCGCACGATATTAAGCGCTACTTTATGGAGCATGTTCAGATTCTGCTGTATATTCTTACTCTGAATCCTGCATTTATCCTCGTCAAAATGAACATCAAGCAACCAGTGCATCGATTCTACCGACCATTCAGTTCTCGCATGATGCAAAAGCTCCTCGGCACTCAACACTTTACTTGAAATATAATAGTGCCATTGCTCCGTTACCCCTTTGTCTGTCTCAAATCGTGTATGCACCGCTCCAATGCATTTAACAGCCGGCCATACCCTGCCTCCCGGTTGCCATTCAACATCATCAGTAGTATACGCACTTCTCGTTTCTACCCGTCCGTGTCCTTTTTCCGTTTGGGTAACGCTATCCATCGTTGAACGCAGCTTTTCATCTTGGACATACTGTTCTATGTCATTCATTAGTTCTTTCTGATTACCTTTCGCGCTCAACAAATAGTCGGCTTTTGCATCGATAATTGCCTGTGCAGTCTGTATTTGACAGTTTAAAGCATCGGCAACTACCATGCATCCTTCTATCTCAAGTGTCTTTATCAGCTCTTGTACCGCCGGTATCTCGTTACTCTTTGACTGTACGGTTGCCTGCGCAAGAGTGAGCCCGAGTTCGCCTATCTGCGCGCTGACAATGTGTAAGGGACTATCATACTTCTTCATTTTCCCTGTCGAGCGGATTTCTTTTCCGTCTATTGCAATCGTCAGGCTTTTTTTCTTCTTCTTATTTTGCTCTTCTTCTTCCGCTTCAAGCTTTTCCGCAAGAGAGGGAATGAGTGAGCTTACCCAGCTTTTCATACACCGATTAAGTGATGCAGGGCTTACCATTGCCAAAAGACTTAACAGCCACCAGTAACACGGTATTCTTTTTATACCGAATTCTTTTTCAAGAAACGCTTTTACATGCTCGCTCGTTGCCCACGCATGTATTTTCTTTACGCTTTTCAGATCGCACAGGCTTCCCAACATAACGATGATAACCGCATCTTTTATGCTGCAAAAATATCCGTCGTACTCCCGTTCGCTTTGAAGCACTTCAAGTGCATCTTCTAATTCTTCCCACCGCATGTTCTCACTTTAGCATTTTTTCTTCTTTTTTAATACCTTCACTCAAAAATTGATTTCCGTGTGCGCAGCATCCTCACAAAAATCTATCATAGGTTTCACCAAATTCGGTACTAATGTACTATTTAAATTAAGCTTACCTGCAGGCGGATTTTGTTTTAAAATAGGATTTCTCAATGCGATCGGTTCACCTAAAAAATAGTAAATATATTTTTTATTCTGTTCGTTATTACGCATATCCAGTCCGCATTCCCATTTGAAAACCAATACATTACCGAAGACTTTTTGCAGTTTTTCGCGATCGAGCGCAAAGGTTTTGACTACATCATTCACGGTAGTATTTTCAAGTGTAAACAAAACGGGCGAATAGTAGCAAATGCCGTTTAGTCCTACTTGTTCTTTTGCAGGTAATGTAAAATACGGGGCAAAAAATCAATGCGATCTGCCGGTGCTATATGCCTGCGATAGATATTGTGTCCAATAAACCGCTGCAATTCTTCCGTATTTCCGACATCTTGAATTAAGATTTGTTTATTTTCCATAGAATTAAACATATCCATAGCCATAAAAATATCTCCTTAATAATCTTCATTCCCGCCCCATACGGAGCGATGTTTCGGCAATTTACAACATCCGTGTTGTAAATTGCCTTGCGAGATGATATGTTTTTAATTACCGGGAAATGAGGTACTCTTATCCGACGGGATAAGGGGGCAGGCAGCAGGTTGACGCAAAACGTGAGGAAATCTTGAATAAAGAGAAACCTCGGTTGCGAGATTAACCTAAACCTGCTGCCGTAAATCAAAGTGCGGCCGCACCGCTAACGGTGCGTACCGCGAATAGGAGTTACGGTAGTCCAAAAACCGGTAATAGCTCCCTGTTCCTTATTTTATAGCACAAGGAGTGTCGTATGCAAGGGAGCGGAAGATGGATTGGCTTGGATCTGAGCAAAAGAATGTTTATTTTTAGCCGCTGAAATAGTGCGGCTGAAAAACACGTCGAGTTTGCTTTGCGCAAACTCGCTGTTTGACGTGTGCGCGTTCCGCGCACGAATGCAACAGTTTCCAAAGTTCATACTTTGTTCAACTGTTGCATTTATAGGAACGTATGAGATGTGTTACTTTGATCAGAAAGGAAAGGTCGGCAGATCAGGAGGAGAAACAACAAAAGCCGGAAGGGCAAAACTGTATGCAAAGGTAAAGCCTGAAGATATTGTGGCGATGGAAGCGAATAGTCTTGCGTTTGTGATGGAAAAAGAGA
>CAUTXW010000047.1:0-19231 GCA_963542655.1 uncultured Treponema sp. | reverse complement strand
CCCCCCCCCCCCACCCCCCGTAAGATGGAAGAAACTTTACTCATCTCGCTCGTTTGCGCTTTTACACGCACTGTCCCTGCTGCGGAGACAGCTATTCCGTGATTACGGGAATGAGGCTGTGAGAAAAATACCTGTGATGCGGCAGCAGAATTTCTTACCATAATGATTAATAGCATAATACGGATGATACACGACGTCAAGAGGAAAACCAATTTGTAATGCGGTAATGCTCTGCCTCTCTTCGGTTAGAATATCAAGTCGCATCTCTTTGAGAAGCTATGTACCCTATGTTATACTACAGTGAGTGAGGAGGAAACCGCTAAGTAATGTGATAATGAACAATGTATAGGTACCAGTGAAAAATGTTTGCTGAGAACTGAATGGCAGCGCCTGTTACCCGTTTGCTTTCACACGTTCCAAGTAGGCGATCGTTTCTGTGGCAGTTTGCTTCCAGCTGTATTGTTTAACCCACTCAATACCGGCCTCTACCTGTTTTTGACGGCGGGCGGCATTTGCTCCGGCCGTATCATTGATAAGCTCGCCGATAACAGCGGCAATGTGCTCAGGCTTATCCGGATCAAAGTAGCTGGTGCAGTCTCCGGCGAGCTCAGGCAGCGCGCCCGCCCGTGCGCACGCAGTCGGTATGCCGCACGCCATTGCTTCGATCACCGGCAGGCCGACACCTTCTACCGCCGAAGGGAATACGCACAGGTCTGCCGCAGAATAAATGAGCGGAATGTTTTGATGGGGCAGATAGCCGGTCAGCAAAATATCCGACGCAAAGGGCGATTGCAATACGGCGCGATGTACTACCTCCGCCTGTTCCCCATCAGCTCCGGCAAAAACCAACCGGTGTGGTGCATGGGTCTTTTGCTTAAAGATGGAAAACGCTTCGATTAACTCAACATGCCGTTTTTCAGGGTGAATAATTCGCGATGCATAAATGATATACGGACGCCGGATCGCAAAGGGCTTAATCATCAGAGCATCTTGCGCCTGCAAATTATGAGGATGGAACAGTTCCGTATCAATGCCGTTGTGGATAACCTGAATCTTCTCTTCCGCAATACCGTAGTTCAGCAGGTTATCTTTAAGATAACGGCTCGGACAGATGATTCCTTTTACGGAATGCATCATCAATTTTGAAAGAAATGCGGAAATTTTTTTGAGCGAACCTTGTGCGCTGTTCGCAAGAATATTCTGTATTGCTAGTACCGCCGGTACATCAAAGCTCATCGGCAATAATTTTGTTCCCGACGGAAACAAGACGATATCGTATTGCTGCTTCCGCGCAAAGGCATTAAAAGAAAAGCTATGCCACGCCTGCTCTGCAAAGGGGGACGCCCCGGCGGAAACGCAGGTATATTTTACGCCTTCAAGTCCCGATGTATAGGTATATTTATCCAGCTCATGGCCGAAAAGGTGTACTGTATGTTCGGTTTTAGGAAGATTATTTACTAATGAAAGAATATAGGCCCCGATACCTGACCTTCCGTGATCGCACCCTAAGGTATTAATCCCTATTTTCAAAAGAAACCTCTTTTACATACTTGGGCTGCGGCATGTACGGCGGCATTTAAAATCCGTGCAGCCGCTCCCTCTGTTGGGATATGCAAGACATCGGACGCCTTTGCCCTGAGTTAATCGTTAGATTATAGCATTAACCGCGACAATATGCTATCCTTACAAGCTATGACTGATTTTTTTGATATGCCACTCTATCGGCCTTTTATAGAAATCCTTGCCGAATCGGGAATCCGGACTGCGACTCCTATCCAGGAACAGGTAATACCGCTCGCGCTTGCCGGTAAAAGCGTGTTGTTTGAATCGGAAACGGGCACGGGCAAGACGCTTGCTTTTTTGTTGCCGCTGCTGACACACATTGTACAGGATAATACGCAGAGCACAGCTCCGCAGCTCTTGATTTTAAGCCCCACAGTAGAGCTTGCATCGCAGATAAAAGATACCGTTGTTCAGTTGCAGGTTGCGGGATCAGGTCTTTTTAAGTCGCTGCTGTGTGTAGGTGGTTCTTCGTTAAAACGGCAAATCGATGGGTTAAAGGAAAAGCCCGCGGTGATTATCGGAACTCCGGCACGGATAGCCGATTTGATCAACTTGAAAAAAGTAAAGCTGCATGGACTCCGCGCCGTGGTTATCGATGAGGCTGATCGGCTCCTCGCGAGAGAAAGCAAAGATGCGCTGCAATCAGTATTGACGGAACTTCCGGCAACGGTGCAAGTGCTTGCGTGCTCTGCGACGCTGAGTAAAAAAAGTGCTGTACAGCTCGATGCGCTTTTGGGCCGGTCTGCTGATAGTTCCGACTTCGTTTCGGTAGGGGCTACCGGGGTTCTCAAGGATTCGATTGAACACTGGGCGTTGTTGAGTGAGCGCCGAGATAAAGCATCTGCCTTACGGTCGCTGCTTCATGCGCTTGGTAATGCAAAAATTCTCATTTTTACCGCACCAGCACAAGAGGTAGAAACATTGGCACAAAAACTTCGGTATAAAAAGATTGATGCTGTGCCGTTGTATGGAAAACTGGATGGTGCGGAGCGCAAGCAGATTATCGCGCGTTTCCGCTCCGGTAAGGCGCCTATCCTTATCACGAGCGATTTAGCAGCTCGCGGGTTGGATATCGCTGATATTGATTACGTCGTGCAGATGCAGCTTTCAAAGGAGCGCGATACGTTTATCCATCGCGCCGGACGGACGGGGCGGGCTGGCAAGAAAGGCGTCAATATTGTGATTGGGGACGAATATGAATTGCGGATACTGCAAGGGATTGAAAAAGAGCTAGGACTGATTGTGTATCCTAAAGTGCTATTTGAGGGGAAGATACAAGCTGCATCAGCAGATGGAGAGTGAGGATAGCAGGTGCATGGAAGTCGGGAATGGCGCTTCACATGTGTTTTCAACGGTGCCTCATGAGAAGCAGGGGTTAGTTTACTGATTTTCTATAATCGTTACGGATAAACGGCGCTTGTTTCTCTTCCGATAATAAAATCTTATATTTTGCCGGCTGCCGGTATGCGTTACCATGAACTTCTTTACTTCTATATGTTCTTAATTTCACCATATCAAAAGTTGCGATATATATTCCTTCTTCTTCCCCGGCTTCTATTATTAATGTATCTCGCGAATATGGTTCATCAATTTTATAGGCAATACCGTCAAATGCTGTAGAATGACCATTACAATCAGGTTTTCCTTTTGGATAATTAACAGTCGCAATACCAACCATATTTTCAAATGATCTTGCTCTTAGTTGTGAAATTCTATTAATTTCCATTGGACATGCATTCGGTACAAGTATTATTTCTGCACCTTTGAGCATGAGTATTCGTGCACTCTCAGGAAATTCTCTATCATAACAAATCATTGAACCTATTTTCACACAACCATGATCTGTATCTAATTCAGATACATAAAAATCATTACCGGGCATTAAATCTTTTTCATTTCCAAAAGAACATGTATGTACTTTTGCATAGGTATATAGTTCTTTTCCAAATCTATCAAACAGACAGATACTGTTTCTTGGTAATGGCTCATACTTTTCAAGAAATGTTATACCGATAGCCATTTGTAATTCTTTCGCTAAATCCGAGAATGAACGTATAAACGTATCATTTTTACTAATTGCTTTACTCTTTAATTCATGGACAGATTCAGGGATTTCGTAACCAATACTCCACATTTCAGGAAATACTGCTATATCTGCTCCCATGTTTTTTGCCTTGCGGCACGCTGCTATACCGATATGCATATTTTCAACAAGAGAGTTTCCCGGCATTAATTGTAGTAAAGCGATTGTAATTTTGTGCAATTGTATGCTCCTATGGTATATCAAATTCCAATAGATAATTACTGAATACATTGATAACCGTGGTTTCGCCGTAGACAGTTACGCGCGGCGCCTGCAGGTCATACAGGTGGATATGCCCGTGTAAAAGATACCGGGGCTTGAATTTTTTCATAAACCATAAAAAGCACTTAAAGCCTTTATGGCACGGATCGGGGCGATCGTGGATGCCGAGCGGTGAAGCGTGGGTGACAAAGATATCCAAATACCGGCCGTACCGTAACTTATTGTAGATAAGGCGCGGAACCAGCGCTAACAGCCGGTAGTACATTTGCCGTTCAGTGTATTGCCCGACATCGCTGTTATAGCGGATACTGCCGGATACCCCTGCAACAAGCAATTTGCCTTCGCGGTGGGTGGTAAAGCCGACGTACGTTGAGCCGTAGCCCTCCGTAGTCGTGTCGGCAAACGCTTGTATGCTCGCGTTCTCTTTAAGGTTTTTGTGATAATACGGCATCGCGCCAAGGTTGTGATTTCCGAATACGAATAACAGCGGTTTGTTCAGCGCAGAGACAATAAATTCCAAGTATTCCATCGGCAAGTCCCCGGCAGAAATAACCAGATCGACATCTTTATATCGGTCTTTGATATTCATACTATATACAAGCGGGTCTATCTGATCGGAAATACAAAGAATTTTCATCGTTACACGCCTTTCAGTGTTTTCAGCATTGCTTCGAGTTTATCTTTGCCGATTAACTCAATGGGGCGGTTTTCCGCAAAAGTCATCGCTGCGCGGGAAAAACCGCTCGATGTAATCACCACGCCCCGAACAACGTTCTGCGTCTTCATCTGCTCATGCAGCGATCGTAGGAAGGAATCGCTGATAATTTCGCTGTCCCGCGAATAGATAAAGAGCCGCGGCTGCTTCCGTACATTCATCCATTTTTCGGAATTATCCTCAAGCGCGATAATGGCGCAGCCTTGCTTTGTCTCTTTCTGCGATTGCACGGAAAGCGAAAAAGCCTGTTCCGTAACTGCTTTACACAATTTTAAGAAGGGCTCCGCGCCGACGGTCAAATATTCTTTCATGTAATCATTTGAACGCAGATCGCGGTATTGGCTGAGCTTTTCGCCGACATCCTTGAAATTCGGGCTGACGCTGTGGATTGCTTCCCATTGTTCGATCGCGTGATCCAAATCGCGCATCTTTTCATAGCAAGCAGCCGCGGCGTACCGGAGCCGTAACGTATCGGGATGCGAATTTTTCGACGTGGTCAGCTTGAGCGCCCGGTCAAATTCAAAGGCCGCTTTCTCAAGGCTATTCGCGTCCATATAGCACAAGCCCCGTTCGGTAAAGCACTTCTGACGCAAGTCCGCATTGCGGGCAGCTTTTTCAAATGCTGCCAACGCCTGCGCGTACTCTTTTGTTTCGCGGAGCAGCCGTCCTTGATAGTACAGGGCGGTCGTGTTGTCGGGCTCAAGCGAAAGCGCGGTACTGATCTCCTGTTTTGCTTCGTTCAGCATTTTACTGCGAAAGAGCAAGAGGCCGAGCGCTGCGTGAGCCGCCGCATGTTTCGGATTAAAACTGATCGCTTGCCGATAATGATAGATGGCTTGTTCCGTCTTATTAAGCTGCTCGAAAAGCTGTCCGATTGCATAGTAATACTCGCTGTTCTGCGGATCAAGTTTTATCAGCAAGGCGTATTCGGCAAGCGCTTCGGTATGCTGCTGAAAGCGTTCATACAACTGGGCTATCAGATTACGAAATTCTTTTTCTTGCGCCTTCGAGTCAAAAGAGGCGTTACTGATGCTTTTAAATTCCATCAACGCCAATTCGGCTTTTCCGTCTGCTAGATAGGCTTTTCCAAGAAGATAATGGGCTTTCGTATCCCGCGGATTTTTTGCTATAATGGCTTTCGCCCGTTTAATAGCTGCCGTGTATTTGCCTGCATTGATGTATTTTTCTATTGTTGCGGTCTTTTTCGGCGAAATAATCGAACGTATAAGTATAAAAGCAAGCAATAAAATGAAAAAAGCAAGCGCGCTAATGAAACTGATAAGATACAAAGACATAATTTTATGGTATAATTTTTGAGAGGTAATGTCAATGAAGCGTTTTTTTTATATATCGGTTTACCGAATACTGCCGATTGTCGCGTATGTATATGTTGTATCGATACCTACGGGATTAGGGTTTGCGCAGGACGCCTTAGCGGAAGGAAAAAAATTCCTTTTGAACAATCAGCCTCATAAGGCGGCCCCGCTCTTTTATAAGGCGATTGCAGATGGAAAAACCGATCCTAAGATCAATCTGTATTTAGGCGTCTGTTATATCAAACTTGGAAAATATGCCGAAGCTGAACAGCAGCTGCTGACCGGTAAAGAAAAAGATGCTGCGGGCGCATACCTCTATTGGTACAATCTCGGCAACGTGTACTTTGCGCAAAGCCGGTTTACTGAAGCGGAAGAAGCGTTCAGCGCAGCATTGACTGCGCGGAGAGCCTATCCTCCGGCGGTACTGAATCGGGCCAATACCTATATCAAGCTGGAAAATTACCCCAATGCACTGGAAGATTATAAATTTTATCTGAATCTTGAGCCTACTACTTCCCAAAGACAGGCAATTCAGCGTATGGTATCTGTTTTAGAAGCGGAACAGCGTGAAACCGAGATGCTTCGGATGCAGGAAGAAGCCCAACGGCTTGCGGAAGAAGCGGAGCGCCGGTCGGCGGAAGAACGCTATCGGAAATTACAGGATGAAATAAACGCCAATTTGCAATCGGTTGACAACGCCTCATCCCTTTCCGCCGGTTCGGATGAGACGCTTGACTATTCGGAGGACTATAATCTTGAATGATTTACACAAATATTTGATCGGAACCGCCGCAGGAGTTATCATTTGTTTGCTCATTTGGGGCGGTTATTCGATGTTTTCAGAAAAAAAAGAACAGCCTACTCTCTCTGCAATAACCGATCGGGGCAACACGGCGGCGGCATCGGGGCTGTCATCGGATATCCTCGGCGGAGGAAATACCGGCGGGCGGGATGGCTTGAATACGGAAGACTTGACGGCCGAACAGCAGGAACGCTTATTCGCCGCGCAAGTAGCCAATGAAAGTCTGACAAAACAATATACCGGAGATGCAGGGCAGGCGGATTCGGCAAGTAGTTCGGGCAGTTCGTTTACGGACGCTCCGCTTGCCGATGCCTTTGCGATGAACCGCGGAATGCAAGAGCGTGCGCCGGGGGCCAAGGAACAAACAACTGAAGCGCAGCGGGCGCAGATCAGCGATGCGATTATTCAAGGCAAAAGCGCTGCACAAAAAAATCAGCTTGCCAATACGCTTTCCGCGTTCGAGGAAGCGGAAATATCGATGCCCGATGATAAAGATTTGCAAGCGACATCGTACCAAGATATGGCCGCTTCACTCTTTCTATTATCAAAAACGGCGCCTGATGAGCAAACGGCTCAGGCTGCGCGGAATGAGGCGGAACGCTATATCAAGAAGTCGCTTGCCGCCCGCAATAATACGGATGCCCGCGGATTATATTCCAATATTATAGAAGAACAACGTAAAGCCGCGGATGCGAAACGGCAGCAAACAATGCTGGCTCAGCAGAAAGCGATTGAGCGGGCTCAGAAGGAGCAGCAAGCGGATCAGCAGCGGCGGCAGGTTGTCGAGCTGATCGGACAAGGGAAAAACGCCGTTACGAACCGCCAGATGGGAACAGCGGTGTCCTCATTCGATAGAGCCGCGGCGGTTATGCCGGATATTAAGCAGTTTGCAAGCGACTCGCTGACGGAAATGGCTGATGCCATGCTCACGCTGTCGCAGCGTATCTCTAACCCGGCGGACGTGCAAACCTCCTTGAATAAGGCGGAAGATTATGTGAAGCGGTCGCTTGCGGTGCAGAATACCGCCGGAGCGCGCAGCGTCTATGCCAAAATACTGGAAGCTCGGAAGGAGCAGGAGCGGTTAGCGCAAAGAAGAGCCAATGAACAGGAGCGGCTCGCCCAAGCGCAAGTCGAGGCGCAGCGGAAGGCTCAAGAGCAGCAAGCTCAGAAAAAAGCCGAAGAACAACGGAAAGAACAGGAACGGCTTGCTCAAGCGCGGGCTGAAACACAGCGGGAGCAGCAGGCGCCCGCAGCGAATGCCGCTGCACAGCGGAAAGCTCAAGAGCAGCAAGCTCAGAAAAAAGCCGAAGAACAACGGAAAGAGCAGGAACGGCTTGCTCAAGCACGGGCTGAAACACAGCGGAAGCAGCAAGAACAAGCCGCGGCTCAACAGAAACAGCGGGAGCAGCAGGCGTCTACAGCGAATGCCGCTGCACAGCGGAAAGCTCAAGAGCAGCAAGCACAGAAAAAAGCCGAAGAACAACGGAAAGAACAGGAGCGGCTTGCACAGGCGCAGGCTGAAACACAGCGGAAGCAGCAAGAACAGGCGGCGGCTCAACAGAAACAGCGGGAACAGCAGGCGCAAGCAGCTGCAAAGCGAACGAACCAAGCAGCAGGCGCCGCACAAAAAAACACTGCGCAGCAGGAAAATACAAAAACGCCTGCGCATCGACAAGTTGAACGGCTTTTAGCCCAGGGCAAAACCTCGGCACAGCGGAAGCAGATTAACAATACGATTGGAGCCTTTGACCGTGCCGGACGGCTTATGCCGAACGATACCGACTTTGCCTCGGAATCCTTCAACACCATGGCAGAAACCATGCTTGCGCTCGAAGAAAATACGGCAAACAGGCAAGGCAAACAGAACGTACTGAAAAAAGCGAGCGACTATGTTAAGAGGTCGCTTGCCGCAAAGGATACGCCTGAAGGACAGGCGCTTGCGGCCAAAATAGCGGAAGCGCAAGCCGCACTGCAAGCCAATACCGCGCAGGCTCAAACCGCAGCGCAGAAGCAGGCCGGTACCGCCGCAAACCAAGCGGCAGCCCGCCGCCAGCAAAACGCCGCAAACCGTAATACCTCCCGCTCAGCGTCGACGCAACAGGGATCGGCAACCGGTTCGGACACCGCCGAATCGGGCGCAGAGCAGAATACGTCAAACGCACGGAATACCGCAGCGGCTGCCGCAGCTGTAAACCAAGCCGCCGCCCAACAAACACAAGCGGCACTGCAAGCCAAACGGCGGGAAGTCGACGCGCTGGTGCAGCAGGGCAAAAAATCCGGTGCAAACGGAAATTTTGCGGATGCGCAAAATGCGTTCACCAAAGCGGCGGCGGCAATGCCGGACAACGATAAGGCGTTCGCAGCCGAACAGTACCGCGAAATGGCGGATACGATGCAAGAGCTTTCCCAAACCGTTCCGGCGCAGAAAAACGCAGCGTTAAACAGTGCCGCCGGGTACATCAAGAAATCGATTGCGGCAAAAAACGATGACGGGAAAGCGCATTTTGTATATGCGCAAATCGCGGACGGTCAGAACAATACGGCGCTTGCCGTACAGGAGCTGGAAGCGGCCCGCCGCCTCGATCCCCAAAATTACCGGTACAACTATGAACTGGGGCGTAAATATTTTGAGCAGAAAAAATACCCGCAAGCACGCACGTGTTTTGAGCAAGCGGTAAAATCGAATCCTCAGTATGAGGCGGCCTTTTTCAATCTGGGCATTACACATAAAATTATGAATGCCAATGATGCAGCTCTCACCGCGTTTACCAAAGCGGCGGCGCTTAAGCCCGGCTATGTCCGCGCGTGGATCGAAATAGCGCGGGTGCAAGATAAAAAGCGCAATTATACCGACGCAATTACGAATTACCAAAAGGCGCTTTCGATGGAGCCGTCAAACCTTTCGGCTCTAAAAGAAATGGCGCAGGTGTATTCAAAGATGAAGGATTCCAAGCAAGCCGAACGGTATTTTAAAGAGGCGCTCACCCTCGGTGATACCGACCCGGTAACATACTACAACCTGGCGTCGGTACAGCTGGAAGCGGGTAAAGCCGCCGATGCGCTGCAAAATGCCGAAAAAGCGGTAGCAGGAAATAACCAAGATGCCCGCTTCTTATATACATACGCATTGGCGCTTGAAAAAAACAACCGCCTGCGTGAAGCGGAAGACTATTACGCGCGCTCCGTGGCCGCTGACGGAAAATACGGCAAGTCCCGCATTAACCTCGGCCGCATTCAGCTGGAAGCGGGCAATCTGGATAGCGCAGAAGAGCACTTGTTGGCCGCAGCCCGGTCGGAGCCGTCTAATTTTGAAGTGAATATCAATTTAGGAAAGCTGTACGGGCTGAAAAATCAATACGGGAAGGCCATCGACTACTATGCCAATGCGATCAAAATTATGCCGAAGGACATCGATGCCCGCCAGAGCTTGGCCGCAGTCTATCTATCCGCCGGGCTCAAAGAAAACGCGCGCGATACCTATCAGGCATTGTTGAAGATACATCCGCAGGCATGGGATAGCTACTACGAGCTTGGGAAGGTTTATATCAGTATGGGTAACAAAGCGGAGGCGAAAACCGTGTTTGAACAGCTGTTGAAGCAAAAGCCGAATTACCGCGCCGCAGCAGAGATACGGAAGTTACTGGGAAGCCTTTAACCGGCACACAGGACAGTTGGTTTTATTTGTGGCGGGTGGCTGCTCAACATTCATTTTGCACGCAGCCCGATGATTATGTTAGGATAAGGATCACGGAGTATGGCAGTAGGAGAAAAAAAACGGATATTAGATATTCCCATTAAATTGGTACTGACGCAGGAAGGCTCAACGTTTTTTATTAAGCAAAATAAGAAGCTGTTGCGCTTTACATTAGCAGGCAACGTGGAGGAGTACGGCATTTCGATGGATTCCTTCGCACCCGATAATCTGCAGCGGCTTATTTTGGCAAACTATATCTCCAAGATTGAAATTTCACAGTCCGAGCTGGTATCGCTGCGTCAAGAGATTATGGACTTATCAAAGCTGATTGTCTTTTCGCTTTTGTACCGTCAATTCGATCTTTTCATGTTTAAGCAGATTTTAGCCTCTCCGGTGATAAAAAAATGGAACCGGCTGAATCCTTCCAGCATCATCGATGAAAAAACGCAGATTAATCAGCAGTATCTTTCATCGATTTTAAAGAAGAATGAACAGCTTATCTACGAAACGAAGAAAGAAATTCTCGAACCGTTGTATAACTTTATCAATAGGGAAGATATACCGGCCGCCGATAAAAATATGAAGCTCTTTACGAGCGAAAAATTTCTGAACAACCTGCGCCCCTTTACGTGGTTTATCATCACGAAGTTTAAAACGGCGCCGAATTTCGATCTTATCTTGCGGCTTCTGCACAGCAGTTTGCTTGAGTACATGGATAAGACCCGGATTGCCGAATACATTTCGCTGATGCTGATGGAACTGATTTTGAGCGCGGAAAATATGAATATGCGGAACGAGGCAAAGCGGCTGTTTCCCAACATCGAAGACCCGCAAGAGGCGCTGTTTGATCCGAAGATACGGCAGCTGCTGATATCCGAGTTAACAAAGAAGAATGAATTGGTTTTTGTGTCATGGAAGCTCGGCGGAGGCGCGAGTACCTCCATCGGAACGCAGGGTAAGCTGCAAATTTCGCTGTATAACCGTGCTGATTCAGCGGAAGCGGTAAAGGCGAATTTAAATGATATGAAGAAAGCGGATGTCAAGAAGAATTCGTTGATCGATTTTTACCGCGCGCTGCCGGAAGGAACGGATGTGTGCAGCTTAGGCATGTACTACATTTCATATTTAATTGAACAATGTGAAAAGGTGAATATCCATTTTGAATCAAACGCCAGCAAATCAAGCGCTGATTTAACGGTGGTGAACCTTTCATTTATGTTTTAAAATGATGAAGCGAAAAAACACTCTCGGTTTGTTATGCAGTGCGGCGCTCATGCTGGCGGCTTGTTCGTTTAATACGCCGTCCGTTACGCTGGTAAAAAAGCAGCGGCTGTACAGCGAAACCAAGCCGGGGAAACTGACCGAACAGCTTGCGGCGTTTATTCTGCTGGAAGACCGCGACGGACGCAACGATTATAAAGAGCTGACGCTGCGGGAAGATGCAACCGCGCTGGAGTGGGTAATCCATCGGGAAAATACCGTCTTTTTACAGGAAACCGGATATGCCAAGAATGTACAGTGGGTCGGTTCGAACAAATTCCGCTATCCCCGGCATTTTTTTCCGGCGGGGCAGTATACGGTAACGGCAATTGACTTGGGAGGGAGCAAAACGGAGAGTTCTTTTTCCCTTCAGGAGCCGCCGCACGTATCCACCTTGCCGTTTACCTTCACCGTTGAAGGGGATCAATGGTCGCTGCAGATACTCGATGCTACGGTGTGCAGTGCGGTTTCCCTTGTTTTTCTGAGTGCCGACCGGCAGCCGCTTACGGTATATCCGCTCGTGGTTGAAAATACCGGTATACAAAGCGGTTCGCTTACGCTGCAGGAGCGGCCTGCCGATGCGCGAGCCGTACAGTGTTTTGCAGAAAATGCCGATCAGTCTATCGGATTTTTCAGTTTGCCGCAGGCATTATCGCCATAGCGGTGGACATACGGAGCGGCAGTACGAAGAGCCGGATATTCCGCCGCCGCTCTCTACGAGTTTTTTTTGAGAAAGTAGGTCTGGATGAAGCAACAACGTATTGGATTTCTCTATCTTAAAACAGGCGGCGGCCATCTTTCGGGAGCCTCAGCGCTGATTGCACGCCTATCGGAAAAGTATCCGCACGATGCAGCGTATATTGCCCAAAACGGATTTAAAGAAACAAATCGAGTGTCGCGTGTGTTTTTTGAAAAAGGTTATGCCGCCACCTCGAATTATTTTGAGCTGGGCTATGTTGCGTTTTATCAATTTACCAAGTCGCGCAAAGTGCTTAATTTCTGCGAAGTGCTGCTACGGCCTTTTTTAGTCAAAAACTTAGTCACCTTTTTAAAGACCCAGCAGATTACCAAAGTCGTATGTTTGCATGAAATACTGACGCCGCTCGCGCGGGAAGCAATTGATAGAGTCCGCCCGGATATTCCGCTGATTGCGTTGGTCATGGATCCGTTTACGGCGCATCCGTTGTGGTTTTATACCCGTAAGACCGAACTGATTGTTTTTTCCAAAAAGCTGGAACGGGAGGCCGTTGAAAAATACGGCTTTACTCCGCAGCAGATACACCGGTTTCCGCTGATGCTGTCGCAGGATTTTGACCGGCGGTACACGCTTGAAGAAAAAATCGCGGCTAAAAAGCGGCATAATATCCCGCTGGATAAAAAAATCGTGCTGATGGTCGGCGGCGGGGAAGGCTTAAAATCTACGCTTGCCATTGTGAACGCCTTTATTTTTCAACGCTGCCCTGCGCACCTGATCGTTATTTGCGGTAAAAATAAGCTCTTAAAAACGCAGCTTGAAATCCTACTGAAAACAACGCTGATTAAAAATATTCAAGTATTCGGATTTGTTTCTTTTATGCCGGATTTGATTAACGCCGCCGACTGCGTAATTACAAAAAGCGGTCCGGCAACCGTCATGGAAACCCTGTCTGCCGGGAAGCCGCTGATCCTCGCAAGCTATGTCCGCGGACAGGAGCTCGGCAATATGCTGTATGTGACGCAAAATCAGCTCGGCTGGTATATTCCGCAGCCGAGGAAGATCATCAAAAAGGTTAAAGAAATAATCACGGACGATTCGCTTTTTCATACTATTGAACAAAAAATCGATTCCATGCGGATAAAAAACGGCTTGGACGCGATCGCCGATTTTATCTATCACTTTTAAGTACAGTGCCGGGCAGCCTTGTGCCCGTTGATTCATGCAGCGGTTTTACATCCTCATACGGACTTTTTTTGCAACTCCCGGAAAGCCTTTTATTTTTAGATGCTGCCCCTCGCCGATTAACAACGACCCTTCAAAGGTGCCCGCAATCGTTTTGTAATCCCTACGGCAGATGAGGATGTTGAGGCTCCGCTGAGATATTGCACTCGGCGTAAAGGTAAGGTCAACCATGCTTTCAGTATCTTGAATAATCCACTTGTCGGATGAGCCGAAAGGATACGTTATCCGAACCGGCGGCAGCGGAATGCGGTTGCCTCCATAGAAGAGGATATTATCATTGTAGCGGTAGCTATCCGGCGCGATGGAGTCGCTGACGTGAAAGCTGATTTGCACCCCGTCGACATATCCAAGCCCGATGACAACAGACCGCTGGGTGTAGAGCGAGGTGTAGGTTTTCCGGAAATCCAAAAAACCGACGGCATGTGTCCGCTCCAGCTGTATATCCTGCCGATGCCCAAAGCTGACCCAGCCGTGTACCGTGAACGAGCGGAAGTACACTGCCTGGCAGCGGCGGTTCACAAAGGACGGAATAACTGCCGAATAATCCGTACATTGGGGATCGTGGGCATGGAACGCAAGCCTGCCTTCACAGGATGGCCGATCGTTGGAGGCTAGAAAATCAAAATCGGCATAGAGCATTCCCTTTGAAAGACGGGAAAAGATGCGGACATACCGCCGCCGAACCCGGCATGCGGCAACGCTATAGGCCAGATACTTAGGCAAGTGTAAAAAACCGATCGGTAACAGCTGCCGATACGCAAGCATTCGGCCGGTTTGCCGGTTCCAGAGCGTTGTTTCCATCAGCGCAAAGTACCCGCCGTAGAAAAATTCGGTTTCACCGATAATCGCATCGTCGCAAAAGAGCAGCCGGATGGTATCGGTTACCCGTAAGTCCGTAATAAATGAGGGAATCGGCAAATTGCCGAACGGCTTTTTTAAACCTCGTATATCAAACGTATGAAATAAGCCTGCATACGACCCAAAAAGCGGCGTCGAATGCTCGATGGGGCACGCCGGTGCAGGCGTAATAAGCCGGGTATACGGCATTTTCTGTGTATCCATGAGACTACCTTATTATCACATTATATATTCATTGTACCAAACGGCAGAGTCTTTGTAATTGCGGTTTACAACTTGTTTTATCTCTTTCATATATGCCATAGTATAGCGTAAACAGTTTAACCTGCAAAGAGCGCGGACGGAACGGCTCTTTAGTAGAATCTGTTTTGAGGCGTGTCAAAATACGTGCCGAAATCGCAGGGGCGGTATACGCCTTTATCGGTTACGATGCCGCGGATCAGTTCCGGCGGGGTTATATCAAAGGCAGGGTATAAACCTTTGACCCTTTCAAGGGTGTGCCGCACGCCTCTGCATGAAAGCGCCTCAAAGGGGTCGCGCTGTTCAATGCGGATATCGGCGGCGCTTTTTTTGTCTGCATCGGGGATGCCCGTTACATAGTACGGGATGCCGAAGTGATCGGCCAAGAGGGCAATCTGAAAGGTTCCGATTTTGTTTGCGATATGCCCATCTCGCGCAATCGTATCCGCCGCCGAGGTAAAAAGGTCAATCCGTTCATGCTGCATACAGTAAGCCACCATATTATCGGTGATGACGGTGGTGTCAAAGCCCATGTCGGCGGCGCAGCTTGCGGTCAGACGAGCGCCCTGCAGAAACGGCCTCGTTTCGGCACAGAACAGTTTTACGGGATTATTCCGGGCGCGGGCTGCCCGCAGCATCATCCCGACGATCGTTTCGCCGAAGCACTGCGTAAGAACGCCGCCGCCGTGCGGAAAGAGGTCGGCCAGATAATTGCCGACTATTTCCATCGTACCGTACCGCCGGTTCAAAGATTCGATGACGGCATTAAAAATCGCGGCGGCGGCGCTTTCTCCGGCATCCAACGCTCGGTTAGCGGCGGTCAGGCAGCCCGCTGTAATCTGCCTCATGCGGTTGGCCGTTGTCGGACGGGCAGTCGCAAGCCCTTCTGCGGCAGCTTCAAGGAACAGCCGCTGCTGCGCCGCACTTTTATCCCGTGCCTGATACGCCGCAAGCGCCATCCCCATACCAGCTGCCGTATACGGCCCCGCGCTCTGAGTAACCATGTCCGCAATAGCCTGCCGGACATCCTCCCAGCGGGAACACTCAACATACTGTATTTTTTCAGGATAGATACGGCGGTCAAGAATGGTTACCCGATCTTTTTCAAACCATGCAACGTTTTCATATCGTAATAAAAACGCCAGCCCTTCATCTTTCCGTTCCATTATTTTTTCTTCCATTATAGTGCGCCTCCTCACGGCACAACAAAGATTCTATCATAACCGTATCGGTATGTATATCTTTTTTATATTTAAACCATCGATCACGTACTATGGTTTTCACAGGACGAGTGTGCCATTGCCGTGTAGAACTGCGGTTCTTATTGCGTAACGTCCTTGACTTATCAATGTTTATTGCTATGCTTATAGTTATACAAAAGTTCTATGAAGCGTTCTGTTGAATGGCAGCGCGTTCTTTGCCGCTGAAATTAACCTTCCCGTCGCTCGCTGACATCTAAGACATAAGCGCTTCGTTAAAAATCTCATCGATTTTTGCAGGAGCTCATAGGATACATAAGAAAAACGTTCATAAAGGAGTTCATACATCATGCAAACATCCATCGTACGTCCTCAAACTTCGGAACAGGCCGTTCCGCGTCAAAAATATATCGGCCTGCGGGTCAAGATTTTTGTACAGTTTGCCGTATTCGCCGTCTTTGTCGTCTTTGTGGTGCTACTGACGATCTATCCTCAGGCAAAGCGGCTTTTGACCAAACGTTTACAGCAAACGGGGCTGGATGAATTCATTCATATAGAAACGGTATCTCAACTGTATTTTTCAACTGCTAAGGATACGTTCTCAACGCTGCTGTCGCTTGATCCGATCGTTTCGACCGATAATAGCATCACCTCATATAAATATAAAAAGTCGCCCAACGGCGTTTCCGAAATGAAACCGATTCCCGGCAGCTATGAAGACAGCGTGAATAACTTGTTTATTCAATTTGAAAAAGCGAACAAGAACATTCAGGCGCTCTTCTTTTCAATTGAAGAACACGGCGGCTTTTTGCGTTATCCGCCGGTAGGCCGAAAGGACGGATATGACCCCCGCGTCCGCAGCTGGTATAAAGCGACAAAAGCAATGCCCAATCAGCTGTATGCAAGCGAGGCGGTCAAAGTTGCCCCCACGCAAGCGGTACTGTCGATTTTGCAGACGGTGTACGATACGGAAGGTACATTTAAAGGGCTTTTGGGCATGAATGTCGATCTGTCCGGATTGCGGTCATCTATCATGGCGAATGCCGGGCAGCAATCGGCTTCAAAAGCGATCATTGTTGATAAGAACAATCAAATTATTGTGAATACGTTTAACGACACGGAGGTGTGCACTGCGATCGCCGATATCGATATAACAGAATTGAAAGATTATACATACGATGCCAAGAAAACAGCAAACATCACGATTAACGGCGTTCCGTATTATGTGATGATGTCGCCGATTGAAACAGCGGTTACGACGCTCGGCAGTATTATCTTTGTGCCGAATACGGTTATTGCGCAGCAAACCAAGACGCTGATTATCTCGTTGATAGGGACGAGCGCGGTCATTTTGGTCATTGCGACGATTTTTTCACTGCTGTTTACGAATACACTGATTAAACCGATTAAACGCATCAGCGCCGCATTGGCAGATATTGCGCAAGGTGATGGCGATTTGACGGTCAGATTACCGGTAACCGGCAATGATGAAATTACGCAGTTGGCGGAATACTTTAATGCAACGATTAAAAAGATCGGCGCTTCAATCAAATCGGTAGGGAAGAACAGCAACGCGATGAAAGCAATCGGTAATGAGCTTGCCTCCAATATGAGCGACACGGCACAGGCGGTAAACGAAATCAGCGTAACGATTGACGGCGTTAAGCAGCAGGCGTTGACGCAGGCGGACAGTGTAACGAAAACTTCCGAAACGATTGAATCGATTGTCAGTACGATTAAGCAGCTGAATAGCAGCATTGAAATACAGGCAGGCAGCGTTGCTCAGTCGTCCTCTGCGGTGGAAGAGATGGTTGCGAACATCGCATCGATCGGACAGACCTTGGGTAAAACCGATGCGGCTATCAAAGAGCTAACCGAAGCGACCGGCGACGGCAAAGCCACGTTGGTAACCTCTAATGCGGTAACGCAGAAAATTGCCGAGGAATCCGGTTCGCTGATCGAAGCGTCGAGCGTTATTCAACACATCGCATCGCAGACCAATTTGCTCGCGATGAACGCCGCTATCGAAGCTGCTCACGCAGGAGAGGCCGGTAAGGGCTTTGCCGTCGTCGCCGATGAAATCCGCAAGCTGGCAGAAGATTCCGCCGCGCAGGGAAAGGCCATCACCAGTACGCTGAAATTGCTGAGCGCCGAAATTGAGCAATTATCCGATGCGTCCAAGACCGCTGAAGAAAAGTTCAACACGATTTTCAACCACGCCGCGCAGGTTAAAGACATGAGTAACCGCCTTACGGAAGCGATGCGGGAGCAAGAGAATGGCAGCCGGGAAGTGCTGTCCGCAATCAAAAACATCAACACCGTAACCGTGGAAGTTCAGGCCGGTTCGGAAGAAATGCTGAAAGGCAGCGAAGGCGTTGCAAACGAGATGCATAAATTGAATATGCTTACCGCCGTCATTACCGAAAGCATGGATAAAATGGTATCGGGAGCAGCACAGATTAACCGCGCTGCGCAGGAGGTAAGTGAGATTACCCAGCGGAATAAGGGAAGTATTGAGAACTTGGCACAAGAGGTCTCTAAATTCAAAGTGTAGACTTTTGAAAATATGCGGGCATCTGCGTTGTCGCTACGCCGAAATAAATGCTCAACGTACAGCAAGTACGTCTCCGCTTTATTTCGGCTAGGCTCCTAGCATCTGCTCCACCTATTTTCAAAAGAGGTGGAGCCATCTTTGCGTCTACTTCGGTCTTTAAAATGACGGCGAGTCTCTTGTCGTCTTATGATGTATCCGAGTATCAGTACCGCCATGGAGGGCGGTGGTTCTGCACAAAATCGAGTTCGCAAAGCGAACTCGCAGCTCAAAAATGTACACGGATGTACATTTTTGAGCGAGGAGGGCGGTGGTTCCACGCAGTAGCGATGTTTTTGCATAACAAAAATTCGCCATCAACAAATGTACACGGATGTACATTTGTTGATCATCCGCTTAAAAAATTATTCATTCCGATGAATGTTCTCGCGGCTATAAAAATTTATCAAGGGTTTCGATTAAAATTTTATTCACATTCTGCAGAATGTCATCTTTTATACCATTTTTTATATCTGCAGAGCATATCTTTTTCTCATGATTTTTAAAAAGTTCATCAGCTTCAACCTGTAACGCAGCGGCAATCTTTTCAATAAAATGAATAGAAGGAAATCGCCGCAGTGTTTCTATTTGTCCGATATAACAGGTATCCGTGTCGCATAACTCCGCAAGTTTTTCTTGCGTAATGCGTTTTTCTTTGCGGATTCTTTTCAAATTGCTAATAAAAATTTGTTGTAATGCCATTTTTATATAGTATAAGCTATTATTTTCTCCTTATAATGAGCTTGCAGT
>CAUTXW010000046.1:0-19699 GCA_963542655.1 uncultured Treponema sp. | reverse complement strand
TGCTGTCACATAAAACGATGTTTTTCTTTGATTTTCCGTTCATGCTGAATCCCTGGAGGATCATTTGTTATACTTGACAATATATTATATTTTGAATAATATTATAGCTGTTACAGAGATGCGCCGGATGATTCGGTTTAATAAGGAGGGAACAGTGCTTTTTTCTATTAACTCGGGATTGCTTGAAGCCTGCGTGCTTGCGCTCTTGAGTAGGGAAGATTCTTACGGCTATAAATTAACGCAAGATGTCAAGGATTTAATGTCTATTTCAGAATCGACGCTCTATCCGGTGCTGAAACGCTTACAAAACGCAGGCTTTTTGGAGACCTACGATATGCCTATCGATGGACGCAACCGCAAATATTACCGCATAACGCCTGCGGGCAAGCGGCAGCAGACCCTGTATTGCGATGAATGGATATCATACAAAGCATTGATTGAAAAGATTTTTAAAGGAGCAGAGCGGTAATGACTCGTAAAGAATTTATGGCTGAATTAGCGTCACGGCTGCACCGGCTGCCGCAGGAAGATTTACAAGCAGCGTTGCAGTATTATGAAGAATATTTTGATGAAGCGGGAAGCGGCAATGAACAGGCGGTGATACGGGAGCTAAAGAGTCCCTCCCATGTTGCCTCACGGATTTTGTCGGACTATGCGGTGAAAGAAGCAAAGAAAGCCCGCGCTTCGACCGGGAGCGGGTGGCGCGCCTTTTGGTTTACCATATTGGCAATTTGCGCTGCGCCGGTTGCCGTTCCGCTGATTATTGCCGCAGTTGTAACGGTTTTAGCACTCGGGTTTGCCGGTATCGCCGTTGTGTTTGCACTGATTATTGCGGCCGGTGTTGTGTTTGTGAAAGGAATCGTCATGCTGTTTTTCGGTTCCTCTTCCGCTCTTTTATTGTTGGGCGGCGCATTAGTGCTTATCGGTATTGCACTGCTGGTCTTCCACAGCATCGGCGCGCTGATTTCCGGCATCGGGAAGCATATCAGGAAGCAATCAACTAGATAAGAGAGCGGGCTATCGTGTTTTTAGGGCGGTTTAGCTACTATTATGAGGAGGATTTTTATGGAAAAGAAACTGTATCGCAGCGAAGAGGATAAAAAGCTCTGCGGCGTATGCGGCGGTATTGCCGCATACTTTGACATCGATTCAACCGTGATTCGATTATTGTGGGTTCTGGCGACGCTCTTTTTAGGAAGCGGCATTATCTGTTACATTATCTGTGCGCTGATTATGCCCGTAAGAAAAGACGAACCGTTGGAATATGAGTATATCAGAAAAGATCATACCGAATCGGAAAACTAAAGATTATGAAACGGATAATACGTACATCTTTTTTCATTATCGGATTAGGGGCGTTGCTCATCGTTATCGGGTTTATGACGGGCGGCCGCATTAAACGGGCATTCTATGGATATGATGAGGAGTGGTCTATGCACGACGAAAATACCGGCGCTGAAATAGCGGCATACACACCGGATATGCAGCTGATGATCCCGGGCGGTTCCGCATTGCAGCATCTGAAAGCGGATGTTTCTTACGCTGTGCTACGCATTGAGCCGCACGATGAGCCGTTTGTATCCTACAATATCACGGGCAATACGAAAAAACGCGCTGCGTCCGTGCGCATTGCGGATAACGCCTTGCTGATCAGCACAAACAAGCGCCGTAATCGGCTGTTCGGATGGTACGGTAATACCACTGAACGGCTCAGCTTGTCCATCACGGTGAGAATACCCCGCAATACCGCATTTGAAACGGTTGCCATGAATATCGGGGTTGCCTCTCTCTTTCTTGACGGCTTTACTATCACGAAGGCGTTTTCCTTAAATACCGGCGTAGGCGAAGTTGAAATTAAAAACATCATCGCCTCGAATGTGGATATTAAGACCGGCATGGGCGAAACGGCTTTTCGAAATTGTACCTTTACCGATACGGTGCTGCAAACCGGCCTCGGCGAAACATCATTTGACGGACGGATTTTGAAAAACCTTGATATTAATGCCGGAGTCGGCGCAATTGATATGCGGATCAACGGGAAAAAGTCTGATTATACAATTCATAGCATCACCGGGATCGGATCGATACTGATAAATGAACGCACTGCAACGGGAATCCGCAATTCGTTCCGCGTCAGCGCTCAGGATGCTCCGCATACCATGAATATTAAAGCGGGTATCGGGGAGGTTCGTATCCATTTTACCGAATAACGTTCCCCATGTTCCGGTTTTCAGCCGTGCGGTTTGAGCAGCTGAAAATAAACCTTCATTAAAAACCGATAAAAAGAGAAAATGGCTTGACAAAATCATATTATTGCGCTATAACTACTAATCGTTGATATTCAACAATATGTGAATGTCTCCTTCGTCTAGTGGTTAGGACATCGGGTTTTCATCCCGACAACAGGGGTTCAATTCCCCTAGGAGATGGCAAGGTCTAAGATAAATTGCACGGATTTGTCTTAGACCTTTTTTATTTTCAGCGCTGGATTCATTGTGCATGATCTTTTAGCGGAAGGACGTGCGGTCTATCTTGATAGGGAAGGGACTGTATCAGATGGGTTTTAGGAGGTTCGCTCGGACTTTTTTTAATTGCTGGGATATGAAGAGAGATGGTATCCTGAGAATTAAGAAGCAAGTAATCTAAATTCATTTTTATAGAGATGAAAAAAAGAGTCAACAAGAACCGGTGTAAAGTTCAAAACGTTACGGTTAATATGAGGGGCGGCCTGCTGTAATAGCTGGACGGGCGAGCCGTTTTTGTAGGAATTAAATCGTGTAAAGTTAAAGTAATTTTGATACTGATGGGCCTTTTTAAAAAAGTCTTGAGCGCTGGCAAAAGAGCGGCAGGCATAAAACTCATCCTCAATGAGGCGATGAGAACTTTCTACATCGCTTTGATAGGTCTTAGCGCCGACGGGGATTGTTTTATGTGAAGAACAGAAAGAAAGCTCAATAACCTGAGTAAAAAGTGTTTTTTTTAGGCTATTCCAAGGAGCGGTAAATTCAGTACCATTGTCGGTTTGGATCGTTATTTCAGCAGGATTGAGCCCATATCGTTTTAAATGAGAGAAAAGACGATAGATGAAAATGGAGGTAGCGGTAGTGCTGTGTTGCTGTGTGTAACCGATAAATAATGCCCCTGTTCTGATACAGCGGGCGGTTATTTGGTATTTTGGCAAGTTAAACCGCATAAAATCATGACAAAACTCAGGGATATCGTCTAAATACTTGATATCGACCTGTATTTTTTCAAATGCACGGTATTTATTTTTAACATCCCTCATATCACGCTTTTTTTCTCGATGCGTTTTTTTACTCGGCAGCTTGTAGTACTGTTTTAAATATTTGACAACCGTCTTACCAGAATAAGGAATACCGTACTGACGTTTAATCATTGCGCCGTTAATGCGTTTGTTATCGGCTGCAGCTTTTTCAGCTATGGCTTTAATTTTGAATTGCCAATACATTTTCATCATGTGAGGACTTTTTTTAGGTTTTTTAGACAAGTCTTTTATCCCCTCACCTTTTTTTTCTTGCCAGCGGTTTCTCCATTTTCTTACCGTTTTTACGGTTGTTTGAAACCGCTGTGCAGTTTTTTTGTTGCCGTACTTTAGCGCGTAGCTGACTAACTCTTTTCTCAACAATGAGGGGTCTTTACTGTTTTTATAAGATGCGTAATAATCCATTGCGATGGTATCTCCTTTGATGTAAATTTGGCTTAATCTATTTTGCCTAACCGGTTTCGCTTAGGCAAGGGGGATACCATCTCTCTTCTTTGTCCACTTTTTTTAATTGCCCTCTTGACTTTCTTTTGAAATTGTGTGATACTCTTCAAGTCTTACAAAGAGATTACTTAACGGGCCATTAGCTCAGCTGGTAGAGCAACAGACTCTTAATCTGTGGGTCGCAGGTTCGAAGCCTGCATGGCTCAAGTAAAATAAGGGTCGAGCTATTTAAGAGATAGCGCTTGACATTATTTGAAATCATCGGTATATTGTTTCGACTCACTTTGTGAGCGAGAGTGGTGGAATTGGCAGACACGCCAGACTTAGGATCTGGTGCCTCGGCATGAGGGTTCAAGTCCCTCCTCTCGCAGGATTCCACACAGTACATACCGAGCGATATATTTTGCGGGAATAGCTCAGTGGTAGAGCGCCACCTTGCCAAGGTGGATGTCGCGGGTTCAATCCCCGTTTCCCGCTCTTGCAAAAGCGATTCGGTACAACCGGATCGCTTTTTTTTTAACCGGATGATACCGGTGAAAGAGATTACATGCTCTTATTAAGGAACCTTTTTAGCTAAATAAGGATTATGCCAATGAATTTTACAAAAGAATTTACTCCTATCGAGAAGTCTCGGATGAAACTTTCGATCACTGTTAAACAAGATGAAGTACAGAATCATTATGAACTGTTGACGAAGAAATATGCGAAGCAAATTCAGGTTCCGGGCTTTCGGAAAGGAAAGGTTCCGGTCAACATACTTGAGCAAAAATTCGGCGAAACGTTGCGGGCGGAAACGTATGACGAGGTAATCCAGAAAGTTTTGGAAGAAGTTTTTGAAGCTGCGGATAAATATTCCCGCCCGCTGCCGTATGTGCAGCCGCAGCTTGACGGTACACCTGACTTTAAACTCGATGCCGACATGTCTTTCACGCTGTTATATGACGTATTCCCGAAAGTTGCGGTTGCGAAAGCGGAAGGCTTTACCGTATCGGTGCCCGAAGTAGCCGTAAGCGATGACGATATTCAAAAGAAATTGGAAGAAATACAGGAGCGCAATGCATTGGTTATTGATTGCGATGAGGCCGCAACTGTGCAGCAGGGAAATATCGCAACGATTAATTATGTCGAGCTGGACGATGCCGGTGCGGAAATTGCTGATAAAAAGCGGGATGGGTTTGTGTTTACACTGGGACAGAATCAATTCCGTTACGGACTCGATGATGAACTTATCGGCATGAAGAAAAACGAAGAGAAAGTCATTCATCATACCTATCCTGCGGATTATACCGATGCATCGCTTGCCGGGAAAACCGTCACGCTGAAAGTAACGCTTACGGCGCTCAAACGCAAAGACCTTCCAGCTATTGATGATGATCTTGCACAGGATGTCAGCGAAAAATATAAAACGCTGGCCGATTTAAAAGATGCGCTTACCAAAAGCTTGACACGTGAAGTCGAAGAGACGTTACGGCGACGGAAGGTAAACGACCTGCTCAAACAGATGGCTGAGGCTAATCCTATTGAGCTGCCCGAATCGATGATTGTTGCCGAGCTGGAAAGCCGCTGGGGACTCTTTGCGCAACAGATCGGTATGTCTACCGCTGATTTGGAAAAAATCATGAGCGGCGGAAGCGGTGAAATGTCAAAGGATACGACATTGGCTGCGTGGCGCCCTGAAGCGGAGCTCAGATTGAAAACGCGGCTTATTGTCGAAAAATTGCTTGAAGAGCGGGCAATTTCGGTTTCTCCTGAAGATGTCGAGGCTGAATATGCTGCTATTGCGGAACGCACCGGAGCTTCCGTCGATGATGTGAAAAAATATTATGATGGAAAGCTGCGCGATAAAGAATATCTGATTGATGATATTAAAGAACAGAAGCTGTATACGCAGCTGTTTGAAAAATCAACCGTGCAGCCGGGAGAAAAATTAACGGTAGCACAGTTGCTCGGAGAGGGTGCCGCGGATGTCGGAACAGATGCATAGCCTTGTCCCGTATGTTATTGAACAAACGGGTAACGGGGAGCGCAGTTATGATATTTTCTCGCGTCTGCTTAAAGACCGCATCATTTTTGTTGACGGACAGATAACCGATGAAACGGCCGATTTAGTGGTAGCGCAGCTGCTGTTTTTGGAATCGCAAAATCCCGATAAAGATATAAGCCTCTATATAAATAGTCCCGGCGGTTCGGTAACTGCCGGCCTTGCCATTTACGATACCATGCAGCACATTCATCCGCAGGTACAGACTATTTGCCTGGGACAGGCTGCCAGTATGGGTGCTGTGCTGTTGGCGGGCGGCTGTAAGGGTAAGCGGTTCGCGCTGCCGTCTTCCCGCGTTATGATTCATCAGCCGTGGGGCGGCGCTCAAGGGCAGGCCAGTGATATTTCGATACAGGCTCGGGAAATCTTGCGTTTAAAAAAGCTTATCATCCAATATTGCGCCCGCCACACGGGAAAGGCGGAAGATGTTATCGCTGAGGATATGGAACGGGACTTTTTTATGTCTGCAGAGGAAGCGTGTGCGTACGGTATTGTCGATATGGTCATGGATAGGAGAAAAAATGGCTAGATTGAGAAATGATTCTGCTATAATCTGTTCTTTTTGCGGGAAACGCGAAGATGTAGGGCGTAGAATTGTTCCCGGTCCGGGTGTTGCAATTTGCGAGCATTGTATGCAGCTGTGCAAAGAATATCTCAGTGCATATAAAGCCGCGGCATCTGTCCAGATTACCGGCGATATTCCGACTCCGGCGGAGTTAAAGGAATATTTGGATGAATACGTGATCGGTCAGGAAAAAGCAAAACGCGTATTGTCGGTTGCCGTGTATAACCACTATAAACGGATTATGCATCCGCCTGCAGATCATAATGCTGTCGTCATTGAAAAATCCAACGTATTGCTTATCGGCCCGACCGGTTCGGGAAAAACCCTGCTTGCACGGACGCTTGCGCAAAAGATGAAGGTTCCGTTTGCGATTGCTGATGCGACTACTTTGACCGAAGCCGGGTATGTTGGGGAAGATGTCGAAAATATTCTTTTAAAGCTGATTCAAAATGCGGACGGCGATATAGCCCGTGCCGAGCGGGGCATTATTTTTATCGACGAGATCGATAAAATCGCTCGGAAAAGCGAAAACGTTTCGATTACCCGTGATGTTTCGGGCGAGGGTGTGCAGCAGGCCCTGCTGAAAATCGTTGAAGGAACCGTTGCCTCGGTACCTCCGCAGGGCGGACGTAAGCATCCGAACCAAGATATGCTGAAAATCGACACCTCGAATATTCTTTTTATTTGCGGCGGCGCTTTTGTCGGGCTTGATACGATCATCCAGACGCGGGTTGCCGAAAATCCGATGGGCTTTGCCGCGGATGTACGGTCTGCAAAAGAGAAAGACTTACAGGAGCTGTACGATAAACTCATCCCTGATGATCTGGTGAAGTTCGGTATTATTCCCGAATTAATCGGACGGTTGCCAATCAGCGTTTCTCTGAGCGATTTAAAACTTGCCGATCTGCGCCGCATCTTGGTGGAACCTAAGAACGCAATCATCAAACAGTTCCAAGAGTCGTTTAAACTCGATAACGTGAAGCTGACCTTTGACGATGAGGCATTGGACGCTATTTCTCAGCAGGCATTGGATCAAAACACCGGCGCACGGGGGCTGCGTTCCATTGTTGAAAGACTGATGCTTGATGCGATGTTTGAGGCGCCTTCGATGAAGGGCAATAAAGAGCTTCATATCACAAAAAATATTATCAATGAAAGCGATAAACCCGAATTAAAACTTATTTCGGAAAAGACTGCATAGCGGCACATTTGTATTGACGATCCGTAGTTAAAAAGAACGCATGGGGCTGCCTCTAAAACGGTTACTTTCGGGACAGCCCCGATGATTTTACGATTATTTCTTCTATATATAAAGCTTTAGTATGAAAGCCTCTCCTTGATGTTAGCCGTTAAACCACTGCACATTCCGATATGACCGGCGCAAATTTTTCTCTTGTAATGCAGTGATACTGAAACCCGTATCTCTGAACAGCCTCTTCCTATCTTTCCGTTTTTGGTCTATGATAGCAGTAATTGTTAGTACGCAGGGCAGACATTAAAACCCACACTGTTTTTAATCCCTCCCGCTATTACAATAAGTTAAGGAGAGGCTCTATGAAATTTCCACCGTTTACGCACCCGTTGTGCGGAGTCGCTGTCCCTGTTTCCGCTCTTTATACTAAGCTCAGTTGCGGAATCGGCGAATTTGCAGATTTAATCCCGTTCGCGGATTTTTGTAAAAAAACTGGCTTGCAGGTTATTCAGCTTTTACCCGTAAATGATACCGGCACCGATAGTTCGCCCTACAATGCGCTTTCTGCGTTTGCGCTGCATCCTATTTATATCCGGTTGGATGATATACCGGAAGTAAACGGGTTTAAAACCGATATAAAAAAATTCAGAACGGCGTTTCTGCCGCAAATGCAGACCTCCCGGTTCGACTATCGTCAAGTGTTGCATGAAAAAAATGTCTTGCTTCATAATATATTCAATAAATCTGAAGCGCGTATTCTCGCAGATGCCGAAAACGGTGAACTTGCCGACTGGATCAAAGAGAATCCTTGGATCATTGAGTATGCCGTCTTTAAAAATATCAAACGGCAAAACTACTATGCGTCATGGAAGGATTGGAAAGAGTCCGCCGCGATGCGGTTTCCTTCCGCAGCGAAGATTAGCGCGGCGTGGGACAATCCGGCGCTGAAACGGGAGCACGTGTTTTATGCATGGGTTCAGATGCACTTGCACCGTCAGCTTTTGTCGGCGGTACAGTATTGCGCTCAAAACGGCGTTTTGGTGAAAGGCGATATCCCGATACTGATGAACGAAGATTCGGTAGAGGTATGGGCAAATTCGGAGTATTTCCGTAGCGATCTACGTGCGGGCAGCCCTCCCGACGGGGACAATCCCGTAGGGCAGAACTGGGGCTTCCCCATCTATAACTGGGCAAACCTCAAGGCGAGCGGCTACCGCTGGTGGAAGGATCGGCTACGCCATGCTGCGCGGTACTATCATGCCTGCCGGTTTGATCATATTTTGGGCTTTTTTAGAATTTGGGCAATTCCTGAAGGGGAATCGACCGGCCTGTTAGGAAAACCGCTGCCGTATTCCGGGATAACGATGAAGGACTTGGCCGATGCCGGTTTTTCAAAGGAGCGCATTCGCTGGATGGCGGAGCCTCATATCGGAACCGATGTTGTGCAGCATAACGTGGGCGGCGATTATCTTTATGCGCATGGGCTGTTGCATAAGGTTGCGGATCGAATCGGTACGGAAGAGCTGTGGCTGTTTAAAAGCGAGATTAAACATGAGGCTGATATCGGCCGGTACGGATTGCCCTCTGAAGTGGAAACGGCTCTGAAACGGAAGTGGACGGATAGAATGCTGGTGAAAGCCGGGAAAAATCTCCACGGTGCCTCCATGTATACTGCTGCGTACCGCTATCGGGATAGTTCGGCCTGGCGTTCGTTATCGGAAGATGAGCGGCAACGGTTCACTGCAATTGTAGAAGAAAAAGAAGCGCAACAAAATATCCTATGGAAGGAGCAGGCGGAGGATATCCTTTCATCGCTCTGTGCAGCGACCGATATGTTGCCTTGTGCCGAAGATTTGGGGGCGAAGCCTCCTGTCTTGCCTGAGGTATTGCAAAAATTGAACATTTTCAGTTTGCGGGTGTTCCGTTGGGAACGTCAATGGGAGAAAGACTGCTGTCCGTTTATTCCGCTGCACGATTATCCGGAAAAATCCGTCGCCGTTACCTCCGTCCACGATTCTTCGTCGATGCGCCAATGGTGGGAACAGGAGTTATCGTACACTGAGATGCGCTCTTTTTTTGACGCGTTGAATGTTGACGCTGAAACGCAGAAGCGCCTGTGTCCGGTGGCGGGCGAGAAGCCGCCCTATACTAAAGAGGTCGCGGCAGCCGTGCTGAGCGCGTTGGTGAAAGGGCCTTCCGAGCTCGCGCTTTTCCCGATACAGGATTGGTTGGGGCTTATCGTGGATGAGCTTTCGGAGGTGAATGCGCAGGATGAGCGGATTAATGTTCCCGGTACGGTGAGCAGTGTCAATTGGACATACCGGCTGCCGCTTCCGATAGAGCAGCTGATAAAGAATAAGGAATTGGTAAAACGACTGCAGGATATAACTGCAGTACGATAAAGGGTTTACGCTGCAGTATTTGTCGGCGGGCGTATGTTGGGAGGCGGCCGCGGGAACGCTTTGTGTTTCATCGGTCTTCTCATTGTTCAAAATTATTCAAAATGAAAGAGGATTTCTATGCGTGTATTAGTTATCGGCGGGGCCGGTTATATCGGCAGCCATGTTGTGAAGGCAATGCTGCAAGCGGGTCATTCGGTTACGGTGTTCGACAATTTATCAACGGGACAGCTGTGCAATATTTTTCCCGAAGTTGAGTTTATTGCGGGTGATACTCGCCATAGCGATGATATCGATGCGGCATTTGCACGCGGTTTTGATGGAGCGGTGTACCTTGCTGCATTTAAAGCTGTCGGAGAATCGATGGCACAGCCTGAGAAATATTCCATCAATAATATCTCTGCGACGATGAATATTTTGAATGCAGCGGTAAAGCACGGGTGCCTCCGGTTTGTGTTTTCGTCTTCCGCGGCTGTGTACGGTTCGCCCGAATACTTGCCGATTGATGAAAAGCATCCCAAAAACCCGGAAAGCTACTACGGCTTTACCAAGCTGAAAACCGAAGAGTTTTTGCAATGGTATGACCGGTTAAAGGGACTCAAGTTTGCTTCGCTGCGCTATTTTAATGCGGCCGGATATGATCCTTCGGGGGCTGTGCCCGGGCTGGAACAGAATCCGCAGAATTTATTGCCTATCATCATGGAAGTTGCGGCAGGTATACGGAAGGAATTGCAGATTTTCGGTAATGATTATCCGACGCGGGACGGTACCTGTATCCGCGATTATGTGCATGTAAGCGATCTTGCGAAGGCGCATACCGATGCACTTTCGTATATTGATGAAAAAAATACCAGTTTAATTGTCAATCTCGGCAGTGAAACGGGTATTACCGTAAGCGAGATGCTTACGGCAGCGCGGAAGATTACCGGTAAGGAGATTCCTGCACGCTTTGTCGGCCGCCGCGCCGGAGACCCCGCCGAACTGTATGCGACCGCTCAACATGCCCGCGAGACCATCGGTTGGAATCCGCAGTATTCCGATGTACAGACGCTTATCGAATCAACGTGGAATATGTATAAAGATATTCAGCAATAGAAAGAAAAGAGGGGAGCTTCTGACGAGGCTCTCCCTAAAGTGCTTAAAAAGAAATACGCCTCCGTGTATAAGCGGTGCTATCAAGGGAGGCGTAGAGAGCAGTTTTGTACATATTAGTATGTACAACAGGCGCGTATTATTTACGCAAAAAACTTTACCAGTTCATTCATATCGGCAGTTTTGAGTAAATCTTTGCCGTCTTCATCCATCACAACAATTATCGGAGCTGCAGATACCCCGTGCGCGGTCATAAATCCTTTACCTTCATCGGATGCAGCATCCATCACTTTTTTATCGACATCAGGGAGTCCGTCACAATATGCTTTGAGCTTTTCGCTTACATCATCTCCCGTTGCTAATACATTTACAAGCATAAAACCTCCTCAAATCTTTTGCCTGTTAATCGTCGGTATCCGTTACAACTGCGTCGTTTATTCGGTTAGGACGCGGATAACTTCGGATTTATCAGTCGTGTTCAGTATTTCCTGCCGTTTCTCGGCGCTCTTAAACAGGAGGCTTACTTCTGCCAAAAACTGCAAATGCGGCCCTGTTTTATCAATCGGCGACAGCGTCATAATAAATATCCGGCACGGCTCTTGGTCGAGCGAATCGAAATCGACCGGATGATCCGAGATGCCGATACAAGCTACAAGATCGCTGACAGAGTCGGTTTTTCCGTGCGGTATTGCAATACCGTGCTTCATACCGGTAGACATCTTCCGTTCGCGGTCTAATACGCAGGTTCGGGCGACAGCTTTATCTTTTACTTTGCCTGCCTGAACAAGCATATCAAGTAGTTCATCAATAATTGCCTCTTTCGAGGTGCCCTTTAAATGAAGGTTGACAGTTTCAGGTGTCAAAACAGTTTTCAAGTTCATATATTTAGTGTAAGAGAGTTTGTCGGAAAAGTCAAGGTTTTTATTTTCATATTTTTTATTTCATAATGCCCGCAGAAGTACATTCGGAAGCGGCATGAAGCCGGTTTTTGACCGCGAGTTTTGCGAAATGCAAAACATCGCATATCACTTTCTCCTGCGCCATCCATGGTGCACGCGGGGAATACTTTCGTCTCTCAAAGAAGAGAAAGAGGTAGCGGTTAAAAGGGGTGATAATCGTTGCCAAGGTCGGGGTTGGCGGAAAGGTAGACCGTTTGCTGCGCCGTACCGTGTAGCTCAAAGACAGTGATGGTATTTTCGCCGCGGCGTAACAGCGGGGCAGGGATGTAAAGCCGTTTTTGCGGACCGATATGCCAGTAACGGCCGATGTTGAAATCGTTCACGAATACGATACCCTTTGTCCATCCGTGCATATCGATAAAGGTGTCGCCGGTTTGCTCGAGGGTGAACGTGAAGCGATAAAACGCGGGACTGTCGGCTGTAGGGGATGAAGTATCCGAGGTATTGCCGGTGCCTGTCGGCTTGGTCGGCGGCTCGTTTGACTGCGGGTCTTGGGGAAAGGTCAGCGGTTGGAGCGTGTCCAACGGCAGCGGAAACACGTGCCAATCGAATACGCACTGATAGTCAAGATACACGCCCTGCGTGATGCCTTTGGCGTCAAACATTTCGGAGCCGTAGTTGATTCTGCCCATGTTTTCAACCAGAATTTCCAGCACGCCGCTTTCCGCCGGGATCGTAATGGGCTCCATAGCCGTGTCGTTGCGGTAGAGAGTGCCCAAGCTGTGCCGTGTTCCCTCCTTGCCTGCGTGTGAATGTGCATTGTCCGAAGACGGGTGTTCCAGAGATGTGCGGACTGAGGATGTACTGTCTGGAGACGCGTTTCCCGGAGATGGGCGTTCGGGGCATCCTGTTTCCGAGGCGATGGAGTCTAAAGAGGTATGTTCCGGCGAAAAAAAGACCTGCGCGCGATCCCTCAGGCCTTTGATGGTGAGCGCGGATGGTTGGCCGCGTTCCTTGAGCGTTGTCCGGTAGAGGATAAAGCCGTAGGACTGTCCTGCCTGCTCCATCGTCAGCGGCGCCGCCGAGCGGATCGGCGTGGAAAAAAACGGCAGTGTGTCGAATATTCCGATGCGGCTGGGCTGGGAAAGCTCGCCGACTTCAATGCGGGGAATCGGCGGCGGCAACGGCGCGTTGACAGGGCCGACGTACTGCGTGATCAGGCTGCGGATTGCGCTGAACTTAGCGGTGATTTCGCCCCATTCGGTAAGCGGGCAGTCATAGTCGTAGCTGGTGACGGTCGGTTCGTACTGCGTGCTGAAGTTTGCGCCGTTGTAAAATCCGAAATTGGTGCCGCCATGGAACATATAAAAATTGACGGAGGCACCGAGCCGCAGCATCTCTTCAAAGGTATCATATACGGTTCTCGACGGCTGCGTATGGTGCTCCTCACCCCAGTGGTCAAACCAGCCGTTCCAAAACTCCATTACCATCGGCGGCGATTCGGGGCAGCGTTCACGCAGGACGGCAAATGCTTCTTTCGGTTTGGACCCGAAATTCACAAACGGTATAACTCCGTTGACGGTTCCGCCGCTCAGCATGAGCGGTGTTGGTCCGTCGGAGGTACACAGCAGGACGTTGATGCCCTCCGCTTCCATCATCGCTTTCAGCTGCTGCAGGTAGCAGGTGTCGTTGCCGAAGCTGCCGTATTCGTTTTCCAGCTGCATGGCGATAATCGGCCCGCCTGCGGTACTTTGCAGCGGCGCTAAACGGGGCAGCAGTTCGTGATAGTAGCTGCGTACATGCGCAAGATACGGTTCGTAGTTGCAGCGGATTTTCATCGAGCTATCCTGCAGCAGCCAGGCCGGAAGTCCTCCCGCCTCCCACTCCGCGCAGATATATGGACTGGGACGGATGATCACCAAAAGCTCCAGCGAACCTGCAAGCTGGATGAACTTTTCCACGTCGGCGATACCGGTAAAGTTAAACACGCCTTTTTGCGGCTCATGCAGGTTCCACGGAATATAAGTTTCCACGGTGTTGAGCCCTGCTGCCTTGAGTTTGCGCAGCCGGTCTTCCCAGTATTCGGGCACTACACGGAAATAGTGCACCGCTCCCGAAAGGATGCGGAATGGTTCATCATCTAAAAAAAACTGACTTTGACGGACGGACAATCGGTTCATAGATACCTTCTTTATAGCTGAGAAATTGCGCACAACAGGAGGCGCGGCGACTTTTGATGAAAAATCTTCTATAATAACCTAATAATACGATGAGAGATGAAATGACCGAAGCATCATCTCTGGAAAAATCCGTGCATAGTATACTGTATTCCGGCTGCACAATGCCAGAGGTTTTGACCCTGCGTTGTTCTTCGCATTGACATGTTTTCGGCCTTACCGTATTGTAGGCAAATCGATATCTTTTTTTATATAGGAATTTTAACTATGAATACTATACGGAACAAAAGACTCGGAAGTGCTCTCTGCATCGTTGCGGCGTTCTGTGCACTGAGCTGTATCGGCTGCGTCTGGACAATGCAATCCGCTACCGGAAAACAACTTAGCGGAAACGGCAATATGACTGTGAAAACATTTGAGCTTAAAGATTTTGATGCCGTCGCCGTTGGCGGCAGCTGGCGGGTCAATATTAGTCAAAGCGAAACGTTTTCCGTGAAAATTGAAGCAGATGAAAACTTATTCGAGTATTTCGATATAGCCGTTTTCTGAAAGACGCTGCGTATCGGGACAAAGCACGGGTATTCAATACAAAGTACGAAATGCTCAGCTGTTATTACGATGCCGACCTTGACGGGCTTGGACTGTGCAGGGGCTATGAGGGTGGCCGTTTCGTCGTTCAAGCGGTCGGATGAGGCATTATCGGTGACGCTTTCCGGTTCCGGCAGTATTACCGCTTGTGATATGACCGTAAAAGAGTTAAAGCTTGAGATTTCCGGATCGGGAACCGTTACGCCGACAGGGAAGGCGCAAAAGATGACCGCCGCGTAAAACACGATTGCCGATAGGCGATTGTTCACCTAATCTGCTTGTAATTTTTTATGTGATATGGCACTATTTGCGCATGCTTTCCGAATAATAAGCGCCATCCCCTCGTATGCGGGCGTAACTAAACAATACCTGACACATTTGGCATAAGGAATGAGTATGCAATTCAAAAGATTTTCACTGGGGCCGATTCATTTTTACCGGCAGGCGCTCAGGTTTGCGGTGCCGGTTATGATTCAAACCTTTGTACAAAGCCTGATTTCGCTGATCGATAACTTTATGGTCGGCGGGCTTGGCGACATAAAGATGAGCGCGGTCAATGTTACCAATCAGTTTACCTTTCTCTTTTTGGTAACGGTCGGAACGTTTGCGGAAACAGGTGGCATGTTCATGTCTCAGTTTAACGGTGCAAAAGATTCCGAGGGGATGCAGCAGGTATACCGCTTCAAACAGATTATGATGCTGGCCTGCGCCGTGCTCTTTACGCTTTTTTCGTTCTTTTTTTCAGGATCCGTCCTCGGCTTTTTAGTGCATGGGAATCAGCAGGCGCCTGAAATTGTGGCGGAAGGACAGCAGTATCTGCATATTATCTTGTTGACCTTTATTCCCATCGCTTTTTCTACGGCGATTACCTCTTCGTTGCGCGATATCGGCAAGGTAAAAATCATCATGTACAGCGCAGTGTTTTCCACCTTGCTGAATACCGCCGGTAACTATATCTTGATTTACGGCAATTTCGGCGCGCCGCGGCTGGAGGTGATAGGAGCTGCTTATGCGACGCTGATTGCCCGTTGCGCGGAAGTCGTCCTGCTGCTCATTTATGTGTACCTGAAAAAGCCTGCGTTTTATGTGCGGATTGTGTCGCTGTGGAAGGTGCGATGGACGCTGTTCATGCAGATGTTTAAAAAGCTCGGGCTGGTGTTCGCCTCCGACATTTCGTGGGTAGGCACGGAAACGGTTGTGGCAGCGTTGTACAACAGCCGCGGCGGGGCAGAGGTCGTGGCGGGCATGGCAGCCGGATGGACGATTGCCAATATCTTCTTTTTAATCTTTCCGGTGATTTTTACCTGCGTGCGAATCATTGTCGGCAGCTCGCTGGGAAGAAATCAATTGGATGAGGCCCGCAAGCAAGCGCGTTGGTTTCTTTCGGGCTTTTTTATGTTCGGCATTTTTATCGGGATATGCGAAGCGCTCACCGTTTTTATTATTCCGATTGTGTTTATTCGGCTTTCCCCCGAATCACACATCATCACGCGGAACCTCGTATGGGTGATTGCGCTCTACATGCCGCTGTGGTCGTACCTCAATACTCAGATTGCTATTTCCCGTGCTGGTGGCGATGCACAGCTTGGCGCATGGGTGGATATCAGCGTTAACTCCGTCGCGTTTTTACCGTGTATGGTGATTTTTACCTATTACACTACATTGTCGCCGGTGGCAATGTTCGGCCTGGCAAAGCTCAGCGATTTCTTTAAACTGCTTATCGCAGGCTACCAGCTGAAAAAAGAGCGGTGGGTTAAAAATCTCACGGTAACAGCGTGAAAATACCGATGCATGAAAAGCTAAGGTAAAACTTCATCAAGATGTATTCCGAAAGAAAGGCAAAGCCATCACATACGTTATTGATTATCCCCGCAAAACTATAGAAGAAACCGTCCGTTTTGGGTATACTACCGCCTAATTATGGAAGAAAAAACGCAGGAAATGGACCGAATTCAAGAGCTGCTCACTAATAAACACTACACAGCTCTTATCGCCGAGTTGGCAGAAATGAATGCCGTGGATGTGGCGGAAATATTGGACAACGAAAATGCGGCGAATGCTGTACTCCTGTTTAGGATGTTGCCCAAAGATCTTGCTGCAGAGGTGTTTGCGCTTCTTTCAAGCGAACAGCAGAGCGCGTTTATCTCGTCGATTACCGATAAAGAGCTCGGTCCTATTTTGCACGAGCTTGCTTTTGATGATGTTGTCGACTTGGTGGAAGAGATGCCGGCGAATGCGGTCAGAAAGATATTGTTGAATTCAGGTGAAGAAGAACGCAAGCTGATTAATCAATTTTTAAAATATCCGCCCGACTCTGCCGGTAGTTTGATGACGATTGAGTATGTCAGTCTTAAAAAGAGCATGACGGTTAAGCAAGCGCTTGACTACATCAGAGAGACCGGGCTTAAAAAAGAGACGATTTATACCTGTTATGTGATCGATGCAAACCGTGTTTTGGAAGGGATCGTTTCATTGAAAGAGCTGGTACTTGCGCCGGAACAGGAATTGATCGAAAATATTTTTGAAAGCGAATGTATTTACGTCAATACGCATGATGATCAGGAAAGCGTTATCGCCGTGTTTAAGAAATACGCCTTCCTTGCGCTGCCGGTGGTCGATACCGAAAAACGCTTGACCGGGATTATTACGGTTGACGACGTTATGGATGCGATGGAACAGGAAGCGACGGAAGACTTCCAGATCATGGCTGCTATGCAGCCGTCTGAAGACGCATACCTGGATACCGGCGTATTTAAACTGGCCAAGCACCGCATCGGGTGGCTGATGCTCCTGATGGTGTCGGAAACCTTTACAGGCCGCATTATCGAACACTATACCGAGCTGTTGGCAACGCTCACCATTTTGACTTCCTTTATTCCGATGCTGATGGATACCGGCGGTAATTCGGGAAGTCAGTCCTCCACCTTGATTATCCGCGGTCTTGCGACCGGCGAAATAAAACTGCGTGACTGGGGAAAGGTCTTATGGAAGGAATTCCGGATTGCGCTTATGGTGGGAGCCCTTTTAGGCCTGACTATTTTTACAAAATCATATCTGTTAGACCGAAAGCCCCTATTGATTTCCGCCAGTGTCGGTTTGACCCTCGTGGTAACCGTTATGATTGCAAAATTAACCGGCGGTCTGTTGCCTATCCTTGCAAAACGGCTCAAGATGGATCCGGCAATTATGGCTGGCCCTTTGATTACCACGATTGTCGATGCCGTGAGCCTTATGGTCTATTTTAAAATTGCCGGGCTCTTGTTGTTCTAGCAGAAAGGGCTGCGGGTACGTATATGAAGGGGCTTGAACGGTTTCGGTATAGGACATTTTCTCAAGCGGCGCCGGTGGAAGAGCTGTTAGTTGAGGTGGTAAGAAAGAGTATTCATCTTTCTTCCGCGTTGACCGTCGCTTTTGCGGCTCATTGGTATGTGCCGACGGTAGCAGGTATTTTCGGTATCAGCGTATTGTACTGTGTCTCCGAATTTTTTCGTATGCGCGGACGGGAGCTGTGGTGTATTGCCTCTATCACCCGCCACGCTTCCCGATCCCGTGATAAGGGAAAGTTTGTTTTGGGACCGCTTACGTTGGCAGGCGGCGTACTAGCTGCGCTGCTGCTTTTTCCGATCCATACGGCGAAAATCGCTGTTTTTGCGCTGGCATTTGGGGATGGGCTTGCAAGCCTTATCGGGAAACGCTTTGGAAAAATCAAGCTGGCATTTTTTAAAGATAAAACGGTTGCGGGGAGCCTCACCTGTTTCGTAGCGGTGTTCTTTTCTGCTCTTGCCGTGAGTCAAAATGTATGGAAAAGTTTGATACTTGGGCTTGTGGGAGCCGGTATTGAAATGCTGCCGCTGAAAGATTATGATAACCTACTGATCCCGATTGCAATCGGCTATCTTGCCATGCTTTTACACGCATAGGCTGAATCGGGATCGCATGATATTTAAATTGCTATTGAGCCAATCGGCATCAACCGTGTAATAATTGTTTCATGCCTCCTGCAATGGTATGCAGGAGGGAGAGCGACAGTGCTTAGGACTTTTTACCGTCCATCATGTTGTCTTTTTTCATCATACCGTCATCTTTCATGTTTTTGTCGGATGACATGTCATTCTTCATCATGCCGTCATCTTTCATGTTCTTGTCGGATGACATATCATTTTTCATCATGCCATCGTCTTTCATGTCTTTATCGGCTGACATATCGTTTTTCATCATGCTGTCTTTCTGCATGCTTTTGTCATTTGCTTCCGATGTTGTTGCGCATGAAACAAAACAAACGCCGAACAATACACAGACGGCCATCAAAATCCCGAGCTTTTTATGAGCCATAGTAAACCTCCTCATTATCGATTATGGCTTATATCGATAATCATTATTAAGATGCAGTAAAATATCACAATTTATATTTTTAGAAAAGATACTTCCTCTCTTTTTTGAAATTTTTATGCAAAATCCCCACCTGTTTAGAAAAAAAGCCCGTTGCTTGAGCTCCTATGCAGGCTTAATTACTCGCACAGGTGAAAAATATCGCTCTTGCGTTATAGCTCATCTCTGTTCAACAGGAACCGAGTCGCTTGATTTCCTCGATTTTATCGCGGATAACCGCTGCCTCTTCAAAGAGGAGCATATCCGCGTATTCTGCCATCTGCGCTTCGAGCTTTTTGATAAGCTTTTTGCGGTCGGCGGGGTTTAGAATATTAAAGCTGTTGACAAGCGGCTCGGTTTCGGCGCGGGCAGCTTCTTTTTTGATTTCCGCCTCGCGCACCAGAATATCTTCGATGGATTTTTTGATAGTCTTGGGCGTAATGCCGTGCGCGTCGTTGTAGGCCTGCTGGATTGAACGGCGGCGGGATGTTTCTTCTATTGTTTCCTTCATCGCGTCGCTGATGCGGTCGGCATACATCACTACGCTGCCGTTGGCATTACGCGCCGCCCGTCCGACAATCTGTACAAGGCTGGTGGTTGACCGCAAAAAGCCGATTTTATCCGCGTCGAGGATGCCGATAAACGACACTT
>CAUTXW010000045.1:0-19799 GCA_963542655.1 uncultured Treponema sp. | reverse complement strand
CCGGAGAATCGTATGATAAACTGCATAGATGTATCGCAATCAATATTATTGCAGATGGTTTCAGGCTCAATGACGCTATTCATTCAGAGTACCTGCTGCAAGAAAAGACCGCGCATACCGTACTGACGGATGTGCTTGAGGTACATTTTTTAGACTTACAGGTAGCAAAAAAAGCGAAAGCAGAAGGGCAAGCAGCTGGTAAGCGCAGTCAGCTTATTAACTGGCTGCGATTTATAGGAGCAACTAATAGAAAGGAGCGAGCGATGATAGCAACGATGTCACCGGTATTACAAATGCTGAATGAAAAAATAGACATACTAACCTTATCACCGATAGAACGGAAACTGTATGAGTCAAGAATGAAGCTGAAAAGCGATATAACGACCATCTCAGAGACGCAATTCAGTGCGGGGGTTGAGCGAGGGCTTGCTGAAGGTAAATCACTCGGTCTTGCCGAAGGTAAATCACTCGGTCTTGCCGAAGGTAAATCGCTTGGTCTTGCCGAAGGTAAATCGCTTGGTCTTGCCGAAGGTTCTCGGCAGAAAGCTCTTGAAACAGCACATAACTTACTCGTGATAGGTTTATCTATTGAAAATATCGCAAAAGCAACCGGCTTAACCGTACAGGAAGTAGAAAACCTTCATTAATAGTGAGAAAAGTTTACTAGCATTTTTATAATGCGGAATCCCTGACATACCGCACCATGTTTTTTTCACAGCTGATGCTCTGCATCCCATAGAAGTGCATTCCAGCTATTTAGTATGCGGAGGCTCTATTTCAAAAGCGCGTTTCGAAAGAGAGCCGTGCAACACTGCTAGTAGGACATCCCTTCTACAGCGAGGGTTTCCATCCACAGCATTTTTACTACCGTAACGGTAAGCGTACCGTTTTCGGTTTCGGTGCCTTTCCGCACATAGACGGTAATACCGTCTACCGGAAAAACATCGTAGTCGTTGGGTGAATCAGGCGAACCGACATACACGGTCGGTTGAGGAACCACCCCGCCTCACGTACGGCATCCGCCTAAAAATGCATACACCGCATTTTCATTATGCTTTGCCAAAAAGGCTCGAGCCTTTTCATCAACCAGAACAGTCATACTTCCTCCTTTTCAAATTTTTGAGCGCGTTAAAACTGATTGTCAGCGCTGTTCTTTTTACAAAATTAAGCAGCCCCGCATTCAATCCGAGACTGATTCTTAATTCCGTTACGATTGAATATAAGAAAACTTTACGGTTTCGTCAAATCATTGAAAAAAGCGCACAAAGGATTTCAGCCCCGTAACAATCATTACCTATCGGTTCTAGCGGCTAATTGAATAGCAGCCGCTTTCTTCGGCGACAAAGCCTTCGCGGATTAAGTCGGCCAGCGCTTGATCAAACAGGAGCTTTTCCGATTGTGCATTGCCGTACAGTTCCGTGTAGCTCTGCCGGTTTTGCGCGGTAAGCGTCCTCAGGACTGCCCCGCGAACCTGCCGCAACGAGCCTTCAAACTTGGATTGCTTGGTATAATGCCGGCTTTTCCTGTTCGGATTGACCACCTTTTTTTTCAGCTCCGCGCCGTAATCCATGAGCGCATAGTACCACAGCCGCGGATTTTCGGTGTACAACGAGGCTTTTATATGCGGAAACAGGTCTTTATCGTTGATGGCCGTTTGATCCCGAAAAAAGAAAAAGATATACACCGCGCGGATATTCGTTTCGATAAAGGCATTCGGTGTGTTGTACGCAAACGTAGAAATAGCAGCCGCGGTATACGGCCCGATGCCGGGAAGCGTTTGCAGCGTTTCCGGTTCGTGCGGCACAACGCCGTTGTGTTCGGCAACGAGGACTTGTGCACATTGGTGCAAAAAACGGGCGCGCCGGTTATAGCCTAAACCGATCCACTGTTCAAGCACTTGTACGAGCGACGCCTCTGCGAGCCGCGCAACGGTGGGAAACACTTCAAGCCAACGGTTATACTTTTCAACAACCCGCTCGGTCTGCGTCTGCTGCAGCATAAATTCGGAAACTAAGATCGCGTACGGATCACTCGTGGTACGCCACGGAAAAGAGCGCCCGTATTCACGGTAGTAATCCAAAATCGTTTTCTGAAAATCGGTATAAGAAGGCGCGCTCATCATGCAACTCCGCATCCGTCGGGGCGTGCCCCGTGCCGCAGACCGTTATTCGGCTTCACGCGGCAAAATGAGCGAACGGCGCAACAGTTCATCAATAATCAGCTCCACAATTAAATCCGGTTTGTAGTGCTCGGTATCGATATGCATATCCGCAAAGGCGTAGTCGGTATTATCGATATTGTACAGCTCTTTATACCGGCGGGTGTCATCACGGTCGCGCATCGCGGTAAAATTCCGTATGCCGTCGAGTGTGCCGCCTTCACGTTGAAAAATACGCGCAACCCGTACCTCCGCAGAAGCGTACAGATATACTTTCAGGTCGGCCTGTTTGAGCATCCAGATCGCCAGACGGGAGCCCAGCACACAGGACGATTGCGATGCGCGTTCTATCTGGCGCTCATCGACGAGCCGGTCAAACCGGAAATCCGTTTTTGCCTGTGCGATCACCTCTTCCAGCGGTAACCCCAGTTCTTGCGCAAGATTCCTAAACGTATAATTGATACAAGGAATGCCGAGCTGTTTCGCGAGTATGGACGATACCGTCGTATTACCGCAGCCGGAAGCTCCTGAAATTGCGATACGCAGCTCTTTTCCGGTTGGAATGGAATAATCTTGTTGCATCTGTGTACCCCTTGCCTCATTCAATGTTATGCGCTTGCTCTCGGATATTTTCTAAGGCGTCTTTTGCGGAAATGACCGCTTGCCCGATTTCCGCCAGCTGATTTTTAGACCCGATCGTATTTATTTCCCGATTAATTTCCTGACAGAGAAAATCGATTTTCCGTCCCGGCGTTTGATTTTCAACTATTTCTTTTTGAAGGGCTGCAATATGCGTTTTCGCCCGGATAATCTCTTCATTGATCGTATATTTTACCAGTAAAACCGCTACTTCCTGCATAATCCGCTGCTGATCGGGCTCACGCTCCATCAGTTCGGTAAATTTTCTTTTCAGCGTTGCAGAAAAAATCGATTCCATCCGCGCGGCATGTTTTTCAATTTCTTCTATTGAATGAGAGAGAATGACAATCATTTTTTGTATATCTGCGGCAAGACTTTTCCCTTCTTCCGTCCGTGTGCGGTCGAATTTTTCGGTTAATGCATCCAGAAACGGGATCAACGCCGTTTGCCACCGCTGTTCATCAAAGCTCCGGTCGGCCTGCAGCACGCCTTCCTGCCGCAAAATAAGGTCAAGCGTAACGTGCGTTTCCATCCCCAACGCGCGGGCAATATCGGTAATAGACCGATGATAGGCCTGCGCCAAGGCAATATCGGGTGCGATGGGCTGTTCGGTGTGGATTTTTTTTAAGCGCAGATAAAAATCGGCCTTTCCCCGTATAATCCGCTGCGTAAAATACGTGCGTAAAAACGGTTCAAGCTGCGACATGGACGCGGGGATGTTGATGTTTAAATCCAAAAAGCGCGAATTATAGCTTTTCAACTCGCACGAAATATCGGCGCTGTTTATCGTGCCGTCAAGATAGGCGTAACCGGTCATGCTTTTCATGCGTCCGCCCGTTTCAGTACATCGGTGTAAAGCGCGCGGCCGAGCTTCCAGTTATCCCCGGCGCCGACCGTAATAAATAAATCGCCGGTCTGCAGCATTTGTGCGGCAAACTCCTTTGCATCCATAATCTCTTCAAAATAATAGACATTCTTCCGCCGCTTTTTCATCAGATCATAGAGCGTTTGCCCGGTGACGGAACCGTTGTATTTTTCACGCGCCGAGCCGTAAATTTTATGCAGGATAACGACATCGGCATACGAAAAAGCATCGGCAAATTCGGTAAGCAATGCAGCCGTACGGGAATAGGTATGCGACATAAAATCTGCGATAATGCGCCGATTCGGGTAAAACTCATGGATGCCTTTCAGCGTTTTATGAATCGCCGTTGGATGATGCCCGTAATCGTCCATAAAGAGGATGCCGTTCGCCTCGCCGAGTATCTCGCTGCGCCGTTTTGCGCCTTTAAATGACGCAAGGCTGTTGCGGATAACCGTAAGATCGGCCACGGTTATTTCTTTCCGCTCCTGTTTAATCAGGCCGATAACCAGCGCAATGGCCGCAGTAGCATTCAAAACGCTATGCTCTCCCGGAATGCCGATCCGGAACTCTCCGGCAAAACCACGCAGCGAAAAAACCGATTGGCCGTTTTGAATGCCGAGCATCTTGATACCGAAATCGCCGTGCGCGGATGTCCCGTAGGGAGTCAGTATCAGGTCGGGCCTGGACGAAAAGATAAGCCGGGCAGCCTCCCGCGCACCGGTATCGTCGGCGCAGTAGAACAGCTCGCTAAACTGAGGCAGCCGGTCGATGTACTGCAGAAAGGCGGCTAAAATATCTTCATATTGAGGATAATAATCTTGATGATCGCTTTCAATGCTGGTCAGTACAATTTTCTGAGGATGAAAAAGCAAAAAATTACGCTTGTATTCACAGGTTTCCGCAACAAAATATTTTGCCCCCTTTATGACGGTACAACTGTCGTCGAAATTAGAGACCGCGCTTCCGGCCAATACCGAAACATCAAGATTTAAATCTTTTAACAGCGTGCCCGCGATGCCGGTAGTCGTTGTCTTACCGTGCACACCGGCAATGCCCGCCGAGTAACTGTGCTGAGAAAATGCTCCCAACGCTTCCGGGTAGCTCATGCGCGGAATGTCCCGCTCCGCGGCTGCATGAAGCTCAGGGTTTTTGTCGGGCGTATAAGCGGTAGAATACACAACGAGGCGGGCTGACGGAGGGATATTCGATGCTGCAAACGGACTGGTAACTTTGATATGCAATTTGCGCAGAAGCGCATCGGTATAAAATTCATCGCTGACATCACTGCCGGTTATATGGGCGCCTCGAGAAACGAGCAGCTCCGCTAAGGCCGCCATACCGGTTCCCTTGATGCCGATCATGTGGATGTGATAATCGGAAAGGTTTTCAGGTAAACGGGTTTCTATCATAAAGAATATGATAAATCAAAATTACGTTTTTAACAACCTGTTTCTCTGTTACAAATTTTTCCTTGCGGATGTTTATTTTCTGGGGTATAATACACTTCATAAGGTATACAATAAAAAAGCCGCCCTGTTACAGGCGGCTTCTCTACAGTAAGGCATGAATGATGAGCGGCGTTGACGAACAGTGCCGCTCACAATCAGCGTGCGTATTCGATAATACGTGTTTCGCGGATAAGCGTAACCCGAATACGGCCGGGATATTTTAGATCGTTTTCAATCTTTTTCGCAATCTCCCTACCCAAGGCTTTCACTTCCTGGTCGGGTATCTTTTCATTGTTGACCAATACCCGCAGTTCACGCCCCGCTTGGATTGCGTACGCTTTTTCAACGCCCTGGAACCCTTCCGCAATCGCTTCAAGGTTTTCAAGCCGCCGCGCGTAATTATCCATCGTTTCGCGGCGGGCTCCCGGACGTGCTGCGGAAATGGCATCTGCAATCTGCACCAGTATGGATTCCACACAAGACGGCTCAATATCGTTGTGGTGCGAACCGACTGCGTTCACGATACGGGGATCAAGGTTCATCTTCCGTGTCATTTCCATACCGACTTCGGCGTGGTTTTTATCGGAATCCGCTTCAGCACCCTTCCCAATATCGTGCAGCAACCCGCCGCGCTTGGCAATTTCCACATTTGCACCGATTTCGGCGGCAAGGGTTCCCGCTAAGATGGAAACCTCTTTAGAATGCTGCAGCACGTTCTGGCCGTAGCTCGTTCTAAAATGGAGCCGTCCCAACGCGCGTACCATATCCTGTCCCATGTCGTGGATACCAAGGTCGAACAGTACCTTTTCGCCCTCTTCATACACCGTTTGCGAAATTTCTCGCGTTACCTTTTGCACGATCTCTTCAATCCGCGCCGGGTGAATACGCCCGTCAAGGATTAAGCGCTCCAGCGCAATGCGGGCAATCTCTTTGCGCACCGGATCAAAACAGGAAATAACGACCGCTTCGGGCGTATCATCAATGATGATATCAACCCCCGTCAGTGTTTCCAATGACCGTATATTCCGCCCTTCCCTTCCGATGATTCGGCCTTTCATCTCATCGCTCGGCAAGCTGACCGTCGAAACGGTTATGTCGCTCGTGGTTTCTGTCGCAAGCCGTTGGATAGTCGTTACCAGAATATCGCGAGCCTTTTTTTCGGCCGTTAAGTTCGCTTCTTCTTCTATCCTATTGATAAGTACCTGCGCATCCCGCTTCGCTTCGTTCGTCAGGCTCTGTATGATAATATCCTTTGCCTGTGACTGCGTTAAACCGGAAATGCGTTCAAGCTCTTCCTTATAGCGCTCTTCCTCCCCATCCAAGACTTTTGCACGCTCATCAAGCGCTGTTTTCCGTTCTATTAACTGCTTTTCATTTTTTTCCGCCATCTCCAACCGTTTATCCAGCTGCTCTTCTTTTTGAGTTAAGCGGCGTTCCATCCGTTGAAGATCGCTTCTTCGTTCACGGTTCTCTCGTTCTTGTTGATTTCTTTCCCGAATAAGTTGTTCTTTCGCCTCAAGAAGGATATCCTTCTTTTGAGCTTCAGCCTCTTTTATAGCCTCCTGTAAAACCCGCTCTGCACGTTGTTCAGAAGCAGATAGTTGAAATCTGGCATACAGCCAGCGAATCGTCCATCCAAGAATTAAACCGACAGTTACGAGAGCAAGACATAAAATCACTGTTGCGATCATACTCATCATTGCTCCTTACAGTACACGACTGTCAATTATAAACTGTATACGGAATGGGTCAAAATGTCAATAATTTACCGGAACATCAGACTGAGTTCGGAAGCAGGAGCAATAATAGGGATAAAAGAAGCTGCGGATGCACATCGTGATGCTGCAGAGGTGCCGAAGATCGGCGATATTCGGCTATGTCTTTGTTTGCGGTATCTTTTTGCTCAATAATTCATGCTCTTCAAAAATGAACTGAATGTAGAACGCCTCCAGCGTCCGTTTCGGCCCCTTTACTTGAAGCCTGCGGCGGGCTTCGGCAGTATTCTTTCTCTCTATGAACGAGGTATAAAACGCACGAGGGGCATCTGAAAGACCATCGGTTTGCAAGCCTAACAGCTGGTACGCATCGTTGCGGCTCAATGCCGATAGCTTTCGTTCTTGCAAAACAGAGCGGATAAATTCAATCTTTTCGTAGGGAATGCCGAATAAAAACTCTTCCATGGCCTGGCCGATTTCCGGGTCTGCCATTTTTGCAATCATAAACCGCTCCCACGATTCATCAAGCTCCATAGAAAGCAAAAACAGCTCACTTACGCCCAGCATGGTGCCGAAGTTCGGGGCAAGTTTATTTCGTACTGCCCAAACCTTATGCAATACGGGCGCAAAAGAAGAGGTGTATTCATCCAGCCGGTGTTCCCATAACTCGGTTAGAAGTCCCGCAATCTCTTTGCGGATTTCTTGTTCAAGATCGCCATTATCAAGGAGGGCGGTGTAAACATCCTCTGCCATCAATGCAAACATCGCTTTGAGCGTAATACGCCTCAATGCTTGAATATCGGTTTCTTCAAAAAACGCATTCATGGCGATTTTACTCAAGGCTGAAAAAGTTTGGAATTTTGCAATCAGAAAACTTTTTCCTAAAACGACTTTTGTTGGCAGTGTTAATAAGCGGGAGTCCGGGGGACTGTTGCAGAGTGTTTCGATCAAAGTATCTTCTGAACGGTGTTCTCCAGCCAGTACCGTACTTTGCCGTATTGAAGGGTAGCGGGAAACCGCCATTGCCAACTGTTCGAGTGTTGTAATGCAATCTGCAATATTGCCAAGTACACCGGGAGCATAGGCTTGTAAACTTTGTAGTATTTTGTCGATAACCGCGTGCTCGTCCTTATCGAACACAACGATATCGGCAGAAGGGGTTCCGTCTTCGTTTAAACGAGGACTTGAAAGGGTTGCCGATAAAGATGCATACGTCATACGCCATTAGTATATCACACAATTACAGTTCTGCCAAATAGTTTCTTTTTTATCTGCTCAAATTATGGAATTATTTATTGGTGTTGGTTATACGCTTTTTTAATTCGGCAATCGTCACTTCAAGCGAAGGTTCGATGGCAGTTTGAGTCTCTATTTTTTGATGTCCGTGCATCACTGTTGTGTGATCGCGCCCTCCGAGCTCCACCCCGATTTCCGTTGTACTGAGCTCGGTCATCTCACGCGCTAAGTACATAGCGATCTGGCGCGGAAAGGAGATATTTTTTGTCCGTTTTTTTCCTTTTAAATCGATATATGAGATGCTGAAATAGTCTGCAACGATTTTAAGAATAGTATCGACGGTGATGTTGTGCTGCCGCGGGGAGCCGAACGTGTCTTGCAAGAGCCGCTGGGCAATTTCAAATGTGATAGGGCCGGTCAGTTCGGAATAGGCCTCCAACTTGGTTAACGCGCTTTCAAGATCACGAACGTTAGAAGACACATTCCGTGCAATCAGATGGACAACCTCATCGGGAATGGCAAACCGTTCATCCTGCAGCTTTTTAAACAAGATTGCGCAGCGGGTTTCAAACGAGGGGATTTTTAAATCGATACTCAATCCGCGGGTAAAGCGGGAGCGGAGCCGATCGGTCAGGTTTTTCAACTCTTCAACGGGACGGTCGCACGTGAAGACGATTTGCTTATTGCTTTCGTACAGGGCGTTAAAAGTGTGGAACAGCTCTTCCTGCGTTCCTTCTTTTTTTTCCAGAAAGTGAATATCGTCCAGCAGCAGCACATCGGCATTGCGGTATTTATTTTTAAATTCATGCATTTTGTTCTTATTTACATGATCGATATACTCATTGGTAAAGGTTTCCGCAGGCGCGTATAAAATTTTGAGATTGGTCGACTGATAGAGCGCATTGCCGATTGCCTGCATGAGGTGCGTTTTCCCCAGCCCTACGCCGCCGTAGATCAGCAGCGGATTATACGCCGTGCCGGGATTCTTTGAAACGGCAATCGCGGCGTTTGCCGGCAGCGGGTTATCCACATCGATGACGAATTTATCGAACGTGTACCGTTCGTTCAGATGCGGGTGCTTTTGCTTTTCTTTCGGTTCGGCATGTACTTGAGGAGCCGGTTTTGCAGGTTCATAAAAAGAAGACGCGCTCTGCCGTTGAGCAGCCGGGGCAGCGGGTTTACTGCTTGTGTGCGTTGCCGGAGCAGAATCCGGCTGCAATTGCGGCGCTTTTATCTCAAACTCAATGCTGATTCGGGAGCCCAGCAACTCCATCAATTTTTTTTCAATGAGCAGCTCATACCGTTGCCGGACCTGATCGCAGTAAAAACCGCTCGGTACCGATAGCACAATGGTCGTGTCCGACGCTCTTTCATAGACAATACGCGAAAACCATGTCATAACTTCCTGTTCGCCTATTTCATTTTTTAATTGATTAACGGTTTCTTCCCAAAAAATACGGTAATCGCAGTTGTTCATACCTTTCATTATACTATGCCTTCGCTTTCCTTGACAATACGGCGGAAAGGGGGATTTTTAATCACTCCATTACGGTGATTTCTACCCGCCGGTTGAGTGCGCGTTCGGCTTCGGTGGCGTTAGAGGCGATCGGTTTTGTGCCGCCTGCGCCACTGTATATGCAGGCATCTGCGGGGATACCGCGCTTGACCAGCTCATCGACGACTGTTTTTGCCCGGTTTACAGACAGCCCGTATTGGGTAGTTTTATCGCCGACATCAGCGGTATGGCCTTCAATAAGAAGCGTTTTAAAGGTCAGCGTTTTGAGCGCTGCGGCAATTTCATCCAATTTTTTATCTTCATTCGGCAATAGCTGCGCCCTATCGGCAATAAAATTCAGGTTTTTTATGTTCAAAAGCAAGCCCCGCGCGGTTTCCCGTACATCAAACGAACCGCTCGCCTTCTCTTTGATACGTTCCTTGTTCGATGCAGCCTGCGTTGACGGCGGTATGGGCGCTGCCGGAGGTACCGGCCGACGGCTTGTCTCAGCTACTGCCGTAATCGGCCCTGAACCGCCGCGGTACAGAGCCCCATCACCATAATGATAAAAGTGGAGCAAAAAGCCGCGGTTCCGGACGGTTCCGGAGTCGGCATAGAAAAAGGTTTCATCGATTTTCTCACGGATAAACAGCGGCCTCCCGTATTCATCAAGATAGATATCAACTGATCGGGAACCTTCCGACCGCGTCATATCGGTGTCGCCCAGCGTATCGCCGCCGCGGTACCGCGTTCCGAATTGGGCTTTGATATACTGAGCCGGTTTTCCATTATAGTCTTTTTCGCCCATAGACTGATACTCGGCGATAATCGGTATCCGCGTCGGCTTTTTGCCCTGCCGCGGAGCCACGACAATGACGCTTTCCGCCGTCCATTTCTTTCCGCTTTCCTGCAGCGCCGTCATGCTATCGGGACTTACCGGAAAATTCCGCAGCAGCGGATATCCGGCATCCTGCTCAAATTGCAGCGCAGTATGCCGCACTGTCGATGCCGCAGAAGGAGCCTGCTGCGTAAACGCAATCGGCCGAATTGCATCGAGCTTTTTTGCCGTACCGATCATATTCTTGCGGGTTTCCTCCAGCACAAACGCCTCTCCCGCATAGCGATACGCGGGGCGGCCGTTTTGTGTAATCGCCTGTTCGTCAAGATATGTGTAGGATTCCCGGTAGGTCAGTCCTTGATACTTACCATTGATATAGACCGAATAGTCGGAACGTTCGGTAATGGTAATGCGCCCGGCCTCGGCAGCCAAAAGCGTCAACGCTCCCGTTAAAATGAAAGATACCACGGCCTTTTTCATCGGCTTCATCCTCCTGAACATTTTGACATCGTATAACAACGCGGATTTTTCGGCGGCGTTCTTCTCTTATCCGTACCGTCCGTCCGGTGATGGGAACCGCCCGCCGCTTCAGCATTGGCGTTGCCCGGATAGCGGGACAGCCCGGACAGACTGATAGGCTGACGGTCGGGTAGCCGAACGGTCGGACAGGCACACATCCGGACAATCAGCCGACTACAGCGGGAACAGCGTACCGTTTTGAGCTGCTGAAGCGGCCGCTGCACCGGGAGCCTGTAAACCGAGGTGCGCGTAGGCTTTTTCCGTAACCATGCGCCCGCGCGGAGTCCGCTGCAAGAGGCCTGTCTGAATAAGATACGGCTCATAGTAGTCTTCCAGCGTATCCTGAGACTCCCCGATGGATATGGCCAGCGTTTCCGCGCCGACCGGCCCGCCGCCGTAATTTTCGATGATTGAGCGGAGGATTTGCCGGTCGTAGTTTTCCAAGCCGAGGCGGTCAATGTGCAGCCGCTCCAGCCCCTGCGCAACCGTTGATTCCAGAATGCTGCCGCTGCCGTCGATAAACGCAAAGTCGCGCATCCGCCGCAAAAGCCGGTTCGCAACGCGCGGGGTTCCGCGGGAGCAGCGGGCAAGCGCAATCGCGGCCTGTTTCCCGATGCTGATATGTAGAATATCGGCTGAGCGCATAATAATAGAAGCTAATTCTTCATCGCTGTAAAATTCAAACCGCTGCACAATACCGAACCGGCTAATCAGCGGGCTGGAAACCATACCGGCGCGGGTTGTCGCCCCGATGAGCGTAAACGGCGGCAGCGGGATACGCACCGTACGGGCGCCCGGCCCCTGCCCGATAATCCAGTCGAGCTCGTAATCTTCCATTGCAATATAGAGCATTTCTTCGATGGCCGGTTTCAGACGGTGTATTTCATCGATAAAAAAAACGCTCCGTTCGGAAAGGGTTGTTAAAATACCGGCCAGGTCTTTCGGCTTATCCAGCGCAGGGGCGCCCGTTATTTTGCATTCCACTCCCAGTTCCTGTGCGGTAATCTGCGCAAGGGTTGTTTTGCCCAGCCCCGGCGGGCCAATCAAAAAGAGGTGATCCAAACTTTCGCCGCGGCTTCGCGCCGCTTGAATAAACACCGCCAAATTTTCTTTGATGCTCTGCTGTCCCTGAAAATCTTTTAAGAACTGCGGCCTCAGCGCACGGTCTTTTTCGTCGCCCGCATGTTTTTCTCCGCGTACCAGCCCGAACTCATCTATCTCATTATCAAAATCCATTGTATCCATTATATCATTCATCGGTATCTACGAGAACAAATGATAACACAAGAATGCCGAGCAAAGCGCTCACCGGTAAATTTTCGTATTTACTCATTACTGTGCTTGATTTTCGGGGATAGGCAGGGTACAATGACAGAGCATTGTTAAAACGTTAATTGTGTATGTACAGGATGAAGCTCCGGAACTCTCGTTAGCCCACCGGGGGTGAACGGCTCCCGTATCCGGCTCTGCAACAGCCTGTGTTTACAGGAGTTTACAGTATGAAAAAAGTGTCCACTGAACAATCTGCCCGCTCAGGTGTATCCGACCCGCACTCCGCTCAGCGGAACCACGGAAAACGGCTCAAGTATTTTTCGATACGGCTGCAATTACTGATTGCGTTTACCGTTGTGATCGGTGCGCTTTTGAGCAGTGTGTCCGTCTTTACCGGCGCTCAGCTGAAAAAGAACAGCGTCAAGCATTTTACCAGTATCATGGAACATGATTTAATGATGATTGGGAACACGGTACAGCTTTTGTTTGACGACACCGGCAATGTGCTGTCGATGCTGGCAAAACAAGAAGACGTACGCAATGCCGGTACCGAGCTGTATTCGCATATCAATGATACTGAAGATAGAAAAATGACCGATATCGTGCGGACGCCGCGCGATCGTAAAATCCGAAATCTGTTTAAAAACGTACAGGAAAATTTTCCCGATTATATCGAAGTGTATATGGGAACAAAATGGGGCGGCTTTACCTCGAACCATGACGGATTCCATCCGCGGCATTATGATCCGCGCGAACGAGGCTGGTATAAATTGGCGTCTGCCGGGCAAGGCCTGACGATTCAGATGGATGCGTTTCAGTCGGCATTGGGCTACAGCGTTGTCGGCTTAACTAAGAATATCTATTCCGATACCAACGAATACATCGGCGCTATCGGGATTGAATTTTCACTGAATACGCTGACGGAGATTATTGCGCGTTTTAAAATGGGTTCGACCGGCTATTTCATGCTGGTGCAGCATGATAATACGATTTTAGCCGATCCGATGCATCCGCAGTTTATGTTCCAAAACTTGACCGAAACGACTATTCCCGACTTTAAACGATTGGCCGATGCCCAAACCGCTCCCGTTACCATCAGCATGGACGGCGAACAATGGCTCTGCCAAGTCTATGAAATCGATAAGTTGAAGTATAAGATTATCGGGCTTGTCAAGCAAAATGAAGTGTTTGCGGAATACTTTAAAATGCTGAAAGTCGTCATCGTTGTCGGTGGCGGTTTGGGGCTTTTGTTCCTTATAATAGCCTTTTTATGGGGGAGCAGCATCGTAAAACCGCTTGACCGGCTGGTAGCGGCGCTGCAAAATATTGCACACGGCGAAGGCGATCTCACGGTGCGGCTGCCGATTATCCGAAGAGATGAAACGGCGGAAGTATCTCACTATTTTAATCAAACGATCGAAAAAATCTGTACAACGGTGCAGTCCGTGAGCAGTCATACGAATGCATTGCAGAAAATCGGCAGCGATCTTGCCGTCGATATGGAAGAAACGGCCAGCTCCATCAATGAAATTACCGCAAACATCGAATCCATCAAAAAGCAGGTGATGAACCATGCATCAAGCGTTATCGCCGTCGGCTCTTCGCTGCAGGTTATTACGAAAACGATAGAGCAGATTGATAAGCATATCAGTGCACAGACCAAGGGTGTGTCTGTTTCCTCTGCGGATATCAGCCGCATGATTGCAAATATCGAAGCGGTAGCGAAAGGCGTCGCCAGTAACCTGAAAACGCTGGATGAGCTGAACACGGCTGCGAATGCAGGCAAAACCGCGATTACGGAGACGGTCAGCCTGACGCAGGGGGTTGATGCAAGTTCCGAGGTACTGCTTGAGACGAGCGCTATTATCCAAAATATTGCGGCGCAGACGAACCTGCTCGCAATGAATGCGGCGATTGAAGCGGCTCACGCAGGGGATGCCGGAAAGGGCTTTGCCGTCGTTGCCGATGAAATCCGCAAGCTGGCTGAAGAATCGAACCGGCACGGAAAGAATATCACGGTGATCCTCAAAGAGCTGAAAGAAAAAATCGGGCGGGTAAACGATGCGACCGTTTCTATCGAGCGGCAGTTTGACAGCATCTTTACGCTGATGGAAAAAACAAAGATGCAGGAGCACACCATTATGGATGCTATGCAGGAGCAAAGCGCCGGCAGCGGCAGAATAATGAATGCGATGCACATGATAGAAAAGGTTACGCAGAAAGCCCGGAACAATGCCCATGATATGCTGGCAGGCAGTAATTTAGTTGCATCGGAAATGGAGCGGCTTGGCGCTATGTCCGATAATATTGCAAACAGCGTTACGGAAATGGCGGTCGGCGCTGTGCAAATCAACAATGTTGTGCAGGATGTCAATGCCATCACCCAGCAAAATAGAGCAAGCATTGAAGGTCTTGCGGCTGAAGTCAGTAAGTTCAAAATCAATTAATTCCGATATTTTGAAAACCGCCTTAATTTTTAAGGCTGAGGGGCTTGTTTTGGAAATAAGTAAGTTTAAAGTAACTTAATTGCTTCTGCAATTATTTATATAATGAGGTACGATAATTAATGAAGAATATTGAAACGAGGCTTGTGTGTGAACCATCTGGACGACGTCTGTTCTTGCGTGGGCTTGGCTTTAAGCTGACAGTGATTATTTCGTTGTTGTTATTTGCCGTGTTTACCGGTAAGGCGATATATGACGGATATAGCGGATATATGCATGACATCACGCAAAAAACGCTTGAAATGACCAGTAGAAATCAGCTTTTGGCTGCTGAACTGGAGCGGACGTTCATAGAAATCTACCAGACATATAGCGATTTGGATGATATTGTTCAGCATGAGCTGAGTTTGCCGATCCAGATGAGAAGCCGTGAACGGGTTATAGCATATTTAAAGCGCTTTACCCAAAAGCATTCCGCACTCACAGGGTTAGCAGTGCTGTTTGAGCCGGATGCTTTTGACGGACAGGATGCTGCTTTTGCCGGTGTTGGTATCTATCGGGCGGATGGGCGCTTTGCTCCTTACGCCGTAAAAAATAACGGAACCCTGAAAATAGTAACTGCACGATTTGATGCCGTACCCGAAAACGACTGGTATACAAAACCGATAGAACAACAAAAGATGATTCTTATCCCTCCCTATAAAAATGGACATGATCTAGTTATTACACTTGCTGCCCCGATTGTTTACGAAGGTAAAACATTTGGGGCTGTCAATATCGATATTGATATTTCATATTTACAACATAAAATAGAAAAAATACCTGGAACCTCGGCTCATGATTATAAAATTCTCTGTATGGATGATGGAATAATTCTTGCGCATGGCATGGATAATACAAAGGTACTGGCTAATCAGTTTGAGAAAAGTCCGTATTGGAAAGATATTTTTAAGAGCGTTAGCATCGGTAATATCGAACAGGATAGGCGTACCTCTAAATCATCAGGTAAAAAAAGTAAATACATATTTGTTCCGGTCAAAATAAGCGGCATTGAAGCACAGTGGATCCTTATTTCTGTGACAGCGCTTAAGGTATTTACCGCAAAGGCTATGTATACCCTAGTCATGACCGTTGTGCAATATATCCTCATTATGATTGCCGTTATTATTTTGCTATATGTAACCGTTGTACATTCTATCAGTAAGCCTTTGCAACGTACCAGTGCCATATTAAAAAATATCGCCGAGGGAGAAGGTGATTTAACATCGCGTCTGCCGATTACCGGGCATGATGAAATAACCGAATTATCATCATACTTTAACCAAACGCTTGAGAAAATCGGGCTTTCGGTTCAAACGGTGAGTGCAGATGCGAATGTCATGGATAAGATCGGAAAAGAGCTCGCCACGAATATGAGCGATACGGCGCATGCGATCCACGAAATCAGCATCAATATTGATAGTGTAAAACAACAAGCGATCACCCAAGGTTCAAGTGTCAGTTCAACAATTGAAATAATTGAAGAAATTATTCAAACCATCAAGCGGTTGGACGGCTGCATAGAAACGCAGGCTGAAAGCGTTGCGCAATCTTCCTCCTCCGTCGAAGAGATGGTGGCGAATATCGCTTCGATCAGTCAGACACTCGATAAAACCGATAAAACGATTAGAACTCTTGCCACCGCAACCGCCGACGGCAAAGACACGATTGTCACATCAAATGCCGTTACGCAGAAAATTGCCGAAGAGTCCGGCAGTTTGATGGAAGCCTCAAGCGTTATTCAGCATATCGCATCGCAGACAAACTTGCTGGCTATGAATGCGGCTATCGAGGCTGCCCACGCTGGAGAAGCCGGAAAGGGCTTTGCCGTCGTCGCCGATGAAATCCGCAAACTGGCCGAAGAATCCGCCGCGCAGGGAAAGACCATTACCGCAACGCTCAAAACGCTCGGCGGGGAAATTAACACATTATCGGAAGCGTCGAAGCGGGTGGAAGAAAAATTCAATATCATTTTTAATCTTTCAGAACAAGTCAAGCAGATGAGTAATCATTTGACCGAATCGATGCGCGAACAGGAACACGGCAGCAAAGAAGTATTGGTCGCAATCAAAAGCATCAATAGCGTTACCACGGAGGTTGAAGAAGGTTCCAACGAAATGCTGAAAGGCGGAGAAGTTGTTGCTCAGGAAATGCACAAACTTGACGATCTTGCTGCGACTATTACCGCCAGCATGAACGAAATGGCCGATGAGCTGGGGCACATCAACAGCGCCGTACAGGAAGTCCATAGCCTGACGCAGAAGAATAAGCAGAGCATTGAGAATCTTGCGGCGGAGGTTTCGAAATTTAAAGTGTAAATTTAGGGAAGGGAAGACACTTTTTTCGGATAAAAGATTTCTTCCCTTCCCTAGAACCCATCCTATCTTCAAAAGAACCGCTTAGTTGGATTGCTAGCTAGCGTGGCAATCCACGCCCTAAGAACCCATCTTTGTTCCAAAGCATGGTTTGTAAAATAAAAGTTGAACACAAATGCTTTTAGCGCAACTCCGTCGCAGAACCGCCACGGAGGCCGGTGGTTCCATGCAGCAGCGAGATTTGACAAAGGCAATGCCTTTGCCAATACGTCCATGGATGGACGGGGTATAAACACCTGCAAGTTTTGTTTTACAAAACTTGTCCTCTACCGATGTACAAGGACGTACATCGGTAGAGAGGGACACGGATGTCCGATTTTCACGGACGCGAAACCAGCCGCAAGCCACCAACGCGGTAGTTCTCGTCAGGCTTGACGGAAGCCCGATACGCACGAAGAGCGTAATTCTCGTTGGAGCTCCAGCTGCCGCCGCGCGTAACACGCATATTACCGGACGCAGCACCTGTATAATTCGGCGGCAGCACATCGGATAAGCTGCCGTACCAGTCCCAGCACCATTCACCTACATTCCCGGTCATGTCGTATAACCCATAGCCGTTCGGCGATTTCAGCTTTACTTGATGTGTCTTCTCATTGCCGTTCTCTTGATACCACGCATAGGTTCCAAGCTCGTTTTTGTCATTCGTTCCTGCCCATTTATGCTCAGTTCCGCCCATGGCAGCCCATTCCCATTCCGCCTCAGTCGGTAAGCGGAACCCGTTTTTATGCAAGTCGCATACGGCATTATTCCAAGTACCGTCATCCCATTTCGGTATATTGCCAGGCTGCAGTGTACCAAAGTCTACGCCGGTTACCGTGTAACAGGGCTCAAGACCATACGCAATACTCAGCTTATTGCAAAATGCTATTGCTTCATACCAGGTTATATTCTCTACCGGCCGCTTTCCCTGTTCTTCACTGCCGTCAGGGGTGTTTTTAAACCAGCTCGGATTATTGCCCATCACCGCTTGCCACAGCTCCTGCGTTACCTCCGTCTCTCCTATCAAGTATGCACTTAAACTGATACTGTGCGGTTTATTATCATGTACACCGTTGTGTCCCACTATATCGGGGTGTCCCACGCTCTTGCCGGTTACCGCGGCGATACCTTTCATCGTAAAGCTTATCCCTTTTACCGTGTAGATTTTGTCGGAAGGTTTAAATGCTACTTTGATGTCTGTATCTGCCTGTACCGTGTGGGTGTAGGCGCTGTTCGTTCCCGCTGCAGCGATAGGATCGCCGTTTTTTGTCCAGGCTTTTACCTCGTAGCCCGGATCCGGCGTTGCCGTAAAGGTTACGGTTTTGCCGTGCGCAACCTTGTTGCCCGAAGTAATTTCGGTTTCGCCGTCTGCGGCTTTAAGCGTACCGCCGGAGCTCTCTACGCCGAAAGTGATTGTATAAAGCGGTGTCCACTGTGCGGTGTATTCAGCATCTGCAGCAGGGAACTTTTCAGGAAGGGCTGGATTCCAACCACTAAAGGTGTAACCTGTTTTTGTCGGAAGAGCGACGCTTACCTGTGCTCCGAAGCGGCCTTTTATCTTGTTGCCGTCCGTCAGCGTCGTCGTTGTTGACCCTCCCTTTAAATCGAGCGTCAGAGTGATTTCGTTTCTGTCGTAGTCGATTTTTACAACGGTTGAACCGTCTACCGCTATTGTCTGCTGCGTAACGGGTTTTGCCGTAAAGCCTTCGTAGACTTTTGCCGCTGCTTGAGTATTTTCATTCGGCTTACCGTACTTGCGTTCCGTTTCCGCCTTGGTATAATCACTGCCTTCAACATTTTGCTGCCAGTGCTCTACGGTGTACTTAACGGTTCCTTCAGGCTTTGCCTTAAAGCTTACTTTTACGGTAACGGCTGCCGTTACCGTTACTTTTGCGGTGCTGTTACCGTCAGTTCCGGTACCCGATACAAAACCACCGCCTTCAATTGTCCATGTACCTACCTCAAAGTTTTCTTTCGGTTTTGCGGTAAAAATAACCGTCTTATCTTTTTGAACCCCGCTGCCACTCGTAATTATTTTCCCGTCTACCGTTGCTTCGAGCGTGCCATTTGCCGGTGTGCCTTCTACACCAAAAGTTACCGTATGCTTAGGCGTCGGCACAGACGATGGAGCCTTTGCTGTTACCGTTACGGTACACTCAGCTGTTTTGCTGCCGTCTTCGGTTGTTACCGTAATTTTGGCCGTTCCTGTTTTTTTCGCCGTTACCTTACCATTCTGATCTACTTCCGCAACCTCCGGCTTGTCGGAATGCCACGTTATCTTTTTGTTTGTTGCATTTTCAGGAAGCACCGTTGCAATCAGTTTTTCGGTTTTCGCTTCCTCAAGTGACAACTTAGTTTTATCCAGCGTTACACCCATTACTGCAACTTTCGGCATACTTATATTCGACTTACAACCGATTACGAACGCCGTAAGCATCAGCGCTGCTGCTATTCCGCTCAAGCGTTTTATGCGCTTATTTATACCTCTATTCATGTTTGTTCTCCTATAAAGATAGTAGTATTCAACAATGTATGATGTGATGCCCACTACTACCCTGAATCAAACCAAAGAGCCTGTCTGCTTCTGCGATAATATGCACGGTTGATGATGCGTATAAACTGAAAAAAGCAGATAAGAGACTGCGATGTATCTTTTGCTGATGAGAAAAAATGATGAACTTTACGTTGAAAAAGTGATGAAAAATTATCTAGTGAGTGCTTACGTTGCTGAGTTGCTGAGTTGCTGAGTTGCTGAGTTGCTGAGTTGCTGAGTTGCT
>CAUTXW010000044.1:0-20437 GCA_963542655.1 uncultured Treponema sp. | reverse complement strand
CACAACCCTCTTTTTTCACGCTTTTCTCATATATTCCGCCCTTTCGTTGTTTTTTTTCACCGCTGAATCCCTGCGGCACTTACTGAGTATGCACATTATCAATGAATCGATTACTTTATCGCTTCGACCTCTACCTGAGATAAGCCAGTTACTTTTGCAATATTTTCCCGGGAAAGGCCGAAGTTCAGAAGATTTTTTGCCGTTTCAAGCGCTTTTTGACGAGCCCCTTCCGCAAGACCGAGGGATTTACCACGCTCAACACCTTCATCTATCGCATCCATAATAACTGCCGGTAAAATGCGGTATTCTTTCCGCATCTGTTCGCTCACCTTTATTGTCCGTACCATGTCGTCTATCCTCCTCGTGTATTTCGTACTTACTTCGCCCGTTACGACATATCGCAGAAATCCTCGTAGCTCTTGATTGTCTGCTTGCTGAAACGCATTCGCATTCAGTATAATCTTCCTTGCATCTTTTGCAAATATGCGGGTATCTGCGTTGTCACTACGCCGAAATAAATGCTCAACGTATACCCGATACGTCTCCACTTTATTTCGGCTAGGTTCCTAGCATCTGCCTCGCCTATTTGCAAAAGGCTAGCGAAAAACCTGTTTGGAAAACTCCATTTCAGAAGTGGCACGGATGCCGCTGGTGTTAAGCAGCAGCGATGTTTTGCCGAACGGCAAAACTCGTGTTTACCGATAGACACGGAGGGCTATCGGTAAACAATATTTCAATGTCGTAAGAAGTTCCACTTTCATCTTTGACTAGAACATCAAGACGAATAGATTTAGCCTCAGAATTGGAGATGATCGCATTTTGGGATGAAAGATAGGAGATTTTTCCGATGTTATCAGCAACCACTATTTCCAGAAATGGACGGCAAAACGATTCGTGTTCCATAACTTTACAGAACATAAAATCGTCGGAAATGGTCAGTTCTTCAAAAGGTTTGCGGGTTCTCATTTGCTACCTCCTGCGATACTATATAAAGCACAAATGACAAAATGGCTAAAAAAACAGGGAAAAAAGTGTTCTCTTGCACAAAATTGCGTTAAAAATTGTGTGTTTTATGCTTTAGGAGAAGGACGAAAGACAGATAAACAGCCTCGCGTATGCGCAGAGTAGATCGGAGTATATCGCTTCACGAAGAAGCGGATGGTGCGGGTGCCCACACGCGTTAGCGGCGGGAGGGGAAAGGGGCGTATGTTGCAACATACGCCCCTTTGTACACGCGGGCGCAGGAATTTCTGCGCCCGCGTACCGGCAGCCCCGGACAGAGCGGCGGACCGCGGAGCGGTACGCAACGCCCAAAATATTCATAATACAGTGAAGGCGGAGCACGAGGGACAGAAAGATTATGAGCCATCCGGTTTTATGCCGATCGTTATCTTGACGTTTCATTCTTTTACTTATATGATGGAGTGTCCCGAATCAACGCGGTCAGATTTTAGAAGTTCTCTATCCAAAAATACTCATAAAGGGATTATAGTGAGAGCCTTCGGTTTTAAATAAGTAAGGTGATGCAGATGAAAAAAATTAAAATTCCAGCCGTACCGTCTATCAGAAGATTGCCATCCTATTTGCATATCGTAAAACAAGCGCAAGCGGATTGTAACACGTACATTTCCGGTACCGTTATTGCAGAAGAATTACATCTTGAACCGATTCAGGTGCGGAAAGATTTGGCGATCACCGGCATTATCGGGAAACCGAAAAAAGGATACCCGGTGGATGAGCTGATTGCAGCGATTGAGCATTTTCTGCGATGGGATACCCTGCAAAAAGCGATTCTTATCGGAGCAGGAAACCTCGGCACGGCGCTTACGGGCTATCAAGGCTTTAGGGATCATGGGCTGGAAATTTGCGCGGCCTTTGATATCGATAAAAAAAAGATAGGGAAGAAAATACACGGTATTCCGATTTTTGCAATGGATGAATTACCCGAACGGATTAAAGACTTGCAGCCTGCATTGGCGGTTTTAACGGCTCCTTCACCGAGCGCGCAGGATATTACCAATCAGTTGGTAGAGGCGGGGATCGATGCCATTTGGAATTTTACCAATGTGAAGATTAAAGTTCCCGATCACGTTTTGGTTCAGCAGGAAGATCTGACGTCCGGCTATGCGCTGCTCGGCGTGATGATCAATACCCGTATTCAGCAGGCAAGTCAATAGTACTGCGGTCTTGTATCGGCGCTGACCGTGTGAATACGGCTGCCGATACCCGCTCGTTATCGTAACCTATGTACACGCCCGATCAATCTTCTCCGCAAGCCGCGCTGTTTTACAACCGCATCAAAAAACGATATAAGCATTTAAGGAAATATGCCGCACGGCGCGGAATTTTTGCGTACCGGCTCTATGATAAAGATATTCCCGAAGTACCTGTAGCGGTAGACCTTTATATTGAAGATACCTCAGCGGATATGTTTGCCGTGTTGACCGAATACGAGCGGCCTCAGCATAAGGGTCGCATGCAGGATAAGAAGCGCGGTCAGGAGACGGGACTCATTCAGGAGAAGAAGCTCATTCAAGAGGAGGCGGAGTTCTCACAGCAAAAGGTACACGCTCCCGATTCAACTGCAGCTTCGGCGCAAGAGCTCGTCGATGTGCTGTGCACCGTGTTGGAGATTCCGCCTGAACGGGTATACGGCAAATACCGAAAACGGCAGCGAGGCGACAGTCAATATGAAAAAATCGCCTGCAGCGGAAAGCGGATTATCGTTCGGGAGGGAAACTGCCGCTTTTTTATCAATCTTTCAGACTACCTTGATACCGGACTCTTTCTTGACCACCGCCCTACCCGGCTTGCGGTTGCAGCAAGCGCCGCCGGGAAAACGGTACTCAACCTCTTTTGCTATACCGCTTCATTTTCCATGCATGCGCTTATGGGCGGCGCGCGGCAGGTATGTTCGGTAGACTTATCGAAAAACTATCTGCAATGGGCGCACGATAACGCCCGCCTGAACGGAGTTGAACAGCCGAGCCGCTGCACATTCGAACACAGCGATGTACGGGCGTTTTTATCACAGGCGGCGCAGCGTAATGCCCGATGGGACATTATTATATGCGACCCGCCGACATTTTCTAATTCCAAACGCGCGCTGCAATTTTTTGATGTGAATCGGCACTGGATCGATTTAGTACGCAGCTGCTGTACCGTGCTTGCTGCAGACGGAACGTTGTATTTTTCTACCAACTCCCGAACGCTGAAATTCGATGCAGCGGCGCTTTCGGATCGCCCGTTCCAGCCTGCAGGAGCCGATACCGGCCGTTTTATCTACCACAATGACGTATTTATAGTGCAGAACATAACCGAACAGTCGATACCGGACGATTTTAGAAATAAAAAAATCCATCGGTTATGGAAGATTACCCGCAGCATCGAACATGAGGCATTCTGATGAATCACGTAATAACCGCATTACAGTCAATGATACGGCTCTGCCGGATACAGGGAGCCGAGCGGCGCTGCCTGGCAACCGGCATGGATCCGCGTACTTTCGCGCACTCGGCAATTACCGATCACCTGCGCGATTCGGGATTCCGCATATCGGCCGATGAAACGGTTACGCCGCTCTATCTGAATGAAACGGTCTCTTTTTTCAATGACGAAACGGCGCGTGAAGAAATCGGCATCGCGCTGCCGATACGGGATGCAGCGCCGCTCATCGGTATTGCCGCAGCCGAATACCACCGCTTACCGGAAGCCGCGGCGGCGGTTCGGACGGTATACCGGCTTTTAAACGTCCTGGTACAGGCCGTCAAGGCAGGCACGGTCAGCGAAGCCGTGTTCCATGGCATAATGGCCGAGCCTTTAAGCTTGCTGACCGAGGCGGATACGCAAGACCTTATCGTATTGCCGCCGCGGCTTACGGCGGACTGCGTTACCGCAGATGCCCGGACAGCATTGCTCTGCCGCCACCTGTGGGTACATCCCGACAGGGCACAGGCGCCGCTGCCCGATGCCGCGGATTTTTTGTTTGCGGCGCTGGGCTATGCCTGCATGACTGCAATGCCGCCGTTCGACACCGCAGCAGAACCATTCGGAACAGCTCCGGATGCGTCTCCTTTCGCTCCGTTCGGCAAGAGCATTGACGGGAATCCCGCACTTTCCGACGCGCTGGAGAACAGCGCATCGGTACATGCCGAGACAATCGAACAGCTGGTGCAGAATATCCGGGACGGCGCGTTCGTGCCCGTTGAGCTGCGCTGTCCGGCTGTTACCGGCACTTTTGCCGCACTGATCAACGGCGGCTTAACGGTTGGCGCAACACCGCGCCGCGCCGCGCCGCCGCGGTATGAGCAGCTCTGCGCGTACCGCGATGAGACGCAGCCGATCGTTATCAGCGGTGCCGACCAGCCTGACCGGGACACTGAACCAGTTGGCTTACCGGCTGCAGACGGCAGGTTACAGCCGGAGGTTGCCGCCTTTATCGGCAAGGCACGGAAGCGGATTAACCGCAAGCGCTTTTTGCAAAAGCATACGGGAAAAATAATCGCAGCGGCGGCAGGCTGCGTCCTCATCGTTGCTGCGGCACTGTCGTTTGCGCACCATATAATGAAGCCGCCGAAAACGGCGGGGCTTTCCCCCGAAGCGGTGATCCGCGGCTTTTATGCCGCCGTGGAAGCGCTCGACCAGGAAACCGTCGGTGCCTATACCAAAAACAAGGCGGGCGCGGAATACGAAGGCCTTCTGGTGCATCTTTTTGTAACCGGAAAAATCCGCGAAGCGTATGAACGGAAAAAAATCTACTATACGCCCCACGCGTTTATCGGTCTCTGCGAGACAGTAAGCGCTACCGGCGGTACGGAGCAAAGTCCGGCGCAGCTGAAAGCAGCTGTTATTGCCGCGCTCAACGGCGGCTCCGTGTACGGAATTTCTCGCCTTACCATGATGCCGTCAGCGGACGCGGATGTCTTCGATGTCTTTTTTTACTATTGGATACCGCTTTTTTCGTCGGACACGACGGATACGCTGATGGACAGCCCTCAAGAAACACTCGCTGAACGAACCGTATTTCCCGTGCAGGTACTCCGCTATCACGACCGCGTCCGGATTATCGAGGTAAAAAATAGCTTTTTTATCGGCGCCATCGATCCGCTTGAACGCAGCATCCTCACCGAATCAAGCGATGCAGTCATTGAGGCCTGCATGGTTCCGTTTGAACAACGCCCCGATTACGCACGCATACAAGCGGACAGCGCCCCTGCATCCGATCGAGAACAATCCTGAGTGTTTACATCGAACAGGGATAGCACGGATCGTTGTATTCTTCTTCAAACAGCGCAACCATCTGCCGGACGCAGCTGAAAAAGATACCGCGTACCTTACAGCACAATCCGGTCGTTTTCCTTGCGTTTGACCTTTCCGGTTTTTTCCAATAGGTTGAGCAGCGGCAGCACATATTTGCGCGAAAGGCCGGACGCCGTGCGGGCATCGGCAATCGTGATAACATCGCCGGTTTTTTTGCCTTTCAAGATTGACGCAACAGCCTTTTCGTATACATCGCGGTGGTAGTGCAGAAAGTTTTCCAGTACGACGAGTTTTCCGAGCTTTACCAAGTCGCGGGCGTCTTTCCGCGCTTGAGGCTGCGGCACTTTATCGATTTCGATGCCGTCAAAGCCCGCTTTCAGCGCAAGCTGCAGCAGCTGTTGCGCCGTTTTTGACAAGGCAGCCCCGCTTCCTGCCAGCCGATACACGCTGCCTTCCCCCGCAAGCTTTTGTTCCGCGCAGAGTTTTTTCAGTATCTCCTGCCGGATTTTTACCGGAAGCGATAGATCAATTTCTTCGGCCGTAAAACCTGCCTGACTCTTTTTGGCCGTATCCAAGATCAGCGTTTCCCATTCGGCGAGTTTTGACGTAACGCAGAGCATGGTTCCGCAGGCCGTTACCTCCGCCGCATCGGGCGACAGCTCTTGCGGCGTTGTTCGGTCTTTTTCGATGTAACCGTCGATAAAAAAACGGCTGCTCTTCCACGACGGCAATTCCCGACCGGCGTACACGGAAAAAAGCTGCTTAAACGCCGCGGCGCGATAGGTATCAAAGGCAGCCAGTATCCTGCATGACGCGAGAATCGCACTGCCGCCGTGCCGAATCAGAACTGCGTTTTGGTTCCAGCGTCCGGCAATCGCCTCCTGCAGCGAAACCCGAGCAAGCGACGGATCGGCTTTGTGAAAGTGAATGGCGCCGATGGCATGGGTACTACCGGCGGCAAGTTCAAGCTCGCTGTGGTTTTTAATCCCTCCGCCGGTTTCTTGTGCGGTAAAAGACTCATCAACCCTGATCAAAAGCTCAGCCCCCTGCAGCACGGGACTTTCGCCTGCGCCTGCCAGCAGCATACCGCGTTCAACGGACGCCTTTTCCGCAATTTTCAAATTGAGCGCCGTCCGCATCCCCGGTTCCGAAGATTGTACATCGGCATGATGATTTTGAATATTCTTTATCCGGCATTCGGTTCCTCCCGGATACAACGTCAGCTGATCGCCGATTGCAATGCGCTTCCCGCGCAAGGTACCGGTTACCGTAATGCCGATCCCTTTCAGCGTAAACACCCGGTCGATATACAGGAACGGTTTATCCGGCGGGTTCGGACGGACGGTATTCAGCAATTCCGTAATTTTCTCTTTTAAAAGACCGATTCCGGCACCGGTCTGCGCAGAAACTGCAACGGACGGCAGTTCATGACCGAGAATTTCGCGGCAATGGCGGTTTGCATCCTCTTGAATAAGACTGATCATCTCGTCATCGGCTAAATCGGCCTTGGTTATCACTAATAGAATAGCGCCGATCTGCATCGCCTTCAGCACCCGCAGGTGATCCGACGACATCTGCATCCAGCCGTCATCCGCCGCGACAATCAGCAACGCCGCATCCAGCCCCCACGTACCGGCAACCATATTGCGGATAAAACGTTCGTGGCCGGGCACATCGACAATGCCGACCGTGCCGTGCACCGGATCTTCCAGCGAAGCAAACCCCAGCTCGATGGTCATCCCCCGCTTTTTTTCTTCCGGTATGTGGCTGGTTTCCACACCGGTTAAGCATTTGACTAATGCGGTTTTGCCGTGATCGACATGTCCGGCGGTTCCTAAAATATATGCCATAGTCGACGATCTCCTTTCAACAACTTTGAGCGTCCTTTCTGCCGAAGGACGTTACCGGAGTACACCCGTATGTTACGTTTGCGTAGCGGTGCCGCGCACCGTCTGCTGCACCAGTTCTTGCAGCTGCTGCGCGATATACGCATCGTCTGCGGCGTCAACCGATGCAAGGTGCAGCATCAACTTGTTTTCCGCAATAAAGGCGATAATCGGAGTGCCGCAAAACCGCAAAGTCGTTTTTGCCGTCTCCGGTTTGTGTGTATGCAGCACGATTGCCCACGATGGGAAAGCCGCATCGGGTGTACTGCCGCCTCCCAGCGAAAAAGGATACGGCATAACTGCGGCCGCATCGGGAGGTAAGGCTGCAACAATCCGCTCGCTGCGGGCTTTTATGACCGTTTGATCGGCGTGCAAGGCCTCCGCTGCCGCGCTCTTCCCGTTATTGAGGTAATATACAAGCGTTTCTTCCATTAAAGCGGCGACCGCGCGCCCAACCCGGTAGGTACGCATCAGCGGATGGCGGGCAATCGGGGCGATTAAAGCTTGTTTACCGGCAATCCATCCGCATTGCGGGCCTCCCAGCATTTTATCGCCCGAAAAACAGACCACATCGGCGCCGTCTTTCAACAGAGCGTGAACGGTCGGTTCATCTTCCAGCGGCAACGTCAAATTACCCGACCCCTGATCGACTGCCAAAATAACCTGCGGCGGCAGCGCCTTCCGTATATCTGCAAGTGAAGGATGTTCGGTAAAGCCGCGTATCTTATAATTTGAGGTATGAACCCACAGCACCATTGCGGTGCGTTCGGTCAGAGCGGCGGTAATATCGTCAAGGGTGGTAATATTCGTTGTACCGACTTCCACCAGCGTACATCCGGCCTCCCGCAGAATATCGGGAATGCGGAAGCCGCCGCCGATCTGTACCTGCTGGCCGCGGGAGACAATCACCTCTTTTCCGCCAGCCAGCGCTTTTAAAAGAAGGAACACCGCGGCGGCGTTATTGTTCAGCATGATCGCCGCTTCCGCATGCACCAGCGTACACATCGCTTCGACCGCAAACGGGAACCGCTTGCCCCGCTTGCCATCTTCTAAATCCATCTCAATAGCCGAATAGGACTGCGCCGCCTCTTTCGCTGCATCCCAGATGCCGTGTGGGAGCGGACTTCGTCCAAGGTTGGTGTGCAGGATAATCCCGGTTGCGTTAATCACTCGAAAAATCCGCTTCCGAACCGCACGCAGACATCTCTTTTGCACGGCGGCAATGCAGTCGGCAAAAGACGGCACCGGCGCTCCTTTTAACGCCTCAGTGCGAACCTCTTTAATATAGTTCGATATAATAGAAGAAACTATCGGCCTTCCCAGTTTTGAAATATGCTGCGTCAATTCCGCATTTGACAGAAGTTTCTCGACTTGCGGTATGTGCGCCAGTGAATCTTTCATCACGTAATCCTTATTATGATATTGGAGCCTCTAACACATCGCTTGTCGGAGTCGCTCAAATATATGATAACAGAAAGAAATAAATTAGCCAATCGGAAAATTTCCCGTTAGGGCTCATGCCCGACTTTTAGCGATATATGCCGATAGAATGCGAGGCGGGACTTTCACTTGTATATTCTCTGTTAATCAGCTATTATGCCAAAAGAGTGTTTTGCAAAAAGAGCACAGGCATGATTTATGAACGGCGTTTATAAGGAATTTTTTGAACTGTTTTTTTAGTCCGCCGATATTTCCCGTGCTCTTCGTCAATATCCAAAATAAAATACAAGTGAATATATCCTTGTTTGTTGAGGTTTTAATGCAACTGACCGGTATACAATTTTTCTTTTTTACCATCGTACTGCCGTGTATCATGTCGGCGTTTTTCGTATATCTGATGATTTTATTTGCAAAGCGTCATAATTTATATGACGGTGTCGGCGGACGTAAAATCCATTCGGGAAAGATACCGCGTTTAGGAGGTGTCGGCTTTTTTTCAGCCTTTGTCCTCAGCCTTTTCGTCATGTCTTTCCGCTTTCCCGGTATTATCAACATTGATTTTCGGTTTATTGCGGCAGCCGCCAGCGCGTCGCTGATCTTCCTGATGGGATTTTTAGATGATCTGAAAAACTGGAAGGCTGCGCCTAAGTTCTTTGTGCAATTAGTTGCGGCAATCATTGTTGTGTATGCGGGCTTCCGCTTTACGAAGATCAGTTTTGCTCCGCTCGGTTTATTTTTACCGCTCGGTATCTTCGCCTACCCGTTATCGGTATTGTGGATTGCAGGCGTTACCAACGCCGTAAATTTGATGGACGGCATTGACGGGCAGGTCGGCTGCATGAGCGGTTCGTTGCTGATCAGTTATGCCGTTCTATTTTGTACCGATGCGCCGTATCAGTATTCAATGGTGTATCTGTGCGTCATTTTAACCTGTAGTATTGTCGGATTTTTATTTTTTAACCTTGCGCGGCCGAAAGCAAAGATATTCATGGGAGACGGCGGCTCTCAATTTCTCGGGTTTGTGCTTGCGGTGCTGCCGTTGGTGCCGCGCCATGACGGCTACGAAACCGCAGCGGCTCCCTTTGCCGTGCTGTTCTTGCTTTTGCCGATTTTTGATATGATCGCCGCAATCTGGCGGAGAATACGGGATAAAAAGCCGATCCGGGAAGGAGATCGGTTCCACCTGCACCATAAGCTCATGCTCATCGGATATTCGCCGCGGGGCGCTTTGGTAACGTTTATGATTTTTCAAATTATCATCGATTTGTTTGTAACGCTCGCAATTATTCTGCAAGGCGTTATGGCGCTTGCAACGCTGATAGGATTGGTGCTGATAGGGGTATTATTCTTCACTCTTATTCATTTTGAAAAAGAAAATCACTTATCTCATAACAATGATACAACTGATACCCCCCCCCCCCCGATTCACTGCAATGAACGGGATGAGAACGCCTCTCAGCAGTGAGGTTTTGAGCAATTTCCATAAGTAATCGGTATTTTTAATGAAAGGAGTTTAATATGTGGAAAAATTTGGATACATGTAAGTCTTTTGCCGATTTACAGCAGACAAAGACACCGGATATCGCGGCGCTTCTATCCGATGCGAATGCAGCGTCCCGCGTGGCGCAGTATTCCATCTCGATGCCGTTCGGTATGCATTACAACTACGCGGCAAAACAAGTTGATGAAGCAGTGCTGAAAAACCTGCAAGCACTTGCCGACGAACAGCAACTGATCGCGAAATATAAACTATTGCTTGACGGTGATGAAATCAATACCGGAGAAAAACGGAAGGTTTTGCATCAACTCGCACGCGGGCAGCTTGGAAAAGATGTCGTATATAATGGAAAAAACATGCGTGAGTTCTATCTTGAGCAGCTTGCAAAGGTTCGCTCTTTTGCGGAAGCAGTACACAGCGGGACGATCACAGCGCCGGGCGGAAAACCGTTTACCGATGTCGTGCAAATCGGTATCGGCGGCTCCGATCTCGGCCCGCGCGCGCTGTACCTGGCGTTAAAAGCCTGGGCTGAAAAGCGGAATATGCTCAAAATGAACGCGCACTTTATCTCGAACGTTGATCCCGACGATGCGGCGGCAGTGCTATCCTCGCTGAACTTGGCGACAACACTCTTCATCTTGGTTTCCAAAAGCGGCACTACGCTTGAAACGCTCACCAATGAACGGTTCGTCGGCCAATTCCTCAAGGACGCAGGCCTCGATCCCGCAAAACAGATGGTAGCGGTAACGAGCGAAACAAGCCCGCTGGCAAACAGCTCGGCGTATCTTGCATCTTTCTATATGGATGATTTCATCGGCGGACGCTATTCTTCGTCGTCGGCCTGCGGAGGCGCAGTCTTGTCGCTTGCCTTAGGATATGAAACCTTTGAAACGTTCTTGAACGGAGCTGCAGCCGCGGATAAGCAGGCATTGGAACCGGACATTCGAAAAAATGCTGCGCTGCTGGATGCGCTCATCGGGGTATATGAACGGAATGTGCTCGGGTATACCGGCACGGCAGTTTTGCCCTACAGTCAAGCCTTATCGCGCTTTCCCGCTCATTTGCAGCAGCTCGATATGGAATCGAACGGAAAGTCGGTCAACCGCTTCGGAGAGCCGGTGCGTTACAAAACAGGGCCGATGATCTTCGGAGAACCCGGTACGAACGGGCAGCACTCATTTTATCAGCTCTTACACCAAGGAACCGATATTATTCCGCTGCAGTTCGTCGGTTTTGAAGAAAGCCAGCTTGGAAAGGATATTACGGTAGAAGGTTCAACCAGCCAGCAAAAACTGATTGCAAACGTAACCGCGCAGATTGCGGCCTTTGCATGCGGCAAGCAGGATTCCGATGCGAATAAGGCTTTCACAGGCGGGCGTCCTTCAAGCCTGATCCATGGAAAAATGCTGACGCCCGAAACGCTTGGCGTATTGCTGGCTCATTACGAAAACAAAGTAATGTTCCAGGGTTTTATCTGGAATCTGAACAGCTTTGACCAGGAGGGAGTACAGCTGGGCAAAGTCCTTGCGAAAAAAGTGCTTACCGGCGATATGCCTCCGGCGCTGGCCGCATACGCCCGCCTGTTCAGCCTGTAAGACACGGAACGCATGCTGAAAATCGTCTCCGCCGAATTTATCACAGGCGCAACCGCCGGTAAACAATTCCCGCAAACGGGCATTCCCGAATTTGCTTTTTTCGGACGTTCCAATGCGGGAAAGTCCTCGTTGATCAATATGCTGCTGAACCGGAAGAACTTGGTAAAGACAGGCTCCAAGCCGGGCATGACCCGCGAAATCAATTTTTTCATGGTCAACGGCCCGGCTCGGCTCGCAGCAAGCGGAAAAGGGCAAATATCCGGCGGTGCAGCCCAAGGTTCTCACAAAGCGAGCTCAGCTCCGGGAGAAAACGCACCGCAAAAGGCAGGGCAACGGGCATTTTGCGTTGCCGATCTTCCGGGATACGGTTTTGCGCAGGTATCGTTTGCAGAACGGAACCGCATCGACAAGATGCTGTACGATTATGCGACCGTCCGGCAGGAGCTCAAAACGGTGTTTTTGCTCATGGATATCCGCCGCGATCCTACTGAAGCAGAGCTAAAAACACGCAGTTTTTTTCAGGAACAGGGGATTGAGCTTGTGTTGACCGCAACCAAAGCGGACAAGGTGAGCAAAACCGAGCAACTACGGCGCGTTACCGCCCTTGCATCTTTTTTTGACTGTCCACCGGAGGCGATCATCCTTACTTCATCGGCAAAAAAAATAGGCAGAGAAAAGCTTTTGCAGCATATCTCCGCCTATCTTGATGCATAACCGCACTATTGTATTAGAAACGGGCTAAGGCTCCCATCGGATCCCACGGCTCCAACTCTACAAGCGGCTGCTTCAAGGCCTCAAGCCACTTTTGTTCGACGAATTTTTTTTCTACCATAATTTGATACGTGTATTCGTTAAACCATGCATCCGACATCGAGAACATGCCCTTTTTACCGGATTCATCGCCCCACGAATTTTCGACCTGCCACTTAATCGGATTCCCTGCACTATCCAAATCGACACCGGTCAAAACCATGGCATGAGTCAACAAGCTATCGCCGTAATCAAGCCGTTCTGCCTTGGTAAATTCGGGCAATGGGCCGAGCGTTTTATCATAGGCATACACATCCATATCCATGATGCCTTCGGGACGGTTGATAAATGGCCCCATGTCGCAGCCGAACCAGACGGGCTGCCCGGCCTTAATCGATTCAATCGCCGCTTTTTTAAGCGATTCAATCGGCATATTGATATAGTGGATCGGCTCTCCTTCTTTTACGGTTCCCAAAAACTTCACCGTATAGGCTCTACCGTAGGGCTTATCTGCGGTCGGCGCATGGATTAAGCTGATTTTATCATCCAAATTCCAGCCGACGTACTCTTTAAAAAACTGCTGCGGCGTAATGTGTTCTGCTTTGTGAAATTTCTTATCTTTATCGCGGTACTCAAAATCGAATACACGGGGCGGTTCGCCGAGCGCCTTGACCAAAAAGCCGTACACGTGCGAAAGATAGGTTTCCTTGTCCGCACGGAGTTCCTGCACAGATTTCCCGGCCTTGTGCCCGTCACGGAGCAGCTGCGCATATTTACGAAGACGGCGGGTCAATTCGGCAACAAAAAAGCGCGTATCGGAAGAATGGAAGGTTTCCGGCATCACATCCTTGGGAACTGCGCCGTATTTCCGTAAAATGCCCGAAAACATATCCCATTGGCCGCCGTCCTGAATGGGGTTGCTCAAAAGGTGCGCCAGTAGCCGTCCGGCAAGCGGTTCGTCGAGCGTTTCCAAAATGCTTTCAAAAAAGTAATTGGACTTTTCCAGCTTATCCCAAAAGAGCGTGTAATTCTGCGAAAGTTCAAACGTTTCCAAATTGAGCTTTTGCATTGTCTCTACGCGCGCGGCGTTCAAGGACGCAAACATCCAACAGCGGCCGCTCTTCTTTTGATTGGTAATTTCTCCGCGTTTTGTTTCATGCGAAAAGTAAAAATTGTGACGGCGCCGCACTTCATTATTAAATGAGGCGTCTTCAATACCGCTTTTTGCAATAGCCCCTGCGATCAGCGCATTCTGCGGATCCGCATGGTAATCGGTTTCAAACTTTTTTAAAAGTTCGGGTGAAATGTTCATATATAACTCCTCTCAATAATATTTGATATTTTCAAAAACAGGGCAATCATATACCGCTTGTTGTATAAAATCAACGCCGCCATTGACATTTTTTATTCCATTATTATCATAAAGCGCTATGATACGACACGTTATAAAAATATCCGCAGCAGTTTGTTTTTTTAGTGTTGCCGCGCTCTTGTTCGGCGACAGCGGGGAAGTATTATACCGGCAAACGGTGTACATCCGCGCGCTTTCCGATGGGACTGAAAAAATCATTCGCAGTACCGTCGGTAAAGAAACCGTTGAAAATAAGCTGACGCTGATTGTTACCGAACTAACGTCCGGCGATATTCAAATACGCTCGGAAAAGTTTAAACTGGGAAAGATGCCTTTTTCTTCATCTCTTTATTGCGTTATTCCTAAGGAAAAAATTCAACACGATGCCAATGGAGCGTATCTTCTTGATAATCTGCAAGGTACCTACAAGGTGATGGCTTCCAAATCGGACATGATATTCACGGGATCGATTGGTATTCATACCTGCACGCTTACGCTCACGGCAAACGGCATGGGTAAAAAGCTGAATATGCAGCTTGCCTCCGATGAGATGACCCTACAGGAGATGTCCGACGCGGCTGCCGGAGTTGACAACCGGTAAGGAACCGGCTACCCGTTCAAGGCAGACGCCGCAATGAAAGAAAGCCGCTATTTCCGGTTTTCTTCCGGTACAATTGCCGTATCCGTATGCACGGCTGCCTCAGCGGTATCCGACGGCACTGTCTTGATCTTGAAAATAAAGACATAATACTTGACAGAGAGCACTATCAGTATGATGATTCGGGCATAGATACTTTTAGAAAAATAAAAACCGGAAAGCAGCATTGCCGATGCAAATGCCAGAATGATGACCTTTGCTTTCAACGTCATGGAACGGGTTTCATTAAATCGCTTTACATGATTTTGATACAGCTTTGTTGAAAGCAGCCACCGGTGCATCCGATCCGACCCCTTTGCAAAACAGAAAAGCGTTACTAAAATGAACGGTGTAGTCGGCAAGATGGGCAAGAACACGCCCAATACGCCGAGTCCTAAAAAAATGCAGCCTACTGAAAGCCAAACATACTTCATATAATTCTCCCATTAAAATCGATTTCAAATATCGATTGAAAAAATTGACCATAGATAAACACTTCTGCCGAAATGCAGGAATAAAGAGTTAGCCTGTATTAACAGAGTACGGAGATATTAACAAAACAGCCCCTGTTTGTCAAATAATATGTCTGACGGATCTACCGGACAAAGGCACCGGTATCTTCCAACAAAAAATCGATAATGTTTTTATGGATAATGCCATCCCTACTGAAATCAAAACGGTCCATCGAAAGGACATACTTTGGAAAGTTATCCTCAATCAACCCATATACGCCGAATTCCCGCTCGCGTGTTTGTTCATCAGTCAGCAGATACGAAACCTGATAATAGGCAACCGAATCCCCTTTTTGCGCAATAAAATCGATTTCCCGATCTTTTACTTTTCCGATTTTCACCGCGTAGCCTCGAGATGCAAGTTCAATGTACACAATATTTTCCAGCGTCCGCTCAATATCTTTCGTATTGGAAAAGCCCTGCGCCTGCCGGAATCCGTGATCCGTCACATAGTATTTTTCATCTACTTTAAGGAGCTTTTTTCCCGCCGTATCATACCGCGCTACCTTTTGAAGGATAAATGCATTGCGGCAATATTCCAAATAATTCAAAATAGTATCGATTGAAACATTTCGTCTTTCGTTTTTAAAGTAATTTTTGATGCTGTTAGCTGAAAAAGGATGGCCGATATTTTCAAGCGCAAAAGTCAGCATACGGTTAAAGATATCGACGTCGCGTATGCTGTTGTACTGCAGCACATCTTTGACCAATACCGTGTTATACACGTCGTTCAGATATTTAAAGCACGGCGCTTCTTCCAGATCAAAATACCGTAAAAAGGGCATCCCTCCAATGGTAATAAAAGCCTCAAATAATACCTCAACGGATAGATTTTTGTGCTGAAAAGCCTGTATAAACTCGCCGAAAGTGAACGGATATATCTCAAATGTGATGTACCGGCCGGAAAGAAGCGTCGCAAGATCGCCCGAAATCAGTGTTGAATTGGAACCGGTTATGTAAATATCGCAATCACCATCCACATTGAGCCCGTTGATAACCCGCTCCCAGCCTGCAACAATTTGTATTTCATCAAAGAAAAAATAACGCTTACCCGTAATACCCTGTAACCTTGGCTGCAGATAGCCGAGCAGCGACTGCGCCGTCGCGATACCGAATAATTCGACAGCTTCAAAGTTAAGATAGATTTTATTGGTATCCGGTACGGTTTTCAGCACTTCGTCCTTTATCATCGTTAAAAGAGTCGATTTCCCGACCCGCCGCATACCGGTCAGTACCTTGATAACGGGTTTATCCACAAACGGTTTGATTTTTTCCAGATATTTCAGTCTGATAATCTTGCTCATTACACATCCTTAATTCCAACAGTTTCGACTATAATCGAAATTATAAAGAAAAATAACAACGATTTCGATTATAGTCGAAACTATAGAGAGAATCAACAACAGTTTCGACTATAATCGATAAAGATACAGTATTCTCAAACGGTATCGATTATAATCGAAACGGAAAAGAGAACGGTCATGTTATTTGGAATATGAATATGATGATCTTTATTGAACGTTCGCGGCGAAAATTTCCTGCAGCCGCTTTTTATCGAGTTTTTGTCCGATAACAACGGCTTTCGCATGAGGCATCGGATCACAGACGGCAACCGTATACTGCTTATTGACGATATCGAATTTCGTCCATTGCCCGCCGATGACGACAAAGCCTTTTGCCCGATAAACGGTGCCGAAAAAACCGCGGAGCAACGCAACAAGCAGCTCCAGCAGCCGATACACGCTATCGGTTTTTATATCGGTCAAATTCACCGTTTCCAAATCGGGCAATTGATCATCTTCAAGCAGGACTCCCGTCCGCGCCGTATCGGCATAGTTCTTTTGCAACAGACTCAGCCACCATGCTTCCGGCTGAGCTTGATAGAACTCTGTGAGGATTTCAGCCTGAGGATTGAGCCCGCGAAGTATCGCCGCGATACGGCTTATTTCGGTAGCGGATGTGTGCTCTATTTTAGAAAGGAGGATACGCGGCGTACTTTTAATTTGATCTGCGTAGATTTCCCCGAATTCTTGCAGATATGCGTCGACACAATGCACATCCACAATTGTTAGCGGTTCAAGGAGGGTAATCCGGTCGTATTCGATTTTTTTGATATTGCTCATAACCGAGCTCAGTAAGCCGACGCCGGTAGGTTCAACAACCAGATATTCGGGATCGAGCGTGTTGGCAATCGTCAAGATGGAGGAGGCAAAATCAGATTTTAGTGAACAGCAGATGCAGCCTTCGGTCAGCTCCCACACCTTGAGCCTATCGCCTTGCAGCACATCTCCATCAATACCTGTTTGGCCGTATTCATTTTCCATAACGGCAAAATTTTCACCCGTTTTTTCCGAAAGCGCTTGAATAAAAGTCGTTTTGCCCGCGCCTAAAAAGCCTGAGATAACTAAAATTTTCATAACGAACGATAAGAACTGTACTATATTATTGTAAGATATTGAAACACGCCACACCCCGGAATAATTCCGGAGCATGGATTATGCTGAAAGCCGCAGCTAAATCTAAGGAAACTGCCCAAAAACCGAAGTTTTTGGACAGCCCTCTACAGCGGATTCGCAATAGGCAACCACACAGGGTCAAAAGACCGTGCACAGCCGCAATATTCGCTGCAGCAACCGCAGACGCCGATACCCTACAGCCATATCGGTATGCAGGTTAATCGGCGCCGCATCATCTGCCCGTATTAGATGATAACCACCGGCTTAATGAGATCGGCAGGTTTATCCTTCATAAGATACAGAGCTTTTTCAACATTTTCAAAACCGTGGAACGTATGGGTGATGAGCTTTGACAGGTCGAGCTTGCCGACGGCAACCAGACTGCTCAGCTTTTCCATGCGGAGCCGTCCGCCGGGCATTAACCCGCCGTTAATCTGCTTGTGTCCCATACCGACACCCCATTCTACGCGCGGAATTTTAATGGATACGCCGGAACCGAGGTAGTTGACGTTTCCGATTTTTCCACCGGCTTTTAAGGCTTTTACGGCTTCGTCAAACGTGTCGACCGTTCCGCCTGCAATAATCACCTTGTCGACGCCTTTACCGTGGGTAAGGTCAAGGACCTGCTTATCGATCGGGCCGTTTTTATAGCTGATAATATCGGTTGCGCCGTAGAACTTCGCCGCAGCAACACAGGCAGGCCGTGTTCCTACCGCATAGATCCGGGATGCGCCGCGCAGTGCGGAACCCGCGACAGACATCAAACCGACCGGGCCGATACCGATAACGAGCACGGAATCTCCGTATTGAACATCGGCAAGCTCCGCTCCATGGAAACCGGTAGGAACCATGTCCGAAAGCATCGGCGCATGTTCGATTTTTACGCCGTCGGGGATATGGGCAAGATTGCCGTCCGCATCATTAACATGGAAGTATTCGCCGAATACCCCGTCTTTAAAGTTTGAAAACTTCCAACCGGCCAGCATTCCGCCTGAGTGCATTGAGTATCCTGCTTGAGCTTCCAATGAGTTCCAATCGGGAGTAATTGCGGGAACCAACACCTTATCGCCCGGTTTAAAATCTTTTACCATGGAACCGACTTCGACAACTTCGCCGCATCCTTCATGGCCTAAAATCATATTATGACGTTCGCCGATTGCGCCTTCCCATACGGTATGTACGTCCGATGTACACGGCGCAAGCGCTAACGGCTTACAGATTGCATCAAGGGGGCCGCATGCAGGCCGTTCCTTTTCGATCCAGCCTGTCTCTCCCATTTTAATCATCGCAAAACCTTTCATTTTTGCCTCCTATCAGGTAATGATGTTTTATGATATAGGTAAATAGCAAAACATACAAGCTGCTGTTAGTTCTTATCCAGACAGGCGATACCGGGAAGCGTTTTTCCTTCCAAGAACTCAAGCGACGCGCCGCCGCCGGTTGAAACATGGCTCATCTTGTCGGCAAGGTGGAATTTATTGACGGCTGCAACGGAATCGCCTCCGCCTACAACCGTAACGGCTCCTTTTCCGGTTGCTTCTGCAACAAGCCGGGCAACCGCTTCGGTTCCGCGGGCAAATGCTTCAAATTCAAAGACGCCGACGGGTCCATTCCAAACGATGGATTTTGCATTCAAGATTTCCGTTTTATACAGTTCGAGGGTCTTGGGGCCGACATCCATTCCCATCAAAGAATCGGGAATATCGCAGCCGTCAACGCTTTCCGGTTTGGCATCGGCGGCGAACGAGGCGGCGCAAACATGGTCAACCGGAAGAATGATTTTGACGTTCTTGGCCTTTGCATCGGTTAAAAGTTTCTTTGCAGTGTCGATAAAATCGTCTTCAACCAAAGATTTTCCGATAGAATGCCCCTGCGCCTTGAGAAAGGTATAGGCCATACCGCCGCCGATAATCAGCGCTGCAGCATTCTTTAAAAGACTATCCAGTACGGCAATCTTTGAAGAAACCTTTGCGCCGCCGATAATTGCAACCATGGGCTTGGGCGGATTTTGCACCATCGGTTCAATATACTTCACTTCTTTTTCCATCAAGAAACCGGCAACTTTCACATTCATGAATTTTGCAATGGTCGCCGTGGAAGCATGAGCGCGGTGTGCAGTACCGAATGCATCATTGACATACACATCCCCGTAAGAAGCCAGCTCTTTCGCCAGAACTTCCTGTTCTGCGACATCCTTCGCCGTTTCTTCCGGATGGAAGCGGGTATTTTCCAGCATCAAAATACCGCCTTCGGGTAAGGCATCGACAACCGCTTTTTGTCCTTTGCAGGATTCAGCCAGCGTAACTGATTTACCCAGCAGTTTTTCCAGATAGGTAGCAACCGGCTTCATCTTATGTTTACCGGCAATATAGGCTTCTTTATCGAACGGCTTACCGTCTTTAGCAGCTTTTTCTGCAGCCTTTTTTGAATCCTTCGTGGGGTCGCCAAGATGGCTCATCAAAACTAATGAGCGCGGTTTTTGCTCCAAAATATATTTTATCGTAGGAAGCGCAGCCGCAATCCGCGTATCATCCTGCACAACGCCATCCTTCATCGGGACATTAAAATCCACCCGCATGATAACACGCTTTCCATGAAGGTCTACATCTTTTACTGTTTTAATCATTTGATTCCTCCGCTGAATTGAATAGGCATCTCTAAAACTCAATATGAATGGGCAACGTTCAGTCAGGTTTTAGAGAATCCTTAGCTAATATTCTATAAAAATATAGTCAATTATTGAAAAAAATGCAAGGACGGACTTTTCCGCCGCACGGAATCGATATAAGAGCAGTATTTCACAGTCGTTTTCTCATTCTTCTCAACCGGCCAGATTGATTTTTACAGATGCCGCTTTTTGATATGCGCTTTCATAAGCAATCTCAATATTTTTAAAATTTCTGCTTGCAAAAACAAAAAAATGTGCTATACTTTATAGTATATCGATTATCGATTCGGCTATTTCAGTTTTGTATTTCGATAAATCGGTTAAAAATATTATTTTTAAGTACAGAGGCTTGACATTTATGACTAATTCGAGTATGGTACCCCCC
>CAUTXW010000043.1:0-21131 GCA_963542655.1 uncultured Treponema sp. | reverse complement strand
GATATATGTATTTTCCATTTTGTCAATCCCTTTTTTGGGCAATACCTCTTGCAATTTATAGAAAAAATAATTCTTTACGCAGATTTACCGTAAAAACCGGCTAAACCCTGTATTGAGCGGTAAATCTCATACATAAAAAATTATAGCATGGAAAGGAAAAGTCTGCAAGGAAAAATCTTGCTAAAAATTCATTCGGCGTATATACGGGTATTATTGAATCAAGAAAATCTTCTTTATTTGTTTGTGCGGAGGGTTTAATACCCGCCGTTCATTTACCGCCTTAGGATGGCATCGTTCAGAAATGTGCATCCTTGCACATTTCTGAACTTCGAGTTTTTCTACCGAAAAACTCGATTCTGTTTACAACCACTGACATCCTGTCAGAACAGCGGATGACCCATTTTCAGAACCGCCACGAATGGCATCGTTCAGGAATGAACGTCCGTGTTCATTCCTGAACATTGACATCCTGTCAGCGTCATTAATGCGCCCAAGGATGGGCGGGGAATAAGTCAGAAACAAGTTTTGGAACAAAACGTGTCCGCTATCGATGTACATGGATGTATAGTTTTGGCAAACGCTCTGCGTCGGGGTATGTTGATTACGAGTAATGATACAATCGACCGTTTCTTCCGGTGCACACTGATATTGTAAACCATCTTCGAAATGCGATGTTCTAAATCATGCTATTTGTACGATTTAGAACTCGTCGACCTGTTCGACAACGAAGTTATCGAACAGGTCTAATATAATGCTGCACTTCCTGTTGCAACTCTTTTGAAAGCATATTGTATTGCTGCATCATGATTTTATTCATATCATTCTTCCTTGACCGATGTTATTTCTTACCCAAAAACGGCTTTCCGCAAAATGGCGTTTATGCGCGGTTGGTAGTCTTGAGCTTCAACTTGCAATGCTTCTACTATATCGCTATCTATGCCGACCGGTACGGTATGCTTTTTTTCATTAAACCATTCAGGATGGAGCATACGTGCAGGCTTTAGCTCTTTTAATTGCAAATCAGTCAGCTTTGGGCAGTCCGAAAAATCGGTATTCTGAAAGTTTTTAATTTCGTTTAAGCGTTCTTCCGTAAGCGGCGGAAGATTTTTAATTTCTTCTAAGGTCATTGTTTTTATAGCCATTTATTTCCCTCTTTGTTGCCTTCCTTGCAGAAATAATACGTAGACAGTCTTGTCCACGTTCTGTAAAAACTACAAACAGCATTTTACCGACAAAACCTACGGCATCCCAACGTATCTCTGTTTCTTCAGGATCAAGAACTATTTTAAGATTCGGGTCGGCAAAAACACGGGCAGCTTCTTCAAAAGATATCCCATGTTTGCGTTTGTTGAGTTGATTTTTGTTTTCGTCCCATTCAAATATCATCTGTGCATCCTACGCGATTATATCATGTTTCACATTGGTGAGACGAGGGGGTAGCGGAAAAACAAATGGCGTACGTAAAAAAGAAGTAGTTGCGGTTGAGGGAACCGAAAACGCAACTGGTAATAATTCAGAAGTACGCCGTTTTTTTGAAGCGCAGGGGGAGACTTCCCCCTCCTTATACATCTGAAATAAATACGTTACAATCAAGGCGGATTAATGAAGAGGGTGTTATGAGAACAATAGAAGATTATTGGAAGGATTGGGAGCGGCTGGGGTTTGAAAAGAAAGTGGAAGCGGGGTGTATTCGGTACACGGCGTTGCCTGAGCTGGGGAGGGGCGGATTTACCATTATGGGTGACACGCGAACTGCGATGGGGATTGTGTCCGACTGCACGCTGGAGCGGCCGTGTATCATAGAGGAGTCGGTTGACGAGCGGGGAATTGAGATCGGCCGGTATTACGAGGGTTCGGTGGAAGTGTATGATGCATGCCGGAAGCCTTTGCCGGATGCGGTGGACTACGGATTAAATGTCTATGTGAATGAGCCGGTTTTTCATGGGTTTAAACGGATTAACCCGCACGTACGGATTGTCAATGCAGGGTTTTCGTATCGCCCTCAGTTTTTTGAAACGCTGCCTGTCGCGCTGCCTGATGATTTTTGGGAACGTGCGGCGGCGATTCTTAATCCTGCTCCATTGCATATTCCGCAGATATCCGCGATCTGTGAGCAGCTGAAAAACTGTACGCTGACGGGTGATGTGCTCGTGCTGTATATACAGGCGAAGGCGTTGGAAGCGTTTGTGTATCTTTTTGACTATATCTATTCGCATACGGAAAAACGGACGGTGCATTTATCCGCGGATGATAAAGCGCGTTTGCATGCATTGCGTGTGTATCTTGAAAAGCACGCGGTGAATCCGCCGACTATTCAGGCGCTGTCGAAACAATTTGCGTTAAACAGAGAAAAACTGGTAACGGGATTTAAAGAAACCTACCATACTACGGTCAATGGGTATGTGCAAAATGTGCGGATGCATAGAGCGGTTGAGCTTTTGAAAAACAGCGATGTGTCGATTACACAGATTGCCCGTGAGGTCGGCTATTACGGCGACGGGTATTTTCAAACTGCGTTTAAAAAATATTACGGAGTTAGTCCCGGCGAATTACGAAGAGAGCTGAGAGGGAAATACCCGTAATAGAATATGTGAATGAGTTTATTCGTACGGAGGGTTCCATACCCCGATGCTTTGCGTTGGGGTATGTTGATTGTCGGAAAGCCAATGAAATAAATATGCGAATGACTTAAAGAATTTGAAAATGAGTTATTTATGAAACAAATAAAAGAAATCAAACTTCAGATAATATTTCGGTATTTGATATTGCCGATGCATGGCTTTATGTGGATGCTTCTTGCTGCGCAGGCACGACACCGGAAAATCATACAAACGCTTTGACTGTTATGAAAATATGTCAAATTATTGTCCAAAATGAGTAAAAGTCTTGGTTTTGCATTGCGTGAATCTATCGGAATATTGAGCTTATTGCCATCTGCTTTATTGCGTCTTGTAAATTTTTACCGGTTGTAATACAACCTTTGAGCTTAGGTACACGCGCATACATTGTACCGGCTTCTTCCGTAAAAAGCGCAGTATAAGTATATTTCATTTTTAGCCCCATGCAAATTGCGTAGTAACTGGAATGTCGGTTTTTTACATAGTGAGACTCATATCATTGATATTTATCATACCGTTACCGGATACTATAACATTACTACGCGAGTATAGAGAACGATGAACATACTACCGTAATGCCGGAACTTCTCAACTGCACAATTCTTCTAAAGCCGTTTCAAGCACCTGCGAAAAGTTTATCCCTTGTGCTTCCGCTTTTTGTTTTAAATGATATGGTATAGTACAATTTGTTCTAACCCGCCGATTATCCATTTGTTTTTTAACAAAATCAGGGTAAACAGTAATTGCATACACTATATCGCCGGTTTCTACATGTATGTCGGAAAAATTTTCAACCGGTAATTCGTCTCCGTCTTTTTCCAGACCATATATATGTAATTCCAGCGCTTCTTGTGCCATTACTTGCGCTTCCTGAAAATTTTTTCCATAACTGATACATCCCAATACATTTGGAAAATAAACGCTGTACGCACCGTTTCCTACCGGCTCAAATACTGCTAAATAAGTCATTTTACGCATATACAGCCTCCTATTTTAATCCTGCTTGTTTTAAGATGCTATTCAAAGTACCGGGCTTTAAATCACCGCTGTGCATTGGAATTGTTATTTTCCCTAATATTTCCGAATGTTTTAATTGACAATGAGTCCCTTTTGTTTCATAAATATACCAGCCATTTAGTTTTAATAGCCGTAATACTTCTTTAGCAGTCATAAATATATAATACGCACTTTAAGTGCGCATGTCTATATATCGATGAGTTACACTTGCCCCCTCTCTTCACTTTCTCTTAGTTTTCTTTCCTACATAATGCATAACCGCTGCGAACAGCACAAGAATTGAAAGATAATCTATCGCAAACAAAACATAGCCTCTGTCAAAATCGAAAAAGAAAAACTGCTGCTGCAAGAACATATATTGTTACGGAAGGCACGGTCATCATAATATCAAGAGGCATTCTTATTTCGTTTCGTTTTATCATTTTATTATTCCTTAAACTATTTTGTCCATTATAGATATTACTCTATAAGTTTCCCGTACTCGTAAATAGCGTCGCTTGCTAGATCAATTCTATCATTCCAATATACACAAGTACGGCTTTCATCAAGTATAAATTGTTTCCATAATCCTTTTATTGATGTTAAGCCCTTAAAATCAGGAATCTGATTTATATCTTCATTGACATCATAAAGAACACGTTTTCCGTCATCAAACAGAACTTCTAATGTATAGTCATTTCTATCAATAATTGATTTAATTCTTGGAATCATATTCTACTCCAATGGTGCTCATTTCACGATAGTTTGAGTATCCCACATTTTTTGAATTTTCCTATCTTTTACCAAATAGTTTTTACATCATATCCGTAGTTACGATTGTTAAATCATTTTCAAGTGCTTGCGAAATTAAAATTCTATCAAATGGGTCATTATGCTTTATATTCTCTTGAAACGGTAGATTTCGAATTCTGTTGAAATCATCAAGTGTAACCGGAAACTTTCTAAATCCTGCTCGTCTACACATCTCATCTATTTCATATACAGTATGAGTAAATTCCAATTTTTTCTTACTTTGTTTTATTGAAATCTCCCAAAATGAAGCGTAGCTGTAAAAACAAACATGAGATTCAATAATATCTTTAGCACTTTTCGACAATCGATCATTTCCGAATAAATACCAAAGAATTGCATGTGTGTCGAGCAAATACTGCATTACAGATACTCCGAAAAATCTTCGAGAGGCTCAGCAAAATCCGGTGACATATAAAAAGGTTCATTTTTCCAAACGCCAAAAAGAGATTTTTTTCCAGAAACGACATCGTCTTCAGGAAATTTCAATTTTATCAAGCGGATAAAATCAACAACTTCACTTATTGCGGCATGAGGAAGTGTTGCAATTTCTTTTGCTACCCCGCGGGCGTTTCCGCCCCATGAATAATAGATGATGAGCGCTTTTTTTACACCGGCGGCAGAATTCGATTTTACTTCGGTTGTCGACACCGTGCCTTTGACGGAATCATCGGCGCTGCAGACTAAACGGATACCTACATTGTACAGAGCGGTATTCTGTTCCGCCGCCGCCCGGTATGCCGAGCGGAGATTTTTACCGAAGTCGTTCCAGCCTCCGCCGCGATTTACGCGCCGCGGTTCACCCGTCTTGTTCCCACTGCCGCACCGGTAGGATTTGTCTGGGAAGCCGTGCCGTAATCGCCGTAAAAATCAAAACACCATTCGCCCACATTGCCATAGATGTCGTAAAGCCCGTTAGGGTTTGCAGAAAAACTTCCGGCTGCGACCGTCTTTCCGCGATACACACCGGGGCGAGTTTCCAAAGCACTGTCGTTAAAATAATTCTGCTCAATCTGATACGGATAGTGACCGTAAAAATTCACATCGTCCGCACCGGGCACTTTCCGCGAATAGAACAGAGTCGTCGTTCCGGCACGTGCCGCATATTCCCATTCAGCCTCAGTCGGAAGCCGGAAACCGTTTGCCGTACGATCCCCCGCTGACAGCCGTTCCTCCGCCGAGCCATTTGAGCGTATCCCGTTTTGCAGCATCGCAGGAATTTTGTGCAGTTTTTCCGTGCATGGAAAATGCTTTGAGGACATTTGCTTTGGGACATGCCGATTGAATTTTCCGCATAGTTCTCGCATCTCCGATTCCTTCATCTCCATGATGGTTTTGATGATATTCGGCGAACTGTCTTGGGGAACATTTGCCCATGCCCGTTATCAAATACCTCTATTAGTCCGCTAGTTTCCCATACTCCTCATCACTTGCCTTTTCGCACCATTCGTTGCTTGTCTGCTCACCGGGGATTAAGATTGCCAAATGAGAAAACCAGCTGTCGGATGCAGCGCCGTGCCAGTGCTTGGCGTTCGCAGGAATCGTAATAACCGTACTCGGCGTCATCGGCACCGCTTGCTTTCCTGCTTCTTGGTACCAGCCGCGCCCGCCTACGCAAATCAGCAGCTATCCGCCGCCTGATGCCGCATGCGTGATGATCGCCGCAATCTCTGCCTTGGTTACGCCGTGCTTTTGTAACGAAGTGAAAAAGCATATATAATATTGCGACGTTTGCCGAAAGGCAAACTCGACCGCCACGGAGGGCGGTTGTTACAACAAAAGCGATATTTTGGCTTTGCCAAAATTCGCTATCCACTGATGAACAAGGAGGTTCAGCAGTGGATGACGGCGCCATCTTAGCCGCACTTTTATCATTCCTCCCTTAATCTTTTTATCTATCAGCATACAGCTATCTATTCATTTTGTTTATTTCTTATACCGTTTTATTTTATCGGAATAGGTTGTCAACAGTTCTGTTGAATATACCTTTTTGTCCGTAGAATCTCGAACTTCTTTCCAAAGAATTGATGCCGCTTTTAACTTATTAGAATAGTCGGCACTGCGTTCATCCGAACAAAAATCTTTCAAAAAACGATTCCATTGACAAACCGAATGATCATATTTTGCATAATCCGATTTTCCATAATACACTTTCAGCATATCTTCAATGGTAAAATTCAAATCATTTTCGCTTTTTACTTTTCTCCAAGCTGCAGCCATATCCGCAGTAAACTTAAAGGGTGAAACTTCTGTTAAACGTGAAAAGTATTCTCTGAATTTTGAATTTAAAGAAAATCCGCATTCAACTAACGAGGTATCTAAGGTTATAATGTCGTCTTGATTATTCTTGAATTGTTTTGAACTCATTTTACACCCTTCAACCCTCTTCCCTGCAAAATATTGTTCAATAACATGGTTCAGTTCCTGCTTTGTCCCCCTATATTCCAATCCCAATGATTTGCATATTCGCGAAAGCTCTTCACGATACCAATAATAGTTATTGAATTCTTCAAATGATTTTATATCTTTAAAATCCGCTCTTTTTTCTCCCAAGCTCTCACCCCGTAAATTAAAAAATTATTCATCCTTGATAAAACTTTCATCGCGTTCCGGCGCATCACCGTCGGGAACAAAACGCTCTCCACTCATATGAAGGTCATATTTTTCACGGAGTTTAGAAATTGTTTCCATATAGGCGAAGCATGATGAGCATCAATCGCCTCTTGGTTCTCCCATTGATCAATCAACAGCACGGTCTTTCCAGCATTCCCGTTGCCGTCAAAAAGCGGAACAAAATACTCATAGCGCAAGTTGCCCTTTTCCGCACGAATGTTTTCCACCGTTCCGTTTTCAGTCATTTCTTTTGCAAAGTCAACCGCGGCATTTCCCTTACCGCTGTAACGAATGTTTACCGTTATGCTCATTGATTTCTCCTCCCGGATTCTCGTTACTGCCTTCCTCTATTTCAAAATTCCATCCAGATATTTTTTAATATCGTTACCGTTTCCGCGCGTAAAGTCTTTTCCTCCTTTGACGTCTGCGCCCTTTGCGTATTTTGCAAGGTCTGAGCCGCTCTGACCGAGGCCGCTTCCGCCTGATGTGCAGAGCAGCCTCGTTACGCACTGATACACCAGCTCATAAATCGTGACTCTTGGGTATTCAAAGCCGCACCGGTTCATGGCTTCAATCTGTTTTTTTGTTGCAAAGGCATAAGGGTAGATTCCAAAGAGGAAGGGAAAAAATGAAAAAAGAAACTCCGTGCGGCGGGTCGGCGAAAACGAAGGATAAAAGTGCTTGAGCAGATTTTCCACAGCATCAAAAGCGGCTTTGTAGGCGCGCTTAAAACGTACCAGACATTCCAGACTGCTGTTTTCTTCCATATCGTACAGGTTCATAGCGAGCAGCTTCAAAAGCAGTCCTCGTTTTTCAAGGCTATGGGCGATTTTTTCTGCAAGTGAAGCTGCGGGCAGCGCGGGCTCCTGCCTTATGGCATTGAGCTCATCCGTCCAAAGCTCATATTCGATCTGAAAAATTGCAAGAAAGATTTCTTCCTTTGTTTCAAAATAATTGTAAATAGAAGGACGGGAAAAACTGGTTGCCGTGCTGATTTCCTTTATCGTGATGTCTTTAAAATCCATGGTCTCATACAGTTTTTTACAGGCATTGATGATTTCATTTCTGCGGTTTTCCGCATATTCAGGGGATGTCTTCGGCATTATCAAATTCTTTAGATGTTTTTGTTTTCGGGCAATGGGCTGTACTATATGATTTTGCTGACATAGTGTCAAGAAAAAAAATATTGCTTTCATTGTGTGGCTTTTATAACATAGATTATCGAAATCAAGCCTCTCGATTTAAAATAAGAAATCTTCTATACTGACCGCTTGATACTCAGGAACGAGGGGGTAGCATGACTATTCAATTATCGGATCGATTTACCTTTGTTAAATTGCTGCGCTTTACCATTCCAACTATCATTATGCTCATTTTTACATCCGTCTACAATGTTGTGGACGGATTCTTTGTTTCAAACTATGTCGGTAAAACTTCGTTCAGCGCCGTTAATTTTATTATACCGTTTCTGCTGATCCTTGGCTCGATCTGCTTTATGTTTGGAACGGGAGGCACTGCGCTTATTGCCAAGACAATGGGAGAAGGCGACACGGAAAAACCCAGTGTTTTTATCTTATGAGGCAATCTACTGCCGCAGAAGAATTTACACAAGCCGTCAATATCAATGCCTTTTAAAAATTTTATTTTATTTCTACATTTGTTATCAAGGTTTGTTTGTCATAACCTTTTCCCGATATTTTTTCTGTAATTTCGCCTATTGTGATATTATCATCTATCTTTATTTCACATGTAAATAATACAGTATTTTCCCATTTTATATTTGCTTCAATAAATATTTTGTAGATACCTTTTTCTACCGGTTCACCGTCTTCATTTTTGGTATCCCATTGCAATTGAAGCTTTCCGGATTTAGGAGTCGCACTGCTTATGCTATCTATGTCAGCATCTTTTACGGCTTTCCTCCATGAGGGAAGACTTTCAGGTCTTTTTTCCCAACCTTTCCCTGCGGTAAAATCGGTCACAAATAAATTTTTTACGAGCATTCCTTTTTCGTTTTCAACCCATACGGCAAATTGATTACTTGCCAGTCCAAATTTTTTAGTAAAATCAAAACTTATGCTTACGGTATTTTTTCGGACATTCAATTCCTCTGCGAATATATTTACAGAAACGGTTGTACAAATAATTAGCATAGTCAATATTATTTTTTTCATGTGGATACTCCATTATCTTATTTCGGTTCGGCACCTCTAAAAACCTGTTTTTTAACACCCATAGTAATTTTAGTAGTTTTTTATGAATTGTCTACTGGTCATATCGAAAAACTCGGTTAGCTTTTCGATATGACCGCCGAGTTTGAATTTAAGCTCTTATTACATAATGACTTAAATTAAAATATCGAAAATAAGCTTAAAGAAAACCTCTAAAAATTGAGGTTTTTAGAGGTTCCCTACTATGATAAGTTTTTCTACCGAAAAACTTGCTGCTGCATGGAACAACGGACATCCTGTCCGTCTTTAAATTAAGAGGCGCGAGAAAAAATTAACCGCAGGCATGGCAAGAAATGTACTTCCATGTACATTTCTTACCCGCGAGATTTGCGTTACGCAAATCTCGTTTCTGCATAGAACCACCGCCGTCCATGGCGGAAATGATACGTTGAAGATTTTCAGCAGCGGCACGGATGCCGCTCGTATTACGCAGAAGCGATGTTTCGGCTATGTCCGAAACTCGCAGCCAAAACTATACACGGATGTATAGTTTTGGCGTAGATGCGTCGTATATTTGCAAAAGTCTATCTGATTTTTCCTTCTTCAAGCGAGTTCACCCTAAAATACGAATCGGGAATGGTTTTGTTGAACTCATGTTTGAGCGTTTCGATAACGGTCGTGTGCTTTTTTTGCACATTGTTCATTTCCATTTTATCCGCAGTCCAAAAGCCGTCTTTTTTTTCGATGCCGCTCACTGTCAGCGCTTTCAGCAGCATACCCTGTTCATCATAAAATTCCGCCTTTACTTGCACCAGCGATTCTTTATCGATCCACGAAAGATATTTCGAATACATCGATTTTTTTATCGGAACCGATTCAATCTTCCAGCACGTTTTGCCGTCGAGCGTCTCTTCTGCAAGCAGCGTATAGGTGTAGTCATCGATCTTATGCCCGCTTATATCGTCGTAGGTAAAATCGGTACCCATGAAGTAGTCTCCGCTTGAAGAGCCTGAAATACGCTTTGCTTTTTTAAGCGCAGGCATATAGAGCCAGCGGTCATCGCTTTTCGACGCATCGTCATACGAGAAAGAAAGATAGCCGACGCCCTTTACATCCGCAGGCAGCAAAAACACCATCACCGTTTTTTTCTCACTGCCGTAATCTTTTGAGTACGCCGTAACCTGACGCACCCGTTTTTTACCGCCCGCATTGATAAGCGTCATGCGCATCGTAAATGAATCCGTTGCCGCCTTTTCGCGCTTATCAACCTTTTGCATAATCTCTTTGCCCGTCAGCTCTTGCGCAAATGCAAGGCTCATTCCCGCCAACGCAAATACCGTCAGCGTAATCAATTGTTTTATGGTTGTTTTCATATATACCTCCAAATAATTCATAATTATGAATTAGCCCAGCGCTTCCACCTCTGCTTGAGAAAGCCCTGCAATTTTGCAAATATCACCGAGCGGATAACCCATAGTACGCATTGTTTTTGCCGTTTCAAGTGCTTTGTAATGAGACCCGCGGGCTTCTCCTTCGGCGAGACCTGATTTGAATTGCACCTCTGAGATAGTTGCTATGTCACTTTTGAGCTTCATCCGCGATTCATAAAGCTTCCGTTCTTCAGGAGTCAAACTGAGAACGTCTACTTTCTCATTCAGCATTTGCAATATGGGTGATGTTGTTGCTAACATTGCTCGCTCCTCCTTATCGTCAGTCGCTATAAACCGTAACCAGTTTATCAGTTTTTGCCGTTTCTCGATAGGGTCTTTCTGTATCTCAAACCTTCGTGCTGCCGACAGGCTGAGAAAGTGTATCTCCATTAAATCGGTGAGCGGTTTATATGTCTTTTGTTCCAATAACCTATAGGTGGAATGCATCTCACTACTTCGGTTAAATCCTTGTGAAATGAGATTAATCGTAATGCACTTATCCAAACTGGTATACGGCGCTCCCTCTTCAAAACCTTCAACGTACATTTTCGACCAGTAGAACAGTGTACGGGGAATAAATTCCGCAGACCAAGAGTTTTGAATCTCAATGTCAATAGTCGTCCCATCGTTTAAACGAATCTTCACATCCAAGATACCGGTTTTATCAGTTACCGCATCTTTAGTAAGTTCCTTGTCCAGCAACTCAAGGTCTGTAATCATGCCTTCCGACATATCTAGTACACATTCAAGAAAGTCCTGCAAGCAGGCTTTATTTTCTTCGGAGCCAAGCAAGAGTTTAAACAGATAGTCATTTGTGAGCGTAAGCGTCTGTGTGTCACTCATTTTTCACACCTCCTACAGTCCTTATACGACTTTCGGAGCAAAATGGCAGGAAATAATCGGTAATGTGTAATTACCCATTATGCATTATTTTCTCCTCTTTCCCGAAGGGCTTAGTGATATAAATCAGCACCGGCGTCATAAGATAGTCGGCAGCAAGTGCAGACAAAAGACCGACGGCAGCCAATACGCCAAGGCGCAAAATCGCGGCGATATTGTTAGTGAGGTACATTAAAAAGGTTGCAGACAAAATAATCGTCGTCATCGCAAGCGTCTTTCCGATGGAATAGAAGGTACCGAAGATTGCGCGCTCGTATGACTTTTCTTTTTCAAAAAGATACTTTGTGTGGTTGGTAAAGTGAATGGTGTCGTCAACCGCAATACCGAGGATCATCGGCATAATCGCCATTGTTACAATATCCAGCGGAATATCCAGATAGCCCATAATCGCACCGATGACGATAACGGGAAAAATGTTCGGAATAAGCCCGATCAGCCCCATTTTAACGCTGCCGAATACGAGCATCATCAGAATGGCAATCGCCACGAGCGAGGTTAAAAACGAGTACAGTTCACCGAATACGATTTTGTTATTTAGTTCCGCAAATTGCACGGCAGCGCCGATTAAATGGCAATCCGCCTGCGGAAAAAGCTCCGCGCATTTTCCCTTTATCTGTTCCATATTCGCCGCAAGCTCGTTTGCATCATACGCAGCAACATCAACCGCCATACGGAGCGTGCGGAATTCTTCATCAACCCAGCGTGAGGTTTGCCCGCCTGAAATCTCGTACATGAACAAGAGCTGCGCGAGCAAGTCCTCATCATCGGGAATGGTGTAAAAGTGAGGATCATCTGCGTGCATGGTTTGGTTCATTTCTTTGACAATATCCAAAATCGAAAAGATTTTCGGTACGCCGTTATTCAACTTTGTCAGCCGAAAGGTGCCGATAAGTGCGCTCAATTCATCAAGTTTTTTCAGCACATCGGGATCTTTGACCGCATCGTCTTCATCAAAGGTGAGCATAATATTGTAGTTAAAATAGGAGCCGAGCTGCGACTGGGTAATATCATACAGACGCTTGATGTACGGAATGCGTAGGCCCATAAACTTAAAGCTGTCCATGTTGACGTCAATTCTGAATAATGCCGGAATGCAAGCCGCGGTGATGAACGTAAATGCAACAATAACCGCTTTGCGTTTTTTGAGAATAGATCGTCCGAAGCGTTCAAACCGCGCATCCAATTTCTGAGCACGTACGGCCTTTGCATTGTGAACGTCTTCCGCATTTTTTCCGGCCTCAATATCTTTGCCGAAGCTCATCAAAATCGGAATGAGAACGCTCACGTAAACATACACGGCGAATACCATCGCGGCACTTGCAGCTCCCATCCAGCGCATCGGTCTAAGATCGGTTGTTAAAAACGACAGCACCGAAACGGCGGTGGTAACAACGGTAAAAAAGAGCGGCCAGCCGGTGTTTTCAATCGAATCGATAACGGCTTCTTTGCGTTTTCCGAGTACATAAAAACTTGTCTTAAATGAGTTGACGAGGTGAATGGAATATCCGACCGAAAGCGCCATTGCAAGCACAATCGGAACCGACATCATCTCGGACTTGCCTGCAATATGCAAGTGTCCCATAATACCAAGCACGGTCGTAATGGCAAAGAAGGTTGCAAAAAGCGGTACAATCGTTCCGCGAAGCGATCGGGTAAATATGATGAGCAAAATGATCATACAGAGGAAGCTCAACCCCACGCTCTTTATCGTCTCGCGCCCCATTACCGCCTTTTCTTCCGTTTCGGTATACGGAAGTCCCGCCGGTTTTAACGTGTACGCGGAACTGTGATATTTAGGATCGGTTACAATGCCGATAGCCGCCTCTCCGATAACATACATCGGTGCCTGTGTCGAGGTTTTACCCCATACTTCTTCAGGCGGCGTTGCCTTGAGCGAAAGTACCAGCCAGGTTTCCGTTGCATCCTGTGTTACGAGCTTATTGACAATCGACTGACGCGAAAGGATAAAATCTTTTGCTTTTTTTAATGCTTCCGGATTGTCTGGAATACCGTCTTTAAACGGATTGGTTACTTCGATTCCCTCATCCGTCCCGACGGTAATATCCATGTCGGTAATCGAGGTAATAGAATCTGCATACGGTACTTTTTCCAAAAGTTCGGCGCCGATACTTTTAATTGCGTGCAGCACTTCGGGCTTAAACACATCATCGGATTCGAACAGCAGTACAATCGAATCGTTACTGCCGAACAACTCCTTAAACCGTGCATCGTTTTTTTTGGCGGCTTCCCGGATGCTGATAAACTCATCTTCATCCGCCGAACCGACTTTAAAGCTCTTTACGCCCAATAGCCCTACCACCGTTACCGCTGCAAGAAGTCCCAGGCAAAGCCAGCGGTGTTTTAATTGAAATTCCGCAATCTTTTTAAAAAAGAGATGTATTCCTTCAAGTTTCACGTGATTATCCTCTTGCGATAAGAATAGTAAACGTTGTTTACTGTTTGAGTATAGGCGCTCCGTCAGAATTGTCAAGAGGTGCATTAGGGAGTTGCAGCCATTATCCTGTGTACATTAAAGGATTACACAATTTTGTTGACGGCTTATTAAAGTTGCATTCATGCGATATGCATACTTCATCCTATATAGAGGCATAAATGGGAAGCATATATCGGATGATACCCTGCACTTATTTCAGCGAAAAATCCATAACGAAGGAAAGCGTCATCGCAGTCATGCCGCCGCTCATTTTTTTGAAGGGTGCGGCTTTTTTAATTGCGGTAAGGCATGCCTTGTTTAAAATTTCGTATTCGGACGGTTCAAGAATATCCGTTTGAGCAAGCGTTCCATCAGGATTGATGACGATGCGCACACGAACTCTTCCTTCAAAGCCGTTTGAACGCGCCGTATAGGGATACGTTTTTTTTGAGGCGATACGTCCCAGCGCGTATGATTTATATGCTGCAGCTGCCTTTACCACTTGCGGCGGGACAGGAGATTCGGCGGCGGGCGCAGGCGATGTATCATTGGTGTCGCTTTCTTCCGCTCCGCTCGCCGGAGCCGCATCGGACGGTTCGCCGGTTGCAGGCGCGTCGGCAGCCGTTTCGTCTATCGGCGTTGCCTCCGGTTCGACAGGTATGTCAGACTGTGCATCCGGGCTTTCCGGGGCTTCCGCAGCCTCCGGCTCCGGTATGGGAACCGGTTCGGGCGGCACCGGAATTGCCGGAACGCTTTTGGAGGGCGCGGGTTGTTTGTGTACGGCTGGAGGCGCGGGTTTAGGAAGGCGTTTTACGATATGCACTGCCGACATCGCCGGTGCCGCCGTATGGGAAACACGCGATGCTGCCGATGCGCTTCGTATGCCCCACACGGGTAAACAAAACAGGACGGCAACAAGCGCCATCGTGCACAGTGCGGAGCTAATCCAGCGGGTCATGCACAATTCCGATGCGGCTAATTCCCGCCGCCTGTATTTTTGTCAGTATCTGTACTATATGCTCAAAGTCAACAGTACGCTCGCATTCCAGCGAAAGCGCAAGTTCCGGGTTTTGTGCATAGAGCGCGGCAAGTGTGTCTTGCAGCGTATCAAGCGTAACGGCACTGCCATCCAGCTCCATCGCCGTCGCAGTAACAGCCAGCACTTTTGCCGTGTTCTGCTCCTGCGTTGTATCCTCGCTTTGCGGCAGGTCAAGCGGTAAGGAGCTTCGTTTGAACTGGGTAGATACCATAAAAAAAATGAGCAAAATAAAGATGACGTCGATGAGCGATGTGATATTGACGACGAGCTCTTCATCATGGCGGGATGCAAAACGGCGGTTAAACATTACCGCGCTCCCTGTGTTTGCGGCGCTGCGTCCGCATATTCTTCGCCGTATAGATCGATGAGCATCATGCGTTTTTCGATAATGCGCTTAAACAGGCGGTAGCACAGCAGCGCAGGAATCGAAATCACCATACCGAATGCCGTTGTGAGCATCGCTTCCCAAATACCGCCCGATAAATCCTGAATATTTACCACAGCGCCTACTTCCGCCATCTTGGAAAACGAGCCGATAAGCCCCGTAACCGTCCCCAACAGCCCTATTGACGGCGAAACCGCGCTGATAACATTGAGCAGCCAAAGCCCTCGGTTCATTTCATAATATAACATCGTGCTTTCTTTGATCAGTTCTTTTTGCTGCTGCGCGGCCGACAGCTCAGCAACCGCTTCGGCCTTTGATTGCATCCGTTTGACTACATCATTTTTCGACCCTTTACGCGTTTGAAAAAAATAGATGCTGCGCTCCAGACACTGGCAAAAGCAAAAACATAGAATTGCGGCAAGCGCCCAGTTGAGCGGCCCGCCTAAATTAATAAATTCAATCAATTTCATATATCTACCTGCTGATTTTTACAGGAGTTTTAGCATAAAAGAAAAGAAAAAACCATAGTCACCACGCCGGAGCGGCGCGTTAAAGAATCGTGTTGTTTTATCAAAATATATCACGGATTCATAGTCTACGATTATAGTAATTCGACTTCTTCACACGTCAATCCGGTTGCTTGCGCAATCTTTTCCCGCGCAAGTCCGAATTGTAAGAGTTTTTTTGCCGTTTCGAGCTTTGCCTGACGAGCCCCTTCATCTATCGCATCCATAATAACGGCCGGTAAGATGCGGTATTCTGTCCTCATCTGTTCGCTCACCTTTATTGTCCGTACCATGTCGTCTATCCTCCTCGTATAGTCTGTGGTTGCTTTTCCCGTTTTTACATATTGTAAAAAGCCTTGTAATTCTTTATTCTCTGCTTGCTGAAACGCATTCGCATTCAATATGATCTTTTTAGTTCCATCCCGTAAGGGGATACTTCTGTCTTCTATACAGATATTTTCAAATGTGTAAAGAGCCCTGTTACGGCCAATCGGATTGAATAAGCAGAGAAAAATAATAAGGCTTTCGTTTAAAGCCTTATAAGAATAGCCTTTATCCAAGAAGGCAATATCAATGGCCGCTTGATAATAGCGCATCCTTTGGGGAAGATTATACTCGTTGCCGACTTGCATTTCAATGTCGTAAGAGATACCTCGGTCATCTTTTACCAGTACATCAAGTCGGACGGTTTTTGCATCAAAATTAGTTGTAACGGTATTCTGAGATGAGAGATAGGTAATTTTATCGATTTTATCCGTGAAGAGCATCTGAAGAAATTCTTTACAGATAGGCTCATACTCCATCCAGGGCTTCCGCATTATAAAGACTGCAAGGCTCTTTGGAGGCAATCCTCTCGTTTGTCGCATAGGTGTTGCTTATGACAAAGCGGCATCTTCTTCGCTTTTATAATATCCGAGAAGTCAACTTGCTTAAGAATATTCAGGGCTATTTTCCTTAAGACATTTAGATTCGCAGCCGCGTTGTCTTTCCGGACAAGGCAATAATCTTCATTCAAAATCGCATCGAGAACCCAATGCAGATTATTTTCTATCCCCCAATGTGCCCTCATCGCAAAAGCAGCCTTTTCAACATCTGTCAGCGATGTTAAAAAATATCTTTTTTCAATAGATTTCTTCCCACTTTTCTTTATTGTTCTTTCGCAAATAAGCATTCCAACCAGGGATTCCGCATTATAACGTTTAAGTATTGAACGCGAGTTTTTGCAATGCAAAAACATCGCTGTTGCGTGGAATCACGGACATCCATGGCGGTTCTGAAACGCCTTTCTCGTGAAAATCGTACCTGTTCAGCTTTTTATTTTAGAACCATGCTTGGAACCAAGGTGGGTTCTTAGGGCGAAGCCCTAAGCGGTTCTTTTGAAGATAGGATGGGTTCTAGGGAAGGGAAGAAATCTTTTATCAGAAAAAAGTGTCTTTCCTTCCCTAATTTACACTTTGAATTTCGAGACTTCCGAGGCCAAATTCTCAATTGCTCCCTTATTCCGCTGCGTAATTTCGCTGACCTCCTGGACGGCGTTGTTAATTTGCACGGCGCCGGAAGCCATTTCGTTCATGCTGTCGGTGATGATGCGGGTCAGGCTGTCCAGTTTTTGCATTTCGGAGGCAACACCCTCTCCGCCTTTCAGCATTTCCTCGGAACCGGCTTGTACTTCCGTTGTTACCGTGTTGATGCTCTTAATAGCCGTCAGCACTTCCTTACTGCCGTTCTCCTGCTCGCGCATTGCTTCGGTCAAGCGGGCGCTCATTTCTTTAACCTGTTCAGCCAGGGTAAAGATCGCATTGAACTTTTCTTCCACGGTTTTAGACGAGGCGGAGAGGGTCTCAATTTCCACGCTTAACGTTTTCAGCGTCGCGGTAATTGTTTTTCCTTGAACCGAGGATTCTTCTGCGAGCTTGCGGATTTCATCCGCAACGACGGCAAAGCCTTTCCCGGCTTCTCCTGCGTGGGCAGCTTCGATCGCCGCATTCATCGCGAGCAAGTTTGTTTGCGATGCAATGTGCTGAATGACGTTCGATGCTTCCATCAGCGAGCCGGATTCTTCGGCGATTTTCTGGGTTACGGTATTGGACGTAACTAATGTGGCTTTGCCGTCGCCGGTCGCAGTCGTCAGACTTCTGATCACCTCATCGGTTTTACCGAGCGTCTGCCCGATTGATGCGATATTCGCAACCATTTGCTCTACCGACGATGATGACTGCGCCACGCTCGCCGCCTGCGTTTCAATACTTCCGTTCAGCTGCTTAATGGTACGGACGATTTCCTCGATCGTTGCCGCAGTCTCCGTAACACTTGCTGCCTGCGTCATCGCTTGCTGTTTCACCCCATCGATGTTTGCGCTGATCTGATTAACGGCACTCGCGGTTTCTGTCATGTTGGAAGCAAGCTCATCACCAATCTCTTCCATCATATTGCTATTGATGCCGACTTGCCTGATAGATGCGCCGATTTTTGCAATCGTCTCGTTGAAATATTCAGCCATGTCGGTAATCTCATCATTGCCGGAAACCGATAGACGGACAGTCAAATCGCCATCGCCTTGCGCAATGTTTCGTAATGCAGCAACAGCTGTTTGTACCGGCTTCACCATCGCACCGGCAACGAAATAAATGATGACAAGCGCACTCAGTAAAATCGCAACGCCGATTGTAATCAATGTATTGCGCAAGGTTTCTACCGTCCCTGTAAATTCATTGACAGGAGCTTTTACAATCACCGTCCAATGAGCGGTAGAAATTTTTGCATAAGATGCGATGTATGGGGTACCTTGATACAAGTAATGCTCTACTTTACTTTGCGTTGAATCGAGCGCATGCTGCAAAAACTCCGCAGCGGATTTAAGCGAGGAATCTTGTTTGGATGCATCAATGAGACTATATCGTTGGTCAACTGCACTTTGATTTTTATGGGCAACGGTTACGCCTGTTTGAGCAATGATATAGCATTCACCCGTTTTTCCAACAACAATGTCGTTGATTGCTAAAGAGAGAAGATTCCCCGGCATCGCAGCGGCCAATACGCCGGTAATTGTTTGATTATCATCTTTAATTGGCACAGCAAAAATAATCTGCAATTTATTCGTTACGCGAGAAATCAGCGGTTCAGAAATAAAATTTTTTCCTTGCGCAGCAGATTTAAACCAATCGGTATCCCCAATAAACGTTTGATTCCCTGAAGAATCGTACCGGACTCCTTTTAAATCGCAAACGCCAAACACATCGATCTTTGCATTGCTTTTCGCTTCCTTTACCAGACTTTGCGATTTTTGGCTTAAAGAAAGCGAATCGTCTCGTAATACGGGCATACGCGCTACCCCTTCAATAAATTGAAAGAGCGCATCGGCTCTGCCGTCAATAATATCTGCGACATCGTTAGCTTTGTCGGTTAGATGCGTTTCGACTTTTTCGATTACTGCAGTGCGCGCTGTGCGTACCGCTAATAAAATTTCGATAATCGAAGCCGCCGCGATCAACAGCCCGAAGAAGAGAATCTGTTTGTAGCGAAGAGAAAATCGCTTTTTCATAGTAAACCTCCAATAGAATTAATGAGTAATTGATAATTTGTAATGGGTAATTGATGAAAACGCTGTTGAGAAATCTGTTGTTGAAATTTGAGATATACAGTTAATGAAGACAGTGTAGAAAATAAGAAAAGAACGAGCGCATTTGAAAATAGGTTTTTAATGTATTTTTGAGAAATAGACGTTTTTGAAATAGGCGAGACGGATGCTAGGAGCGAATAAAAAACACCCGCAGGCGCGTTCAGAAATGAATGTCCACGTGTATCTTTTAACTGCGAGTTTGCTGCACAAACTTGTTTCTGTACGGAAACACCGACCTCCTTTCGGTACAGTGGAACTGTTACTTTTGAAAATAGAGGGTATAGATACGAGGCGCGAGCACAAATTAACCACAGGCGTATCTTTGATACGTTGAGGATTAATTTGTGCGCAGCAACGAAGTAGATATGCCGTATATTTTCAAAAGGATAGCTTGCAGGGAGAGGGGTAAGAATGCTACACTCATCATATGAAAACTATTGATAAAGATTTACAGTCTATTACGGAACATTTTCCTGCCGACTTTACGGAAAATGAAAAAGCGGCGGCAAAAACACTTTTTCTAAAAAAGCTTTCGCTTTTAACACACGAATTTTACGGCGGGAAACTGCAAACCATTCCCAAATGCGGGATTTACGGATTTAATTGGTTCAACGTCTGGTACACGCCGGGCGTATCCGCCGTTTCTACCGGCATCCGCGATAACCACGACAGCTCCTTTATGCTCTCCAATCGAGGAAACCTTGTAGCCGTTGTCAGCGATTCTACCCGCGTACTGGGCGACGGGGATTGTTCTCCTTCCGGCGGCCTCGGCGTTATGGAAGGTAAATGTATGCTGATGAAGTATTTAGGCGGCGTAGACGCATATCCCATCTGCATTGATTCTTACGTCAAGCCGAATGAGGAAAAAAAATACAACTTCCCTGCCGGTAAACATTGCCCCGATAAGATTATCGATTTTGTGAAGATGCTGGAGCCGAGTGTCGGCGCAGTTAATCTGGAAGATATTCAGCAGCCGGATTGCTTTAAAGTTCTGGATACGCTGCGGGAAGAATGTGACATTCCTGTTTGGCACGACGATGCCCAAGGGACGGCCTGTATTACGCTTGCCGGTTTGCTCAATGCGCTGAAACTGGCGGGTAAAAAAATCGGGGACTGCCGTATCGTACTGCTTGGTGCAGGTGCTTCCAACACGACGATTGCACGCCTCATCCTGCAGGACGGCGGCGATCCCGCAAAGATGATTATTTGCGACTCGCAAGGCGCGCTCCATGCAGGCCGCGAGGACATCAAAGCCGACGCACGCTATTACCGCAAGTGGGAGCTGTGCCAAGCGACAAACCCCAAGCGGATAAATGATTTTAACGAAGCACTGAAAGGCGCCGACGTACTGATTGCCCTATCCAAGCCGGGTCCCAACACGGTAACCAAAGAGCAAATTGCCTCTATGGGCGACAAACCCATCGTGTTTACCTGCGCAAATCCCGTCCCCGAAATTTGGCCGCACGATGCCAAAGCTGCTGGCGCCTTTATCACCGGTACCGGACGCGGAGACTTCCCGAACCAGATCAATAACTCCGTCTGCTTCCCCGGAATTTTGAAAGGAGCGCTGCTTGTCCGCGCACGGAAGATTTCCGACGGTATGGCTATCC
>CAUTXW010000042.1:0-21679 GCA_963542655.1 uncultured Treponema sp. | reverse complement strand
TACAGTGCGAAACGTTGAGCACTGTACCCCGACGCTTGCGTCGGGGTTGTTGATTCGGTGTATGATAAAATCTCTATATTGACATTTTTGCCGAGTTCGTATATAGTCTTCTACATTAGGGCGCTTAGCTCAGCTGGTACGAGCGTTTGGTTTACACCCAAAATGTCGGCGGTTCGATCCCGTCAGCGCCCATAACTTTCTTCTTTATATCTAATCTTCTTCAATTATTCCTTTTACATAATTTGCTAATATTACAGTGCTCGTCTTCCTCTTTTTGTGCTGTTGCACATATCATAGATCGACGGTAACGGGGCATCCGTTGCGGCGCGCCCACCGCAACCTGATTTTTAAAATGCCCTTTTTCCCATTGTTCTTTTGTAAGTTCGGGAATATCGGATAAATCGATTTCATGTGCCGCTATTTCGGAGATACGTTCAGCCGATAATGGTTTTCCTTGCTTCATAATACACTTCCTTCCGTTGTTGTGGGAGTCGAGTGCCTATTGATTGTCGGTGGTATGTTACTGGCCGGAGGCCGATGAATGATGATAGGCTTGCTCCGTGCGAACCATTTCCATCGGCGGGCGCTTGTGTAGCGAGAGGTTTAGACCGTATCAGCTGTTTTCTTCTTGCCTTTCGTTTAACCGTTCCGTAATACTTTGTATTTTTGCCGTATGGGCAAGCACGTACAGGATATCATTCTTTTCTATTACGGTGTCTCCTTTCGGAAAGATGATTTTCCCGTCTCTGACGATGGAACTAATCAAAATATCCTTATCAAGATGTAAATCGATAATTTTATGGCCGATGCACGCTGCATAATCTTCAATATATACATCGAAGATATCGATGTCGCTTGCTTTAAGCGAATACAGCTCGACGGAATACAGCGACTCCGGCTTTTTGGGGTCGGTAAATTTTAACAACCGTGCAAGCGGGGCGAGCGTAGTGCCTTGTATAATGCAGGATAAGATAACGGTAAAGAAGATGGTATCGAAAATAAACCCGTTTGTATCAAGCCCGTTTGCGAGCGGATAGGTTGCCAGAACAATCGGAACGGCGCCCTTTATACCTCCCCACATAACAAAGGCTTTTTCTTTCCGTGTATAGCGGAAGGGCATGGTGGAGATAATAACCGCAATCGGCCGGGCGATAAACATCATAACGGCTACGATGATGAGCGCTTCTTTCCAAATGTGAACAAATCGATGGGGAAACGATAAAAGTCCCAGCATAATAAAAAGCGTGATATTAAAGATTGTAGAAATGCTTGAAAGGAAATTGCCGACGCTGCGCTTTGCCGGAAAGGCGGAGTTCCCGATCCAATATCCCATAAAAAATACCGCGATAATGCCGTTCGCTTTGCATAACTCCGCCGCTCCATACGCCATCAGCACGCAGCCGAGCATCAGGACATTGTAGTTGCCTCGATTGTCGGATTGCAGTTTATTAAACAGATAGAGTGAAATTTGAAAGGCTGCCAGTCCAATAAAAATGCCGCCTGCAAATTGCCAAATCAATTCAGCCGCCGCTAATGCCGGGGATTGAAAAGCGCCCGTTGCAATATGCACAAAGGTAACCGTGAGCAAAATGGCCATCGGGTCGTTTGCTGCGGACTCGACATTCAGTGTTGCGGCGAGCTTGTCTTTAATCGGGTTTGCCTTGGTAATCATAAAGACCCCGGCGGCATCGGTAGATGAAATAATGGATGCAATCAGCATCGAATACACTAAATCGAATTTTAACAGGAAGTGAATACAGAGTCCTAATACCAGGGATGTCAGCGCAACGCCTAAGGTCGCAAGCGTCATGGATGGCCCGGCAACTCTTTGGAAGGTATCTTTTGTAATACAGAAGCCGCCATCAAAGATGATAAAAATCAGCAGGATATCCGCTATCTTTTTTGTTAAAAGCGCATTGTCAAAATAAAACAGATTGAGTACATCGCTTCCGACCAGAACCCCGATCAGAATAAAACCGATCAAAAGCGGCAAGCCGAATTTATCGCTGATTTTGGTAGACAACATTGCGAGAATGATAAGAAAAGAAATAAACAGAAGCATAAAAACCTCACGGCGCTGCTGGAGTATGTCTGGATATACGGTTTTTACAGCAACCGTTCCGCTTGATTGTACCGATTTTAAACGTAAAATCAAGGGAGCGGCGAAGAGACGGCCGGCTAGGATGCCGTTGGGCTGTTCCAATGATTAACACCCCGTCCGTCCGTAGATATTCTGAAACGTGTTTTGCTCAATCAAGTGTTTCGGTTTTCCAATCTTTGATGTTTTTTGCCTGTTCGTCAAATCCTGCACCGATGAGCACTATCTTTTTCCCATCCGCCTGATACGTCTCATCATACTGCTTCTTTTTTATCTGCGCGATTGCATCATCCGCCGTGCCGTTTCCGCTCAGCTTAAACTCAAAGATATACACGGCATCAGCCGTCCATACAATACAGTCTGCTCGTCCAGTCGCATCGTCAAAACTATACGTCCGTGTATAGTTTTGACTACGAGTTTCGACTTTGTCGAAACATCGCTTCTGCGTAGAACAACCGCCATCCATGGCGGTGCTGAAACATCTTTTGAAAATAGCGGTGCCGTTTACTGCATTACATCATTGCATTTCACAAGTGCTTATTACAACGGCTACACTATTTTGTACATTATCAACCAGGGAATAGTGTGCGTTAGAACCTTTATCTCCCCTTGCATGTTCCCGGCTTTGGTCATATAATAATAACCATGCCGCAATACAACCGTAGGTATAAAGATTCGGTTTTCGTAGATTTTTTTAGTACGGATAAAAACGCAAAAGAAAATTTTTTAGCTCTTTATAATGCACTACACAGTACACATCTTAACAACTCAACGAGGTTCTGAGTATGCTACTAGCAGAATATGATTATGATACCGATATCGAAGTCAGATGCGAAGAAGCTGGCAAAATAGCCTTCGCCGAAGGTATTGAGAAAGGTATTGCACAAGGTCTTTCTAAAGGAGCCCATCAAAAAGCTATCGAAACGGCCGGAAACTTACTGATAATGGGCTTATCGATCGAAAATGTCGTAAAAGCTACTAGTTTGACTTCACAGGAAGTAGAAGCGATTAATTATGAATAATACCGCTATCCAGTCATATTGAATACACTCGCTGTTATCGCGTAAAGCACCTCCAGCACACGAAAAATCGATAAAAACGTTCAGGATATTCTTAATGATAAAAAGATATTGCATAAAATCCTCAAAATACTATATCATCTCTCTATGGTTAGTTAAAGCTAACTAAAATAAATAATTAGGAGGCGTTTTCAAAATGAAAACAGTGTTTAAAAGTGCAAAAAAATTTTTTGCTGCAGCGGCTTGTCTAAGCGTGCTGTTTACGGTTTTTGTCGGCTGTAATAACCCTGCTGGGGGGGGGCAAAAGTTATCACAAGAGAAAAAATTGACAGGATTTAAGTTTGAAAAGGCAAATAACCCGGGATTAGCCAATGATGTAGCGGGTTCTGTTGATGAAATTTCAAAAACTGTCAGTGTGATAGTGCCGAATGGTACCGATATAACAAAATTAAAAGCCTCTTTTGTTGTAAGCAGCAAAGCGAGAGCTTCTGTAAAAAAAGTTGCTCAAGAAAGCGGCAAAACGGAAAACAATTTTAGCAGTCTTGTGCATTATATGATAATAGCTGAAGACGGTTCTACGGAAACTTATCGCGTATATGTTGAGGTTGCCCCTGCTGCAGGTCAGTTTAGCGGTAATAAAATTCTTAGCTTCGAATTTAGAAAAGATGTAAATCCCGGTCTGGCTGCCGATGTTAGCGGTATAGTTGGGACAAACAAAGCTCAGACAGAGGGATTTTGCTTTATTAAATTTCCTGTGGGTACGACCGAAGCAACGATAAAATCGCTTAAGCCTACATTTATTGCAAGCGCAAAAGCCGAATTGTTTATCGATGAAGTAAAATTGAAAAGCTCAAAAACAGCAGTGGATTTTTATGATTTAGAAGACGGTACGGACATAACGGTTTACGCTGAGGACGGTAATTCCATCATATATAAAGTAGTCGTAGAAATTGATTTACCCAATGCATCCAGAAGAGCTGTCCGCAGGTTATTTGGTTCATATTATACCTTTATACCGGCTTTAAATAGTAAAGCAGTGATCGTTCTTGAAGAAAATAAGGTTACCCTCTATTCAACCGCGATGAGTATGGATTACGAAAATATTGAATGGGAAGTAAAGGCTGACGGATCCTACACCTGTACAACCTATAAAAAGAAAAAGCCTCAAATTAAAAATCTGTATGGCAGAGGAGGCTATGAGTTTACCGAAGAAGCAGGTAAAATTACGGTAAAAACAAATATTATGGGCGTTTCTGTAACGGCGACAAAAGGGGACGATTTCACCTGGACTAAAGAAAGCGGATATAAACCGGTAAGGCTTCATATTTAACAGACAAGGTATAAAGCGCAAAATGAATAAAAAACGATTGTGTTTTTTGCTCGGCGTATTTGCTCTTTGTATTGTCCTTGGCGGATGCAATAACCCTTTTGGTAAAGGGAAGGGGAATACTTCCGCCGGCACGGGCAATGAAAAGCCTGCCGACAAAGGGAAAGACACGCCTAAAGCAAGTAATACCCAAAACTTTGTACCGGATGATATGAAAGACAGCGATTTATCTGCGCTTTCGTCGGAGCAAAAAGCCGAAATTGCAACATTATACGGCTACTATTGGATGGACGGTGCACGGGACAACTGCATTGAAATTGGAGCTCATGGCCTTGTTGCCTACTCAACAGCTATGAGTTTTCGCTATCGGAATGTGCGGTGGGCGAAAGTTTCGGATTCGTGGGTATGTTCTTCGTATCATGCGAATAATTCCGATTATGAGCCCGGAGATAGAAAAGTTATTTTGAAATTTTCAAAAGACTCCGACGGTGTAAAGCTCTGGCAGTACATTGTGCCGATGGGGAGAAAGGCGGGGCCTTTTAAGAAGGGTAAAGCTGTTGAAGAGATTAAAAAGGACGGCAAAACGTATTATGTATATGATAAAGCCGATTCTACGTCTCCCAAAATGCTTGCGCCGATACCCCGGTAATAATTAATAAGCACGGCAATCGCTTGAGACATTAAGCGGTTGCCTTTTTTTCAAATTGAGTTTTTATGGGAGAATAGTGTGAAAATCGGTATAAAACAAGCGGCGTTTTGTGTTGTTGTTTGCATGGGATTTGTAACAGCCCTGTTGAGCGGCTGTAACAATTTGAATAGATCGCCGAAATCGGCGGAAAAGCAGCTTATATCGTTTGCGTTTAAAAAAAACAGTAACCCGTGGCTGAATGCGGATATCGTCGGGACAATCGATGAAGCCTCCCATACAGTCAGCATGACAGTGCCAGAATCTGCATATAAATATGAAGATTCTGCAAAAAAAGGCAACAGACAATTTAAGGCGAGCTTTACGGTCAGTCCAAAAGCAAAATTGTATAAAGGCTCTGCAGAACAAACAAGCGACGCAATGGAAGATTTGTTTATTCAAAACAAAGAATATAAGGTAGTTGCCGAAGATGGTACGTCAAAAACATATACGGTACGCATAAAAATCGACTATGCTATGCCGACGGTACCTTCCGGTGATGCGGAACAAATAAAAAAACTGTACGGCACGTACCGCGGAATGCTTCATTTTGACAATCATGATTATACCATGTGGGTGGTTTTTGATGAGGAAAAATCGATCAGCTATTCCCAGCCGATGAGCGCAATTTATACGAACATGCAATGGGAAAAAATTTCCGCAAACAAATGGACGTGCAAAACGTATCATAAAAAGGATTTTAAGCGAACAACGGTAAGCAATACCGCAACCTTTACGATCGGTGCGGACGGTAAAATCACCTGTAAAATAGTGGTTGCTCCTATGAACAACGCCGAAACAATAAAGCCGTTGGAAAAAGGCGCCGATTACGTTTTTTCTCCTGACGACGGCAAAGGCTTTAAAATGCCGACAGAATATTAACGGTCATTTCATATCATAGTATTTGATGGAGAAAGCCGACAACACCTGCGATGAGGGGTAATGATCCTTCCCGCAGGTGTTTTTTTATTCGTGTGGAGGGTTTAATACCCCGACGCTTGCGTCGTAACAAAGGGTATTAAAGCCGACTGCAACCACCTCGTCAAAAATGTACATCCTTGTACATTTTTGACTGCGAGTTTTTTGCAAGGCAAAAAACTCGTTCCTGTTTGGAACAACCGGCATCCGTGCCGGATATCCCATACCGTGCGGAACATTGAGCATTGCATATACCGCCATGGATGGCGGTTGTTCTACGCAGTAGCGATGTTTTGGCATAGCCACAACATCGCAGGCAAAACTATACACGGATGTATAGTTTTGACGAATGTTCTGCGTCGGGGTTGTTGATTCGGTGGTTCATATCTTACTTATTTCACAAAAATTGCATTTCGGCACCACGCGCCTTGCGTATCATATCAGATGTAAAAACGTACCGGATGCCGGTACGCAAAAAAAGTCTTGACGGGTTATCCGAAAAGAAGGACAATACGCTTGCACCAGTTACAGGTTTTCATAATAGTTCACAGATAGTACCGAATACAGAAGGAGTAATTGTGTCCGATATACCAGTAGATATACAACAGCAATTGCCGGTTCCGTACCAGCATCCTGCTGCAAAAAGCCCGTACCGGCGGTTCATTGAAAGATTCGGGAAGCAAAAACGGGAGTCCGAACCGGCGCGCCATGCCCGCCGCGCCTATAAAAATATCAATAGCGCATGGTTTTCATCTACAGTGCTTGTCTTTGTGCTGTTGTTTTTGTTTTTGCCGCTCGGTATTATCGCCGTGTTTTCGTTTAACGAAGGTAAGGCGATTGTGTGGTCAGGCTTTTCGCTCAAATGGTATGCCGCGCTCTTTATGGAATCCGAAAAATTGTGGCATTCGTTTTGGAACAGCATCTTCATTGCCTTTGTTTCTGCATTGTGCTCTGTTATCATCGGTACCTTTGCGGGGCTCGGTGTGCAGTGGTATCGCTTCCGGGGCAGGGGGTATGTGCAGGCGGTGAGCATCTTGCCGATGGTGCTGCCCGAGGTCGTTATCGGCATGTCTACGCTGATTTTCTTTTCGGCGATAAACATCCCGCTCGGTTTTCTTTCTATTATTATTGCACACATTACATTCTGTTTGCCCTTTGTGTTTTTGCTGGTGCTTGCCCGCCTGGAAGAGTTCGATTTTTCGATTGTAGAAGCTGCGCACGATCTCGGTGCGACGGAGCGGCAGACCTTATTTAAGGTGGTCATCCCGGCGATTTTTCCGGCAATTTTATCCGGTTTTTTTATGTCGGTAACCTTGTCTCTTGAAGACTTTGTCATTACCTTTTTTGTGTCCGGGCCGGGCTCCACAACGCTGCCGCTCTATGTGTTTTCGATGGTGCGGTACGGCATTTCGCCGGTCATCAATGCACTTTCCCTCATTATGATTTTAGGGACAATGCTAATCGCATTTGTTTTGCGTAATTTTTTAAAGGGGATTGCCGCCTCGAATTAACCGTTTTTGTTGAGGAGTTTTATCAATTTTAATAATGAAAAGTATGAAAAAAAATATCGGCGTTTCCGTTGTATCTTCACTGAGAAGAAACATTTACATGGCTGCTTTCCGTGTACCGCAGGCCGATCCGGCAGCTGCGTGCCGATTTTCCATCCGTTTTGTTGTGTTACTCTGTTCCATGATTGCTGTAATCGGTCTGGGAGCGTCCTGTACCGGCAACAGTTCCGGCGACTCGTACGGTCATGGTTCATCAGTTGAAAAGAAGAAACTTGCGCGAAGTATTCTCTTTGTCCTGGGGAAGGATTTTTACCGGTATTCCGATCTATTTACCTATCTTTCGGATGTCTATGATTCGGAAAGCCTCAAGACAAATCTGTATATTTTAAGCTACAGCGAGATGACTGCCAGGACTAAGCAGCCGCGGCTCTCGATGATATCCGAACGGCTTGCTGCGCAGCCGGTTGATGCACTGATTTCCATCGGGATACCCGAAGGCGGCGCCAAGGTACTACGCACTATTAAAGAAAAATATCCCGGCTTGCATATCTTTTCGCTGTTGCCGGTAGAAGAAATGCTGCCGCTTGAAGCCTACAGCGATGTCGTCGTAGACTTTGAGCTGCCCGATTCGTTTACGAAAGCTGATAGGGCGGTGCACATCCCCTCGCATGATGTACAGACACTCGTGCTGTGTGCGGTAACTGCGGCGGAGCAAGCTGATGAGCTTTCTGAACAGGAACCGTTCCCGCGCTTTGCTCGGGCTGTTGCAACGGCAACCGCTCTGTTGAAAGAACACGGTGTAGCGGCCTGGGACGGCGTTCCTTACACGCTCCAGCCGTACAAAGACCCGGAGTTGAATATCCGTTCATATAACTATCTGATTTTGTCGCAGCATTTGGTTGACGGGACGGCGGAAGAGGTGGATAGTGAAGCCTTGCCGCAGGGGCCGCCCCATGAATAGATTTACCCGCTGTGAAAACGGCGTGATTGCCGATGCTGAATACTACAACCGGCTGCAGCATGCGGATAGCGCATCCGTCTTGCTGCTTTCCGATACGCACGGCGCCATTGATGCGGTGCGCTGGATATTGTCCTCGTTCAGCGGGGAATGCCAAGCCTGCCTTTTCTCCGGAGACGGCGCGCAAGATGTACTCGACGTTGTACAAGAATCGGCTGCGGGGCTTTTGACCATCCCTCCGGTGCTGGTTATGGCGCAGGGAAATTGCGACGGTCAGCTGTATCCTCCGGTTTTCCCCGGCAACGGAAATGCGAAGGCTTTCGGGCTGCCGCTGTATCAGCAACCACAGATTGCGAATCGGCGGATATTATTGACGCACGGACATCTGTATCATGTTGAGCTTGACGGCCGCAAATTGAGTATGGTAGCCGAAAACCGCGGCTGTACCATTGCGGTGCATGGGCATACGCATGTACAGAGCTTTGAATGCTTCGGTTCCATAACGGCGATCAATCCCGGCAGCCCGCTGCGTCCTCGCGGTAAATCCTACGGCGGCTTTGCAATGCTCTCGCTTGCTACCGCTGCTTCAGAAGGTAGTGCTGTGCAGGAGCATCAACCGGAGCTGCCGTATGGGAAGGTGCGGTTTTATCGGCTTATACCGGAACGCAACGGCTCTTTTTCCGCAGACGTGCACACTGAATATCCCATTCCGCTTGCACAGTCCGCCGTATAAAACAGGAGGTATTTATATGAACAGATTACAGCTCTTTTTAAAAAAGAAAGATGTAGAGATTTCCGGTAAACGGTATTTTATTGATGCGTTAAGCGCAATGGCTATGGGACTGTTTTCATCCTTACTTGTCGGTACTATTTTGCGAACCGTCGGGCAGCAGCTGCATATTACTTTTTTGACCGATACCGTCTGGCCGCTGTGCCGCGACATGACCGGCGCCGCCATCGGCGTAGCGATTGCCTACTCGCTTAAAGCGCATACCTTTGTCCTCTTTTCGGCCGCGATTGCCGGCACTGCGGGCAATACATACGGCGGTGCGGTTGGTGCCTTTATTGCAGCCATCATCGGCACGGAACTGGGGAAACTCGTTTCAAAAGAGACAAAGATCGACCTTATCATTACGCCAACGGTAACGATCCTTTCGGGCTGCATCGCGGCGGTGAGCTTTGGCCCCTATATGTCTGCATGTATGAATTGGCTTGGTGGTGTGATTATGACCGCAACCAATCTACACCCGTTTCTTATGGGAATTTGTCTTGCGGTATTAGTCGGGATTATCCTCACCCTGCCGATCAGCAGTGCAGCCCTCTGTATGATGCTTTCTCTTTCAGGCTTGGCAGGAGGAGCAGCGGCGGCAGGTTGCTGTGCTCAGATGATTGGTTTTGCAGTCATGAGCTACCGCGATAACGGCTTCGGCGGCAGTTTTGCAGTCGGTATTGGAACAAGTATGCTCCACATGCCGAATATTATTAAAAATCCCCGGATATGGATACCGCCGATCGCCGCTTCCGCCGTACTGGGCCCCATTTCGACCGTGCTGTTGCAACTGGAGAATACGCCGATTGGAGCCGGTATGGGTACCTGTGGATTGGTGGGGCAAATCGGCGCAGTAACAGCGATGCATCAAGCAGGGCGCGGTTCGTTACCGGTCTATCTTTCCATTTTTCTTTTGCATATTGTAGCTCCTGCGCTGCTGACGCTCCTTTTTACCGTCCCGTTACGGAAAATCGGATGGATTAAAGCAGGCGATTTAAAACTGGCGTTATAACCTAACCGCACGAATAAAAGGCTTGACAATTTCTTAATATAATAGAAAATATTTTATATGAAACCGCAAAAAATTTGGATACTTACGTGTGTCTGTTCCGTTCTGTTAATTTCTACCGTATCATTTGCTCCGTCTATCTTTGCTCAGTCGCAGCAGGAGCAAACGCACAATACGGTACCGTATATACAATATTTGCAATATCTTAATGAAGCACTGCAGCGGTATTATGTTGATGAGGTCGATCCGGAGGTCTTATTCCAGGGGGCTGCGGAAGGGATGCTCAATGCTGTCAAAGATCCCTATACGCTGTATGTTGATAACGGCAGCTTGACCGGTGTCAGTTTACAGGATACGACAACCGGCTATTTCGGCGGTATCGGTGTTACATTTACTAAACCAGCCGTATCAACGCCTGAAAAACCGGCGTATGTTGAAGTCGCTTCCGCTTTGGAAGGGACGCCGAGCTGGAAGGCCGGTATTCAGATGGGCGATCTTATTACCGAAATAGAAGGCGAATCCACCATAGAGATGAACCAGGCCGGTATTATCTCCAAGTTGCGCGGAAAAATCGGGTCTACCGTTACGGTAACCGTTCGCCGCGGAAAAAATATGGAATTCCCGGTGAAGCTGGTGCGGGCGCGGATTGAAGTCCCAACCATCAAATATATGAAGCTTGATAATAATATCGGCTACATCCGCTTAATCGAATTTAATCCCAATTCCTGCCGCAGGGTGCAAGAGGCGATGGAAAGCCTACAAAAGGAAGGGGCGACGCAATTAGTGCTTGATTTACGGAATAATCCGGGCGGGCTCATTACCGCAGCGGTGGATACGGCGAGCCTTTTCATTAAAGAAGGATTAATCGTTTCGACGAAGTCGCGCATTCCTCAGCAGAATCTCGAATTTAATACAAATTCCAAGGTGGAGCCCGTTTTTGCCAATCTCCCGCTCGTGGTACTGATCAATAAAGGTTCGGCGAGCGCCTCGGAGATTCTTGCAGGGGCATTGAAGGATTATAAACGTGCGTATCTCATCGGCGAAACCAGTTACGGAAAAGGTTCCGTGCAGCAGATATTTGATCTTACCCAAAAGGCGTCGTTCAAGATGACTATTTCGCGCTATTATTCACCGAGCGATGCAAATATCGATAAAACGGGCATTAGACCCGATAAAGAAGTGCCGCTGTTCCCCGCTTTGTCGGCAGATGATGAAAAAAATTTGGAAAAGCTTTTTAGAGATGAAAAACTTGCAAAGTTTGTAAAAGATAATAAGGAGCTGACGACGGCGCAGATTACTCGATATGCGGAAACGCTTGCCGCTGAGTATTCTTTGAATAAAGAGCTGCTCCGCATTCTGATTCGGCAGGAGTACAACCGTACGCATACGGCGCCTGTTGCTGATATCGAATATGATGCAACGCTGCAGGAAGCTGTCCGAATTTTAAAGAGCGGAACGTTGCCGCAGCTTTTGAAGACCAGTAAAACAGTCTTACAAATGCAGGAAGAAGCGGCTCAGGAGGCTGCTGCGGCCGAGGCCAAAAAGGCTTCATAATTCCGCAATGAAGCAATTTATTTCTGAATGTGAGCCGAATCGTGACGGTACGCTAATAGTGAGCGGCAAGGCATACTCCTATTTGGTGCGAGTACGGCGTATGAAGGTCGGCGATACGCTTCCGGTTCGGCTGCCGGTAAGCGGCGCTGCGGAGATGGTGATTGAAAGCATCAATACGGCAAAAAAGGAGCTGCGGTTGAAACCGTCCTCGCATACGCAGGTGCAGTCCGCAGGGGGCGCTGGGGGGCATGGTACTCCGGCAGCGGATGTTGGAAGCTGTTGTGATGGGACCCGCAGCGCCGAGGGTTCTGCCGGTTGTTCGGGGTGTTCCGGCAATGCAACGCACCTGTCGGACGATGCCGATAGGGCGACTTCTACGCAAGCGGCGTACGCTGCTGCGGCCTTAGACGCAAGCCGTATTCCCCCGCCTTCCGCTCATATTATTTTGCTCCAGTGGGTACTGAAAGGCGCAAAAACCGATACGGTGGTACGGCAAGCGACCGAGGCCGGTGTGCGGGCTATTGTGCCGGTTATCGGAGACTTTTCGGTGGCAAAAAAACAAAACCCCGCGCAGCTGGAACGCTATCGCCGTATTATCCGGGAAGCGCGGCAGCAATCGGGCTCTTCCGTCGATACGGTCATTTTGGAACCGGTGCCGCTTGCCGATGCGCTGAACGCGCTGCCGCAGTTTGTACCGGCGCACGGTGCCGTGTTCGGTATGTGCAGCGAGGTGCGTGGGGCTTCGGTGAGCGTACATACGCTGCTTGCTGCCAAACCTTCTGCCATTGTATTGGCCGTCGGAGCGGAAGGCGGAATCAGCGATGCGGAAAAAGCTCTGCTCGAAGCGGCGGGCTTTCAGACTATTCATTTTAATACGAACGTGCTCCGTGCCGAAACAGCTGCCGTGTACGCAATCGCGGCGGCGCAAACTATTATCAACGAGGCCGACCAATGGCAATTACACGAATACACCTCTTAACTATCCCGCTTGATGTGCTCCCCGATGAGGACATTGAGCAAACGGTCATGGAGCTTTTAACCCGGAATGAACCGCAGCATATCGTATTTCTGACTGTGTGGGATGTACTGAAAGCCCGCCGCGATCTTGAGTTCCGTGCCATGCTGGAGCAGGCCGCTCTGTGTTTGCCGCTGTCTAAAAGCCTTCTGAAAGCAGCGCGCTTCCTTGGACAGCCGGTTCCAATGCGTCGGGATTCGTTCGATATGATTATCAGAATTTTGAACATTATCGACGCCCATTATCGGTCGCTGTACATATTGGGCGGCCGGGCGCAAACGTTGCTTGACGGCGAACGAAATACGCATATTACCTTCCCGGGCATCAGCATTGTCGGACGCTTTAACGGATTTTACCGCAAAACGATGGAGCCGGACATTATCACGTCGATCGTAAAAGCGCATCCTTCGCTGTTGCTTGTCGGTAACGGTGTACCCGGCGGGGCGCTCTGGATTTATCGGAACCGGACAAAGCTTCCAGCATCAATATGCATCCACGACAACGATATCATCGATATCTTTGCAAAACGGAAACGGCGCATTTCCGATGTAACCTTTAGGAAAGGACATGAATTTTTGCCGCAACTATTACGGAATCCCTTCAAGGTGTTCTATCTTTTCCGGTATGCGCTCTTTTTGCTGATTGTGCTGTTTTATCGTCTCTTTAGAAAGTAAAAAAAAGGTCTATGGTTAGGCCATCCTCACAGACGTACAGAAAATAAAATTCAGCACTGCCGGGTGCCTTTTGGTTCTGCGATAGTGTAAACGATGCTTGACTTAACGGATAAATGTGATATAGTTTTTTACGATAATTTACTATCATAATAGAGAAAATACTGAAAAAAATGTTGATGTATTCAGGATCATTCTAAAAGTACAGCCACTCTTTTAGATGATATCTTTTCTATTTTATTTTAAAAGGAGTTTATAATGATAAAATTAGCGACAATAGCCGGGTCAGATGCGTCTGGCGGCGCAGGGCTTGAGGCTGACTTAAAAACGTTCCAGGAATACGGCGGATATGGTATGGCAGCCATTACGCTGATTGCAACGATGAACCCTCAGAAGGACTGGGGACATGAAGTTTTCCCGCTGAGCGAAGAATCCCTTCGGGCTCAGCTCGAAACAATCTTTACCGGAATCGGGGTGGATGCAGCAAAAACAGGGATGCTTGCGACTCCCTATGCCATCGAACTTGCTGCGGAATATCTCGGTAAATATAAAATAGAAAATTACGTGCTCGATCCGGTGATGATCTGCAAAGGCGGAAATTTGCCGCTCAATCCCGAAATCAATGAACTGCTGATTAAAAAACTTTTGCCGCTTGCAAAGATTATTACGCCGAATGTGTTTGAAGCCGGGCAGATTGCACATGTTGAAACGCCTTCGACGACGGAAGAAATAAAAGAAGCAGCCAAGCGAATTTTCGATATGGGTGTGCCTTATGTCTTTATCAAGGGCGGTTCAAAGCTCAAGAACCAGGAAACCTCCATCGATGTCTTCTATGACGGGAAAAATTTCCGCTATTTGGAAGCGGAGCTGATTAAAACCGAATGGACGCACGGATGCGGTTGTACCGTGGCTGCGGCAATTACCGCTGGTTTAGGCTTCGGTTTGGATCCGTATGAGGCCGCGTTACGCGCGAAGAAATTTATCACGTTGAGCTTACGGAACAGTTTTGCGTTGAATAAGTGGGTCGGCCCTGGGAATCCTGCGGCATGGCGTAAATCGTTTAACTAAGGGGTATTACCTCTATAAAAAGGAAGGACAATATGCGTGCTGTCGATATTATTATGAAAAAGCGCGGGTTTAGAGAAACCGGTGCCGGGACGCTTTCCCGTGATGAAATCAGCTTTTTCATTAATGGCTATGTCGCCGGAGAAATCCCCGACTATCAGATGTCCGCATGGTTGATGGCGGTTTATTTTAATGGAATGACCTTTGAAGAAACCGCTATCTTGACCGACGTGATGCTGCATTCGGGTGCCGTGATGGATCTATCCGGCATTGAAGGCCCCTTTGTAGATAAACATTCGACCGGCGGCGTTGGGGATAAGCTGTCCCTTCCGCTTGCACCTATCGTTGCTGCATGCGGCGTCAAGGTGCCGATGATGAGCGGCCGGGCGCTCGGCCATACCGGCGGCACGCTGGATAAACTGGAGGCCATTACCGGCTACAAAACCGGTTTGACAACCGAACAATTTCGAGACTATATCAAAAAAATCGGCTTTGCCATGACGGGGCAAACCAAAGAAATCGTACCGGCAGACCGGCTCATTTATGCAATGCGCGATGTTACTGCAACCGTTGAGTCGGTGCCGCTCATCACTGCAAGCATCCTCTCTAAGAAGGTTGCGGAAGGTGCGGAATCGCTGGTGTTCGATGTGAAGTGCGGCTGCGGCGCCTTTATGAAAACGCTGGCGGAAGCGGAAGCGCTCGCAAAGAGCCTTGTCGGTACGGGTACTGCAATGGGCAAAAAAGTCATTGCAATGATTACCAATATGAATGAACCGCTGGGGAATGCCGTTGGGAACTTCCTTGAAATGGAAGAAACATATAATGTGCTGCAGGGCAACGGCCCCAAGGATGTAACCGATTTAACGTTGCAGCTTGCCGGATGGATGTTAGTTTTGGGCGGAAAAGCGGCATCAAAGGAAGAAGGTATTCAAAAGGCACAGGAAGCGCTGCGCAGCGGCAAGCCTACCGAACTCTTTTTAGAAAACGTGGCCTTGCAGGGCGGAAATCCTCAGCAATTTGTTGCCGAATGCGGAAAGCGCCGCAGCCCGTATACCTGCCAAATTAAGGCGGAGCAGGACGGCTTTATCGCAGGGATCGATGCGTTCAAAATCGGTATCGCCGGGGTGAACCTTGGTGTCGGCCGCAATAAAACAACTGATGCCGTGTGCCCCGATGCCGGTATGATCTTGCATAAACACGCAGGGGACGCCGTTAAGAAAGGCGACGTCATTATGGACGTATATGGGAAAGATGCCGCATGTTTGCCTGCCGCTTCCGATATCATCAAAACGGCGGTACGGTACGAATCCGGTAAGCCTGCAATCCAGCCGTTGGTGTTTAAAGAAATTTCTTTCGCGGATGTGTAAGCGCGGAAATCGGTAGAATAGCTGTGAATTGGGAAAAAAAAGACATAGATGCTGAAATTGTCCGTTCTATGGCGCAGCAGTATGGGTGCAGCCCGTTAGTTGCCTCCATCTTGCTGCGGCGCGGTATTGCCGAAGGCTCGGAAGCATTCTTTTACCTTGAAAATGATCTGCGCTATGCGCATAATCCGTTTCTTTTTGCAAATATGGAAGATGCTGTTGACCGAATACTGGATGCGCGGGAAGAGGGTGAAAAAGTCCTTATTTTCGGCGACCGCGATGTCGATGGTATCACCGCCGTTACCGTGTTGTATGAAGCGCTTTCCGACTTAGGGATTCCGGTAACGTGGCGCATTCCAACCGGTGATGAACCTTACGGCCTTTCGTTCGAGGCGATCGATGCGCACGATGCGGAAAACGGTACGCTTATCATCACGGTTGACTGCGGCATTTCCAATGTTGAAGAGGTGGCTTACGCTGCGGAAAAAGGTATTGATGTTATCGTTATCGATCACCATACGCCGCAGGAGAAGCTGCCCGATGCAGCCGTTATTATCAACTGTAAAATGCCGGATTCGGGGTATCCTCACACGCACCTTTCAGGCTGTGCTACAGCGTGGAAGGTTGTTACCGCCGTACGTTTTGGATTGCTCGATATCTATAAACAGCAAATTTGTCTTTTAAATGTACGGCCGGTCAATGATGCCTTTGCCGTCGAAGCGATTCATACCGTCAATTTGATTGAAACCGCCCGCATTACCGAAACGATTATACCGGGGATGGTTCCGTTTTCAGACACGCGGCTCGGAGCATTTTTGCAGGGGCAACAGATTTTTGTATGGGATAGAGAGCTGCAGATAAAGCTGCTTGAAAAGATATTCGGGAAATCGGTTGAGTTCTGCGTGCACGATTTTCGGCCTGAATGCGCAAAATATGCGCCCCAGCTCGCCGAGATGAGCTTGTTGCGGCTGAAAAATTTATCACGGATCGGCAAATATAGCGATAGCCCGCTGTCGGAACTGGACGGCTTTTTTAACATCTTCGTGACGCTTGTGCAGCAGGCGCATAATTTTTACAGCGAACGGGAGCAGCGTGAGCTGCAGCTGGTTGCGCTTTCGCTGCTTGCGGATATGATGCAGCTGACCGGTGAAAACCGCATTTTAGTCAAGCAGGGGCTTGCGTCGATCAATGCTGCCCCCCGAATCGGGCTTGCCGAACTGATAACCAAGCAAGGGCTCATCGGGAAGAAGATCGGCACCGGCGATATTGCATGGAATGTTACGCCGGTCATCAATGCAACCGGACGGATGGGCAAGCCCGAAACCGCGATTAAGCTGTTCCTGGAAAAGGATCAGGCGGTGCGTAATGAGCTGTCAGCTGCGGTGGTCGCAATGAATGAGCAACGCAAGGAACTCGGCAGAAGCGGCTGGGCGATTGCCGAACCGATTGCACGCGAAAGCCTTTCAAAATATCAGCAAAAATTAGCGGTTGTGGTTAGCGATAAGATTCACCGCGGCATTACCGGCATCCTTGCCAATCAGCTTGCAAATGCGCTTAATGTACCGAGCATGGTAATCTGTTTGATGGAAAACGGTACGGCTGTCGGTTCGCTCCGGTCTGCCCGCAACTATCGGGTACTGTCGCTGCCTGAAGCCTATCCCGACTTTTTTCTGGATTACGGCGGTCACGCGTTTGCAGCAGGATTCAGCATGGTGCAGGAAAATGTGGAGCCTTTTTTACAAAAAATACAGGAATATACGGCAGCCATTGAATTTGATGAAGATTCCGAATATCCAGCGATTTCTATCGATGCCGAGCTGCCGCATAATTACCTTACGCCCGATCTTTTAACCGTGCTTGATACCTTTGAGCCGTACGGCGAAGGGTTTCCTCAGCTGAAATTTGCGGCAAAAGACATGAAAATTATAGCGGCAGCCATTATGGGCAAGACGCAACCTCAGCATTTGCGGCTGACGTTGGGCTGCGGCGCATATAAGTGGACGGCTATTTATTGGCAGGCAGCCGATAAGCTGAATGCCGAATATGCAATCGGCGACCGCGTCGATGCTGTCTTTACAGTGAGCCGGAACACCTATAACGGGAACACTGTACCGCAAATGATTATTCAGGATATGGTAAAAACGGGATAGCGGCAGTACGCCGGATGCCGGTTGTTCCGGTGCGCACTTGATTTCCCCTTTAAAAAAAAGCAAAAATCCGCTATACTCGCCCGCATGGAATTAACTCAGGAGTTTATTGACGGCCTCGCAGTCAACGAGGTCGACATTATGAAAAGAATTGCGGAGGAGCTGAATATCAGAATGCAGCAGGTTTCCGCAGTTATCACGTTGGTCAACGAGGGTTGTACCATCCCTTTTATTTCACGGTATCGTAAAGAAATGCATGGCTCGCTCGACGAGGTTCAGGTGCGGGATTCCGATAAGCTGTTTAAGTCGTATCTTAATTTGGAAACGCGGCGGCTTGAAATTGTGCGGGGCGTGTTTGCAGCGGGGAAACTAACCGAACTGCTCTATGACAATATTATGAAGGCGTCGAGTTTGACGGAGCTTGAAGATATTTGGGCGCCCTTCAAAAAGAAGAAAAAAACGCGCGGAATGCTTGCCGTTGAGCGGGGTTTACAGGCATTAGCAGATTTAATGAAAGAATTGGAAGAAGCGGAACTGATAAAACGGGCGCAGGAATTTGTCAAAACCGATTGTGAAGATGAAACGCTGAATGTACCGACAGTGGAAGATGCGCTTGCGGGTGCTGCCGATATTATTGCCGAGGAGACTGCACAGGATACGGAAAACCGGAAAGCGGTGCACGACTTCTTTATGGCAACCGGTATGTTTGAAGTAAAGGGCATCGGTGATGAAGAAGCGCAGAAAACCTCTGTGTATCAAATGTACTGGGATTATTCCGAAGCCCTGAACCAGATAAAGCCGCATCGGGTATTGGCGATTAACCGCGGAGAGCGCGAAGGCGTTTTGGAAGTAAAAATCAACGTTGATGTAGACGAAGCGGTGGCACGGGTGCAGAGCCGTTCGGTACAGCATAATAAATATCACAGTGAAGCGATTGCGGACGGCGTTGTCCGGCTGCTCAGTCCTGCGGTTCTGCGCGAAATCCGCAGCAACCTCGGCGAAGATGCCGACACCCACGGCATCACTATTTTTAGCGAAAACTTAAAACACCTGCTGATGACGCAGCCGATTAAGGGTACCCGTGTACTCGGCGTAGACCCCGGCATTAGAACCGGCACTAAATGCGCCGCCCTTGACGAAACCGGTAAGTATCTCGGCTCTTTTGTCATTTACCAGCACAAGGCGGAGGAAGCGAAAGCTGCGCTGCTCAAGGCGGTAAAAGACTATAAGGTACAGCTGATCGCAGTCGGCAACGGAACAGGCTCACATGAGGTGCAGGAAATCGTATCCGATGTGATTAAAACGCATTGCCCCGAAGTGCTGTTCACGGTGGTCGATGAGGACGGAGCTTCCGTGTATTCTGCAGGAGACGTGGCGCGCGAGGAGTTCCCGGACTTGGATTTGACCATCCGCGGCGCCATCTCTATCGGGCGGCGCTTGCAGGATCCCCTTGCGGAACTCGTCAAAATCGATCCTAAGTCCATCGGCGTCGGGCTGTATCAGCATGACTTAAACCAGAAAAAACTGTCAGAAGAGCTCGATGCGGTTGTCGGTTCGGTGGTGAACAACGTCGGCGTTAATTTGAATACCGCAAGTGCTTCGCTGTTAAAATACGTGTCTGGCATTACAAGCGGATTGGCGAAAAAGATAGTCAGCCACCGCGAAAAGACCGGCGTCTTTACCGATCGGGAGCAGCTCCATAATGTCAGCGGTATGGGGCCGAAAACCTTTGAACAGTGCGCGGGCTTTTTGAAGATACCGGAGAGCGCCAATCCGCTGGATAACTCGTGGGTGCACCCCGAAAACTATCCCGCAGCGGAAGTTATCTACCAAATCGTACGGAAGAACGAGCCGGTAACCAAAGAGGTGCGGTCGGAGCTGCAAGAAAAGTATCAGCTCGGTGAACAAACGGTCAGCGATATCATCGAAGAGCTGAAAAAACCGAACCGCGACCCCCGCGAGGACTGCCCCAAGCCGATTATGCAGCAGGGCGTTCTCTTGTTTGAAGACCTTAAACTCGGTATGACGGTAAAAGGAAAGATTAAGAACGTTGTAGACTTCGGCGCTTTTGTCGACCTCGGTATTAAAGAAACAGCCCTGTTGCACATCTCCGAAATGAGCGACAGCTTTGTCTCCGATCCGCTGGAAGCAGTGAAGGTCGGCGATATTGTGGAATGCAGAATTATTGCGCTTGACGAAGCGCGCCGCCGTATTTCGCTGAGTAGGAAAAGCGAGAGCGGGGTGCAAGGAAAACTGACTGCAAAGCAAAAGACTGAGGTAAAAAAGATTACCATAAAAACGAAGGATGGCAAAACCGTTGCAGTTAAGACAAGCGGCGGGGCTCCTGCTGTACAGGGCGAAAAACACCTAAGCCACCGCGGAGAGCGGCAGCCGGCAGTCCGTTCGGATCGGCGCGTTGCAGAAGCCCGCCCGCGAAAAGATGATGACGGTACAAAGTACAATCCCTTTGCGGCGTTCTTTAATAAGAAGTAAGGCGATTACTCAATCAACAACACCGGTGTAAAACATCGGGGTTGTTGAAAATGTACCAGCAATGCGTCCGCCTTCAAAAGGATTAGCCGTTGAACCTCTGCCTGTAAAACAATATTCGAACAATATTCGCATACGGCAGCATCAAAATCCGCCTGTGTAGGAGGTGTCGCCTAGCATTTTTTTCATCGAAGGTAAAATCACAAAAAATCCCGATAGGAAAAAGCATTTTCCATCGGGATACGTGGTGATACATGATGTTTGCGGGAAGCAAACTCGATAGTTCAGCCCTGCTCCAAACGGCAGGGCTATAGACAGAAGCAGTATCGTTTATCCTTTGCTTGCTTACACTTTCACTCCAAACCGGAATACCGGCCCGACTTTGAGCACAAAGGTATTCATAAAACCTCCTCCGAAGATGGAGAATGAAAAAGAATTAAGGGCAGTGGCTTCAATTCCAACTAAGTCGGTAAAAAAATACTTTGTGCTTAGATATAGAGGAATGGAGATACGCAAACCCTGTATCCCTTCATAGTCGATTGTAATATTATGATATGCCCATCCAAATCCAATGGCAGGAATAACATATACATTTTTAAGCGGCTTAAAGGTATAACCGACAAGTGCGTTTATAAGGAATGACCTTGCTTTTTCAGGCTTTGTTGATGCAGTACCTTCTTTTGTTTTCAGTTTTAGCTTACCGCCCATTCCAATCTCGGCATCAAGCATTAACATTGTTCGTTTCCAACGGACTCCAATCCCTGAAGCCGTAGGCCATGGGATACCGATCATCGTTGCATTCAAACCAAGATCAAATTGAGCAGTTGACCAAGTAGCATTATGACTTGCTTCTGGGTACACAGTTGCGGAAAGCCCTATCGCCGGCGACATATTAAATTCCAACTGATCCGATTCAGCCGTATCTTTCTTTTTTACAGCTTTCTTTGCCTCTGCGGCAAAAAGGGTGCTGCAGTACATAACGGTTACTACAACAAGTGCAGTAACAATTTTTTTGCTTTTCATATAAAGCTCCTTTTGCTATCAAATTCTCGGCCATCCTGGGGGGGGGGGGGGGGGGGGGG
>CAUTXW010000041.1:0-22600 GCA_963542655.1 uncultured Treponema sp. | reverse complement strand
CTTCCGCGTTTCCGCATTCCGTTCTATCGACTGCCGGTACAAAAGATCATCCAGCTGCGCATTGGCATATCCGGCAAGGTGCGGTTTCTTCATCTTGGATGAATAAATTTCGCGCAGCATATCCGCATCGCCGCCCATACCGCCCGATTCCACAATCGCAGTCTGATACGTTTTATCCCGGATCATACCGTCCCGCGCTTTGGAGTCGATACTGACAACATCCAGCGTAATCCCGATATCCGCCAATCTGATTTTAATCAGCTCAGCCATCTTCACCTCTTTCGGCGAACTGCCGACGGTCAGCTGTGCATTGATTGTTTTGCCCTTCATCAGCTCTTTTGCTTTTTCAACATTGAACTCGTACTTGGGAAGATTGGGATTATACATCGGATGCGCAGGGTGGAGATACCCTTGACTTCCATCCAGTCCTGAACCGCGTTCCAGTTTCTCGATTAACTCTTTCCGGTCTATCGCGTAGGCAATTGCTTGCCGGACTTCTTTATCACGGAAGGCGGGAACTTTATCAAAATTGAAATAGAAACGGAAATCGTGCAAGCCGAAATTTTTGACAACTTTAAATTCGCTGTTTGTTTCGTAATTTTTGACGAGATCGGCAGGTACGCCGATAATATCGATTTCGCCATTGTTAAATGCCAAAACGCTGTCGCTGACGGGTATCCATTCGATTGCGGATGCGGCAGGCTTTAATCCCCAAAATTCGTCAAACCGTACCATTTTATACGCGCCCTGTTCGCTTTGGTAGGATGCCAATTTATACGGCCCGGAACCGACCACATCACCTTCGCCGGAAAACTTTGTAGGGTCATCGATCTTTTCCCACACGTGCTTAGGGATGATGCGCATACTGCCGATTTTTTCCAACGCAGTCGGCGTATACTCCGGTATGTGAATTGAAACCGTATTGCCGTTGACCGTAACCGAATCCATCAGATACTTGCCGTGCAGCATCAGTCCTCCGCGCATCGGCGGGTGCTGTTCAAAATACTTAACCGTAAAAGCAACATCCTCAGCCGTCAGCGGCTTGCCGTCATGCCATGTCGCATTATCGACAATCGTGAATGTATAAGTTTGCCCGTCATCGCTGACCGACCATTCCTTAGCAAGCCACGGGATAAGCCCTTTTTCATCCTTTTCCAAAAGTGAATCGTAAATCAATTCCATCTTGAAAAAGCCCGGCCCGCGGTTCTGGTGCCGGAACGGATTCGGATACCCGAAATCCCCGCCTGCTTCCCGCAGCACAATATCCGCAGCTTTTTTTGCCTCCGGATTCTGCATATCCGCATTTTTTTCCTTGCCGCACGAAACGGCAAGCATTGCACACAGCGCGCACATTCCCAATGCGCGTATTTTTTTATTCAGCATAATGCCTCCAATACCTAATGAGTTAATATTAGCTAACTTCGTCGCGCATATTAGTGCATTATGCACGAGAGTGTCAAGTAATGGTGATGAAGGATTCGCTGTCTTTCCCCTAGGCCTCTTTTATGATTTCGGGTACAATGCCGATATATAATGGAAGGAGAGCTACGGAGTATCATGAATCCATCTTTTCACGCCCTATTGCGGAGCCTTTTGGCGGCGCTGTTTTTGTTGGTATGCGCATTGCTGATGAGTTGTATGCATAAATCGGCAGCCGGTATCGCTACGGAAATTGAATTTTGGACGTTTCCTAATTTTACCTCCGAATCCGGTGTCGAAGGCGATTTTGAAAAGGGGTTGATCGCTGCGTTTGAAAGAGAAAATCCGTCCGTGAAAGTGCACTTTACGCTTTTAACCTATGCTGACGGGCAGGAAAAGATTGAAAAAGCCATCGCCGAAGGAAAGATGCCCGATATTATCTATGACGCGCCCGGACGGATTATCGGATGGGCAGAAAAAGGCCTCCTTGAACCGCTTGACGATGTGCTTGCAACCGAAAAGCCGTATATCACCACCGTGCTGCTCGCTATTTCCGCCGGAAAAGACCGGCGTACCTATATGTACCCGATGCACGAAGGCACTTTTTCGATGGCTTTCAACAAAGAAATGCTGGAAGACCTCGGTCTTATCGACTTACTCCCGTATAAGCGCCGGGATCGTCAGTGGACGGTTGCGGAATACGAAAGGCTGTTGACCGCTTTAAAAGAAAAACTGCCTGCCGGAATGACGCCGGGTGTGTTTTACTATAAAAATATGGGCGGAGACCAGGGCACGAGGGCGTTTTTAGTCAATCTGTATGGGAATGCAAATCTTTTAAACGGAGACTATTCGGGTTACATTTACAACTCTCCCCAAGCGGCTCGGAATATGGACTGGACGGTACATGCAATGCGGCAGGGGCTCTTGCTTGACGGTGCGGAGCTTACCTCGAACGATGCCATTTCGATGTTCGTTTCGTCCAAGGCCGCCCATACGATTTTATATTCCCCTCAGCTCAATAAAATGAATGACGGTAAGCGTCAGTATAAAGGAAGAAATTTTACGCCGATTTATATGCCGTTTCCAAACGATTCCGGCGCTCCGTTGCTCGAATTTTTAGCGGGAGGCGCCTGTATTTTTAAAAACGGCAATCCCGATAAGGTCAAAGCTGCAAAAAAATTTCTGCATTTTGCCGCGACCGATGAAGTCTGGGCTCCGAAACTGATCTCCGCTACGGGCGGGTTTCCTGCAACTTCAAAAATCCAGATTGAAGCGGAGGATGCGGAAATCCTCTATAATTCGGTGCTGCAACGGTTTTTCGGACAGTATTACAACAATATCACCGGCTTTGCGCAGATGCGCGGCTATTGGAATACGCTTTTGAAAGATGTCGCCTCCGGAAAGGACATTCCTACGGCGCTCAACAATTTTGTCCGAAATGCGGATAGTACGCTAAAAGAATAACGGCTTTGGAGAATACAATGGAACACGCAGCTTCACAAAAACAACACAAGCGCAATTTCTTTTCAATTAGAAATAAGATGATCGCAGCGTTCGCTGCTTTTGCCGTTGCCATTTTGACCGTTGTCTACAGCGTTGCCTTCTATCTTGCATACGTTTCGTTGATGGATAACACTCAGTATTTCCTCAAGGAAGTCGTCAAAGAATCCTCTAAAGTTTTGGACGAACGTTCGCAGTCGCTGTTCGGGACGCTGGAAGCCTTTTCAAACCTTCCGGCCATTCAAGACGAAAGCACATCGTATCAAGATAAAATCGAATTGTTTAAAAATGAAATTCAAATGCAGAAACGGCGCGGCTGGATGACTTTCGGCATCGGCAGTCTTGACGGGATGCTCTATCGAACTGACGGTACGATAGAAAATGCGGCGCACACTGAATGGTTTCAATCTGCGAAGAAGGGAAAATATGTCATCACCGAACCGGCGCTCTCCGCTGCAGAACGGCAGTATATTTTTATCGTTGCCATTCCGATGCGCGATTTACAGGGAAAAATCGCAGGGGTCATCAATGCCACGATCTTAGGCGATTCGCTTTCAAATTTAATCAGCGATATTATTGTCGGCGAAACGGGTACTGCCTATCTTGTCAGCCCGTCCGGTATCATCTTAGGAAACAGGCGTCCCGAAATTCTGTATAAAAGCATTTACTCGGAAATCATCGGGAGTGAAACGACCGACTTCGCTCAATTTATCAGGCAGTCTTTTTCGTCAAATAAATTGGACGTCAATGTTTCGGAAGTACGCGGCGTTCGGTATATTTCCGCCGTATCTACTATGCGCTATTCGGGATGGACGCTCTTATTGACGGCCCCCGTTTCGGAATTTATGTCCGAAAACGTAACAAATTTAATTAATACTTTCATCGTTATTGCACTCATTCAACTCATCGTTGCAATAGGATTCGGTATTTTCATTGCACGGAATATTACGCAGCCGATCAATCATGTAATAGAAGCGATGAGGAATATTGCGCAGGGAGAAGGAGACCTGACGATAGAACTGCCTGCGACCGGCAAGGATGAAACGAGCATATTGTCATCGTATTTTAATCAAACTATCTTAAAGCTGAATAATTCAATCAGACAGATAGGCGCCGATTCCCGCGAGATGGAGATGGTCGGTTCCAATCTGGAAAGCAACATGGTTTCGGTGAGCGAGTTTGTGACCAAGATTACATCCGGCATCGAGTCTCTAAAAGATCGCTTTATCGAGCAGGAAGAAAGCGTATCCGATACTGCTGCGGCAATTGAACACATCATAAAAACAGTTCAGCTGTTAAATGACAGTATCGGAAAGCAGGCCGTGATGGTCGCGGAATCTTCTTCTTCTTTTGATAAGATGACGCAGAGTATCAATGCTGTGGGTGAAAACGTGGTAGAAACCCGCGAAGCTATCCGGAATCTTTCGGCGGCTACGAACGACGGCCGTGAAACGTTGGCAAAGGCAAATGAAATGTCGCAGCGTATCTCGGAGGCGTCAGGGGACTTGATTGAAGCGGGTTCCGTTATCGAAAATATTGCGAGCAAGACGAATCTGTTGGCGATGAATGCGGCGATTGAAGCGGCTCATGCCGGTGAAGCCGGGAAGGGGTTTGCCGTCGTTGCAATGGAGATTAGGAAGCTGGCGGAAGGTTCCAGCGCGCAAGGGAAAAAAATTTCGGTAACGCTCAAAAATCTGTCCGCCGAAATCGGTTCGCTTGCCGGAGCTGCCGCCGGAGCCGTTGAAAAGTTCAACGTTATTTCAAGCTATTCAAAGGGTTTGAGCGGTTCCATAGAAGGCGTTGTCCGGGCAATGAACGAGCAGGAAGAAAACGGAAAAATAATCTGGAACATCATCAATGATGTTAGCGGTTTAACGAATGAAGTCAAAAGCGGCTCCGGCGAAATGCTGGTCAACGGTGAAAAAGTCGTTTCGGCGACCAAGCTGCTTGATGAGCTCACCCGAATCTTGCGCGAAAACATTAATGATATAGCCTCACAGACGCAACTGATCAACGAAGCCGCTCAAGAATCGCTTGGAATCGCCGTAAAGAACAAACAAAGCATAGACGGCCTCGTTGTGGAAGTCGGAAAGTTCAAGACCAAGTAATCGGCTGAAGGTGCGATAACACTATAGGGTAAGCATTTGAGCGGGTGGTACAAAAACTCAGCATTCATGCTATTCTCGTAAAATTAACAGGCAAACGGATGCATCATATTCAAAAGCCGTTTTAAACGGGCGATATTTTGCCTGAGAAATAGCTAGCCAAAAGATATGATTTGTGTTATCTTTCAGCAATATGGGGGCAGAAATGCGCGAAGTATATGACTTAATCATCGTAGGCGGCGGTCCTGCTGGGATGGCTACCGGAATTTATGCGGCACGGTCAAAGCTCAAAACCGTTATACTGGAACAAAAGCGGAATACAGGCGGTCAATGTTATATAACGGAAGAGATTGAAAATTATCCCGGCTTTCCGGATGCTACGGGGCCGTCGCTTACGGAGGCGTTCCATAAACATGCTGAGAAATTCGGTGTGGTATTTGTAAATACGGGCGCTGAAAAACTTGAAAAAGCAAGTGATTCCCTCCATTATCTTGTGCACGGCACGAATGGAACCGATTATGAAGGCCTTGCTGTTTTAATCGCAACCGGAGCAGGTGCCCGGACGCTCGGCTGCAAAGGCGAAAAAGAATTTAGCGGAAAAGGCGTTTCATATTGCGCAACCTGCGACGGGGCTTTCTTTGAAGAATGTGAAATTGCCGTTGTCGGCGGCGGGGATGCGGCTGTTGAAGAGGCTATGTATCTGACGAAATTTGCCGACAAAGTAACCATCATTCATCGCCGGGATGAGCTGCGGGCTGCAAAGTCTATTCAAGAAAAAGCCTTTGCCAACCCCAAGATGGCGTTTAAATGGAACGCCGTGGTAGATGAGGTATGCGGCGACGGCTTGGTAAATAATTTGAAATTACGCGATACAAAAACCGGTGAGCTTTCCGATTTTAAAACCGAAGGCTTATTTGTGTTTATCGGACATAATCCCCAGACCGAACTGGTGCAGGGTATGGTTGATCTTGATGAAGCCGGGTATATTATCACAAACGGACGAATGGAAACCAGTATGCCGGGGATTTATGCTGCGGGCGATGTTATCCGTAAGGAATCTCGCCAAGTCGTTACCGCTGCTGCTGATGGTGCACTTGCGGGTATTTGGGCCGGTAATTATATCGATGATCTCAAGGCTCGTAAAAATCTTTCAAAATAAAGAGCTGATAGCAGTGTTATAGGAGGGATAAAATGGTTGAATTAACAAAGGATTCATTTGAACAAGAAGTACACGGATCAAAAGGCGTTACGTTGGTAGATTTTTGGTCTCAATCTTGTGTACCGTGTAAACAATTAATGCCCGACGTCCATGCAATGTCCGAGCGTTATGATGGAAAAGTAAAATTCTGCTCATTTGATATTGGGCTTGGCCGCCGTGTCGCAATGAAGGAGCAGGTGCTCGGTCTGCCGTCAATCCTCATCTATGTTGACGGTGAAAAAAAAGAACACTTAACCGGAGAAGGCTTAAACGCAAAGCAGATTGAAGAAACGCTGGCAAAATATCTGTAAGTCGGTAACAAGCCTATATTCGAATGACATGTTTGCCTCTTGAATTACGAATTTGAGTGGCAGACATTAGTTATGTAAAATATCGGGAATATATTCCTTGATATAATTTCCTTGGAGGGTAATGCTATGGAATTAAAAGGCAAAAAGGTCATCATTATCGGTGATCGTGACGGCATTCCCGGGGAAGCCATAAAACTGTGCGCTGAAACAGCCGGGGCGGAAGTTGTATATGCGGCAACCGAATGCTTCGTCTGAACAAGCGCAGGCGCAATGGACTTGGAAAACCAAAAGCGGGTTAAAGATTTAGCTGAAAAGTACGGCTGCGAGAACACGGTAGTGCTTCTCGGCGGTGCGGAAGCTGAATCATCAGGCCTTGCCTGTGAAACCGTTACAAACGGTGATCCTACTTTTGCAGGTCCGTTGGCAGGAGTCTCGTTGGGACTTTTGTGTTATCATGTGGTTGAACCGGAAATCAAAAATCAAATAGATCCTAAGGTCTATGAAGAACAAATCAGTATGATGGAAATGGTACTTGATGTGGACGCTATCGTTGCGGAAGTAAAAGAGTACCGCGAAAAATACTGTAAGTTTTTAAAGTAAAAATACTCTGTTCTATTGAAAGTATGCCGGTAACGCTTTTGTGCTTGCTGGTATGCTTTCATAAAAATGCTTTTCGTTTTTGCCGTTGCGGATTTTAATTGTTATAAATGTTTTTTTCTATAGACAAGCAATAATTCTACTAAAATATGTATATAAGACCTTGACTAATCTCAAAAAGCAATTAAAATTATTGGTATGAGTGATTATCTGGACATCAATAATGAAGAGTTATTGAAAGACTTTTTTAGTGAAGCGGAACAGCAGGTTGAGCAGTTGGAAAGTAATATCCTTGTGATTGAACAGGATCCTACCAACAAAGAAGCTATTGACGAAATCTTCCGTGCAGCTCATACCTTAAAAGGCGGGTCTGCTACCGTTGAAATGAGTGAATTATCCGGTTTCACTCATGCCGTAGAAGACTTACTCGATGCTATTCGATCAAATCAGGTTACTGTAACCGAAGATACAATTGATCTTCTGTTGCATTCCTTGGATATAATCAAAGACATGCTCGCAGCACGTGCAAACGGTGCGGTGTATGCACAAGATGTTTCCGATACGGTAACCCGCTTGCGGTCGTTTATCCCTGAAAAGAAGGATGGGAAGAAGTCCGCCGCAAAAGCAGCACCGCCTAAGCCTGCTGCAAAGCCGGTGCAGGTTCAAGCGCAAGCGGCTCCCGCAAAAGATGATAATGCGGCTGATCCTGCCTCCTTGCTTTCCGAATATGAAATCCTGGAACTCCGTGAGGCGGTTCCTAAGGATAATAAAGTATATGCAATTCGCGTTACGTTTGATGAAGCAAGCTTGATGAATACCGTCGGCGGTATTCAAGTGTTTGCTGCTCTAAAACAATCCGCTGTTGTGTTAAAAACGATTCCCGATTTTGATGCGCTGTATGAAGATGAATTTCATCCGGAAGTTCTCTATTATATTGCATCATCTTCAAGTGAAAGCAGCTTGCTTTCTGTAGCTAATATTCCCGATGTAACGTTAAATGCGTCAATTGATGAGCTTACCTTTAGTGCGGAAGGCAGCGCATCAAAAACGGCGAATGTAAAACCGGAAGCTCCTGCCGCGGCTGCACCTGTGGAAAAACCGGTTGCAGCAGAGCCGGAAACAAAAGCCGAGGCACCTCATCCTGAAGCCGCAGCTCCTGCCGCTGCCGATGCGAATCATCCCAAGCGGCCTGCCGCCGCTGCCGGAAATGCGGCTCATTCTTCCGGGTCGGTGCTCCGTGTTGATGCAAAACGTATCGATTATCTTCTCAACTTGGTTAGTGAAACCGTTATTACCAAAGCGTCGCTTAATCAGAGTGCAATGGAATTTAACGAACTGTATACGCTCTTCCAAGGCGCTAACGGCGAATATAAAGATCGGTTGCGTAAACTGTTGGATAAGTTCCCATCCTATTTGGAAAAGCTCCAGCAAGGCGCTGATCTTAATACCATTAAAAAAGAGCTGTCGACAGACTATGCAGGAATTTTCGATCTGTTCGGACAGTTCGAAACTTCAATGAAGTATTCGGTTACCAAATTCCGCTCTTCGGCTCAAAACTTAGGCCGTATTTCCGGTGAGTTGCAGGAAGGGGTTATGAAAATCCGCATGGTTCCGATCAGCCAGATTTTCAGTCGCTTCCCCCGTGTCGTACGCGATTTGTCAAGAACATTGAATAAAAATATTCAGCTGGTTATCGAAGGTGAGGATACCGAATTGGATAAGTCGGTTGTTGAAGACCTGCTTGATCCGATTATGCACTGTGTTCGTAACTCAATGGATCACGGTATTGAAACGCCGGAAGAACGGAAAAAGCTGGGTAAGTCAGAGCAGGGAACCTTGCTGCTCAGGGCCAGTAACGAAGGCAATATGATCGTTATTGAAGTTGTCGACGATGGTAAGGGTATCGACGTTGAAGCGGTAAAAGCAAAAGCTGTTGAACGTGGGCTGTTACATCCCGGGAAAAACCTGACCGATGTGGAAGCGTATCAGCTGATCTTTGCCCCCGGATTTTCTACGTCGAAGACTATTTCCAGTGTTTCCGGACGCGGTGTTGGGCTTGACGTTGTGAAGACTCATATCGAAAAGCTCAACGGAACGGTTACCGTCGTGTCGGAAAAGGACAGGGGTACTCGTTTTACAATAAAACTTCCGTTAACGCTTGCAATTATCCAGGGCTTACTGATCCGTGTCGGCGAAGAAGTGTACTCCATTCCGATTACCTCCGTTATTGAAAGCCATCGGGTACGCAGCGAAGAAATTAACCGCATCGATAGTTACGAGGTGTTCAATGTGCGCAATGAAGTTATCAGCTTACTGCGGTTGAACAGACTTTTCGGTGTTCCTTCGGCGGAGCGGGGCGATGACGGACATCACTATATCGTTATTGTCGGAACCGCGGAAAAGAAAGTCGGTTTGATGGTTGATAGTCTCATTGGTGAAGAAGATGTCGTTATTAAACCGCTAAAAGATCAGTTTACGAATTCACCCGGAATTGCGGGCGCCTCAATTTTGGGCGACGGTTCCGTTTCGTTGATTATTGATGTCGGACAGCTTCTTGATTTAGGCTTGAAGCAGGAAATGCATGCTCGCGAACGGCGTGAGGCCTCCATCTGGTAAAAGGGGATCAAAAGACTATGGAAAGAACCGAATTAGATACAAACGTAAATGAGGAAGTACAGGAGGATTATGTCCGCGAACATACTTCCGTTATAGACTTTAAGATGATAACTTTTTCTCTTGCGGAAAAAGATTATGCGATTGATATTATGAAGGTAAAAGAGATTGCAAAAGCGAATAATTTTACCTATGTACCGAATACGGCTCCCTTTGTACTGGGTGTGTACAATCTTCGCGGTGATATTATTCCGATAATCGATTTGCGGATTTTCTTTAATATCCCCGTTAAGCAGCGGGCAAAAGATACGATTGAAAGTATGGTAATCATCAATGTTGATGATCAAACATTTGGTATTGTAGTCGATCGTATTGATAAGGTTGTCGGGGTGTCTAAAAGTACGATACAGCCGCCTCACCCCATTTTCGGTGATATAAATATTAAGTATATTTATGGGGTTGTCGAAAATGCCGGTCAGTTGTATATCTTATTAGACGTCGATCGTATTTTTGCTGCACGTAATGCAAAAGACACAAAACCTGCAACGCCCGATGAAGAAACGTTGGCTGCCGCGGAACCGGCTCCTGTAAAACCGGCTGCCGCAGAAGTTTCACAGTCGAATGATGCGTTGGATATCAGGTTTATCGGCGATACGCTTGCTGCGCTTGGGCAATTCTATGCATCATCCGTCAATGCTGCATGGATTGAAAAACGCTACTACGAATGGCGTGATATGCGTGTAGCTTCCGATATCCAGATACAGTCGGAGGCACAGGCTAAAGAGTTCTTAGATACGTTCCTTTCGCCCGATACGCGGCGTTTCTGGTCTGATGCATATATGAACTCAATCCTGTCGGCGCTGCCTGATAATGATTCCAAAATCATTACAGTGTGGAATGTCGGCTGTAACTCAGGGTATGAAACATATAGCTTTGCTGTTCTGTTAAAGCAAAAATACCCGCGTGCGGCTATCCGGATTTATGCGAACGATGCCGATCTGTTGGCTATTTCCAATGCGCCGATGCTGACGGTACCGGAAGACCAGGTCATTAACCGCTTTAAACAATATTTGGTGAAGGGCGTAAATGACTCATACAGTTTTAATCAAGACATAAAAGATATGATCTTGTTTGAATATCATGATTGTTTACACCAAAATACGGTGCCCGATGTTGATATAATTCTTTCGCGCGATGTGCTCTCGTTTATCAAACCGGAGAAGCAGACTATTTTATTGGAAGAGTTTAGAGACAAGTTGAAGACGACCGGTATCGTAATCTTAGGTGCAAATGAGATGATGCCTAAACAAAATGGTTGGCTAAGACAAATGATGGGGGATATAACTACTTTCTCACGGGAGTAGGTTGTAGCGGATAGCTGGAAGTCTTATGGGTTTCGGCTATTTATAAACAGAGGGCTGGCTGCCGGAATTTCGCCGGTGGTCATGCACAGTTTGTATCAAACTGAAAACGGACCTCGTACCGTAACGGATGTTATTGTTCGTTTAATTTTTTCGAAAGGAGATTTTGATGCGTGTAGAGTATATCAATCCGTTTAGCGAAGCTGCCTATAATATTTTGGTGCAAGTTCTTGGCGGCGAAGTTAAACGCGGTGATTTGTATTTAAAATCTACTTGTATGCCTGTTATGGGTGTAGCGGCAATTGTTGGTTTGGCCGGTGATGTCGAAGGGCGTGTTATTTTCGATATGACTGCAGACACTGCATTAAAAATTGCATCTGCGATGAACCAGGAAGAGTTCAGTGAATTTGATGAACTGTGCCGTGCAACAATCACCGAGCTTGCGAACCTCATTACCGCACAGGCAGTAACAAAGCTGCATGATCTTGGGTTTAAATTCGATTTAACACCTCCTGCTTTGTTCACCGGTGATAATATGTCGATATCAAGCAGCGATATTGAAGCATTGATTGTACCGATGGAAACAGCGCAGGGTAAAGTTGAAATTAACGTTGCAATTCGCGACAGAGCATAAGAGGAGTAGGCTATGATTTCTAAGCAAGATTTTCCGTCTATTAACGAGCGTGCCCCTGGCGGCGTAAGAGCTGATGGTTCCGCCTATAAAGTGTTGGTAGTTGACGATTCTATCTTCGTTTCCAAACAGATCGGCCAGATATTAACCAGTGAAGGTTACGAAGTTATCGCAACTGCAGTTGATGGTTTTGAAGGCGTTGAAAAGTATAAAGAGCTTTGCCCGAACGTAGACCTTGTTACAATGGACATCACGATGCCCAAAATGGATGGTATTACCGCTCTTGAACAAATAATGGCGTTTGATAAAAATGCAAAGGTCGTTATGATTAGCGCTCTTGGAAAAGAAGAACTGGTAAAGAAGTCCTTGTTGCTTGGCGCAAAAAATTATATCGTTAAGCCGCTTGATCGTAAGAAGGTACTTGAACGCATCGCTGCGGTTTTATCAAAATAGTTTAATTCCCTAAAATACTTTTAGGGATGCTAAGGATACTTCTATCTTATCGTGATATATGATTCTTCCATACGGTAAGATAGAATGTATTGTATTACATAAAGTTACTATTCTTCTTTTATTCGTTCGAGAGATGTAATATCCGATATCTGCGATTCTTATGGGTGATTATATATTGTTGTCCATAAAGGAGCTGTAATCTATTTCTTAGTCGATAAATATGTGTTTGAACATAGTTTTGACTATCTTTTACGGTTTGTGCGCCTAAAAGCTGAATAATTTCTTCTGTTGTGAGTCCGTCCTTCTTTTCAAAGAGCCGCCTCAGGAGTTGGCGTTGTTTACCGGAAAATTGATCAATAATCTGGCTAATAGAAGTTTCATTTGTCTTGTTCAGAGTTCTGGCTCCAGCAGAATGATCCCGATTTTCTCGTTTTTTGCGGACTTTTAGGTTTTCCAGGCGGTCTTTGATCTTTTTAAATATTTTTTTATCTTGATTGGTTATAAATGGAAAGTGGTAATAACTTTGCAGATAATAAACGGAGTAATCAAAGCTGCTCGTTGTTTCAGAATATACGATCACGATTATAGTAAAACCCAGCCGTTCCAACAAAGATTTGACGTCGATGTTGTAATGCTGAACTCTGCTTTGTTCGACCAGAAGAATTTTCAACGCAGGGTGTTCAATGTTTTTCAGAAAATCTTTTAAGCAAGATGCACTTATGAGGAATACATGCAGATCCTCAACGAGCTCATAAATTCTTTGATTCCGTTCTTGATCATGGTCATATACAAGCACTCGCATACTTTAATTTTCGGCTAAATATTACTCAGAATCAACTATTAAAAAAATGATACGTTAATTTAGCCGGTTTTATGGTATAAATGATAGTATCAAATTCCGCTTTTCCTGCAGTAGAAATTGGAGGAGGCTGCGGCAGACAAATGATCCTCAAACTGACGCGGAAATGCGCTCAAGAATTTTTGTGTATTTTTACCTTGAGCTGCTGCGATTGCCGCAGTCGGTATCATGCCAAAGGGGGAAACGCGCCGCGCTCTCCGCTCACCGGCTCCGCCTCAATCCGCCAGCGCCTTCACCGGATCGAGCCGCGCAGCCTTCACCGCCGGGCGGAGGCCGAAGAAAATCCCAATCGTAATAGACACGGCAAACGCCACCACCGAACCGGTGATATTCGGGGAAAAGACCATTTGAAACTCGCCCGACTGAAAGACGGTTTGTACCAGGAGCACGCTCAGGCCTCCGCCCAGCAGCATCCCGAATATCCCGCCCGTCAAGCTCAGCGTCGCGGACTCAACCAAAAACTGATTGCGGATAACCGCTTCGCTTGCGCCCAGCGCCTTGCGGATGCCGATTTCCTTTTTCCGCTCCGTTACGGTAACCAGCATGATATTCATAATATTAATGCCGCCGACGATAAGCGACATAACCGCAATCACCGTCAGCACTACGCTGATCAGTCCAATCTGCGAATTGATTTGGTTCAGCATATCCTTTTCCGAAAACGTCCATAACGTATGCTCACTGTTCGCAAACGAATCGGAAAACGCCTGTATCTGCGCTGTCGCTTTATCGATATACGCCGGATCATAAATCTGCACCGACGCAAGATCGGACGCGTTTTTCCCGATTCCCATATCTTCCGCCACAAACGAACGCGGCACCATAAAGGAACCGATATGGGAGTACCGGTTGCGCGGTTTTACAACACCGCACACCTCAAACGAAAACGGCAGAAACTGACGCCCCCTGTTATACGGCACCGTCAGCATAACCCGTTTCCCAATCGCATTTCCTTCAGGGAACAGTATCTTCGCTTCATCTTCCACCAGAATAATCTTGTGTCGGCGGTTTGCAAAATCATCAAGGCTAAAACTCTGCCCGTACGCCCACTCGTAGCCGTTTGCCTCAAGTGCGCCGTACTCAATACCGACTATCCGCTGATTTTGCAAATAAAACGAGTGATACGAAACCGTCGCGCTGAAAAAACCCGAGTAAAACACATTTTTCACCAGCGGCACATTTTTTTCCAATGCCTCGCGGTACTTTTCAGTCAGCTTAATATGATGCTTTTGTTTATCAAAATCCCAGCGGGGCTCAATTTGAATGATATTCATCGTATCAAGGTTAAATAATTTCATCATGCTCACCCGCATGGAACTCCCGATATTGCTGATAATCGTCACAACAGTAACGCCGATCGCAATCCCCAGCAGCGACAGCACCGTCCGCAATTTTTTACTGCGGAAATTCCCGAACGCATTAATAAAATCTTCCATCATGGCGCATATTCCTTCAAAGACTCTTTTCTTATCTTACATCTCTATTTTTGGGCGGCTTTTTGCGCTTAGCCTTTGTGCACGCGCAAAAACCGGGCTATCCGCTTGTATCTTTTTATTGCTCCTTGTAAACACCCGCAGCGCTTCTCCTCACGTCGAAGGCTGCTGCTGCACTATTCCGGCAATAAAAAGGATACCGCTCCTATCCCGTTCCGCACGTCAAAAATGTACATCCATGTACATTTTTGACTGGCGAGTTTTTTGCTATGCAAAAAACATCGCTTCTGCTTAACACCACGGACGTCCTTGTCCGTTCTGAGTGTACATCCTTGTACAAGCCAAGACATGAGTTTGCATACCGCAAACTCACTGCTGCATGGAACCACCGCCATCCATGGCGGTTCTGAACTTGTACATCCATGTACATTTTTGACTGGCGAGTTTTTTGCTATGCAAAAAACATCGCTTCTGCTTAACACCACGGACGTCCTTGTCCGTTCTGAGTGTACATCCTTGTACAAGCCAAGACATGAGTTTGCCATTTCCGCCACGGATGGTGGGCGTGTACAGCAGAAACGATGTTCCACAAAAATCCTACTTTTGTGGAACTCGCAAGGCAATTTACAACATGGACGTTGTAAATTGACGAAAACTCATTGCTGCGTGGAACAACCGCCATCCATGGCGGTTCTGACAGGATGTCAGTGGTTTTCCGCAGAATCGAGTTTAGGTTTCCTCCAGCGCTTTGACCGGGTCGAGTTTACCGGCCTGCCATGCGGGATAGAGCCCGAAGAAAATGCCTGCTCCGGCGGAAATCAAAAACGCGATCAGCGCCCCCCGCATATTAAACGATAACACTACCTCGCTGCCGCCTGAGAATTGCGATAAAACCGGCGTAACGGCAACAAGGCTGATTAAAAAACCTACTGCAAGGCCGATACCGCCGCCGACGATGCTGATAGCCGCCGATTCCGTCAAAAACTGCGAAAGGATTGCTCCTGTCGTAGCGCCGATCGCTTTACGGATACCGATTTCCTGGCGCCGCTCCGCCACGGTAACCAGCATGATATTCATAATTCCAACGCCGCCAATCAGCAGCGAAAGCCCCGCAATGCCGGACAGCACAGCGGCGATCATGGCAAGGCTCCCCTGAATCTGTTTTTGCATCGACTGCGCCGACCATATCCGCACGGTATTTTTGCTGTTTGCATATTCGTCGGAAACCGCTTTGATGGCATCCTCCACCGCTTGGATATCCGTTACGCTATCGTATAATTCCACATCAACCGAGTCGGCCTCGTGGCGGCCAAGCTGCATCGCCATAAACGAACGCGGTAGTAAGACAAACCGCTGCATTTGCCCGATCGTCGTTGCTTTTGTTTTAAGCACACCGATAACGGTACAGGTAAAAAGGAGAGGCGCGGCGTTTCCGTTGTCTACCGACAGCGTCAGCTTCTTACCGACGGCGCTGCCTTCTGGAAATAAACCTTTCGCAATATCTTCCCCGATAATCACTTTCTGCGCGCCGCTCATAAAATCAGAAGCGGTAAACAGCGTACCGTATTCAAGATGCCATTTTTGCGCCTCCAGATAGCCGTACTCAATACCGAAGCATTCCTTCGATCCTGCGTTCAGGCGTCCGCGCAGCACTGCAGCATTGAACGAGTCAAGTCCGAACACGCGCTTTATCTGTGGTACCCGCTTTTTCAGCATATCGGCGTAGCGGTCGTTAAAGGTAATTGCCGCATTCCGCCACGATGAAGGCCACACGGCAACCATCGAGCTGCTGAAATCCTTAAATACCAAGGAAACGCTCGCTTCTAATGAACGGCTCAAATTCATCGTGATAACAACCGAACTTACGCCGATCATAATCCCCAACAGTGAAAGGAGCGTGCGCATCTTATTGTGCCGGAAGTTCTGCAGCGCCGAGAGCATATCTTCAAACATAATCGCCGTCCCGCATCAGCCGTGTATGTATGCTGCTCGATTTTTCTAAATAGTGTTTCATATATCCTCAATTTGAAGGAATACTATATACGATTTTGAAAGATTAGAGTAGCGTTTTTGCAGGGATTCAGCTTGAACGCAAAATAAAAGAAAAACATCGTTTTATGTGACAGCACGCGTGAAAAAAGAGGCTACCGCCATGGATGGCGGTAGATTCCATGCAGAAGCGATATTTTGGTTTTGCCAAAATTCGCTGTCAAAAGTGTACATGGACGTACACTTTTGACGATACTTTCGCTTCGCTTGCATAAATCTACTGTCAAAAATGTACAAGGGAAGTACATTTTTTGACAGTACTGCATTACGGGCAAATTCACACCCCTCTTTTTTCACGCTTTTCTCATATATTCCGCTCTTTCGCTGTTTTTTTCACCGCTGATGCCCTGAGCGTTTTTGCAGTTTAAGTCACGGAAATTACGTGTATCTAATGCAACTGCTTGAAACGGTTTCATTTCGGGTTTTGTCGGTATTATTCACCTTATAGGTTAAGCGATGCTCTTAACTTCTACCCAAAAGACACGCACCGTATGTACCGGCAATAAAAACCATCATTGCGCCGGATGCAATGTACAGCGCAAAATTCTGATTGCCCATCAGCCGCTAAATTGATAAAATGGCTCGTATCTTAAAACTCGAATTAATCGGGATTACAATAGTGATATTGGTAAATTTTCTATTTAGTACATACCTAACGTATGGAGGTACATGATGAAGATACGATACGCGTTTTTTTTATTTCTATGGTTCACAGCGGCATGTTTTGTATATGCGCACGGTAAGACTGATACCGGTAATACTGCACAAAGCAGTACTTATACCGGTACGATATATTTATACGGTGAACAGCACGGCGTTAAGAAAATAACGGATAAAGAACTTGAACTGTGGCGCATGTATTATGAAAAAGGACTGCGGCATTTGTTTCTTGAGCTGCCGTCATATACGGCGGAATATCTGAATGTGTGGTTAAAGGAAAAAGACAATACAATATTGGAAGAAATTTTCGACGATTGGGAAGGAACGGCTTTTCATAATCAGCATACCTTCAATTTTTTTGTGCAGATAAAAGAACTGTGTCCGGAAACCGTATTCTACGGTACCGATGTAGGGCATCAATACGGTACGACAGGAGAACGTTTTTTGCGTTACCTTGAAAGCAAACAGCAGCAGAATGTCCCCGCATATCTGCGAGCGCAAGAAATCATACAACAAGGTATTGTCTATTATAACGGCAGCAATGCAAAGGCTATGGCATACCGTGAAAATATGATGGTGCAAAACTTTATCTATGAACTCAACCAAATTCAAAATGCCGATATCATGGGAATATACGGTTCTGCACATACGAATCCGGTGGCGCTTGATTCTACCGGTACCGTTCCCTGTATGGTACAGCAATTAAAATCGATATACGGAAATAATCTCAATACGGAAGATTTAAGCCCCCTTGCTAAGGAGATCGAACCTATCCGTATAGATACCATAACGGCAGCTCATACCGATTATCGAGCGTATTATTACGGTAAACAAGATTTAAACGGATTTAAAGGCTTTTTATACCGGGAGTTTTGGCAGCTTGACGGCGCATATACCGTATTCAAAGATGCCGTTAAAACCGGCGATTGGTTATCGGAATCGAATTATCCTATGAAGATTGAAGCCGGTCAAGTGTATGTGATTGATTATACTAAACTCGATAACACAAAGATGCGATTGTATTATATTTCGGACGGGAAAAGCCGGAACGGACAACTTGTAACCGAAAATATTATGGTAGATTCACATCATCTTTAAATAACGGTAAATTGAACAGGAGAAAACATGACGCGTATTTATTTTGTCAGACATTGTCAATCTGATCACACAAAAACCTGCGATGAGCGAGCAAGACCGTTGACAGCGGAAGGCGTTGAAGATTCTCATGCAGTGTTGCATTATCTTAAAGATAAAAACATTGATGTGTTTATTTCAAGTCCATATAAGCGAAGCTATGATACGATTGCAAAGGCTGCTGAATATTATCATATACGGATACAAACCGATGAAAGATTACGCGAGCGGAAGTCTGGTAAAAACGGAAATAATTTTGAAATGTTCAAAAAACGATGGGCGGATAAAAATTACGCGGAAGCGGATGGGGAATCGCTTTATTCCGTACAAAAAAGAAATATCGAAGCACTTAAGGAAATAATAGAAATCTATCGGGATAAAAATATCGTAATAGGAACCCACGGCACCGCTTTAAGTACCATTCTCAATTATTATAATCCGGCGTTTGACTGCGATAGTTTTATGAGAATAATTGACTATATGCCGTATATCGTAAAATGTGAATTTGACGGAACTCGTTATATCGGCATAACCGAAGAACTTATTATTGAAAAGGAATATAAAAATAAATGAAGGGAGAAATAGGCATCGATACGAACTATAATGAGGAGTAAAGTATGATACGGATATTACATTGCGGTAAATCAATTGAAAATTTCAATATATGTTTGGATAAAGGTATTGTAGGATTTATGATGCGCGGCGCTCTGCCGGATGATACAGTCTATCTTGTCGTAAAGCACAACAAAAAAACGTATTGTGGCGCACGATGTCAATTAGATGAGGTAACCAATGAAAAACCATGGCAAGATGCAGATCGCTATGTCTTATGCTATTCATTAAAAAATATTGAATTTTGCCGTTTTTTTGATGTATCGTTTTTAGCTGAAGTCGGAGGGATGTATTGGACACTGAAGTATTTTCAAGGAGCTAAGCCGTTGGATGCGAACGCGATAATAGCCATGGAAGAAGCCTTTGAACAGAATAAATGTAATGAAAGACTGTATTTCACTATAAAATCCGAAAATAAACACAGTGATATTGATGAAACCGATTCCGATATTCATGATAGCGAAATTGAATCTATCTTAACGGAAGTTCCCGATGCTGAAATTAAGATTATGGGCACATTTCAAACAGTGAGTTTTCTGAATGAAACAGATAAACTGCGCGGATTGGAGAACCTTGTAAACCAAAATTTTTATAATCTTTTTACGCAATATAAGCCGGAAAAGAGCATCTTGATTCCTGAAAATAGACTTTTTTTAACAAAGGGTCCGAAAATCAATGGGGTCGTAGTACAAGGCATTAGGAGTATTCCCGATGCGCTCCTTATCTCTTATAATAAAAAATCGAAAACGCCAATTCAAATTAGCCTTGTTGAATACGAATGTTTCGGGGAAAGCAAAATCAGAGCAGGAGAAAAATCACAATATCTCAATTCTCAGATTATTCCACAATTAATGCGGTTTGCTTCTGCATTTAGTATTATCACTGATCAAAATACCAGAAATGAAAATATCAATGATTGGATTGATAAAATTATTCAATACACTTCATCTGACAAAACGCTTGAAGATAAAGTAGATGCATGGGTTAAAGATATGGATCCGCACATTAGTACCCGTGCGATTATCAGCTTTTTTGAAAAGAAATTGGAGGAAGCATTCAGAAAAAATATTCATGTTTATCTTATTATTGATGAGTTAAGTGTTGATCAAAAAGAAACGATCAGAAATATTATCCGTTCGTTTAAATTAGATAACGGTGAAGCTGTTGTATTTGATGCTTCGGTAGTAAAATTGGTGCAACGCATTAACTTTATCAATCAAGATTTTGAATACGGTCTAACGGTTCAGTAAAAGTATAACTTTTTCCATTTATAGTGTTACGTTGAAAATCATCCAGTTACGCATTTAAAAACAGCTGTAAAATTTATCATGCAGTTGCGTAGGAATGTGACAAAACTTTTAACTTGTATAAAATATAAATACTGTTTGCACTATGAAAGAAATGATAGAAAATTGCAATTTGTTTAAGGAAAAATGAGTATGTGTAAAATACATGCAGCTCCCATTGTTTTTGAATCCACAAAACAGGTTATATGGTTTGTGTAAAATAGGAGAAAATTATCGAAAAGGAATATAAAAAATAAATGAATGGAAAAATAACAGGCGCTATTATTGAAGCTGCAAAAAAATATACAGAAACGCTCTTTACAACCGATTCGAGCGGACATGATTTTTTTCATACTATGAGAGTGTACCGCATTGCGAGTTATCTTGCCAAAGAAGAACACGCCGATCTGTGTATTGTTCAGCTTGCAGCATTGCTGCACGATGTAGATGACAGAAAACTTTCACCGGATACATATACGCATAAAGACCGTGCTATCTCATTTATGCAACAGCACCATATCAGTGATTCCGTATGCCGTTTGGTGTGTACCATTATCGAAGAAGTTTCGTATGAGGGCACTGATTCCGTTATTCCTTCTTCGATTGAAGGAAAATGTGTTCAGGATGCAGATCGCTTAGATGCATTGGGAGCGATAGGTATCGCGCGGGTATTTGCATATAGCGGCAGCCGTAACCGTCCGCTGTACGACCCTGCAATAAAACCCATGCTTAGTATGGATAAAGAAACCTATCATAATCATACATCGACTGCAATTAATCATTTCTATGAAAAACTCTTTTATCTAAAAGATATGATGAATACCGATACGGCAAAACAGATTGCCGAACAGCGCGAGCAGTATATGAAAAACTTTATTACAACCTTTTTACATGAATGGGACATGGTTGATTTTAATAACGGGCATGATGAGTAACTCAAAAGACGAAGTTTGTAAAAGTAAAAACTTATGCAATCTTCCATAAGATGAAGGTATTTTTTCTTCAAAAAAATAGGCATCTCTAAAAACAGAAATTTTTAGAGATGCCTATGTGCTTAACCGTTATTCGGCAAAAACCGCATATCTGTTAGAATACGGTTTGCTCCGTGATCGGGGTTTCTAATGCTTTCAATGCTTTTTCGACAAGCGCACGGCGTAATTCTTTTTCGTCCTTTGCGTTCATTGTCGGGTTTCCGAGCGGGTGAGGAATTGCTACCGCCGGTACAATTCTATTCGCTCCTACTGTTTTTGAAATCGGGACTACGGTTGCAATATGCACAACCGGTAAAACTTTTTCAATTTCTTTAACCATCGTTGCACCGCAACGAGTACAGGTGCCTCACGTGGAGGTAAGAATTACCGCCTGTACTCCGGCGTTGACAAGTTTACCGGCGATTTCGGAAGCAAAGCGTTTCGCATTGGCAACGCTGGTTCCATTACCGACAGTCGTGTAGTACAGTTCGTGCAGTTTTCCGATTTTATGTTCACGCTCCATATCGCGCAGTACATCGACCGGTAATACGCGGTTGGGGTTCGCGTTACAGTAGGTCGGATCGTAGCCGCCGTGTGCTGTTTCGCTGTTGTCGGAGGTCAGCTCTGCAAGTCCCGCAATAGAATATTCACCATAGTGAGAAGCGGATGAGGCTTCGATATGATCGGGATTTCCCTTGGGTACAACACCGCCTGAGGTAACCAAGGCGATAACCGCTTTGGAAATATCGGCGATCGGCGCATGAGGAGGTACGCGGTCGAATATCGGCATCGGATACTCGGTAACGAAGGATTCGCCCTTGAGCTTTTGTACAAGCATATCAACAGCGCGCTTTGCACCGCGTTCCTCTGCAAAGTAGTTCTGGCGGATGCCGCGCGGCAGTAAACCATCAGCGGCAAGGTCGATTGCTTCTCCGTTGAGAACCTTTTTGGTAACGGCTGCGATTGCGGGAACTGCATGACGCATATCAGCGGCGGAGTTCTTGGTTTTTACTGTGTACATAAAGGCCTTGAATACATCGTATCCGGGATTTTCTTCGTACAAACCGGAGATTGCCGGGATACCGAGCTCTGCTGCTGCTTTTGCAGCGCCGCCGCATGCCATACCGTAGCGGCCGGCATTAAAACCGGGCCCGGCAATCAGCAAGTCAGCTGCCTCTTTCTTAAGAACATCTTTAATAAATGCCGTGCAGTCATCGGTATGATCGTTAAAATAATTATCACCGCAGATAATCGTCTTAACAATTTTACCTGCATCGCCAAGCGCTGCTTGGATACCCATACCGGGGCCTGCATTTCCGTCGATTACTTCGATTTTGTAATCGGCCATATCTTCTCCGCCCTTTCCGGCAAAGAATTGGTTGATATAATGTACAATCTTTTTCATTGT